>CAZKCG010000059.1:0-29183 GCA_964551445.1 uncultured bacterium | reverse complement strand
AGTTCGATACCGTCCTGGGCCACGGCTGAGTTTTTCGGGGTCTGAATAACTTTCGGATTGACCGACATCTGAACGGCTTCTAAAACGTTACGGCCCGCGAGATCGATGGCGGCCGCTTTATTGAAATCGAGCTTTATATTAGCTTTCTGAGCCGCTATAAGAGACGATACGACGCGCTCGACGTTGCCGCCCGATAAATAATGCGCTTCGAGCTGGCCTATCTCGAGTCCGTCGATACCGCCTTTTACGCCCTGAATGAGGGGGTTGATTATATCGGAAGGAACGATGCGGCGGAGCCTCATGGCGATGAGCGTCCATAAACCCACGTTCACGCCTGATGTCCACGCGGCTATCCAGAGGCGCAGCGGAACCATGTACGCTATGAAGCTTACGAAAATGAGTATGCCTATGACCACTACCACCAGAAGAACTTCAGTGGTGTCGGACGAGGATGAATAGCGGCTGTATTGCGCGAGAGCCGAAAAAAGGTTGTCGATCATTTAAAAACCTCCAATAATTATTTTATTATTTGACTTTAAGTCGATTGAGATATCAGACGATGATAATTCCAGGATCATTTAAAAACTATATTAAGCACGGTTTATTTTGATGGTCACGCCATGCTTTAAACCTTCGTTACAGTAACCACGTTGCCTTCCGATGAAACAACCCTGACCGTAGCGCCTTTCGCTATGAAATCGCCGTCAGACACGACAGGGACCTTTTCACCGTCGATCTCTATTTTCCCGGCAGGATTAAGATCGGTCGTGGCGGTCCCGCTTCTTCCGACGAATTTCGATTGTTCCTCTTTCGTGCCGACGTATCCGGCTTTTAAAGACATCGAATTTGAAAGCATCATCTTTGAGAACATTTTACTCTGCGGGAAATAAGTTATGAATATCGCGAGCATTACCGTCGTTAGTATGATCGAGACAGAAACGGTGATAACCGCTTCGTGCGGGTCGGGAAACGCCATATAAATTCCGGCGAAGGTGGATACGATACCCATGAGTCCGACAAGGCCGAACCCGGGTATTACAAAAACCTCGAGCAGTATGAGCGTAACGCCTATCAAAAAAAGTACCAGCGGAAGCATCGTGCCCGCGCTCGCTATGGAGTGTCCCCAGAAGAAAAGAGCGAAACACATAAGCCCGGCGAGGCCCGGAGCGATATGGCCCGGCATCCAGAATTCAACCGTCAACCCGAGAATACCAAGATTGAGTAAAATTCCTGAGACCATAGGTTCTGACACGAATCTGGCAACCTTTTCGCCTATCGTTTCTTCCTGAATAAAATAGGTCATGGGGCCTTTTTCTTTAGCTATGACGTCTTCAATGGAACTTATGACCTCCACCGCGAGCTTGCTTTTAACGGCCTGCTCGGCGGTCATGTTCAATAATTTGCCTTTCGGCTTAAGTTCTTTTATTTCAACGTCCTTATCGACCATGCCCTCGGCGAGTTCCTTGGGATAGCCCATAGCCTCGGCGACCGACTTGAATTCGGCCCGGAGAGCGGAGATCATCTTCTCGTCCGTCGTCCATGTATCGGCGTTTTTCGGCTCGGCCGAACCGATGGAAGAACCTTTTCCCATATAAATTTTAGGTGTGGATATGGCGATGAGAGCGCCAGCCGACCAGGCGTTCTCCGAAACGTAGGCGACGATCTTCACGCCTTTTTTCGATTCGTCGCGCAGAAGCTTGGATATTTCGATGGCGGCGTCCACTCGGCCGCCGAAAGTGTTGATATCGATTATAATGAGATCGGACCCGCTTTTTTTAGCGTCCTCGAAACCTCTTTTCATGAAATTCAAAAGAGCGTGCTCGACGGTGCCGCGCACGGGGATCACGTAAGTGGTCGCGGCGCAGGCATTATCGTTCACGATAATGGGTATCACGAAAAAAACTATTGAAGCGACGGCTGAAAAAAATAAGATAAATGACAGAAGCGGGAGTCTGAGACGGTGTGAAAGACTTTGGGACATAACAACTCACCTGCCTGTTTTCAAGAGTTATACCGGCCGGCATTCTGAATGAATGCTCAGATATCCTGCCGGGTAAGCGTTTTCGGTGTTTAAGGAACGGGTCATCAATAAAACAAAGCGCGGCCCGGCATTATAATTTAAGGTGAAGGCGAGCCGGCCAGCGAATAAAAGTTACGCGCCGGCGCCCTTCCGATAGCGCCTAACTATTTAAGCCTGAGCGGCAGCTGAAGTTATGGCGGCCATGACCTTTTTAGCCATCTCGTTCGCCATCTTTCCGTCAGCCTTTCCTTTAAGTTTCGGCATCACGCCGCCCATAAGTTTGGGCATGTCTTTCGCGGAAGTTATACCGAGCGCGGCGGCCTCTTTTTTTATGAATTCGAAGATCTCGTCCTCGGTCATCTGTTTCGGAAGATAACCAAAAAGTATTTCGAGCTCCTTCTTTTCTTTATCGGCGAGTTCGGCGCGGCCTCCCGAAGTATACATTTCGATCGAGTCTTTACGCTGTTTAACGGCTTTATTAAGGACCGTCACGACCTCTTCGTCGGTAATAATATCTTTCTGTTTGCGGGCGTCGATCTGGTATTGTTTTATCGCCGCGTAGATAAAGGACAAAGCTTCGGATTTAAAGGAGTCGCGAGCTTTTTTAGCGTCGATCATGTCTTTGTAGATCTGGTCAAAAAGGTTCATTTTAAATTACACCTCTTATTTTTCGATTTGCGTCTTCTCATTAAAAACTTATAGTAAAACCGGGTTTTTAACCCGATCTTACTATAATATAAGAGAAATTATATATTCGATTTATTCAGCAATTTTATCGTTATTATTTAACGGCCATCGCTTTCGCGGCCTTCACGTCTTCGACGGGAAGATCCCTGAGTTTGTATCCATACGAACAAGCGTATTTTATAAAGTTTTCACGAAGCAGCTTCGTCATCGTGCCGGGAACTCCGTTGGCTATTATGCGTTTGTCGGCGCGAATGACCGCGACAACCTCGGCGCCGGATCCGGTGAGGAAAACTTCATCCGCGTTATAAACGTCGTGCGTTGTGAAAACTTCTTCTTTTACGGTAATTCCCAGCGAACGCGCCACCTTCATTATCGAATTTCTTGTAATTCCCTCTAGAAGACCAAGGTGTGGAGAGGGCGTTATAAGTTCGTTGTTCTTGACAATGAAGATGTTGTCGGCGCTGCATTCCGCCACGTAACCCTGGTGGTTGAGCATTATCGCTTCACCGACGCCGTTATTGTTGGCTTCGATACGCGCCATTATATTGTTGAGGTAATTGAGCGACTTGACCTTTCCGTTGAAGGAATCTACCGGAGTTCTGCGCACGGAGGCGGTTATAACATCGAGGCCCCTCTGATAGAATTCCTCGGGATAAAGCTTTATTTTATCGGCGATTATCACGATCGTGGGTTTTGAGCATTTCCTCGGGTCCAGGCCCAGATCGCCAACTCCGCGGGAAACGACCAGACGAATGTAAGCGTCCTCGAGGTCGTTTACGACCATCGTCTGAGCTACCAGTTTTTCCATTTCTTCGATTGACATCGGAATATCGATCATGAGCGTCTTGGCCGAATAATAAAGCCTTTCAAGATGTTCACGAAGGGCGAAGATACAGCCCTTATAGGCTCTGATCCCCTCAAATGTTCCGTCGCCGTAAAGATAGCCGTGATCGTAAACCGACACTACGGCCTTTTCCTTATCGACGAATTCACCGTTCAAATAGATTTTAATTGACATTAGATATCAGCCCTTTTCTTAAAATATATGTAGCAGGCTTCAACATTATTCATACCAACCCGTTTTTATTGTTTCTTCTCGATACTAAATTTGTGAGTTAATTATAACATAATACCGCGATAAAATCAAGAAACAAAGTTTTCGCCCTCTGTAATAGCTTTTTCATTGAGCGGAATGAGGTTTTGATGTTTCGCGGAAATGGATTTTTTTAAAGCGTACATAATGCTGTCGTTCGTAAAAGCCCTGGTCGCGCCCATGAACGAGCCTATAAGCACCATGTTCAGAAGCTTGGTCGAACCTATCTTATCGGCGATCTCGGAAGCCGGCAGAGCTATCATTTTAACGTCGTTTCTCGGTGTAAAACCGTCAATTATAGACTTGTTATAAATGCAGACGCCGTCTTTTTTCAGCGAAGGCAGGAACTTATCCATCGAGGGGCGGTTCATTATCATTAACACGTCAGGATTTTCAACGACAGGCGAACCTATCTCGTCGTCGGAAAGGATGACGGTGCAGTTGGCCGTGCCGCCGCGCATTTCAGGTCCGTATGACGGAATCCACGAAACTTCGCGGCCTTCCGCGAGACCGGCCTCGGCTATAAGTTTACCGGCCAAGAGGACGCCCTGTCCGCCAAAACCGGCGATAACGAGATTCAAAGGAAATTTGCAGTTATTATTTTTGCTCATTTGTTTCCCCGCCTTTCGCAGCCATTTCGGGCGATTTGAATTCCTTGAGAGGATAATAAGGTATCATGTTCTCCTGCAGCCATTTTTTAGATTCGGCGACCGGAAGTCCCCAGTCGGTAGGACAGATCGAAAGTATCTCTACCATCGAAAACCCTTTGCCTTCGAGCTGTGTCTGGAAAGCTTTCTTGATGGCCGCTTTCGCTTTTACGATATTTCCGGGAGTGTCGACGGCCACGCGGGAGAGATATTTTACGCCTTCAAAACCGGCGAGCATCTCGGAAACTCTTATTGGATAGCCCATCGTTTCAGCGTCGCGGCCGTATGGCGATGTCTGTGTTTTCTGTCCTATAAGCGTAGTCGGGGCCATCTGGCCTCCGGTCATGCCGTATATGGCGTTATTTATGAATATTACGGTTATTCTTTCACCGCGGTTGGCGGCGTGTATTATTTCGGCGGTGCCGATAGCGGCGAGATCGCCGTCGCCCTGATATGTGAAAACAACCGAATCAGGGACCGAGCGTTTGATGCCGGTCGCGACGGCCGGAGCGCGTCCGTGAGCGGCCTGCGAAAAATCCGTGTCGAAATACCAGTAGGCGAATACGGAACATCCGACCGGCGCTACGCCAATGGTTTTTTCCTGTATTCCAAGTTCGTCTATCGTTTCAGCCACGAGCCTGTGAGCCACGCCGTGCGTGCAGCCGGGGCAGTAGTGGAAAACTCTGTCGCTCAGGCATTTCGGGCGGCTGGCGACTTTTTTCATTGTTTTTACTTCTTCGAGAAGTTTTGCTTTATCCGTTGTCATTTTAAATTACCTCCGCCTTTTACTTGAGTTTGAATATCTTTTTAATGTTTTCAAGGACTTCCGTCGGCGACGGAACAACGCCGCCCGTTCTTCCGAAGAACTCTACGGGTTTTTTACCGTTGACGGCGAGTCTTACGTCCTCTACCATCTGGCCCATCGAAAGTTCCACGGCTATAAAGCCTTTAACGTGCTTCTCGCCGGCGAGTTTAGCCAGCGGAGCGGTCGGATAGGGCCACAGAGTTTTCGGGCGGAGAAGGCCGAGTTTGATGCCCTGTTCGCGAGCCATGGTGCATGCGGTCTTACAAATTCTGGCGGTGATGCCGTAAGCTACGATAACGTATTCGGCGTCCTCGCACTTGAATTCTTCAAAGCGCAGCTCGTTCTTTTCGATCTCCGCGTATTTCGCGTAGAGGTGATGGATATGTTTTTCCATGTCCTCGGGAACAAGATGTATCGACGAGATAAGATTCTGTTTGCGGCCTTTCGCGCCGACCGTAGCCCAGGGTTTATCGTATTTTTTAATATTCGAAGTGTCGGGCATCATAACAGGCTCCATCATCTGTCCGAGATAACCGTCGGAGAGCATCATAACGGGCGTCCTGTATTTATCGGCTATATCGAAGGCCAGAAAAGTGAAATCAGCCATTTCCTGAACGGACGAAGGCGAAAGCACTACAAGCCTGTAATCGCCGTGGCCGCCGCCTTTTACGGCTTGAAAATAATCCGACTGGGCGGGAGCTATGTTTCCAAGGCCGGGGCCGCCGCGGACTACGTTAACGATGAGACACGGCACTTCAGCGCAAGCGATATACGACAGGCCTTCCTGTTTAAGCGAAACGCCGGGCGACGAAGACGAGGTCATGACGCGCACGCCGGTGCCGCCGGAACCGTAAACCATGTTGATGGCCGATACCTCTGATTCGGCCTGGACGAACACGCCGTTTCTTTTGGGCATGTGTTTAGCCAGATATGCCGGTAATTCGGATTGCGGAGTAATAGGGTAGCCGAAATAATGCAGGCATCCGGCCAGAATGGCTGCTTCGCCGACGGCTTCATTCCCTTTCATAAGAACTTTTTTTGACATTTTTAGATCCACCCCTTGAATTCTATTCTGTAATTAGATTCTGTCTTCTTCCGGCGGCACGCGAGAGCCGGATACCAGTGGAATATCACAATATTAAAATATCGGCATATTGCCGTATACTTTTTATACGATCTAGCGGTAAACTTCGAACACTACGTCGGGGCAAACCCTGAAACAGCTTGCGCATCCGGTGCATTTATTCTGGTCCACGCAGGTCACCGGGTGGTAACCGTTCGCGTTGAGGTGGTCGCCGAGCCTAAGTATTTTAACGGGGCAAACAAGGACGCAAGCATCGCATCCCTTGCAGATCTCTTCGGAAATAACAACTCTACCCATACCTCTCACCCTTTTCTAATTAATTATCAGGCTTAACCGTTTATCGCGTCTCGTGCGCGTAACGCGTGAAACGCCTTAAATAGAACCATTCTTCATTCTCTTTTAGACCGAATTTTTTCGCTTTTTCAGCGTATTCACCGCTGATACATACATACTTTACCGGCGTGGCGGAAAGCTCCATAGCCGCCGCCGTTCTATAGCCGTCTATAACGTCCTCGTATTTAGTTTCATACATCAGGTGATTGTTCAGCACGATCCCGGTTATCGGCACGCTGCTGACCTTTTCGATGAGTTTTATCATGCCCGTAACTTTTTCGCCGTCATCGGTGTCAGGCCTGTAAGTGTTTAAAACCATGTAATGGTTAAAACCGCGTTCGCGGATAACCTGCCTGAGATGGCCCAGAACTATCGCTCCCTCGTCGCCGCCGACCTCCAGGATCACTTCGGCTGAAAGATCGGTGAGCGCGGTCCTTATCTTTCCGGAAACGGAAGGGATGTCGGCCATCGATATCTCCCGGTCGTCGGGAGTTATTATAGTGACGCCGTTCTTTTCGAGCTCATCTTTGTGGCGCCTCGAGCGGAAATAAGGATTGACGAAATCGAGGTCGCACAGAACGACCTTTTTTTCGGGGTTTTCAGCTTTCAGAAATGTCGTGTAATTAAGTGAAAATTCCGTCTTCCCGGAACCGAGATGGCCCGAAATGACGGTGAGTTTTGATACGCCCACACCATACCCCTTGATTTTAAAGACTTTCTCCCTCTTCGATACGGGGAGTTTATATTTACTTCATTCTATACCAAAAAAAAATTTTTTGCAATAAAAATCTGGCTCTTAATTATTAAAGATATTTTTTATCTTGTCGACGCCTTTTTTTATTCCCTGGCCCGTTTTTTCAATAACGTCGGCGCCGCCTTTGATGACCCTGGTCCCGGCTTTTTTAACTCCGCGGCCCGCCTCGTCCAGCCCGAATTTTTTTTCTACGACGAGCTTGCTGTCATTGGCGTTCTCCGTCGGACCTTTTATCGAAAAACCTATTTCGGAGGTGGTTTTATCAGGGTCCGCCGTTACTTCCTCGAGCGGTATCTCTTCGCTGTCCGAAACGTTTATCGTGACTGTTTCAACGATTTCTTCCGGTTTGACCGTATTCGTTTTTTTAGAAATTTCAGCCGGGTCCGTTCCAACCACGTTTATAACTACGCTCTGGTTTTCTTCGGGCTTGACGGCTTCCGGAGCCTTTGCGGGCGTCTGTGGCTGAACCGTTGCATTCACGGCAGCTTCAGAAGTTTTCGGGGCCTCGTCGACTTTTTTTGCGGCCTGGCCTTTACCCTCGTCCACGGATATTTTCGGCGTATTCAAAACTATTTCAGAGGTCGCCGGGGCCTTCTCAACCGGCCTTGAAACTTCAGCCGTCTTGGCAGTTTCCGCCGCGGCGGGTTTTACCGTCTTTATTTCGGCCGTTTCGCCGGATCTTCCGCTTATCTTAACTTCAACCGTTTCTTCAGGTTTTTTCGTCACTTTGATCTCGTATGTTTCCGCGTGACCCGAAGACAAAGCCTTTTCCGGTACTGTTTCATCTTTGACATTCGGTTTTTCCGATATCTTCACTTCCGTGGGTTCTCCGCCTTTTTTCGCAACAATAACGGTCACTTCAGCCGTGCCCCGGTCTTTTTTTGCGTTAGCCGCAATGGCCTCTTCGCCGCCATGTTTTTTATTCTCGTCTTTTTGTTTTTTAGCGTCTTCCTTAGCCTTTGCCGTTTTCGAATGAGCGGACGAACCGTCATTTTTATTTTTAGCCGTTTTCAAAGCGGACTGTTCTTCCGCGTCTTTTAATTCGGCTTTCTTTTTGTCTTTTTCAGGCTTATCCTTTAATTTGACCGTGCTTAAAGTAGCCTTCGCGTCCTTATCGGCAGCGGTTTTCCTGGCGGCCGCCAAATCGGCGGCATCCGTTTTTTTGCCGATGTCCTCGTTGATCTGTTTCATGGCGTATCTTCCGCCGGAATAAATGAGCGCTATCACAACTATTATCACGGCCAGGTCCTTAGCCGTTTCAAGCGCCTTCTTTTTGAAATCCTGATATTTTTCATCTCCGAAGACAAGCCTTACGAAAAGCAGCATGAGAAATCCCAGAAGGGCAATTATTATAGAAAGAGTGATAGGATCGATCTTCACGTCGCGCAAAATTCCTACGATCGTGTTGGACATGAGCGCGCCCATTAAACCGAGCGTCACCACGACAAGGCTTATCAGTTCTTTTATCAGCGCCAGTTTATCTTTTGTGTTCTCTTCCATGAAAACTCTCCGTTAAAATAAAATAACGGCGCGGACACGATTTCAAGGTCTTTCGCCCGCCGCCCGTCACAGTATTAATTTTTTCAATGCGCCTATTATATTAAATTTTATGAAATTTTTCAAGTTTTATTCGCTGGCGCTAAAAATTCAAAAATCAACCTGACCGCCGGAACGCTAAAATATAAATAATCTGTTTGACAAATTTTCTAAAATTGATTATAGTTACCTGAATATAAAACACTCCCGGCGATAATTTTAACGGTCCAACCTGAAAATCCGACCGGGAAAGATATCGCTTTGCCGGACGCCTTATTTCAAGGTCAAAACATCATGCCAGGCCCAAACCCGATATTTAAGAACAAAATTATTTTATCTGAAACAGGTGATATAAAATGGACGGGCATATACCAAAAACTATTCTTATCGTTGAAGACGATCCCGTTACGGCAGTACTTACATCTCAGACGGTCAGGGACTTCGGTTACGCGATCATAACCGCGGATTCGGGCAATGACGCGGTCGATGCGGCCCTCGGCAAAAACGAAATAGATCTCATTCTGATGGACATAGATCTTGGCAGCGGTATCGACGGCACCGAGGCGGCAAAACTTATTCTCGCAAAAAAAAATGTGCCGATAGTTTTCCTCACCTCTCACGCCGAAAGGGATATGGTTGAAAAAGTCCGCGGAATAACGCGCTATGGATACATCATCAAAAATTCAGGAAGCTTCGTTCTGCGCTCGTCCATAGAAATGGCGTTCGAACTTTTCGATGCGCACAGGGATATCGAAGCGAAAATGGTCGCGCTGCGCGAAAGCGAGGAAATATTCAGCCAGTTCATGAAACACAGCCCCATATATGTCTTTTTCAAGGACGATCAGATCCGCTCATTGCGGTTGAGCGCCAATTATGAAAAAATGCTGGACAGGCCTTTGAAAGAGCTGCTCGGCAGGAATATGAACGATCTTTTCCCTTCCGATCTCGCGAAAAAAATGGTTGACGACGATACACAGATATTAAAAGAAGGCAAAGTAAAGTACATCGACGAAGAATTCAACGGCCGTAAATATACGACTATCAAATATCCGATACATATAAACGATAAACCGACTTATCTGGCGGGCTTCACGATCGATATCACCGACCAGACGCGTATCGAGGACGCGCTGCGCGAAGGCGAAGCCAAACTCAGCGCGATCTTTCAAAATTCCAACGACGCCATAGGCGTTTCCAGAGCCGGGATCCATACGCTCGTAAACCCTGCTTATGCGGCGCTATTTGGTTACCAAAACGCCGACGAACTAAACGGAATGCCGGTTTTAGACATTATTGCTCACGAAGATCGCGACGCCGTATGGCAGAAAATACAGAAACGCGCAAATAACGAACCGGCGCCGCTGTCTTATGAAACATTGGGATTACGCAAGGATGGAACGACGTTCGACATGGAGGTCAACGCCTCCACTTATCTTCTGCGTGAAGAGCTGTTCACCGTCGTCGTTATGCGCGATATAACCAAGCGCAAGCGGGCCGAGGAAGCGCTGCAAAAAAGCGAGGCGCAAAAAAACGCCATTTTAAATGGGATCACGACAAATATCGCCTTTGTTGACAGCGGACTGAATATAATCTGGGTGAACAGGGCGGCGGCAATATCTGTCAATAAGACGCCTGATGAGATGACAGGCCGCTCCTGCCACGAATTTTGGGCCGATCCGTCAAAGCCTTGCGAAGACTGCCCGACGCTGAAAGCTTTTAAAACAAAAAAAACCGAACAGACCATCATACACACTCCGGACGGCAGGACCTGGGAAGAACGCGGTGAACCGGTATTTGATACAAACGGAGATCTTATCGGCGTCGTAGAGATCGCAAGCGATATTACCGATCGCGTTCGCGCCGAAGAAAAGATAAAAATGCTTCTCGTCGAAAAAGAATTCATGCTTAAAGAGGTCCATCACCGCATCAAGAACAATATGAACTCCGTAATGGGCCTTTTATCGCTTCAGTCGAACATGATAAAAGAACCCGCGGCAATATCGGCCTTAAACGACGCCAGAAGCCGGATCTTAAGCATGATGGTGCTCTACGACAAACTATACTGTTCAGCCGACTTCAACGAAATATCCATCAAAGATTATCTTGAGCCTCTTGTGGACGAGATCGTCAATATGTTCTCCAGCAAAACAGCCGTGAAGGTCAACAAGAACATCGACGATTTCAAACTTTGTTCTAAGAGCTTATCTCCTCTCGGGATAATAATGAACGAACTGATAACCAATATTATGAAATACGCTTTTAACGGCAGCGATAATCCTGAGATCAAAATATCGGCTTCGATAAAAAACAGTCTGGTGACTTGCGTCGTCGAGGATAACGGCAAAGGATTGCCTGAATCTATAAATATCGAATCATCGGCCGGTTTCGGGCTTCAGCTGGTTGATATGCTGGTAAAACAGATCCGCGGAAATATCGTGATCGAACGCGCCGGAGGAACAAGGTTTATCCTTGAATTCAAAGCGTGAGTTTTTATTTTTGCGTTCCTCATTAATTATCAAGAGGTATTATGAACCAGCTGAACACGCCATGCGAAAACTTGATTTCGCTAAAAAAATCGGAAAAACTTCCTCATATTTATGATATCGAACTCAACAGGATCGAGGAACTCAAAAAATATTCCTCCTTCGAATGTCATGTGGTTTTATACCCTTACAGCCGTAAGATCAATTCAGATAATCTTTCGTTCAATCCTTTTGAAGAATATGTCAAAGACATTTCCACCCATCAGCGTTCAGCTTATACAGAACTTAAAAGCTCCTTCAAGGAATTTTTCGGAATATTTCTGGGAGCGCTCATCTGGTTCATGTTCTATAAATTCTCGACCGCGAATATTTACACCGTCGAATCGACCGTATCAATACTTGGAGCTTATTTCATCGGTAAAGATCTCTGGGACGACATAGAGGCATCCCTCATATCGCTCACTCAGAAATGGCGGATAAGATTCACCGAGAACTATTATTCTTACAGGCTCGAAGGACACACTACCCTAACTCAGTATTTTTCATTCGCGCAGAAGAACAGATATTCCAAATCGGCCCTTTTTCCTGATCAGATGGATTTTATCGAAAAAAGTAATTCCCTCACGGCGAGAATGTTTTTCAGCCGCGAAAACATCAAAAAAATAAAGGACGGCTCCGCCCGCATCCTCTCGATACATGTCGATGAAGATCTGGTCGAAGAATTCGAAAAATGCGGATACCTTCTCGGCGTGAAGCTGAGCTTCAATAAAAAATTCCTCGGCGTCTCGAAATGTTTTGAGATGTTCCAGTCGTTAAGCTTTTCCAAGAACGGCTGCCTCGACGAAAAAGAGAACTGGATAGATAACGCGGCTTTTTTCAGAAAAACCTTCCAGGCCGGCCGGCTTAAATATTTTATGAAAAGCGGCATCATCGAAGAACAGAAAATAATCTCGTAAGAGGCTCAATGAAAAATAACATCGCCATAATAGTCAGCGAGAACGACCTGGCCGGACTTAATATAAAAGAGCGGCTAATTTCTGAATTCAATTTTTCAAAAACTGGAGACAGTTTCGACGGACGCGATATTTTTTCTTTTGAGAACGCCCGGTTATATACGCTTAAAACCGATACGGTGTTCGCTGAAGGACTCGATGAACGAATAGAGGCCGATCTTTTTATCTTCGCGACAAGGCATCAGGCCTCATCTGAAATGTCGACTCTTTCAGTGCATACGCCCGGAAACTTCGGGACCGCCGACTTCGGCGGTTCTGACGGAAAACTCTGCGTTTCGCTTCCTTTTTTGATGAAAAAAGCCATGATGAAATTAAATGATCATAACTCGATATCGTATAACGTTACGATGGAGGCCACGCACCACGGGCCGTATCTTGAAAAACCCGCGATGTTCATAGAGATCGGTTCGACTGAAAAGGAGTGGCGGAACATTGACGCCGGAAGGATCATCGCGCAGACCATCTCAGAACTGGTCATAGAGGGGATCGCGACTTCAGCTTCTTCAGCGGTCGGGATAGGCGGATCGCACTACTGCTCAGGTTTCAATAAATTCTGTTTTGAAGGCGGTTTTGCCGTCGGGCATGTGTGCCCTAAATATCACGCCGATAAGATCGACAAAGCCATGCTTTTACGGATGGCCGAAAAAACTTCACCGCGCGCGGAAATATTTCTTATTGACTGGAAAGGCTTGAATTCGCTTCAACGCTCTTCAATTATATCCATGATAGAAGAACTCGGCCTCAAATATCTCAGAGCATAAAAAAACGCGCCTTCTTTATTCAGGCGCGTTTTTTTATTTTATATAACTTTTCTGATTTATAGCGTTATGTTCCGTTTTATTTTTTCAGCTTCGAATATTCATCCAGAAGCTTTTTATATTCGGTAAGTTCGGAATTCGCCTCGGCCGAATCGCCCTTTCCGGCCGCCACAAGGCCCGTGTAATTTGAATAGTGAGCGCGCATTTTTTCGTAAACGGCTTTCGCGTCAGTTGAGACGGAACCGTCAGCAGTCGATAAACAGCTATTTAAGCCCGAATCAGCGGTGGGCGGTTTATACGAAGACTCATTCACTGTTCCGTCAGATGACAGCCCGGAAGCCGGCAACCCCTGTCTTCCCGCGGCATTTTTCTTATCGTCTTTAGGAGCGGTAAGTTTTCTGAAGCCTTTCATCAAAAGTTCGGCGCCGAAGGCGCCTATCATAGAACCGCCTATCACTGCGACGATCCCCAGGGGCGGGCAGAGCGCCGTAAGGGCGATAGAACCCAGAACGCCGCCGACGGATTTGACCATGACCATCGACCAGTCGATAGAAGCGATGGCTTTCTTGAATGACGGCGTCTTTTTGGCGCCGATATCTTCGGCTACGCTTCCGATAGTAGCTTCGCCGACGTTACTGAATATTTCAGACACGAAACTTCCAAGGACCGGACCTACGCCGGGAACGGCGTATGAAGCCAGACTGGCTGTTTTTAATAATACTTTCGATGCGGTTTTAAGCGCCACTTTTGTTCCGGCCTTAGCGGCGATCTTTGTTCCGGCGCCCGTGAATGCTTTTGTAGCGCCTTTTACAAGCACTTTTCCCGCGACGTCTCCGGCAAGGCCTGCCGCGCCTGAGCCAGCGTTGCCGCCGATAAACTTAGGAGCGGTAACTGTCTTCAATGCTTTATCTATAAGAGTTTCGCTGGTCGATGCGCCCGTTGAAGCCGCGGCGGCCGTTTTAGATGTTTGAGGCGCCGGCGCGTCGCTGATTCGTTTCGGAGCGGCCGTTTCGCCGTCAACTATGCGGCCGGATCTAACCGCGTCGGAACTCTGAGCGAAAGATACCGCGAGATCGCCAAATATTATGACCGCAATGTAAAAAGCGATGAGAACCATTGAATTTATTCGCAAGAACTCTCTTTTTATATGCATTAATATCTCCATTCAACGCTAAATTTTTCCGTCATACATCAATTATACAAAACAGGATAAGCCGTGTCAAGTCGAACTGGAATTTATTATTGACCGGCGTCTTATGCCGTGATAAAAAATTAACCCGTTATCTTTAGAAAATAAAGCTTTAAAGCTCTATTCAACTGACGATTTTTTTGCCATGTTAATAAAAAATAACAGGAGCCCTTATAAAATGGTCAGGGCGCCCGTTATTTTCATTTTCCGATAATATTTAACTGAAAAACCCAAATTTCTAAGATCCGGCTTTGGCCGCTTTCGTTATTTTTTCCGTAAAATACTTTTTTTCACCGGAAAAATTATTGGTCGAAGGAAGTTCATTCCTCGACCTGTGCCATTTTATCGTCTCGGATAAAGCATCCTTGTAAGGCGTGAACGGAAAAACTTCTTCGCCGATGGCCGCCTTCATCTTGGCGCAGTCATAAGCCGTATGATACCACGAATAAGGGAATGAAAGCCCGCCCGTGACTTTTTTAAATTCTTCTTTCGAAACGTAAACTATTTTCACCTCTGATTTTTCGAGACATTCTCCAATAGTATTCAAAAGTTCCGAAAAATGAAGCGAGTCGTTGGAAGCGGCGTTGAATGTTTCGTTATAGAATTTTTCGTTGAGCATCGCGCGGCATACCTGTTCGGCCAGATCTTTAACGAATATGGCGTTAAAGAGCGGATCGTTTCCTTCGGAAGGAATGAATATGGGAACGTCTTTACAGATACGGTCGAGCAGATAGAACATCCTGAGAGTTTGATCATGCGGCCCGTAAATATATGTCGGGCGGAATATCGTTACCTTGAAATCGCCGGTTTTGGCCGAATATAATAATTCCTTTTCGCATTTTATTTTTTCGCGTCCGTACATGCTGTTATGTTCTGAAGTGTCAAGCGGGTGTTCTTCGGTAGCGGGCACGAATTGAAGATCACCGTAAACGGAACAGGTGGAAATGAAAATATATTGTTTGACGCGTTTTGAAAAAGCACGGATAGCCGGAGTCAGTTCATCCTTGGTATAACAAGACAGATCGATGACCACGTCGACATTCTTCGCCGCTACGCCCTCGAGAGAGTCGCGGAAATTAAGCGGCGACGAACGGTCGGCGATATGATGAAAAACGCGGCCCGGATACTTTTCTACGAAATCAATGGCAGGCGGAGTTACCCCGCGGTTGACAACATGCACTTCGGCGTTGCTGAAATTTTTCAGGATCGCCGGAACAAGAGACGCGCCGACAAGGCGGCTTCCACCCAGAACTACTACCTTCATAAGTTCACCCCGATATAAGTTGAGAATTCAAAGTGAAGAAGACGGATAACCGAAGGGATCTTTGCCGTTCACAAATACCGGCTTCCCCGGCTATTCACTTTCACCATACAATATTCACTGATACGATACAGTTGATAAAAAAACAGAGAACCTGCCGCTCCCATATAAAACGGATATTTATTTAAATTTGAATTCAGAAGCCAGAATCGCCATTATCGTGCAATCGACGAATTCGCCCTCGCGGCGGAACCCCTGCGGAAGCGTTCCGCATTTTTTAAATCCGAGTTTTTCATACGATCTTATGGCGCGGGCGTTATCGGCGAATACGTTCAAAAACACCATGTTAAGCCCGAGATCTCTGAACGCATATTCAAGCAGCATCCTCACCGCTTCCGTTCCAATGCCTTTTCCGTGATATTTCGAAAGACCTATGACGATGCCGAAAAAGGCATTCATATTATCCCTGTCGATGCCGTGAAGCGCGATATTT
Organism: uncultured bacterium; assembly: GCA_964551445.1. GTDB lineage: Bacteria > Muiribacteriota > UBA9980 > UBA9980 > UBA9980 > DAOPXV01. The sequence goes on along the minus strand of CAZKCG010000059.1, from coordinate 13,027 downwards.
CCGATATATTCGCCTTCCGGCCTGGTAAAAATGCCGAGCAGAACGTCGCTCGTCGAAACGTTCATCTCTTCTATAAAATTCTTCGATTTTTCAAAAGTATTCGGAAGCGTGTGCGAGGAAACGAACCGCCTTATTTCGGGGTCCACGAACCATTCGTAACATGTTTTCGCGTCTTCGGCCGCGAGCGGCGCGAGCGAGACCTTTTCGCCCTTAATGAATGGAGTGCGCATATTATCGATCACTTTCAGGTTCCTTCTCATTTTGTAAGGGATTTTTGATAATTAGAACAGGTTCTCAAATTCTATCTTTATTTATAAAAGCTCGCGAAGCGAGCTGATCCGAAACTCTTCACTTTTCACTATACACTCTTCACTAACATTTAGAAGCCAGTCCGTCGATTATGGCGTCGATCTTTTCAACGGTGAGGTTTTCATGAAATTCTTTATTGATCATCATTACCGGCGCGACATTACAGCATCCGAGACATTCCACGGTCGAAAGCGTGAATTTTTTATCTTCCGTCGTCTCGCCCGTATTTATTTTAAGCCTGTTTTTGATATGTTCGAGCAGGTCGTCGGAGCCGGTTATCATACACGAAATATTTTTGCATACCTGAATATGATACTTTCCGACCGGCTTTTGATTGTACATCGAATAAAAGGTCGCCACCGAATAGACCTTGCTCTTGGGAACCCCGGTCAATTCGGAAACATAGCGGTAAACCTCGTCGCTTAAAAAGCCGAATTCATCGTTGGCCAGATGAAGCACCATTAAAAGCGACGCTTCTTTATTCGGGTAATGCCCCTGTATCTTTTCGACCCTTTTCAGGGTCTGTTCCGAGAATCTCAAATTCGCCATTTCGACGCCTTCCGAATTTTAATTGAGCGGGCCGATTATCGGCTGGCGCTTTTTAATATTATAATCTTTTCTGAGCGGATATCCCACAAAACCTTCATACATGAGTATTCTGCGAAGGTCCGGATGGCCTTTGAAGCTTATTCCGTACATATCGAAAGCCTCGCGCTCGAACCATCCTGCGCCCTTATAAAGAGCGGCGAGCGAGTCGGCTTCCGGCGCGTCCTCTGGATAATAAGATTTTATGAATATTCGGTCGTTGTGTTTTACCGAGTAAAGATATGTCACTATCTCGAACCGGTTCTTATCGGGCAGTTCGACCGGATAGTTCAGATAATCCACGCCGAAGAGGTCCATGAGCATATCGAATTCAAGCTCGTTCTTCATAAATTCTACCGCCGCGTAAACTTTTTCACGCGGAACATAAATAAAATTCCGCGCAGTATCTTCCCAGAAAAGAAGGCCCGCGCCAGGAAACTTTTGATTCAATTTTGTTTCGATCTCTTTTAAATTTCTCATATTTTTAATTTCAAAATTCCATTTGTTTTTATCAGGTTAAAATATTTATTTTCCGTTTCTTCTTTTTGTTGAGCTTTTTTGTGCCACGCGGCACCGCCTTAACTATCAGGATCGTCGAATTTTAAAACGGTTTCTTTCTCGATCTTTTCCATGACCTTTATTATCGCGCCAATGACCGCTTCGGGCCTCGGCGGGCATCCGGGGATATATACGTCGACGGGGATTATCGTGTCTATGCCCTGGACGGTCGCGTAATTATTATAAAAACCGCCAGTTGAAGCGCACGCGCCCATGGAGATGACCCATTTGGGCTCGAGCATCTGGTCGTAAATATTTTTCAGTATCGGCGCTAGCTTATGTGAAACGGTGCCGGCGACTATAAGAAGATCGGCCTGTCTCGGCGAGAACCGCACAATTTCGGCGCCGAATCTGGACGCGTCATAATGCGCGCCGACGCTCGCCATATATTCGATCGCGCAGCACGCGGTGCCGAAGGGCATCGGATAAAGGGCATATTTTCTGGCCCATCCGACGATCTCGCTTATCTTCGTCGTTATTATGGAATCGCCGAAAGTAGTTTCTAATCCCATTCGAACGCTCCTTTTCTGACGATGTAATAAAGGCCGAATAAAAGCACGGCCGCAAATATGAACATTTCAAAGAATCCTAAAAATCCGAGTTGTTTAAATAACACGGCCCACGGATATAAAAATATGGTTTCAACATCGAATAGTATGAATATCATCGCGATAACGATAAATCGGACGAAGATCCTGTCACCGAAATTATCGGGCTGATCGTAGTTGAACCCGCACTCATAAGGCGTCCCCTTGTTCTTCGACGGCCGTTTAGGCCCGAAGAGCCAGTCGACGGCCAGCATGCCGAACCCGACCGACGCGGCGACGGCCAGATTGACGAGCAGCGGTATGTAGTTTAAAGTGTTTTCCATAAATTCGATACCTGACGAAATAAATCCGTTTGTTTTTTATTGTGATGAATGTATTATAATGAAAACGGATTTTAATGTCAATGAAAATCGGTCCGCTTTTTTTAAACCCAAAAAAATATACTTGTATGAGCCTGAAACGCCGCCTTGTCCTTGCCGGGAGATATCGCATGGCCATAAGGATACGCGGCGGGATGTTGATGTAAACATCCTTAAAATAACTTTTGACATATTTTTTCACAGTAAAAATAAATTTCATTTTAGTATAATACCGCGAATGATTATGCCGAAAAAAATAACATGCGTATAAAAGACACGAAACATGCGAATATTTTTACAGGCATAAGAACATGCGTTTATGCCGCGGCGCTTTCTATTTCCATAATGGCCCCCGGGACCGCATCCGCCGCCGTCTATTATTTTCAGGACGAGAATGGCCGCGTTCACATAACCGATACCCCGCCGCATAAAGGCTACAAGGTCATAGTGCCTTCCATGAAGGAGCAGCTCGCCATCTCCGACGACGCCGGAGCCGCATCCGCCGCCCTCCCGTCTCCCGCGCAGAATATCTCCAAAACCGCGTCCACAATTAAAAGTTCATCCAATATTAAAAAAAAGATCGCCGCCTCAAAGTTTTACGAGGTCGACGATTCTAAATTCTCAAATATTATCACGCAGCACGCCAATTTGAACAACCTTCCCTACAACATGGTGAAAGCCATAATAAAAGCCGAATCCGACTTCAACCCCGCCTGCACTTCTCACGCCGGCGCACAAGGCCTGATGCAGCTTATGCCCGGAACGGCCAAACTCATGGGCGTGAAAAACCCTTTTGATCCGGCGGATAACATAATGGGCGGAACGAAATATTTCCGCCAGATGTTGAACACCTTCAAAAGCACCGAGCTCGCCATAGCGGCCTATAACGCCGGCCCGACGACGGTCATGAAGGCCGGGCGCCGTATCCCCAACATCAAGGAAACCCAGAACTACGTTAAAAAGGTGCTTTTTTATTACAGCATGTTCTCGCAGAATTCGAGGCCGTTCTCGGAATCCGAGAAGAATAACAGACTCGCCATTATCTATTACAGGCGCGGCGAGATAAAAAAAGCCGTCCTGGAATTCAAAAAGGTCATAAAGATGGCGCCTAACTATGCTCCCGCCTTCTATAACCTCGGCTACATCTATTCGCAGGAAGGCGAATATTCCCGCGCCATTGAAATGTATAAAAAAGCCATAAAGATAGACCCCTATCTCAAAGCCGCTTATTATAACCTCGCCATAACGCTCGAACGCAGAGGCCTTTTGGAAATGGCCGTCGCGACGTGGAGCGCTTATATCTCATACGAGACCGATTCCGAAAAGATCAAGCAGGGGCTTAAATATATCGAGGAACTCAAGGATTACATGAGTTCCAACGGCCAGATCTGAGATCGCGCCTGGTCATTTCACACCGTTATGGCCAACCCGCCATTTTCCCCTGGCGTTGAACGATTTTCTAAAACCACTCGCGATCGGTCGCGCTTATAATAAAAACAATCCATAATGACGAAAAAATATTTTTGTGAGTGTACGGGCTTCCCATAAAGACTAATATATCGCGACGTCTTTCAGCCATAAAAACGGCGGCCGCGTCAAACAATGATCCGAAACTTTTCCAACGGCCTTTCTCACTGCCATCCGCAACGGATTCACCTTGCCGTAAACGATTAATAATTAATCCGGTCCGAAATTAATCTTGTTGACTTAAAACTCATAATTCGTGTATAATAGGCGCGTTTCAAATTTAAAATTAAAGACTCAGGTGATAAAGATGAAAATTACGCGTATAAAAGTTTTTCTTCTGGCGGCGGCTTTTTTATTTGCGGCCGGCCTTGTTCATTTCTCCTCGCTTCCAGCCGTGTCCGGCGGTAACGAAAACTCCGGCGCGGTCGTCGTAGCTCAAAAAAGCGATGTGGTCTCGCTCAATCCGCTGCTCGCTTCCGACGCCGCTTCGTCGCGCGTTTATAACCGCATATTCAACGGCCTTTTCAGATACGACGAGAACCTGCGCGTAACGACGGCGCTCGCGGATAACTATGAGATCAGCCTCAACCTATGCCTTACAATCGAAACGGCCGAAGTTGACGCGGCCTATGTAAAGACCGTCCAGTCCTTTCTTGACGGCCTCATACTCGCTTCGAACCCATTCGCTGGCGTTTTAAACGACGCCGACGCAAAAAAGATCCGCTTCAGGGTCGAAAAGACCGGCCAGGATTCTCTGACAGTCAACATCAACACGCTCAACACCATCTTATGCAAAAAAATAGAGACCATGCTTCCGGCGAAACTTAAAAGATCCGAATATAAACCCGTCGTCAGGATAAAGCTTAAAAGCGGGGTTAAATGGCATGACGGCCTTCCCTTTACCGCGGACGACGTCATATTCACCTTTACCGTCACCCAGCAATCAAAGAAAATACCAGCCTATGACATATATAACATCTCATCGATCGAAAAGATCGAAAAGATCGACGCGGAAAATCTTTTCGTCGTATTTTCTTACACCACGCCTAAAATTTACGACACCCTTCAGATCCCGATAGTCCCGAAGCACAGGCTCGCGGGCCAGGATATAACCAACTCACGCTTCAATATGAACCCTATCGGCACGGGTCCCTTCAAATTCGTTGAAAGATCTTTTGACGACTATATAATCCTCGACTGCAACGAGAACTATTTCGAAAAAAAGCCCGACATAAAAAGGCTCATTTTCAGAACCATCCCCAATGAATCAATAATGTTTCTCGAACTTTTACAGGGTAACGTCGATGTCATGCAGCTTAAATCGGACCAGTTCGTTAAATTCACCCAGGATTCCGAATTCGAAAAACGCTTCGCCAGAATAAAGATACCTGAACTCGAATACAGCTACATCGGATGGAACCTCAAGAACAGGCTTTTCGCCGACGAAAATGTCCGTGTAGCTCTCGGATACGCCATAGACAAGAACACCCTGATCGAAAAAACGCTCTACAACCATGGCCAGATCTGCAAAGGCCCGTTCCAGTCATCGTCCTGGGCATGCGATCCGAAGGTGGACAATCTTGCCGCCGATATTATCAAATCGGAAGAAATGCTCAAAAGTTCCGGCTGGACGATGAATAAAAACGAACAGATACTTGAAAAGAATTTCCCCGTCAGATCGTTCTTCGGCTATGACGATACTACCGAGGTCGTCAGATTCGAGTTCTCGCTTTTCATAAGCGCCGGCAATAAAGACCGCGAACTTTGCGCCAGTTTCATCGCCTCGGAATTAAAGCGGATCGGCATAAAGGTCAATATAAAGACCCTCGCCTGGAGCGAACTCATCAAATCGCTCGACAACAAAACCTTTGACGCCTTCATTTTGACGTGGGCCCTCGCATGCGATCCCGACATCTCGAACGTATGGCATTCATCGCAGATACCCGACCCGAAGAACGGAAAATACGGGCTCAATTCCATATCATACTCCAATCCCGAAGTGGACAGGCTTTTAGACGAGGCGAAACAGACGCTCGATCAGCAAGAGCGAAAACCCAAATACCAGCAGGTGCACCGCACCATAATGAACGAACAGCCTTATACATTTTTATATATTGCCGATACGTTATATGCGGTATCGAAAAGAGTTAAGATACAGAAACTTTCCCCGCTTGGAATTTTACACAACATAGAAAAATGGGACCTCGAGGAGTAAGACGGCGAACATGACAATGACGGGAACTGCTCAAAAAACAATGCCATTGAACGAAACGATAAATAAGACCGCGGATTTCGAAAATATCCTCGAAGTGCGCGATCTTTCGGTCAAATTTCATAAAGGCCCCAAAACCGGCATAGCGCTTGATAATATAAGCCTTGATATCCCGAAGGGAAAGATCATCGGCCTGGTCGGCGAGAGCGGCTGTGGAAAAACGGTCCTTGGCAGCACCATCATCGGCCTTCTTCCTGAACGCGGAGCCGAAATAACTTCCGGAAAGATACTTTTCAACGATCCGGATAATTCACGGTCGGTGGATCTTTTGGACCTCAACTACCACGGAATGAAAAAATACCGCGGCAACAGAATTTCAATGATATTCCAGGAACCGATGTCTTCGCTGAATCCAATTTATCCGATAGGTTCTCAGGTAGGTGAAACGATAAAAAATCAGGACCACTCCCTCTCAGCGTCCGCCGTCCGCCAAAAAACCCTCGAGATACTCGCCGATGTAGGAATGCCCGACCCGTCTTCCGTGCACGACCTTTATCCTCACCAGCTCTCAGGCGGCATGCGCCAGAGGGTCGTTATCGCCATAGCGGTGGCCAATAATCCCGATCTTATAATCGCGGACGAACCGACGACGGCTCTGGACATAACCATCTCCGAACAGATACTTCATCTTCTGTACAAAATACGCGACAAATATAATTCCTCGATAGTTTTAATAACCCATGATCTGGGCGTCGTGGCCAATATCTGCGACGAGGTCTATGTCATGTACCGCGGCTCGATATTCGAGCACGGAAGCGCCGCCGAAGTTTTCGCCGGTCCCAGAAATCCTTACACCGTCGGGCTCATGCAGGCCCTTCCCGAATTCGTCCAGCACAAGGACAAACTTCACGTTATAGCCGGAAACGTACCTTCTATCTTCTCAAAGGCGGAAGGCTGCAAATTCTGCGACCGCTGCGTCAAAGCTCAGGATATCTGCAAAAAAGAGATCCCCGCGATCAAATTTTCAGGTGCGCGGCACTACTACCGCTGCCATTTCTAAAATTTTCACAAATATTTATTTATCCTCGCCCGCGCCACGGGCTTTGCCAAAGCGTAAAATCACCTGTTGATATTCAATTGAATATTCGCAATTTATTTTTTTAATTCGGAGGAATCTCTTCAGCTTAGCTCTGGCGGCTCTGTTTTTTCAAACTGCAAATTCAGCGCCGGTTTAATTTCTTCCGCGCATTTCAGATCAGGCAATTAAAGCAGCGATATATTTCACCGAAATATAGAGCGCGAATATCCATGCCGCGACAAAAAAGACGGCCGCTAACCAGTTCTTTCCAAGGGCCACCGGTTCTTCTTCGGCTTTCCGGCGGCAATTTCGCATAACTTCTTCCGGAATGAATTTTATCGCAAGCATTATCAGGGCGGGCACTATGACGATATCATCCAAAAGCCCTATCACCGGTATAAAATCGGGTATGAGATCTATGGGGCTCAGCGCGTATGCCAGCGCCAGCGCAATGATAAGTTTTGGAAAAAAGCCGACCGCCGGATGATGATAAGCGTAATACACGGCCCGAAGCTCGGCTTTTAATTTTTTCGCTCTTTCCTTCAGATCTTTTATAGAAAGCATTTTGCCGCCACTATTCGATCCGGTAAATATGTTTTTTGAGCTTCTCCATCTTTTTCCTTCCCTGCATTATAACGCGCGACGGACTTTACCGGGACATCATAAAGCCGGTTCCATAAAGCCGTTAAAATGAAATAGTTTCTCCGTCATTGGGTATGATCAGCCGCAAAGCCGGTATCCCCTCTTTATCCGCCATCCGGCGGAGGCTATCGCGCGTAACGACGCAGTGGTCCAGCGCTTCCATGTGTATAGCCACGACCTTGGCTTTCGAGGACGCTTTGACCACGCCGATTGTCTGAGCGGCGTCCATTAGTATCGGATCGAATCCAGGGATCTTAGCTCCGCCGGAGTGCGTGATTATTATGTCAGGATCATATTTTTTTATGGCGCTTTCGACCTCTTCGCACCAGATGCTGTCGCCTATCCAATATACCGTCGGCTCGCCGGCTGCCTGAAGGACGAATCCCGACACCGTGCCCATCATTTCAAGTATCTTGCCGCTGCCGTGGCGGCCGCCCGTCCTGGTGAGCGTAATGCCGTTCCATGTCTGAGACGCGCCGACGGAAATAACCGTTTTAAATCCCTCTTTTTTTCTTTTTACTTCGTCTTCGGGCTGGCAGATCACCGGGACCTCTTTCGAAATTATATCGCCGGCGGTTTTATCGAAATGATCCGGATGGCTGTGCGTCACAAGCACTCCGTCGACTCCCGTCAATATCTCGGCCGTTCCCATCGGAAGCTCTACGGTCGGATTCCGGGCGATACCCGCGAACGGGTCCATAGCGCCTTTCGGCGAGAGCATGGGATCGGCGAGGATCGTTTTTCCGGCGTAGGTTATTTTCATCGTGGCGTTTCTGACAAGCTGGATCTTCGTCTTTTTTTCATCTTCCTTTCTCGTTTCCGCGCCTGAAGCGTCAGCCGCCATACCAGACCCGGCGGATAACGTCAGAGCCGTAACTACCGCAAAAATAATTTTTTTCATTACTGTTCCACTCCTCGATATTGCTTTATTCCCTTGTTGTCGCGTTTTTTTCAACGCCGATCTTGCGTTTAACTACTGATGCTCAAATATTAACACTAAAGACGCGATTTGTAAATTACCCACTTTTTCGTCGGTATCAATAATTTACGCAATATTCGATTTTATTGATTTACTCTCCGCCGGGCGTTTTTTTATGCGGCGCCTTCGAAAACGCGCCTTCGCTGAGATATTCCCGACCGACCGTCTGCATTATCTCGAGGGCTTTTATGATCTTTCGGCCTTTATCTTCCGTCAGAAAATATTCGACCCTGAGCGGATAACCTTCATAATTTTTTTTATCTATTAACCCGAATTCCTTCAGTTCTTTTAACTGCTCAAGCAGCATCTTCTGGCTTATTCCTTTAATGTCCTGCTCAAGCTGCCTAAGCGAAGCTCTTACGCGATATTTCAGCTGCCAGATGATGACCATCTTCCATTTTCCTTTAAGGATATCGTGAACGATCTCCAGCGGGCAGGTATATTCTTTTCTTATCTTCATTTATTCGATCTCCCCGTTTTTCATACACTGATATTTCGATCGTTTTTTTCATTATTCTCAGCGGTTTCCGGACGGACGGCGGCGGAACTTTTAATCAGCAGTAATACCGGAGATAAAACGGCGATCAGGATTAAAAAGTATGACCCGGCCCGCAGGAAATGCGCGGCGATCAATAATGCGCTTATAACGATCATGGCTTTTTTTATTTTACCCGGCACTCTTACATGCTCCTCCATGTTTATAAAGATGATCACAAACCAGACTTTGATTTTTATTTGTTTGACGTATTTTCGATCATCGCTTTAATTACCTTATTCCATTCCGCGTGATGAATTTCATGACCGGAACCCCTCACCGGGATCAATATTGAACCCGGCATAATTTCTGGCGTTTACATCGGCGCCGTGAAACGGGCCGGCGGCACAATTATAATTGCGGCTTAAAACCAGTATGATATATATCGCGATCATTATGTATTTTTCATTTCAGCTCCTGAAAATTTTTTTAGCCGGTATTATATATGTAAGAACTGTGCTTTGTCAAATTTGTCCGGTAAAAGGCCATATTATAAAGAGATACGCGCCACTGTAACGGCGGCTGGCTTTTTAAAATCGTCTCGTTTTATATTCGTAACGGATTAAATTATCGTATAAGTCCTGAAAAGATGCTCGCTGTATTTTAACCGGTTCTTTCATATTTTTTAAGGAGACCGTATAAAAAATGTCTCGTTTTTCATCTTGACAATTACGCCGATTTATCATAATCTTAGGCGCTGAAAAATGATAATAAAATCGTGAATGCGTGCACGCGTTACGCGAGGGTTATATGATTATTAACGGCTAACATGATGAGCCGCATTCACGGACCTATATTCACTAACCCGGAGCTCACATTAAGGCTTCTACGCTCCGCGATCCGGACATTTATCTTTCAAACTCACGCATGGAGGCTTATATGAGAAGTTCCGCCCTGGTCACCGCAAAAAAATATGTGAACCCGGTCATCGGCATCGATGTCGCCGAAGACAAGTTCGACGTCGCGATAACCAGCGCCGCCAAAACAATATACACGTTCGAAAATACCGTTTCCGGCCGCAGGAAATTTATCGCGTCCATCAAACCCCTTAAATCAAGACTGGTTTTAATGGAGGCCAGCGGGAAATGCGAAATCCGGATCGCGCTGGCTCTTCAAAAAGCCGCTATACCATTCAGGATAGAAAATCCCGCCAAACTTAAAAATTTCAACCGCGCGATGGGCATCATCGAGAAAACTGACAGCATCGACGCTTTAACGATCGCGCTGGCGGCGGAACAATTAAATATTCAGCCGTCACTGAATTTCCTTGACCCCTTTATAATAAAATTAAAGGAAAATATCAGGCTAAGAGGCGCGATGATGATCGAAAAACTGCGGCACGAGAACCGTTTAAAACGCCTGCTCGACAAGCCTCTCATAAAATGCATCAAAAGCTTCATCGCTAAGTTTAAAAAATTCATCGTCAAATTAGACGTCAAAATAAAGCGGATGATAAATTCAAACACGGCGGCGAAAGAAAAATACGAACTTTTGACCACTGCGCCTAACGTCGGGTTTGTGACAGCCGTGTCGGTCATAGCCGAGTGCCCGGAGATCGGGTGTATCGGGCGCAGGCAAATATCAAAATTAGCGGGGCTTGCGCCGATAGCGAACGACTCCGGAAAAATAACCGGCAAAAGGCACATCAGGGGCGGGCGACAAAATATCCGGGGCGCGCTTTACATGTCCGTTCTCTCGGCGATGCAGAAAAATCCGCTGATCAAACGGTTCTATGATAAATTGCGCGAAAAGGGCAAGCCGGCGAAAGTGGCCATGACCGCCTGCGCGCATAAACTGCTGCTGCTTTTGAACGCCATGGTGAAGCTGAAACGCCCGTGGGCCGAATTTTACAAGGGGGAGCCGGTTTGAAGATTTTTTTATTCAGCGTTAAGATCATCGAATAAATTTTAACACGGGGCCGGGCATCGCGAAAATATAGTGAACGACATAAACAACTTTATAAATATAACCCGAAACGCAAACCGCATTTTTCAAGCTTTTTTTCGGATATTTTTTTTATTTTGTCCACAATTTTGTCTTTTTTCATAGGATCCTCCGCGCGGCGGCAAATTTGCCATTCATTTTCCGGACATCCTTGCTGCCGCTCCTTAATTTTTTTACAAGCAACGCGTCGTTTAATATTCGAAGCGACTCAAATTCTTCCGCGAGCGATATTCCTTCAGAGTTGTTATTGATCGTAAAGGCTGTATTCAAATTTGAAATGGTTCTATTTTTTCGGTTCACAACATTATTTTCAGGGAATTTCTTATCTTTTGATATTGAAATAATTGTTTCAGGCATGAGCGGCCTCCGGGAAAAATGAATTTTATAAAATTGTAGCATATCGCGTATGGTTTTTCAAGAGGAACAAAAAATCAGCGCGCAACCCTTGTTATTGTTTAGGACACGCTTGTGTTAATTAAATATCTCTTATTAATGTTTGCGACCGCTAAACATCAACATACCTTTGCGCACAGGGGGCGAAGGTGTCATTTTTGAATGAAACAGATCTTTTTCCCGAATTTATTGTTTTAACAACAACATCTAAACGCGGTAAGTTATAGTAATACTCTAAAACTTTTTTATCTTCTAATATTTTTATCCTGAGTTTTTTCAATATACTCATATTTCCTCCGTTGGATCTATAAATTCAATCAGGCTTTTATCACGCTCAAACAATTCTATGCCTTCGTTTATAATATTTTTATAAAGCGCTTCCCTGTCGCCAATTTCATAAAACAAAGTTTTGTTTTCTAACATTAATGATGGATAAATCGAATATTTTCCGATCATATCAACCACAATATCGGCAATTTCATCTTCAAATAGATTTAATTCAGTATTTTTTATTAATACGATCAAGTCAATATCGGATTCATTGTTATAATTTCCATTAGCATATGATCCGAATAAAATTATCTTTTCCAGGTCGCTTTTAAACAGATCTATTAATCTGAATTCCAGATCAGCCAGTAGTTCTTTTACATTATTGTCCTTTATACTTGATTTCGAGGTCGTACCGGCGCCGAAAAATTCCCCGGATTCACAATTTGTCATATTCGGCGTCCTTTTTATTATCCCAAATTTCATTTAACGATCCGCCGGCACGAGGGTTTTTATGATCATGCGCTTCATCGAATTTAATTTTACCGGCCAGATCAAGTAAATTTTTTCTTCTGTGATTTTCCACAAATTCTTTTAAAGCGTTTGTGATCAGTTCCTGCTTCGTAGCAGCGCCGATACATTCAAAAGCCTCTTTCACCAGGGTGTCGTCTAAATTTATGCGAATCCTCATCAGCCACAACCTATACGCTTCATATTAAGCAGTTTTATAAAATATTTTATAGCCAGATCGGTTCAAAGTCAACAATTTATTTTAAAAACTACGGCAAAGTTTTTTTATTCCAATGAAATGGAATATAAAACACCTTATTCTAATCACAATACAAATATTGGAATAAGTCATGTCTTTGGAATAATTTGCATCGGATTAGAGTTAAGTAATCGCTAAAACGAGCCGGTACAGCAGATGCCATAAGAAAGGAGAGGCTTTCTTTTCCGCAATATAAAAGTACAACAAAACATCGTTACAATCGTAGATCTTCTTATCGGCTGGCCCGCTATCAAAACTCATAGTGTGACTTTATTTGTGCAATGGAATGGTTTGTATTGATTTTTATTAGCGGTTTAAAGCATAATGTGAGCTATCCCCGGAAAAGTGGACACACCGAACACACTATTGTTAGTTTTTCCTG
>CAZKCG010000058.1:0-31242 GCA_964551445.1 uncultured bacterium | reverse complement strand
GATGTAGCGATAGCAATGTGGTCGGCGGAGTAACTTCTTAGTATCTTATCCAGAACGAATATCGCGACGGCACCGGCGGCGGCCGTTCGAAGATCGTCGCGGCAAGGACCTATTACACACCCCAGCCTCAGGTCGTGATAGTTCCCAGGGAAAATCCGCCGACAATTACAATAGTTCAGGGACCCCCGGTGTCGCAGCCGGCGCCTGATACCAAAGATGCTGGAACCGTCACGAGCTATCAGATGGGACGGTCGAAAACTCTTCAGGCGCCTTCAAAGATAGCCGCTAAATTTTCAGGCAGCTCCATTTCGGTCATCTGGAGCGCTTCTAAGAACGCTGAAGGATATGAGATCTTCAGGGCTGTAGAAGAACCCGTCGGTTCATTCCAGAAAATAGGCGAAATAAAAGGTTCCACGAGTTTTGAAGACAGATCGGTGGATCGGTCAAGGCAATATTTTTACTATGTGGTCGCGTTCGACAAAAACGGAAGAGCGTTGAAGTCAAAGATCGCATCCGCGGTCGACCAGCAGTAAAAACTGAAAAATTCCCGGTAATTAAATTAACGATCGCCGGGTTACGCCATCCGTCGGTTGGCAGTGTTTCCCGTAATTGTTTGCCGTCAAATAAAAAGGGACTGTTTCAAAAATCATCTTTTTGGACAGTCCCTTTTTTGATATGAGTTGTTTTATTTTCAGTCCCGCTGAACAGCTATGATACTTTTCGTTCCTCGAGTTTGTCGGCGAATATAGTGACCGAATTTCCGAGGATCTTGGCGAAACCGCCGGCTACATCCCATTCAGCGTCATTTTTGAGGGCTCCGGCGTCTTTTTTTATAGCCACGACGCCTTTACTAAGTTCGGTGATGTAAGGCATGTGGCCCTGTAAAACACCCAGATAACCTTTTACGGCCGGCATTACTACCGATTCGATATCGGAATTTGAGTAAACCAGAGCGTCCATCGTGACTATTTCAAATTTATACTTCGGAAGCATAACTTGTGACCTCCGTTAAATTATTTGTTCTGAGCCTCTTGTTTTTTGTGGTTCTCGATGACGTCGTCTATCGAGCCGCACATGTAGAAACACTGCTCCGAGATATGGTCATATTTGCCTTCGACGATCTCGCGGAATGAACGCACCGTGTCTTTAACGGTTACGTATCTGCCCTTCAAGCCTGTGAACTGTTCGGCGACGAAGTTCGGCTGCGACAGGAACTTTTGAATTCTTCTGGCGCGCGCTACGACCTTTTTGTCGTCGTCTGAAAGCTCGTCGATGCCGAGGATGGCGATGATATCGTGGAGGTCTTTATATTTTTGAAGTATCGCCTGTACCTGACGGGCGGTCGTGTAGTGCTCGAGACCGATAACGTTCGGGTCGAGAAGTTTCGAGGTCGAAGCGAGAGGATCGACGGCGGGATAAATTCCAAGTTCCGAGATCTGACGCGATAAAACCGTGGTCGCGTCCAGATGCGAGAACGCCGTAGCGGGTGCGGGATCCGTTAAATCGTCGGCTGGAACGTAAATGGCCTGAACGGATGTGATGGAGCCCTGTTTGGTGGACGTGATGCGTTCCTGCAGATCGCCCATTTCCGTTCCGAGCGTCGGCTGGTATCCGACCGCTGAAGGCATACGGCCGAGGAGCGCTGAAACTTCAGAGCCGGCCTGCGTGAAGCGGAATATGTTATCTATGAATAAAAGCATGTCCATGTTTTTCTGATCGCGGAAATATTCGGCCATCGTAAGGCCTGAGAGAGCTACGCGAAGACGCGCGCCGGGCGGTTCGTTCATCTGCCCGAACACCATGCACATTTTCGAGATAACGCCCGATTCCTTCATTTCACGCCACAGATCGTTTCCTTCGCGCGTTCTTTCGCCGACCCCGCAGAAAACCGAGAGACCGCCGTGTTCCTTCGCTATGTTGTGGATAAGTTCCTGAATAAGAACGGTTTTGCCGACGCCGGCGCCTCCGAACAATCCGACCTTTCCGCCCTTCATGTAAGGCGCGAGAAGATCGATGACCTTAAGGCCGGTTTCGAATATCTGAACGGTCGTGCCCTGTTCTTTAAGCGTCGGGGCTGACCTGTGAATTGGCATTCTTTCGGTCGTTTTAACTTCGCCGGCTTCGTCTATCGCTTCGCCGAGAAGGTTGAAGATCCTTCCAAGGGTGTTTTCGCCTACCGGGACCGATATTGGCCCGCCGGTATTTATGGCTTTCATGCCGCGGCGCAGGCCGTCGGTCGAATGCATGGAGATGCAGCGGACCTGATTGTTTCCAAGGTGCGATGCGACCTCGGCCGTGATCGTCGTATTTTGAGTTTCGTGCGGGACGATTATTGCGTTATAGATCTCGGGCAGGTTGTCTTCGCCGAATTCAACGTCGAGCGTCGGTCCGATTACCTGAACGATTTTGCCGATATTTTTTTCTTCCGTCATTTAGAAGAGCTCCTTTGATTTATTTTGATCATTTCAGTTAAAATTTCAGCAGAATTATATCATAATTCTGAAATTTTTAAAAGGATTTTTTTGATATGTTTTTAAAAAAGAAAGCCTGCCTTATGGCCTTTTTTTCAGTTTCGTTCCGCATACCGGACATTTCTGAATATTTTCCGGATAAAAATCCGCCGTCGCCGACATTAAAAATTGAAGCTGTTGTTTAAAGCGGTCTCTTTCACCGGCAAGGACCTTCGAGTCGTATTCAGAAATTTTGATATTTATGAGCCTTCTGTTTATTTCGTCTATCGCATGACGGTGTTCAATGATATTTTTAGACCTGACCACTTCACATTCCGGGCAGTGCATAACGAGGATCCGGTAGCCGCAATGGCCGCAATTTTCACGGTTGGCGGGCGTTTGCTTTTGGCATCCGGGGCATTTGACAGGCGTCATTTCATACTCCATTTCTTTGTTTGGCGACGGCCAAAACGATTTTAGTTCAAGCGTTTGAACTGATGGAAATACAGTTGAAGCGCTATATGGCTGAAACGATAAAAAAGTATCACGGGAAATGGCAGATATAAGAAGTTGGTGTGACCTTTCCGGTTCATTCTATGTCGGCCTGCAATATCATGTAATAATCATCGTTTGAATTATCAGTGACCGCACCAAATTCGACGGTTTTTTTCGCGGTATCAAATCTTACGGTGTCGGCCGTTTTGACCCCGCCGGTCGCTAAGCCCCCGACCATGACCTTTTCGCCGTTTTTGACCGTTATCACCGACCTGGTTCTTTCGCCGGAGCTGGAAGGCGGAAGATCATTTCCGCCTCTGTTCAGAAATTGTGTCGTGTCTATTGCGAACTCAAGAGTTACCGTATCTTCGGAGGCCGAGATCACTCTGACGGCGACCATATCGCCGGCGCTTGTCTCCGCGACGCCGACCGGGCGGCCGTGTCTGTCTCTTAATGTGAACGGCACCGTCGTCGTTTTTTGTATCGACGATACGGCTCCGGGCATGAGCGTCAGATTGGCCTTTGTTACTGACCTTCCGCGGCTTTTAATATCGTCGAAAACGAAATCCGCCGTCTGTCTCGAATATGACGGATTGCTTTTTATGATAGCAAGAGCGCTCGCCAGGTCGTTATTGTTGATCTTTATGATCTCGAAGCCTACGCGGACGAGGGGCGCGGGTCGGTCCGCTTCTGTTATGCGATCACGCATTCTGGAAAGATCTCCGTCAGAAAAATATCCGGCCGCGAATATCGAATTCTGCTGTTTATTCGCGACGAAATCCACCCTCGGATATATTATTTTAAGGGTTTTGGCCAGTTCATCCGGGTCCGCGCCGCTGAGTTTAAAAAGATGCGTATTGAGTTTCTTATATCTGGGAATGTCGGATATTTTGAAAACGGCTATGGTGTTCTCCGTTTCCTGACTGAAGGTTAGTCCGTTCATTTTCAGTATGAGATCGAGCGCGTCTTCAGCCTCGACGTTTTTTAGCGAGGCGCTGACCTTTATGTCGAGGATCTTCGGGTCGGGCATTATATTCATTTCAAGTTCTTTCGAGAATATCTTCAAAACCTCGCGCACGGGCGTCGCGTTGAATTCGGCTTCGAATGCCGAAGCTTCCGGCGCCTGAAAGAAAAATACGGAAATAAGCGCGCAGATCATAAATATAATACGAATATTGAATATTCTCATCGGGACACCTCTTATTATTTTGTTAAATGTTTAAGAACGTGACTTCGGTCCGGATATGCGGCCGATAAGAAATTTTATCATAACGGCGTGAAAAAAACAAGACCGCCGCTCTCAGGGATACGATCGTATCAAATTGAGATAACTCATTGCAATAAAGGCCTTCCGATATTTATTCCGCGAAAATATAATCCTGATATGGATTTTTGGCGTATCGAATTGAGAAGGAAAGTCTCGGAATGAGAACCGGGGAACGGCATAAAATAATATGGTTAGTTCTCATTTTGCGCGGGTAAATAATTGATAATTAAAAATTTATAGTTTAGAGCCAATAGCCGGTCGCCTCTCACCCTCCATGGCTTCGGCGACACCCGGAACATCGTGTTCCTTGGTCGCCTCTCACCCTCCATGGCTTCGGCGACACCCGGAACATCGTGTTCCTTGAAAACCAAAGGGTTTTTAATAATCAGAACACTTTTTAAAATTCTCTGAAACGCTTTTCTTGTTTAGTAAAGTCTCAGTCTGACTCCTCTCTCTGCGTTATTGACTTATGTGATAAATCCGTTCAAAAGAAGAAAAAGCCAAAATTGAAAATATTTATCATAAGTTCTAAATTAGCTTATTGTCCTTTGGAATGTGAGGTTTTAAGGATCGCTTGCGAGGCGTTGCGCGCGTGCCGTTAAAGAAGCGGAAATTTTACGGCATTTAAATTGCTTATAAAATAATTTGTCAGGCTGTCCGCCGGGGTGATAACTAATCGGAGCGCTTTTCAGATCACATTTTTTAGCGACAAACCAAGATTTTTCTTGAAATATGCATTGTGATTAATATCATCTTTTTGATGCTACTGTTAATTATAAATCGCTTGATTTGTTCGCTGTACGGGACAGCCATCGGCCTGGCTTAGATCTGGGCATGAAGCGGTAATTTAAAATAATAAACGATAAAGGGGAGTTTGTTTTGTATAAATGTTTGAGATCGGCTATAGTTCTAGGCATAGACGCTTATCCGGTAGATGTCGAGATAGATCTTTCCAACGGTCTGCCCGGACTTACCATCGTCGGACTTCCCGACACGGCCACCAATGAGTCGAAAGAACGCGTCAGAAGCGCTATCCATAATAGCGGCCATGATTATCCTCTGAAGCGGATAACGGTGAATTTAGCGCCGGCGCATCTGAAAAAAGACCGGGCTTTTTTTGATCTGGCAATAGCGGTCGGAATATTGATCGCGTCGGGCCAGATAGATACTGCCGATGATATGTCGAAATATTTGATAGCCGGGGAGATATCGCTTAACGCTAAAATACTTCCGCTTAACGGGATATTGCCGATAGCGGCGCTGGCGCGTGAAGCGGGGCTGAAGCTCATAGCGCCTTCGGCCAATTACAATGAAATTAAAATGGTCGCAGGTCTCGAGTTTTTCGTTTTCGACAGTCTTTCGGATATCGTTGAATATTTTTCGAACGGCGGCTACGTTTTAAAAAAAGGTGATTCCGCAGCGGTCGAAAATCCAGCGAAAAATCCATGCGATCTTCGGGACGTCGCCGGACAGTCCTATGCCAAACGCGCTCTCGAGATCGCTGCCGCCGGAGGACACGCGATAATGATGCGCGGCGTTCCGGGAAGCGGTAAAACCATGATGGCTTCGTGCCTGCCGGGGATACTCCCGGCGATGACGTTCGATGAAAGCCTCGAGGTCTCAAAGATATATTCCATAGCCGGAATGCTCTCGGACAGCAGGCTGATTGAAAAAAGGGCCTTTCGGTCTCCGCACCACAGCATATCGGAGGCCGCCATGATAGGCGGGACCAGGATACCAAGGCCCGGCGAGGTGTCGCTTGCGCATAACGGCGTTTTATTTCTCGATGAGTTCACGCAGTATAAAAAGAGCGTGATAGAGGCTTTAAGACAGCCTTTGAGCGACGGGGCGGTTACGATCTCCAGGGCGGCCGCGACCTATACCTACCCGGCAAGGTTCATGCTCGTGGCGGCGTGCAATCCGTGTCCGTGCGGTTATCTGGGCGATACGCGCATAAGATGCGTCTGCGCGCCTTCGATTTTAAGAAGTTACCGCTCGAGGATATCCGGGCCTGTGATCGACAGGATCGATATCCAGCTCGAGATAGCCCGGGTCGAAAGGCGCGACATATTGTGCCAGGGGAGCGCGGAGAGTTCATCGGCCGTAGCGGACCGGGTCATGGCGGCGCGGCGGATCCAGCAGATCAGGTTCAGGGTTTCGGAACAAGGCGGCGCGGCGATTTACGCCAACGGAAATATGAGCCAGCAGGAAATAAAGCGCTATTGCGCGTTATCGCCAAAAGTTGAAATGCTGCTTCAAAACGCTATTGAAAAGCTTGATCTTACGATGCGCTCATATTATAAGATATTGAAGGTGGCAAGAACGATAGCCGACATAGCCGGCAAAGAGCACATAGGAAAGGAGGATGTCTGTGAAGCGATACAATATAGAACCGGACTTAATTAAGCCTGCCGGCGAAGAACTCGCGAAGTTCGACCGGAGATCTCTCGGCCGCTTCGGCGAGGATGAGGCGTCGGATTATCTTTTAAACGAAGGTTTTGAAATATTGAAAAGAAATTTCAGGAACCGGTTCGGTGAAGTGGACATAATAGCGAGAAAAGGAGCATGCGTATATTTTGTCGAGGTCAAGACGAGAAGGACCGGTTCGTGCGGTTACCCCGAGGAAAGCGTTAACGGCCTAAAAAAAAACAAGATATTAAGGACGGCGCTGTGGTATCTCAACGGTGAAGGAAGCGCGTTTAAAAGGTATAACATATCGTTCGCTCTGGCCGCGATATATATAAAAGGCGGTTCGATGAATATAAAATTCATGGAATTTTGAATAAGACCGCTGGGGCTGAAAAAACAAGATTATTTAAAACAAGGGAGTTCTCAAAAAAAGTTCAAAAAAAAATTGCAAAATAACATCAAAAATGCTATTATTATTACCTGCTTTATTGATATATATGCTTGATCTGATTTCAAATAACAATATGAAATTATGAATTGTCTTACGGCCGGACCGCGCGTTAACGACAAAATTCGCTGCAGCCGTCAGGCTTGCCATATTTCACTTGAAGGATCAGGGCGGTTTTTGAATAAAAATAAAATATGAAATATTCGTGTTTGAACGAATGTTTTAAAATAATAGCGAGGTTGATGGTATGTCTATTGTAAAAAGATCGGGAAAAGCCGGCTGGACGGTTTTATGGCTGCTTCCGATAGTTCTTTGCTTCGTCATATTTATTGCTTACGGACTTGTTCAGCAGAAATCGATGGCGAATAACGTTGGAAAGCCCGTTATAGTAACGGCACCGGCTTACGGAAAGATCGACAATGTTTTCGTGAAACCGGGAGATGTCGTGGAACCGGGAAAAGAAATATGCAATTTTATCGCAACCGATAATAAGGGAGCGACGAATCTGAAAAAAGAAGAAGAGCCTTTTACTGACGTTACGATCAGAGAAATAAAAGGTGAAAAATTTTCAGACTTCGTAGAGCTTCCCGGTATAATAAAACCTTATACTGAAACTCAGGTGCCGGCGCAGGTGGGCGGTCAGATACTGGAGATCCCGGTCAGGGAAGGCATGACGATAAAAAAAGGCGAGCTGATCGCGCGCATCGATAAACGCGATTACCAGATAGCTTTAACTAACGCGGAAGCTAATTATAACCTCGCGAAAAAAGAATACGAAAGGTCCCGGAACCTTTTTGAGAGCAAGGTCGCGACTTCAGCGAGCAACGATCAGGCCGAGGCGGCATATAAAAACAGCCTTGCCGCTCTTGACCGCGCGAAACTTATGCTTGAACGATGCGAGATAAAATCGCCGATCGACGGGCTTATAGATCAGAAACTCACCGAGATAGGCGAGAACGTCAAGGACGGTCAGGTCATCGTGAAGGTCATAGATATTTCAAGCGTAAAGGTCGTCGTCGGCATACCGGAAAGCGACATAAATTACGTGAGGAACGTTTCAAAAATAGATTTCACCGTGCCTTCGCTTTCGGACCGCGAATTTTTTGGAACGGTAAGCAACATAATTCTTTCGTCGAATGAGCTCGCCAAGGTCTATCCGCTTATCATCGACGTTAAAAATGACGACGGCCGGCTTCTTCCGGGAATGGTAGTGCGCGCGAAGGTCATAAGAAAGATATACGACAACGCCGTTATGCTTCCGATATTTCTGATACTTCCGGGAGACGACGAATATTATACTTACGTCGAAAAAAACGGCCGCGCGGTTAAAAAGGTCATAGAAATAGGATCTTTTCAGACAAAAACGGTGCATGTCGTCCGCGGGCTGGAAGCCGGAGACAGGCTTATCGAAAAAGGCCTGCGTTCAGTTTACGGCGGTTCAAAGATAAAGGTAATTAACTAAGGGAGGGACCGATGAATATAGTTGAACTTTCGGTCCGCAACCGAACCACGATAATTGTTTTTATGCTGACCATAATAGCGTTCGGCACTTTTTCCTATATAACGCTGCCGCGCGAGAGCGAGCCCGACGTAAAGATACCTTTCGTCTTCGTTTCAACCACTTACAGGGGTATAGCGCCCAAGGATATTGAAAGCTCGGTAACTATAAAGATCGAGGAAAAACTGAAGGGCTTGAAGAACGTTAAAAGCGTTAAATCCACTTCCGCCGAAGGGTCGAGCCTTATCGCGGTCGAATTCGTCACGGGCACCAATATCGAGGACGCCGTCAGATGGGTCAAGGACAAGGTGGATACCGCCAAGCGTGACCTGCCGTCCGATCTGGAGGACGATCCGAGCGTTTTTGAGGTCAATATATCCGAAATGCCGATACTCGTTCTCGCTCTTTCGGGTGAAATGAGCCTTCGGCAGCTCAAAGAGATCGCCGAGGACCTCAAGGACGATATCGAAGGAATAAAGGGCGTTCTCGAGGTCGAGATAGCCGGCGGGCGCGAGCGTGAGATCCATATCGAGGTCGATCCCGACCTTCTCGCGGCATACGCGATACCGTTCACGACGCTTTATACCGTCATATCGTCCGAGAACCAGAACGTGTCCGGCGGAAATATACCGATGGGCGACGGCCGTTACCAGATAAGGGTCCCGGGCGAATTTAAATCCATCGACGAATTCAAAAGGCTGATCGTCGCGAATATAAAAGGTTCGCCCGTTTATCTGAGCGACATAGCCGCTATTAAGGACTCTTATAAAGATGTAACGACCGACTCCAAATTCAATTTTAAAAATTCCGTTAATCTCTATATTAAAAAGCGCGTCGGAGAAAATATCATACAGATAGTTGAAGCGGCCAACGTTCTTTTAGAGGAACGCAAAAAGACGCTTCCAAAAAACCTGAAACTTACGAAACTTATGGACAGATCCCGCGACGTGCGAATGATGCTCGACGATCTTGAAAATAATATTTACGCGGGGTTCGTTCTTGTGGTTATAGTGCTTATGTTCTCGATGGGGCTTCTCAACGCTTTTCTCGTAAGCACCGCCGTTCCGCTGTCGATGCTTTTAAGTTTCACGATACTTCAGACCATGGGCATAACTTTGAACATGGTGACGCTCTTCAGTCTGGTACTCGCGCTTGGAATGCTGGTTGATAATGCCATAGTCGTTATTGAAAACATATATCGCTTTACGAACCAGGGCGTTCCAAAGATCGAAGCCGCCATAATCGCCACCACCGAGGTCGCCATTCCGGTCCTTAATTCGACGCTTACGACCGTCGTGGCTTTTATCCCCATGCTTTACTGGCCGGGCATAATGGGCGAATTCATGAAATATCTTCCGGTGACCCTTATAGTCACGCTTTCTTCGTCGCTTCTGATCGCGCTTACCGTTAATCCGGTTCTTTGCGCTATTTTTATGAGGGTGCCGAAAGGCGTCAAACAGGCGCAGAACGAGGAAGAGATCTTAAAAGCCGGTGAAATGCCATTACAGGGCGGCGGGATAATAATGCGCGCATATGAATATATGCTTAGAAGCGCATTGAATTCAAGGCTTTCTGTGCTGTTTTCATCGGTTTTACTGCTGGTGCTGTTTTTCATGTTCTGGCTTTATCATACCGGAATTGAAAGGCCGGTCGAATTTTTCCCCGTTATAGACCCCATGACGTGCTTCATAAATATCGATCCGCCTGAAGGCACTGATATGGACTCCTTAAAAGACGTCGCGGCAGAGGTCGAGAAAAGGATAGTCTCATATAGCAACATTCCCGAAAAATTCAGGACCGAAGGCGGGAAGCCGCCGGTTCTTAAAGAAGCTGAAAAAAAGCTGTTTGAACATTACAAGAAAAGCGAAGCAATTGAGGGCGAAGAGATCGTCAGCGATCTTCAGAACATAAGATTCATATACACCAAACTCAACACCCAGACGCAGAAAGGCGGCGGGTTCGGGTTTGAAAACAATCTGCCCAATCATATCGGCATACAGTTCCATGATTTCAACGGCCGCGTCGAACCTACCAAAGTAACGCTTAACAGGATAAGAGAAAGACTTTCCGGGATCGCCGGAGCCACAATAAGCGTCGGCGAGAACCAGAACGGTCCGCCTACCGGCGCACCTATAAACATAGAAATATCCGGCGACGATTTCACGGTCCTTGGAATGATATCCGCTAAAGTAAAACAGGTATTGACCAAGATCCCGCATGTCCATGATATCGAAGATAATTATGTCAGGGGAACGCCCAATTTCGAAGTTATAGTCGACAGAAAAAAAGCCGGGATCTACGGGCTCACGGTCGGCATGATCGGAAACGTAGTAAAAACGGCTTTTAACGGCTGGAACGTTTCGACCTACCGTGAAGGCGATTCGGATTATGACATAGTCTTGAAACTGAAAAAATCATACAGGCAGGACGTCGATGTTTTCAAAAAACTCTTTATTCCTTCGCCCGCCGGTTTTCTAATACCCCTTTCGGATATCGTTACGCTTCATTATACGGGCGGTATGGGCTCGATCTCGCGCATCAACCATCAGCGAGTGGTTACCGTAAAAGCCAAGATCGACCAGGATAAGCTTCCCGGCCCGGTGGCGCGCGCGTTTGCCGAAAAACTTCTGAAAAAACACGATCTGCCCGCCGGGTACACGATCAAATTCACCGGCGAGAATCAGGAGCAGGAGGACGCTCAGGACTTTCTTTCAAAAGCGTTTTTGACGGCCCTCGTTCTCGTGTTTATGGTCCTTGTCATGCAGTTCAACTCGATCGTGCAGGTCATGATAATAATGTTTTCCGTGGTTCTCTCGCTGGGCGGAGTCTTCCTCGGCCTCGGCCTCGCGGACATTCCTTTCGGAATAATAATGACCGGTATAGGCGTTATATCTCTCGCGGGCGCCGCCGTGAATAACGCCATCGTGCTTCTGGATTATATAAACCAGCTCATCCTGCGGGGGTATTCGCTGACGGAGGCCGTCGTCGCGGGCGGTAAAACCCGTTTCAGGCCCGTCTATCTGACCGCCGTAACCTCCATTCTCGGCCTGGTGCCGATGATAACCGGGCTGTCTTTTGATTTCAAGAAAATGGAATGGGCTACCGGCTCCGAATCCTCTTTCTGGTGGTATTCGATGGCCGTATCCGTCGCCATGGGGCTTCTTATAGCTACGCTTCTGACGCTTATAGTCGTGCCGGTGCTGTTTCATCTGCTGTATGATTATATCGATAAGATAAAGAACTTTACGGCGTGGCTTTTTGGAAAAAAAGACGAAAAGGGCCCTGCGGCCGAAAGCGCAAATATCCAGGCATGAAATAGCGTTAAGGACTAAAAATAAAAGACTTTCCGAGCGAGTAATATTTCGGAAAGTCTTTTATTTTATGATGGTTTTATCAAGATGCAGGATCTTGTTCAAAGATCGCCGGCCTGTCTTTTTTATAAAGGCCGCGGCCGGATCGGATCAAAGTTCATAAATGAGTTTATAGGCAGTTTTAGCGCCCGGCGGCGATTTCGGTATCTTTTCGAATTTAAGTCCGGCGCTGTCGGTTAAATTGTCGCGAACGGCCTGCGTGACGAGTATTTCTTTTGCCTTCGCCATATCTTCGCCGAGTTTGCTCGCGGCGTTCACTTCAGCGCCGAAGACGTCCGCGTCGCCTATCTTTAAGACCCTGCCGAAGCCTATTCCGACGCACAGAAGTATTTTTTCCTCTTCTGTCTGTATCTCATTATATTTTTTTAGGGTTTTCTGCATATTTAAAGCGCACCGGACGGCTTTGTTAACGTTTCGGAAAATCACGAGAAGGCTGTCGCCTTCGACCTTTAAAAGCACGCCGTCATAATCCTCTATGAGCGGCAGAAGGAGTCTTTCTGATTCATATATCGTTTGAAGAAAATGGATTATTCCGAATTTTTCGACGCCGCGCGAAAATCCCGAAAGGTCGGTGAACATAACTGCCCATTCCTCGCCGAATAAGTCCCATATTCTGCCGTCTATCAGTTCCTTGTCGGCGCCTTCCTTCAGTCTTTCCCGCATGAGATTGTTGAGTCTTGCGCCTGAAGCGTTAATATTTATTGAACTTCTGTTAAACCCCATTTGTCTTTTCACTCCAAAATAAATGTTTTTAAAGCGGAATCTTCCGTTTGGCAAATTTTACCATAATAAAGGACATATAGTAAATAAAAAAAATTTCAGTTTATTTATTTTTTATAATCGCTTCTATTTCATTCGAAAGGTAAGCGTGATCTGCTGCCGTGTTTCCTTGTTCATCGCGGATGTTCGGGTCGGCTCCGTTTTCGGTCAGAAGTTTTATGATATCGACGTAGCGCGCGAACTGTTCACGGTTCTCCGCGAAATACGATTCGGCCGCCGCGGCGATCAAAGCCGTCCGGCCGCCTTCCATGGAATTGACGTCGGCTCCTGATTCGATAAGAGAGCTTACGGTTTCGACATCCGCGGATGCCGCGGCGGTCACTAGCGAGGTTTCGCCGGATGTTATTATACCCGGCCGCTTTTTTTCTTCCATTGTTTTTATCGCAGCTTTCTAACTTATATATTTTGAATATTCTTTTATTTTACCGGCCAGTCTTTTCGCCAGATAATCGTCGCAGTGAGAGAGTTCGTCAAAAATAACGCCCGCTTCTTTCAGATATTCCGCGATCTTTTCGCTTTTCCAATGTTCCGGGGGCTTCTGGAGGTTGGTTATCCTGTCGGCGAGTTTGACTATTCCGATCTCTTTCGGCATTTTTTTTATGCGGTCAAGGCTGTCGAGCATTTTTGCGGAACCTTCGAGTTTCTTATTCTTGGTCAGGGCAAGGACCCCGGAGGCGACATCCTTTCCGAACTCGTCCGCCAGAGCCGCGTATGTAACTTCGGTGTCTTCAAGCGTATCATGAAGCAGCGCGCAGGCGATAGCCAGGTCAGGGTTTTCAACGCCCGACGATTTTATGGCGCCCATTATCTCCATGGAGACGTTCGCCAGATGAACTACATAAGAATAGGGCTTTCCGGGCACCGTCTGTTGTTTGTGCGCCAATGCGGCAAAATCCAGAGCTTTTTGATATAGTTCCTGCGTCCACATTTGTTAAGGTCAACTCCGTGTTATATATTTTTGATTATTTCTTCAACGGACGGTACTGGAAGCGCTCTGAGGTCTTTGATGATATATTCGCTTATTACTTCCGGAAGCGGATGTTCGGTTCCGTCCCGAAAAACCGTTATCATTCCTTCACGGCCTGTTTCTTCGTCTATCCTGTTCTCATCCGCAATATATTTGAATTTTTGAATATATCCGTCCCGAAGTTCGGTTTCCATTTTTTTACTCTTTCCGTCCGGAAGGTTCCATTCAAGAAGGTGCGTTCCGTCGGTCATTTTAGGCACCTTCAGCGGACAATCGCCGAGCACCTGTCCGTCTATGGACGCCGAGGCGCCTTCAACCGAGCATTTCATATAAAGCTCGACGCCGAGCTTGAAGTTTCTGGCGGCCGAGGCGTTTATAGTTTCAAGTTTTTTAAGGCATATTTCCGTCTGTTCCGGAAGATACGCGGCATGGTAGGCCAGCGCCAGAGCGCCTATCATATCGAAGCTCTCCGGGTCGAAACTCACGGCGTAAGCGAAGGCTTTTATGGCGTCTTCGACGCGCGCCTGTCCGAGCAGGATGTTGCCGAGCAGATATGCCGCGAGAACATCCTTATTGTCGGCTATAAGCCGGTTCTTAAGGTCGTTCCTCGAGTCTTCCACGCGGCCGCCGAGAAGAAGGCACAGGCTTTTTAAATGCTTCATGCTCAGCGTCAGTTCGGTCATCCCGGACAATATTTCGATAAGCGCCACCGCTTCGGCGTAGTTGTTCAGACGGTACTGCGCTTCAGCCTGGAATGCGTAGAAAGCCGGCGCCGGGCCGAAGATCTCGATGCATATCTTCGAGTAACGCATCGCGATTTCGAACTGCTGCGCGTTGAGGGTTTCAAATATGAATTTGTTGAAGAAATACGCCGCGACCTCGTCGAATTTGACCGGCTGGCCGTACCATTTTTCAAGTATCGCGTCGCCGTCGCCGTTGCCGGCCGAACCGATCTCCGCGATCATGGCCGATAGAAGGTCGAGCTCCCCGGAAAATTTCCAGTTGACGTCGATATCCTCGTTAAAAACGGAACCGATGTTGTCGCGGCATTTTTCAAGGCATTTTTCGAGGTCAGCGCATTCGCCGGAAGGCTCGTTTATGAGCACGGCTCCGGCGTTCTCTATCTTTTTTTCCTTATACATCGCCGCGACGTCGCGCATTTCGTCGATGATGGCCATGACCCGCCTGCCGGCTCCGGCGAGAAGTTCGTCTTTGGTCTCGATCATGTTTCCGGCCAGATATTCCAGATTCAGGCCGCTTTCAGTGAGGCCCGGAATGATGCGCAGATGCCTTGTGATAACGCCCGCCAGGTCGAGAAAGAATTCGCGCCTTTCCAGGATCTCTTTTTCCTCGAGGCACGCGGACCCTATCATAAGGGCGTATTCGTCGAAGTTTCGGTATATGAAGAGCTTTCGCATTTTCGCCAGGAACTCTTTCTGCGAATTCATATCCAGCGGTATGGCCACGGGTTGAAGATTATCGTTACTCATAGATTTTCTCCGTTTCAAATTTTTGATCTCGCGGGCGCTTTATAGCAGGCAGCGATAGCGGCTGTTTTGGCATCAATGGGATGCGAGGTTTCGAATTATTTGACCTCGAGCAGTAAACTGTCCGAGTGGCTGTTGAATTCGGGCGCGTACATGCATTCGATATGCGCCATGCCGTTCTGATATTTGCCGCGGTGCTGGACGCGAAGCTGATATTCGAAGACGTAAGTTCCCTTCGGAAGATAGTCTATATAAAAGTGCGTCGCGGTGTCCTTCGTCGATTCGTAGTAGCGGAGGCCGTCCTGATATTTATACTGTGACAGCACGTTGACGGGTTCAAGCCCGCTTCCGCGCTGGTCCTTCATGTGGACGTATTCCATGTCGCGGTCGGTGCGAAGTTCGATCCTTATAGTAAGAAGGTCGCCGACCTCGAGCGACGCGCCGAGCGGTTCAATGACCGGCCCGTTTTTAGTATCACGCTTTACGAATATTGTTTTCTTCAGCGTAAGCGGATTTTGAGTATGCGGCGTTATTTTGGACATATCTTCCATGTACTGCCAGTGGGCCCCGCCCCACGCGACGCCTTTATCGGTCTTTTTAACGGTTATCTCGCCGAATGAAGGTTTGACTTCTGAGCCTTCATATCGCTTTTCATAGAAGCCTGTCCCCGCCTCGACCTTTTCGGGCTGTACTTTCACTCCGCCGAGCGACACTTCAACGAGCGCGTCGGAAGCTAAAAGATTATCGCCGCGGCAGAGGAGCGCGTATATCGAATCAGCAGTAGCGGTGGTCGTTTTCCAGTCCTGCGTCTGTTTCTGTTTTAAAAGCCATACCTTGCATTCCTCGACGGCTTTCTCGTCGTTTAATATCTCCGAGAAAGCCTCGACCATAAGGGCCTGAGTTTCGATCGGAGCGCGGTACCACCACCATGAAAGTTCGGTCTCGCCCCAGAACATGCCCATTTCTTCGTTGGTCTGGCTGCGTTCTTTTATTGACCTCATTATCGCCAGAGCCGTTTCTTTATCGCCGAATCTTTTTGTGGCGAGGGCGAGATGTCCCTGGCTGAGTCGGCTGTCGAGTTTCAGCCAGTACTGTTTGGCCTGGCCGAGGAAGTAATTGACCGCTTCCTTTGCTTCGGGCGCTATTGCCTGGTCTTTTAAAAAGAAACTTCTGCCGTAAAGATAAAGCGCGATCGTGCTTGAGAGATTGTTCTGGTCTTTATGCCCGTATTTCAATATATCGCGGTATATGGCGTCTATCCATCTGTCAAGGTTATAAAGCGCTTT
The DNA here is from genome assembly GCA_964551445.1 of uncultured bacterium. GTDB lineage: Bacteria > Muiribacteriota > UBA9980 > UBA9980 > UBA9980 > DAOPXV01. Next base: position 14,784 of record CAZKCG010000058.1, on the reverse strand, counting down.
TATAGCCAGATCGAAGGAGACCTTATTAACTTCGAGGTTTTTAAGACGGCCGAAACCCGTTACGATGTAGAGGCTTATATATTCACTCTTATATCCGCCCGGGAACCATGGCCACAAGCCGTCATCCAGCTGCATGTTTTTAAGCTTTTCGTATGCGCCTTTAAGTTCAGCGTTAAGCCTGTTATCGTCGAATAAAAGCCCGACGTTGTGTTTGGCCTCGGTCTCATTTTTGGCCTGCAGCACCCATGGCGTTTCAAGAAGCGCGACGCTCTTTAACGATTCGTTCTTTTCAAGATTCGACTTGAGCGCGTCAGTGCCTTTCCACAGGTCGAAAACTCTTCTTATCTTAGGATCCGAATCGGCGATATGTTTGGCGAGGGCGTTTGCGTAAAGCCTGTTGAAGGTCTGTTCTGAGCATTCGTGCGGGAATTCCATCAGAAACGGCAGAGCCTGCACGGCGTACCATGACGGGTTGGAGGTCATCTGGATAGTAAATCCCTTATTCTGCAGAGTATCCGATTTGGCTGAGTTTATAAGTTTTTCGAATTTGAATTTCTTTTCCTGGGGCCCTCTTATAGGTAGCGGTATTGCTTCCTGGACGAATATTCGCCGGCTAAGGATGGGAATTATATTTTCCTCGCCATCCGACTGGTTCCCGGTTGAAGCCACGGCCTTGAATTTGATCATGTCTATTTTATCCGGCACGCTTAATTTCCAGTAGAACGATCTGGACTGTTTCGCGGGTATCGTAAAATCCTGATCGGTCGTGGCGTTGGCGAATTTATCGTCAAGCGGTTTTTCCGAAGCGGGGTCTAAAAGCGTAAGCCTTACGCTGCCTTTTACGTCCGCATCCACCATGTTCGTTACCTTTACGGCGAATTCGAGTATATCGCCTTCTCTCATGAACCTCGGCGGATTAGGCTGGACCATAAGATCTTTCTGCGTTACGGCGTGTTCTTCCACGAGTCCGCCTTCAAGGTTTTTGCCGTGCGCGAATCCGATAAAATGCCATTTGGTAAGAGCTTCGGGGATTTTAAATGTCATTTTGACCGTTCCGTCGGCTTCCGACAGAAGCTGAGGAAAGAAGAACGCCGTTTCATTCAGGTTCTTGCGAGCCGCGACCTTCGAAAGGTCTGGTTTCTTGCCGTCGGCAGCCTGCGAGCGTTTTTCGGCCGGGGCTTCCATCGACTTGCTTTCTTCTTTGGCGGACTGCATTGAGGGCGCCGGCGCGCATTCGGCTACCGCGTCCAATGCCATGGATTTTTCTGACATTACGGCTCCAGATGCAAAAGAATTAGACTCTCCGTCGTCCATTTCGCGTCTCGCCGATTTTTTCATTCTCATGCCTCCCCTGCCTGGCGCGCTGCCGCCCACGGCGCCATAACCCCAGAGGTTCTGGACCAATTCGCCTTTGAAGTTTATGTAAACCCTGTTGGCGTAAGCCGGATAGAAATACCACGGGTTCAGCCATGCGTTCAGAGGCTGTATCACGTTTGAATATCTGTTCGAGATATATGTGCGGTCGGTTTTAAAAAGATTGATAAAAGAGTTGAAGCTGTGGCCGCAAAAAGCGTCCAGCGATTCATCGTAAAGCGTGGCGACGAGTTCGGCCGCTTTAAGTTCGGCGCCCGGGCCTTTTATTTTTATCGTCCATGTTTCGTCCTGGCCGGGAAGAAGCTTTGAACGGAAAGTTTCGAATTTAACGTCCAGTTCCTTGTTCGACCATGGAACGTTGATCTGCGTTGAATTGCTGTAAAGCCTGTTCTCGCGGACGAACGTGGTCAATACGCAAAACCCGCCGCGGTATTCTTCCGGAACCGGTATCTCTATGAAGTGAGCGGTTTCGGAAGGGTCGGTCCAGTAGCGTTTAACGTACTTATTGTCGTGAACGATCTCCACGAAAGCTCTTCCGGTTTCATAACCCGTTCCCCAGAAAGCCGCGAACTTGTCGCCGGCTTCGACCGTGCTGCTTTTTTCGACGAAATATTCAGGGAGTTTCACGCCGAATTTCTTCGCTTTCATATCGCAGACCATCACCGGCAGATAAGCCGTTATCTTGTTGCCGAATTTGTCGTTTGATGTAAGGACGGCTTTATAAGATCCCGCCGGGAGTTTGAAATCAAGGCTGGCGGACTTTTTGCCGTCGGTATTGAATCCTTTTTTCTCGATTGATCTTCCGAGCGGCCACGCGTTCCAGTTCGATGTCTCCTGGATGCCGTCCTGAGCCGTATTACTTTTGCCGCCAGTATCATCCCTGTGCCACCAGAAGTATTCAAATTCCCTTGAAAGTTCTGATTTTACGGGTTTGGCTGGCTGTGAAAGCTCGAATATCTCAACCACGCCTTCGGCCGCGATCGGCTTGCCGTCCAGAGTCGTCGTGTCAACCGTTACGGCGACCGCTTTGTCGGCGCTCTGCCATTTTCCGGCGGAAAGTTTTCCTTCCATGGCAGTGTATCCAAGTCTCACTGCTTTCTGGTCGCTTCTGGTCTCGCCGGCCGTGTCGGTCACGTCAGCGAATATCTGGAAATTAAATGTAGGTCCGTCGGTCTTCGGAATGGACGGATCGGCCTTGGCAGTGAAAGTTATTGTGAACTTGCCATCCGATCCGGTCTTGGCTTTTCCGTTAGCTATTTCCTGTTCGCTCGAAGGCATCGCTCCGTACCAGTAGTAATCCCACCAGTAAGGCATCTTCGGCGTGCGCGTGACGCGCCATTTGACAAGCGCTCCGTCGATGGCCGCGCCGGTATACGCCATGGCCTCGCCGGTTATGTTAACGTTGTCGTCTAACTTGAAGCTTTCTTCGGGTAATTTTAATTCAACCGTGAACTTCGGCCTTTTGTATTCTTCAACCCTTATCTGGGCGATCCCGGACGGCCCGTCGGTCCCGATCGTCATGGCGCCGGTGGCGCGGTCTGTCGGGGCGTTGAAAGTTCCCGAGAAAGATCCGAAGTCATTCGTCGTAAGTTCGACGCGCGTTATCTCCTGTGAGTTGGGGTCGCGGAAATAAACGCTTACTCTCTGTTTGGGAATTATCTCATATTTATTCGTCTCGGTGTTCACCCTTATGCAGATGCCCTTGAAATTGATCTGCTGGCCCGGGCGGTAAATAGAACGGTCCGTGAAGAACATCGTCTGATTATATTCGTGTTCACGGCCTCTTTCATTGGGATAAATTTCCTGCGTGTCGAAGAATTCAGAATTCTTATTGTCGGACGCGTAAACCATCATTCCGTAATAGTTGTCATTTCTTTTGGCTTTCATCGAGAAACAGCCGTTCTCATCGCTGGTTCCGGTAGTTACAACCTCGCATTTTCTGTAGTAATCGTTCTGGCGGTATACTTCATGGAACGCGTAAACCTTCAGATTGGCGCCCTTAACAGGCGCTCCGCTCATGGAGTCCAGGACGAATCCTTCTATGAGGCCGTCCCTCTCGCGCATAACGATGGATATGTCGCTGACCCAGAGAAAACATACGTCTATGCGGTTATCCGATTCGCTGAAGTCTTTTTTGTGGCTGGCAAATATTCTGTAAAAGCCGTGTTTCAGTTCAGGGACCTCTATAACAGCCTGTTTTTCCTTGTAATCAGCGGTCGGCTTAAGCTCGTTCGTCCATTCCGCTTCCGGTTTTTTCTTTAAAAGCGATCTTCTGTGTTCGTCTGTTATATTGGTGAAAAAGCCCCCTTTATCATTGAAATAGCTTTTCCAGTCGTCACGCACGGCCCTGAAGGAGATAGTTTCAATGTTTTTATATTTGAGGGATATTTTCGATCTCTGTCCGGCCGGGACGGCCCTTTCGGCCTGTATGGAAAGCGTCTTCAGAAGTATCTGCTGAACGAGGTTGCGGCAGTTGAGCGATCCCGCGGAGTTCGGAAACGCTTTTTCGCCTTCCTGAGCAAGTTTCAGCGCTTCGACGTAGTCGCCGTTATCGTAGATCTGCTGCGCCCAGTGATATTTCGCGAGGGTCGAAACTTCCAGTTTCGCGTATTCCGTGGCGATCTCTTTCATTCTATTGACGAAGATCTCCGCTTTGTTCTCGCCTGCCGCCGTGTTTTTAACGTAGTTGAGCCTTCTTATGTCGATATCCGCGTAAGCCGACTTTTCGCCGTCGTTCTGGTGGAATAACAATAATTTCTGATATATCTGAAGTGCCAGGAACTTTGGCGATTTCACGTCGGTCGTGTCCGGCTTGTACTGCAGAAATTTTTGCGATTCCGCGAAAGCGTCCGAAGACGCGGTGATATTGAAAGCGTCCTGAGGAGCGGCCGCGGCCTGTTCGCCGGATTCGTAAAATTCGAGGGCCTTATTCGACGCGAAATCAAAAACCGTGGGCTGAAAAGATACGGGGATGTTGCCCATTTCAAGAACATCCGAAAAATCTGATATGTTCATCAGTTTCAGTTTGTCCTCGTTCTTTAATATCTGCTGGTGTATATCGGAGATGTGGTTGAAAAGTTTCGGGAGGTCCCACGTCGTGAAGTCTTTTTCGGAAAGCCCTGCGGTCTGGGAGCGGTTCATGAAGCGCCAGCTGTTGTTGGAGAAGAAATGCCAGTACCATTGCGCAAGAACTATATTCATGAGCGGCTTCATCTGTTCGTCGGCTTTGGTTATCTCTTCAGTGAGTCTTGTGATCTTTTCCTCGGCCTTGTTGCCTTTTATGTTGGACTCGAAAACTATCTGAAGGCATATAGCTTTCAATGCTTCGCCGAATTTTTTTGCCGGCAGGGCCGTTTCATATATCTTTTTTAGATTGTCCACGGCTGTTTGTGGCAGCCCCTGGTTCTCGGCATCCTCGACCTTTTTCCACAGGTCGGAACTCGATTCGGGCGGAGCGGCCGCGTTTAAAAGCGACGGCGCAATGGCCATGGCCAGCGATAAAATAAGAAGACCAACTAAGATTTTCATATAGACCTCCCTTATTATTTTTAAAGACCTTTTATTTAATTTTTTGAAATTTTCTCCACGCCCCCGCTTTAATATAACGGCTGCAAATTCTTATTTTATTATGATACCATAACCCGTTTAATTTTAAAATATTTTTTTATGTTTTAAAACTGATTATTTTGGTTGAATATCGCTTGAAATTTTGATATATTATTCAATAGTGATGAATAAGGCGCACGACCATCCGGCAAAGTTAAGTTTTGCCGGTTTAAAACGGTTTATGTCAACGCATTTCAGAGGTTTTAAAAACTTTTCATGCGCGCGGCGCCCGAACGGGATAATTAAAGATCAAATTTTTACGGTTGGAGATGTTATGCGTTTAATAGATTCGCTCTGGAAGAAAGGAAAAGACTTTCTCGGCGTCGAATACCCTATAATATCAGGCGGCATGACATGGGTCAGCGATTTTGACCTCGTCAGGGCCGTAAGCGATAACGGCGCGTTCCCGGTTCTCGCCGGCGGAAACATGCCCCCGGAAATTTTTGAAAAAGAAGTGGACCGGTGTATATCCGAAATAAAAAAACCATTCGCCGTGAATCTGATTACTATCGCGCCTAATTTCCGCGTTCATTACGAGATGCTGCTCTCAAAGAATGTGCCGTTCGTCGTATTCGCCGGAAGCTTTCCCAAAAAGGCCGATATAGCCGGAATGAAGGACGCCGGGAAGCGCACAATGTCTTTCGCATCCGAAAAATCCATAGCGAGACAACAGATAGAATACGGAATCGACGGGCTTTTGCTTGAAGGCAGCGAGGCCGGCGGCCATATCGGCCATGTTTCGCTTATGATACTTCTGCAGCAGGTGCTCTTTAATTTCCGCGACTTTCCGATATTCGTAGCCGGCGGCATAGGCAACGGCCTTATAATGGCTCACCTCCTTTTGATGGGAGCATACGGCTGTCAGCTTGGAACGCGTTTTGTCATGAGCGATGAGTGTACCGCTCATCCTAAATTCAAACAGGCTTTCATCAAGGCCAGATCGCGCGAAGCGGTCGCGACGCCTCAATACGATTCGCGGCTTCCGGTCGTGTCCGTCAGAGCCATAAAAAACAAAGCGACGGATGAATTTGGCCGTCTTCAGCTTAAACTGATAAAAGAACTTGAAAGCGGAAACATGACCCGCGAAAAAGCTCAGCACGACGTTGAAAGTTTCTGGGTGGGTTCGCTTAGAAAGGCTGTCGTTGACGGCGATATAGAATCAGGGTCGCTCATGGCCGGCCAGAGCGTCGGGCTTATCAAAGATGTCAAGCCCATGAAAAATATCATCGAAGATCTAACCAGAGAAGCCGAAGAAGAGCTCGGCCGTATAAGATCGCTTTTAATGTTATAAAACAATAAAAAGGAGCGTCCATGAAAAATTTTCGATTGAAACACCCTTGTCTTATGCTGGTTTCTTTTATGCTGGCCGTCTCGCTCGCCGGCGTTTCGTATTCGAAACCGGCCGAGGTCAAGCCCTCGCAGATCGAGAAGATCCGCATACTATCGCCCAATAACGCGCCGTTAAAGATCGTCATCGTTGATATGGGCCAGAGTAACGAAAAACTCGTGCGAAATATCGTGCGCACCGCGAAAGAGATAAACGAAGATCTTAAACTTCCCAGGGAAGAGACTATAAAAACCTTCATAATCTGCGCCCGTCGTGAGCTTTCACTTAAGTCTCTCGAACGCGGCGGCATCGAATCCGAAACGATAAAAAAATACGTCGAGTTCGCCGACGACATAGCGGCGTTCAATGATCCGTGGCTTCAGGATTTCGGCGAGATCGCCATGGCTAAAATGAAGAAAGAGGACGAGCCGAAACTTCTCGTGATCGATTCTAACCGCGGCCAGGGCCTGGCGGAAGTTCCGGAAGCTCTCGCAAAATACTGGAACTGCCGTTTCATGAAGATAAACCCTGAATTAACTGGCGGCGGCGATCACGGCGGAAATATCGAGGTCACGCCTGACGACGTAATGATAATAGGCAGCCACGCCTCGAAGGAATTGATCGCGCTTTTCGAGAAGCTCGGATATAAGGATAAAATGGCCGTCGTCGATACCGGCTGGCTTGCGGTCGGCCACTGCGACGAATACATATCCATTGCGCCTAACGCTAAATCGCCTTCCGGTTATACGATATTCGTGGCGGATCCCATGCTCGCGTTCGAGATAATAAAAAGGGCCGGTGAAAAGGACATTCTGGAAAGCACTTCGGGCCGTTACGCGAAGTCGCTCGCGGTAATAAAAAGGGTGCTCGCCGGCCGCGATATAAAAGGCATAATGGAAGACGAGGACGAGGCGAAGGAAATGGAGAAGCGCGCGAAGGATATCATCGCCTCCAACAAACGGATCAAGAAAATAATAGACGCCAACATCGATCTTCTGATGAAAAAGATCGACGAAGCCCGCGGCACTCCGGACGGGATGCATTCGGTAGTTCCGCTGCCGGTATTCTTCTGGGAAGGCCGCACGAAGAAAAGCCTCGCGTTTCTTCCGGACGTCGTCAACCTTCTATCGGTCCGCGATCATCTTATCATTCCCGACCCGCAGTGCGGAGTTTTCGCCGACTATATAAGAGGCATAGTTAAAAAAGCCGGATTCAAAGCTCATTTCGTCGAAGATATGTTCTATCACGACCTTATGGGCGAGATACACTGCGGGACCAACGTTCTGCGCCATCCCAACAGATATGTCGTAGAGCCTTCATACCTGCCGGAACTTTATAAAAAATTCATGAAGGCGCGCGGCACCCTCGACGGTGAAAAAAAGCGCACGATGAGAGTTTTGAACGAAGGAAAATAACGGCTTGACGGCCTTGAATTTTAAAGCGTCGCGGCCCTCCGTGGTTTTCTAAAACATCAAAAGATACCAATATCCGCCTCGACACTATAATTGAAAGGCAACACGGGAAATGGACATTTAAGATTATCCCGTGAAAAGCTTTTTGATGAGACCGTCCGCCATTAGATAAAAACCAAAATTTAAATCAGGGAGAATTAAAATGTTAAAGTACAAACCAGCCGTTAAAAAGTTCCTGATGCCGCTCGCGCTTATATTCGCGCTTGTTTTCGCCGCCGCTAATGTTTCAATGTCGGCCCCGCCGGATATTTCGGCTATTACACTCATTCATACGAACGACACGCATGGAAATCTTCAGACCGCCTGGGAGAACGGCTCGGTTCCCGCCGAGATCATCAAAAAGATCAAAAAAGAGGCCGATTCGAAAGGCACCGGAAATTACGCGTTAATGCTTGACGCCGGAGATATCACAAGCTACAAAACGCCGAGCTTCGCGAACGTCGAAAAGGATATATTTTTAATGGGATCTTTAGGCTATGACGCCATGGCGCTTGGAAATCACGAGATAGATTTCGGCCTTGACGAATTCGTTAAACTGTCTCAGAAGGTGGCTTTTCCGGTTCTCTGCGCGAATCTCGTCCGCAAAGATACCGGTAAATACGCTTTTTCGGCATCGATGATAAAAGACTTCGGCGGAGCGCGCATCGCCGTGATCGGCCTTATACATAAGATAATCATGGAGAACATGAAGGAAGAAGACCGCGCGAAAGTAAACTATCTTGAAACCGAAGAAGCCTATAAAAAAGCATATGCGGAAGTTAAAGACAGGTCGGATATAATAGTGGTCCTGTCGCATCTGGGCGTTGACGGCGATCGCGAATTAGCCAAAGCTCATCCTGAGATCAAGCTTATCGTCGGCGCTCATTCCCACACACTTATCGATAAACCTGAAATGGCGGGCAAAACATGTATCGTTCAAACGGGTCGTTTCGGCGAGAATGTCGGTAAACTTGACATAAAGATCGCCGGCCGTGAAATTAAATCCATCGAGGGCGGCGTTATAAATGTAAGGCCTCCAAAAAAAGATTAGTATATTTCATCTTTGACGGAATATTGCGAAAGTTATTATAAAAAAGAAAGGCGGGCTGTCAAGCACTGTCTTTCTTTTTTATATTGAATTTGATCTTTATCTGATTTTTAGTACAGGTCGCAGGTCGGGAACGAGTCGCCCTTTTTCTGGCCGGAGTTCGGCGTAGAGATGTGCATATTGACGAAGCGCCATTCTTCCTTTTGTTTTTCGAGAACGGCCGAGAGGCGGCAGAAGATGTCCATTTTTTTAACGCCTATTTTGGTGTGGACGTTAAGTTCTGAAACGAGCCATGCCATGGGTTCGGTAACCGATATATGGTGCCATTTCAGTTCCATCGAAAGTTTCTGCGCCTGGTCGAAATCGCGCTTGAGCTGTTTTTTTACGTGGTCGATGCCTACGCATTCCTCGTCCAGTCCGGTCCCTATGAAAACGGTTTTCGGATCGTGCGCGAAAAGCTCGAGAATATCTTCGATGTCCTGGCGGCTGTATGCGTCGCTGAATTTGTTCAATACTTCCATGATTTCTTTTTGTTCCTTGGTCTCTTTTTTCATAACTTCATTCCCCTTATATAAACGAGTTTTTTATATATTACATACTACTTTTTTATGCCGGTTCGCGATGTTTAGCTATATGCGGTTTTTGTTTTTAATTTCCGGACCGGGCCAACCGCTGGAACGGCTCTGACTTGAATGAGTATACAGCCGTCATTATATTTTTTCAGCCTATAGTATAAAATCAATAAGCCCTGTTTGTCAAGTTTTCTTGAAAAAAAATTGAAAAGCGTTAGATCAAAGGCCTCAGAACTTTGATTTTACGAAGATATTCCATTATGACCTTTTTGTTGCCTTTTAAAAAATTTCCCGGCCCGAATATCTCGTAGGGTTTTCCGTCTTTATCTATGCCGATCTTGTATTCTTTCGAGAGTGAAATGTCCTCCATTATCCTGTCGCGGCATTCTTTCGTGAAAACCTCCGATTTGACGACGCAGACGTTCTCGCAGTTGATCTGTTCGCTGATATAATCCATGTTGTAGGTTCCGACGACTGAGACGACATGGTCGAAAACGAAAACTTTCGCGTGAAGGGTGACTTTATCAGTGAAAACGAATATTCTCGCGTTAGGAACGCTTTTCATGAATTCCATCCAGTCGTCGTCTAAGAAGAACGCCTGGCTCATTATCTGGTTATCGCTCGCGGGGCTGTTGGTATGGATTACGACCTTTACTCCGCGTGCGCTGGCTCTTCTGATGGCGGCTTTAGCTTTTTCGGTGAGGACCACGTAAGGATTCTGTATTATGATCTCGTCGCTGGATGCGTCCATGAAGGCCATTATATTGTCGCTGATCTCGTCGTTCTCCTGCTGATAGCTGCTTTTGGAAAATATCTTGACGGGGGCGATATCGGCGTTTTTAAAAGGTTCGAAAGAATTGTAATTGACCATGTGCTTATATGTCGATAATTCTTCGTTCACCTCTTTTAAAGATTTATCGTTGACGAGGCCGCCGCCCGAGATCCAGCTGTGCATCGATTCGGCGCTTTTTAAAAGCTCGCGCTCGCGGCTGACCCAGTTTCCGAAGGTGTCCGGTTTCACTTTTTTGCATACTTCGAGGCCGTTGAATTCGAAGTCGAAAGCGGCCTGTAAAGCGCGTCCAACCTCTTCGCTTTCGATTATCACGTCGGTGTCGCGGAATATCGTGGGCGGGTTGTCCTCGGGCGCCGCGAGGTATTCATAGGCTATGTTTCTTCCGCCCGTGACGCAGATGTTGCCGTCGACGAGAAGGATCTTCTGGTGATTTGAAGCCGTCACGTTCTTTATTCCGCGCAGGATAGAAGGAATAGCGCTTGATATAAGCGGGTTGAAAAGTTTAACTTCGATATTCTTCTCTATGGCGAGTTCCTGGAGATAATCGAGCCCGGTAGGAAGGACCGTCGATTTAACGTCGCCGCGGTCGTCCACCATGAGCCTGATCTTGACGCCTTCGCGGGCTTTTTTTACGAGCAGGCCGTAGAGCGATTTTCCGAAAGCGTCGTCTTTGATTATGAAATATGTTATATCGATGGTGCTTTTGGCGTTATTTATCGCCGACCAGCGGGCGTACCACGCGTCGTTGTTGCCGGGTAAAAGCTTTACACGGGCGGCCGCGTCGTTATATTTTATGAAGGCGTTGTCGAAAGTGTCGCCGATGCCGAATTCAGGGCGTTTTCCGGTCAGGTCGGTGAGGAATTCGAACGACGTGTAATTTTCTTTTTTTTCGCCGTTCTCGTTATATGATTTATAGATGGTTATGGCTTTTCTGTAGTCGAAAAGCGCTTTTTTATAAGCCGTCATGGCTTTTATCTTGGCTATCGGGTTCGTCCATTTTATGGCTTCATAGGCCGCTTTAAGGTCAGTCGCGTCTTTTCTGTTGACGGTGATCATGCCTTCGAGCGCGTTTTTGTATTGAAGGAATTTCGCGCGGACGAAGGCCCGTTTAGCTCCGTCAAATTCGGCGCCTGACTTGATGGCCGCCATGGCTTCCTGGAGAAGCGCCGCGGCTTTGTCGTTGTCGTTTTTAAATTTAGAATAGGCGTTGGCGAGTTCTATCTTCGCTTTTACCGCTTCGGCCGGGTTTGACTCGTTACGCGATATTTTTTCGAGTTTAGTTATTATTTCGTCGATCCTGTAGATGGCGCCGGGCGAATGGAGCATTTTGGCCAGATCGTCCACCGATTCGGGCATCTTTGAGACCGAGACGGAGTTAGCGTCTCCGGAAGTTTCAGCGGCGCTCTTTTGTGTTCCGGAAGCTTCGTTACCGGTCCGCGTCCCGGCTTCGGCCCCGCTGTCTTTGCCGTTCAGCGCGTTTTTATATTTTTCAAGCGCTTCCTTGTATTTTTCGGAATAACGGCCGATGATCTTTTCGTCAAGGTTTTGTTCTACGGACTGTTTGAATTCGCCGTAGCTTTTAATATACTCGTCGTAATATTTTCTGGCGTTTTCATTATCGGCGAAAGCGCCTGAAAAAGGTGAAAGAGCGAGAGCAAGAACAAGAGCGGGGAGCGAATATCTTAAAGTTTTCATAAATTTCATCTCCTGATAAATCAGCGGTCATCCGAAAAACTCTATTTCGTTCGGGCTCAGGCGAGAGCCCGCGGGCGGCGGATTCGGAAAATGGGTATCCGCCGTTATAAAAAGATCCGGTTTAATTGCAAATTGTTAATAAAACAAAGTTTTTCAGGCTGGAAACAGTTTATTTCATGATAAAAAAATTGATATATCAATTATAATGGCAAAAAAGCGCTTTGTCAAGTTTCGACGGCGCGCTTTTATTTTTTATCTTTGCCTTTTTTGAGGATCGGCGGAGGGAGCCGGCCTCCCATATGGAGATCTGGAAGCGGGTTTTTCGGGCTTGATGGTTTTTCCCATATCGGCAGTGTCTTTAAATTTTATCGCCATCTTTTTTTCGAACTCTGCGTCGACCTCGGCGCCGTTTGTGACAAGCAGGACCGCAAGTCTTAGATTGTTCCTTTCGGCGGCATACCGCCAAGCTCCGTATCCTTGCTTATTTTTAGCGTTAACATCCGCGCCGTTTCTAAGAAGCAGAGCGCATATCGCTTCGTTGCCGTTTCTCGCCGCGAGTATGAGTGCGGTCTGGCCGAAATTGTCAGCCGCGTTGACATTCGCTGTCATTTTAATGAGTCTTTCGACCATGTCCGCGTGCCCGCGTGACGCCGCGAGCATAACGGCGGTAGTGCCGTCCGCGTTTTTTAAATTCACGTCCGCGTTCCTGCGCAGCAGGTAATCAAAAATTTTGCCGGCCCCTTTGTCGCAGCATAGAATAAGCGCCGTGTTTTCGTTGTCATACCGGCGGTCGAGTGCGGCTTCGGTTTTTACCGCCGCGGCGAAGGCGGTAAGATTGTCATTATTAACGACCTTGTTTATATCGAACTCTTTATTTTCAATGGCCGGCGGAAGTTCGAATTTTAACGCAGCCGCGGCCGGACGATTTTCACGGAATTCCGGTTTGGAAATATCCCAGGGATCGAATTCGTCTTTTCCGGAAAGCGGGTTTTTGCGGAACAGCTTATGTATTGAGTGTTTTTCATATACGGCTTCGGTTTCGCCGGTTCTTTTCACCGCGGAAATATTTTCCGGGCGAGCGGTCTCGAGTATGTCGGGTTTTTCGATGTTTTCAGCCGGTCCCGACCTTGCTCTGAACATGAGGGTTTCGCCCGTAGCCATGCCATTTCGCATAACGCTTGCAGCGTCGTCAAGCTCCGGAAAGTAGGGTTCGGAATGGGCCGAAGCGGACCCGGCCGTCATAAACAAACAGGCCGAAACGAGAAGGGCCGCGAAAAATTTATTTGTGTTCAAGACATCCACCTTCTTATTAAGATATTATTTTTGGATCTTCTTTAAATCGTGCCGGTAAGATCGGTTCATATTAATTTGAGGCGCAGTGCGGAACCACAACTCTCCGTTCTTCACTCTTCACTAAAAAAATACCCATACCAAAAACGAAAGAGCCTTATTTTTCATATTTGATAGCGGCGGTTTTCGCAAGCGTCCGGCCTCTGGCCGTAACGCACTCAAAAAATATCGAAGCCTCTTCGCCGCGGCTGATCGCAAATTTTTCACCGGCTTTGTTTTTAAACGACGAAGTCTCAAAATCGGAGTAGCCGTCTCTATATATTATCATTCTCGGTATGAGTGAATAGTCTTTATTTATGGTCATTTTTATAGAGTTAAGGTCGGTTTGAGAAAGATTTTCGACACGGAAATGAAATCCGTCGCCGACCGTCTTTGAAACGAGAATGTTGTAGCCTTCCTTAAATTTAATTTCGACCGCATCGCCGTTCGCGGATTCGCTAAAGTAAGCCGCGATAGCTGCGATGACGATAACTATAAGCGCGATAGCGCGTATGGCGGCCTTGAATTTATATGACCCGCCGTATTTTTCGATAAGATTTTCCAGCATTTTCAGAAGTGACTCCTTTGATTTTTTAACTATTCGCTTTTTCGCTTTTTTAAAATAAATAACGCCGATGTCAATTCGGACGCCGCCATTGAGAGCAGGCAGTAGCCGGCGAAAAAATATATTCCGGGTCCGGGCGCCGCGTCCATGTCTTTATCGTGGTCCAGGGCGAGGTAGGCCAGAAGCACGGCGACCGTAAAAACATCCGCCATTGACCACTTGCCGATCGTCTTTAAAAAACTCATTATTTTCAGGCGCGCCGGTTCGAATTCGAGCGCGATATACGAGAGAACGACCTTAAGCGCTGGTATGAGGATGCTGAAGATGAATATAAGAGAACCGAAGAAATAATTCGAGCCGGAAAACAACTTTGAGATAGTTCCGTATATCGTTTTGTGGTCATGCTTGAAGATGGTTTTTCCTATCACGGGAAGGCTTTCGCTGTAGGCTTCGTAACTTAAAACAGGCGATAACACGCCGACGGTTATGAATATCAGCGATACGGCGAGCGTATTGCGGATAACGTTCTTAAGATCCCGCGAATGGAAAACGATCAGTATCAAAGCCGCGATAAGAAGATAGCACGAGAAGGCGCCGGCCATCGATTTAGCTGTAACGGCCGTTGCTTTGAAGCCTATAATGGATGTCATATTGTTGTAATAGAGGTCTGAGATGAATTTTATCCGTTCTTCGAGGTTGAGGTAAATAGCGTTTGAAAGGCCCATGGTATCGCAATATGCGGAAACGGCCGCGGCATGGGCCAGAGAATAATATATTACCGCGAAAGCCGCGAATAACATTGCCGGGATCGGGAAAATGACCGCCGCAGCGGCGTATATTAACTTGAATTTCCATGAGATAAGAAATAAATGCATCGGATAAATTTTATCACATAATAAAAGATTTTTCAAAGAATTTCTTTTTATTTAAAATGATTTAAGTTATATATAAGGGGCGGAAAGATTATTAAAAATAGTTTAAAAACTTCTTGACACGGCAAAAAGATTATGATATTATGGCACCA
>CAZKCG010000057.1:0-32933 GCA_964551445.1 uncultured bacterium | reverse complement strand
CACGGACTATTCGGTATCCACGGCCGCGGAACTCAGAGAGCTCTATTTCAAGTTCCAGTAAATATGTGAAATAACAGGCGCGAATATGAATGTAAAATACAGGCAATTTAAAAACGGGGATAGTGATGCCGTCGCGGGACTCATTCAGGATCTGTACCGGGAAGATCCCAGCGACCGGCCGATGCTGCCGCAAAAAATAGCGGGCACTTTTGATTCGCTTACCAGGCATCCGGATCGCGGATGTATAATGGTTCTCGAATATGAAAACGGGATCATCGGATACTCGATCATCATTAATTTCTGGAGCAATGAATTCGGCGGAAATGTAAGTTTCATAGATGAACTTTATGTAAAAAAAGAATTTCGCGGCAGGGGCGTCGGAACCGATTTTATAAAATATCTCGCGGAGAATAAATTCGGCGACGCCGTCGCTCTGAGATTGGAAGTAACACCCGGTAATAAAAAAGCCAGAAAACTTTATGAAAGCCTTGGTTTTAAATCACACAAAAATGATACTCTCAATCTCGAATTATAACAGACCGGACGAACCGTTACGATTTTACGTTAGCCGGCAGGGTAAGAACGAACGAAAAAAGCCTCTGGTTGAGAAGTTTTAATATATTTTTTGAAATGGAGCGTTGATCGTGAAGTTTGTATCGAACGGAAAAAAATACAGGTATATATTTAAGAGCGTTTATGCTGTCTCCATATTATTTTCTGTTTTAATTTGCGCGCTGCCGGTCTCAAATTGTTTCGCGGGGGCGGACAGCCGGATCGTGTCTTTGGTCAAAGACCGCGGCCACCTGGTCCTTGTCGGCGGCGGCGCGAAAACCGGAAGGGAAGTGGAACTTTTCATAAAGCTCGCGCAGGGCGATAAAAAACAGATCATAGTTTTTCCGCTGGCATCTGGAAACTCTAAGGAAACCGGCGAAGAAGACATGGATATGTTCGTAAAAGCAGGGGCTAAAGACGTGCGGGTGATGGAAATTATAGACAGAAATGACGCGGTGAAAATACAGAATATAGAGGCCGTTTTAAATTGCGGCGGGGTCTGGTTCTCAGGCGGAGACCAGAACCGTATCACCGAAAAAATCCTCGGCACGCCGCTTCTGGAAGCCGTTAAATTAATGAAGGCGAAAGGCGGAGTGGTGGGCGGGACGAGCGCCGGAACCGCCTGTCAGAGCGATCCTATGCTCACCGGCGGCGGAGACATGGAATCTATAAAAAAAGGCGGCGTGGTTCTTGCGAAGGGCCTCGGATTAATTAAAGAGGTCATCGTTGACCAGCATTTCATAAAGCGGCAGAGACAAAATCGCCTCTTTACAGCGGTCATCGAGAATCCTTCCAAACTCGGCATTGGGATCGATGAAAATACGACCGTCTGGATAAAACCCGATAAAAGCGCCGAGATAATGGGAGAAGGCTCCGTAATGATCATCGACGCGAGAAAAGCCGGAATTACCTGCAACGGGGACAAATTAAACGCCTCGGGGATCAGGGTCGACGTGCTCACGGACGGCCAGACCTTTAAAATATCAGATAATTGATGTCATCGGATCTCATTAAAACTTTTCCGGCATATCTTTCTAAAACATAAAAGCTCGCGTTTCAATGGATGATCAAATGAATTTTGTGGATATCGCCGAAACCATCATAAAGCAAATTCAAAAATAAATTTAGTCCCATTATTGCATTCGATTTTTATCGTGCCCCGCAATTGCTGTATCATTGTTTTAACGAGCATGAGCCCGAATCCTTTGGGATTGGTTAGATTGACGGATTCCGGAATTCCGATCCCGTTGTCGCTGATCGTGACGGTCGCGCGATCGTTCTTCGCGGAGGCGGATATGGTTATCAAGCCATTGTCACGGCCCTCAAAGGCATATTTCATAATATTTGTAAGTATTTCGTTAATGACTATTCCAAGTTCCGAGGATCTTTTTGTATCAAGCACAAAATTATCGATGTTTTTTTCGATTTTAATTTTGCCCTTATCCGGAAAATCGGCGACGATCTGGTCGATAAGGGTCGAAAAGTATTCTTTAAAAGATATTTCTTTGAAATAATCAGAGATATAAAGTTTGTCGTATAATAACATCATGCTCAATACGCGGCTCTTGGCGTCCTTGAGGGCGGCGATGGCGGCAGGGTCCTTCAATGTCATCGCCTGCAGAAACATAAATCCGGCGACGGCGTTCATGTTGTTTTTGATGCGATGGTGAACTTCTTTTAGAAGCAGCTCTTTTTCCTGGAGAAGATCTTTTACTTTTTCTTCCGCGAGCTGATGATTGGTGATATCAAAACCTACGGCCTGATATTCTATAAGCTGCCCGGCGGGTGAGAATATCCCCTGCTGCGTCCAGCGCTGCCAGCGCGTTTCGTTAGAAGGGCTGAGAAAAATGCGATGAGTATATTCAACGGTTGGATTATCTTTTGTGATCTCTTTGATCTTTTTAAGAATTAATGACAGGTCGGGTTCGGGAATATGCGGAATAAAATTTTTATTGATAAGCTCGGCCGGATCTTTTTTATAATAACGGGCATAAGCGCTATTAACAAAGGAGAGTTTACCGTCTGGACGGTAGCGGCAGATGAGCTCAGTTTGTCCTTCAAGTATTGAATAATAACGGGCCTCGTTGAGGCGCGCCTCTTCAGCCAGTTTGTGTCCGGTGATGTCGCTTATTATGATGCGGTGTATCGTTTCGCAGGTCGCATCTTCCATGGACGCGCCTGTCTCGAGTTTTGCCCAGAAAAAAGACGCGTCGCGCCGCCGCATCCTCAGCTCGAATGTTTGCGGCTCGCCTGTTTCAAGGAGCTTTTTGCGGCGCAGATAATATATATCCTGATCTTCGGTAAGGATAAAATCAGTGAACGGTTGTTTAATAATAGTTTTCCGGTCTGAACCAAGCAGCTCGGCTCCCCTGAGATTCAGCTCCGTGATCAGGCCTCGTTTGCTGACGGTAAAATAACCGATCGGCGCCAGGTCATATAGATCAAAATATTTGGCGCGCGAGATCTCCAGCTCTTCCTGCGTGCGCCGCAATTCATCGTTTTGCATTTCCAGCTCGATCTGATGCACGCGCAGTTCTTGAACCAGTTTATCCGGTTCATCAAACGAAAGCATCTGATCTATATGGATCTCGTTTTCAGCGATCTCTTCGGCGAGATTTCGCAGGTTCGCCATTTCATCATCACCATTTGGCTTTTTGATCATAACTTCCCTCCGTTGATGAACCATTATGTTAAGTTGTCAACATGTATCATCATAACAATTTATGATGCTCGTGTGAACCGATTTTTTACTTCAGCCGTATATTAAGCCCGTGAGCCAAATTTTATTAAATTAAAATTAGAACCAATATATATATTTTACAAAAAAAATCAAGAAAATTCAAGGGTTGGAATACTGCTGATTTCAGATGATTATAAAGACTTTATTTTTCATAACCTGCTGCTGCTATACATAATTTTATTTTTTTCACTTACAACATTATCAACTATTTCGAAAAATATCTGTTCATAAGTTTTCGATAGATAAATGGGGTTAAATCAGCTCATGAATATACACATACCGGATGACCAAAGAACCGCAAGCCCTTATTAAATCGAGGAAATAACAGGCTTATTTTTAACGGCACCGCCAGTTTAATTTCATTAATATTCTATTGACTTATCACTGCGGTTTTGTTAGTATAAAAATAGGGGTTGCTTCGGTATGATATTCAACTCGTTCGTTTATTGAAAAGTGTTCATTTTTTTAGGAAAGCAGGTGTGTTGCATGGAACCAAAACAAAAAAAGTATAGCGTTTTCATCGTGGACGACGACGAACTCTCCATTCAGGTTATTGCGGACATGCTTTCCGGGTGCGCCGAATACAGGGTCACTAAATTTTTGAACTCGCCGAACGCTCTAAACGCCATCGCCGACAGGAAGCCCGACATTGTCATACTTGACATCAATATGCCCGTAATGAATGGGTTCGAGATATGTGAAGCCGTTAAATCCAATCATGAAACGCGCATGATATCAGTAATCCTGGTCACTACTTTCGATTCGAAATATTCCCGGAGCGATGGCCTCGTCAGATATGGCGCCGATTCTTATATCGCTAAACCAATCAACCGTGACCGCCTTCTGCAATGCGTCCGAAATATCATCAAAATAAGGGAAAGACAAAACCCCGAAAATAATAACGCTTTTTTTTCTAAAGCTGTCTGATCTTTAAACGGCGATTTTGTGGATTTCTTTTTTGTTTTTTCCGATATAAAAGATCCGGCTGCCAATTCCGCTGCCAACTCATCAAAAATCTAAAAATCCGAAATTCCCCGAAAAACCAAAAACCCCAGCGTTAGCTGAGGTTTTCTCTTATGCCCCTGGGCGGAATTGAACCACCGGCACACGAGATGGCGATCCTGAGCTTGCTTTCGGATTTCGTAGTTTTTGAAAACTGCATAAAACCACATCCTTTCCTGAGTTTTGATAGTCCGACGAACTTCGGTCCAAGAACTCATAAAAGGAAAAGGCTGAGGTTCGGGATATTAGAGGTGGTGGTGTAGTTCTAACGTGGAAATTGCTCCCGCCGTTTTTAATCTTTAGAAAATTACTGTCATCGCCGTTATAGGTCGAAAAGACCTCTGAAATATGATTGATTTCACTGACGATATTTATGACGGAACTTATTTGAGCTTCCGATTAATGACGCTTACGTCGGTTACTGTGTATCCTTTTGCGCGAAGCCTGGCCAGAATACCATTTTCGCCCGGGAGCGTTTCTGCGCTTACTGAAACAAAGACGTTGCCTGACGAAATGTGTTTTTCTATAAGTTCCATGAATAAATCTATCTTTCCGTCAATAGTCACCATGTTCCATAAAAGTTCCATCTTCACATCTTGTCTGTCGGTGGAATTGAACCTTGAGGCTTTTGCCAGTTCGTTTATTTCTCCGCGCAGGTACATCCCTTCTATGTTTTTCAGGTGATCCGTTATGGACTTCATGTTCTCGATAGCTTTTTCAACATGACGAAGCTGTATTTCCAGAGGAATCCTGTCAAATAGATAAGCGGCATCGGATTCCAGAAACGTTATATTCATCTTTTTTCTCTTGGCTAACTTAAATAAATTTTTGCTTATTGAAAAATCTGGACCATCATTCGCCGCGACGCCGATCAGCATGAAAAAAATAGCCCAGGGTTTGAGTGGCGTATATTCTATTTCAAGATCGGCTTTTTTGCATTTTTCCACTATGATCGTCCAGAATTCGGGTTTGTAAAGCTTTTCTATGTTAAAATTCTGCATTAGTCTTTCACGCATCGTGTCTTGATCAAGCCTGCCTGCAATACTCCTGGATTCGAATACCGCGGTCTTGCACGATGTCAGATAGTCACAGATCTTTGAGGGCAAGACGAGTTCAGCCGTTGAGCTGAGACCGATGGTACCAATGAAATAAGAAGACCTTATATTCCCTACATTCTGCGGCGGGTCGATTCTGTATGCTATTACCGTGGCTTCTTCGGTTGCGGCTGCATAAGAAACACTAAATAAAGATATGTATGTGGCCAAAATGAAGATCATAAACAACGCAAATATGTATTTTTTCATTTTAATTCCCCTTTCAAATTCAAACTGGTCCTTAATGCTTCAATTTAATTATTTTTTCAGACGATCTATCCAGCCTCTTTTTTTGATGAGCTCGATTGCCTGGCTGTCTGACGTCAAGTCGAACGCATTGACCACCGATTCGAAATATTCAGAGTCGTTTTTACAGCCCGCATTGTCCAGTATTTCTATCATTAAAGCTCGTTTCACCGTTTCACTTTTTTCTGATTCAACTAGTTTTTTCAGACCTTCCAGGTTATAATTGTAAGAGAATTTATCGAAAATCATTCTTCTTGCGTCTATTTCAGTGGTTCCGCTCAAGCGGTCAAATAAAGAGAATACGACGCCTTCATGTTCCTTGTCAAGCGCCGTACGCATGACGCTTAAGATCTCGGTTTCAGATGTTTTCTTTCCCGATTTTTCGAGCAGATAATCGATTGCGTCAAGATTACCCGCTTCGATTGCTACATTTATACCTGATTGGTATGCGTTCTTGTATTCGATTTTCATACCTTTAGACTTCAAATAATCAATTAACTCACGACTTCCATTCTTAAGCAATAAACTTGTCACGACATTATCCTCACCACGAAGATTTTCAAATATCAATTTCCACAACACATCGGGCTTGATACCTCGTTTTTTTGCGATCTGCAGTATCGCCATCATAGCTTTTTCATCTCTATAACCGCTGAAAAGGGTTTTTATGAATTCTTCATTGAGTTCCGGCAGTCTGTCTATGTTATTGTCTATAAGAGTTCTGAATAGCGTTTCATTCATGCATTCCATGAGTTCTTTAAGACCTTCCGGTTCGAGGGCCTTTTTCGGATCGATTTCAATGTTGGCTCCTTTTTTCAGCAAAAATCTGGCGACCTTATTGTAATAATTTTGACTTATACTCACCGAGAACGGTGTTTTACCTTCTTTGTTTTTAATTTTAGTGTCCGCTCCGAGCAAAAGCAAAAACTTCACTCCTGAAATATTATTTTTTTGACATGCCAGATGAAGAGCTGTGTTGCCGGCATTGTCGACCTGATTGATGTCGATGCCCTGAGCATTAAGCTGTTTTATTAAACTCTTTACATCTTCGCGGTTATCATCGTATTCAACCAATAACATTATGGCATTCTTTCCTTCGGCATTCCTGGCTTTGAAATCGGCTCCGTTCCTGATGAACGCACGGACTATTTCGACATCGCGGCCGGCAGCGTAAGCCAGCAGCGGCGTATTTCCGTTGACGTCTTTTTGTTCTATATCAAGGCCTTTTTTCTTTAAAAGCTCAATTATACGGAGGTCCGTGGCGGGATAAAAATGAAACAAAACGGTTCTGTCAAACGAATCCTTGAAATAAAGATCTTTTATCTTGTCGAGAGCTTTTTCGTCCAGTATGACTCCACATCCGACAATTCTCATGAGTATTGTTCTTCCATCGTAAAGCGCTCCATTGAGATCAACTCCGCGCGAAATGGCATATTGCAAGGTAGCTCGGCCCGCCTTATAATTGGCGAGAAGCACCGAAATCAGAGAGTCGCCGTTTCCATTTCTGATATTAAGATCAGGAAGCGGGGCCAAGACTTTTGCGAAATCAAAATCGCTTTTGCATTCTCTGATTCGTTTGAAAATTTCGTCTGCTGCAGCCGAACGGTTTTCATAATCATCGTTAGCGCCCTTCGACTTCAAAAGATCGGTGATAGCCACAAATCCGGCTTTTTTTGATATAGCTAGAGGATATTCACCCGCGGCCGGAGCGTTTGGGTCGGCTCCATTGTCGAGAAGCAATTTCACAATCGAATATTCATTATTTCTGACGGCGGTTGAAAGCGGGATTTTCATATCCGGTTTTTTACCCAGAAGGTATTTCACTACATCGCTTTTGCTTTCCTTGAGAGAGGCATATAACGCCGTAAGGCCGAAAGGCGTTGAAGAATCAATGTCGGCTCCGTTTTCGACTAACGTTTTTACCATATCGAGTCCTTGTTTCTGCGCCGCAAGGACGATCAGAGGTCTTTCATAAGGATCTCGGCCCTTCGCATTAGCTCCTCTCAATATGAGATTTTTAGCCAGCGGGGTATCGCCCGATTCCACAGCAACGCACAGAGGAGTCCTTTTATCGCTGTGGACGTATCCCGTATCTGCGCCGGCTCCGAGAGAATAGTCTATGAGCCCTGAATTTGAGGCTCTGATTGCGTTAAATAAGATTTCACCCGAAGACGCACCTGATGCAAGTAATGTTTTGTAAATAACTTCGGGTTTATTGCCTGAGACGCTCAATGTAGATAATGCCGCCAGTACGATGCCGCGTCCGTCTTTTTTTATCTTTTCCCTTATTATTTCAGAGTTTTCCATTCCGTCATATTTAACGCCTTTTTTGACAAGCTCATCGACTACCAGGGCATTATCCGTCAGCACCGCCAACCACAGCGCTTTTTGAGCTCCGAGAAATCCCGGTTCAAATTCTTTCCTTTTAATTATTTCAAGCGCTACGGAAGTGAAGTTTTTCAAAAGTGCAAGTTCGAGAGCGCATTTGCCGTTATTTCCTACCAGATTGATATCCGGAACATATTTTGCAAGCAATTCGGCCATGCCGATATTTCGATTGTCGATGGCGCAGTTCAAAAGTGTTGATTTTTCTTCATATTTGCTTATAGAACTCATTCCGCCGGCGTGAAATAGTTCGTTGGCACCGAGATCGCCCCCTTTTTTTTCTTCTTTGGACGGCTTGGCAAGATAAATGCCCTTTTCTATAAGCTTTTTCATAAGGACGACATTGCCTTTTTTAACAGCACGAAACGCCGGTGTTCCAAAATACGATTGAACACTTGTATCTATGCCTTTCGAAAAAACAAAGTCTACCATGCCTAAATCTTCATTTTCTATTGCATAATTAAGCGCTGATTCAAGGCTTTTGTATTTAGCCCCGCGCGTAATGAGATAATCGGCCATTTTGAAGTCACCGCGGCCGAGGGCTTCGTCCACGTAATCTTTTGCGTTGATATTTTCCCCTTTGTCAATGAGATATTTAACAAAATCGATTCTGCCGCTTCCTGCGGCTGTTGACAAAAGATAATTATTTTTCTCGATTTTAAAATGTTCCGCGCCGGTGCCGCTTTCATATTCTTTCCTGAATTTTTCGAGATTTCCATTGTTAATATACTCATAAAGAACATCAGCTCCATTTCGGCCCGCCAAGTCAAATCCAGCGTTTTTGAGCAATTTAATGGCCTTTTCATCTCTTGTTTCTATAACCCATTTGGCGATTTGCTGTTTATCGTCACAAAACTGACTGGAGCAATCTAAGTTGTCGATTATATATTTCAAAACTTCGTAATTTCTGCTTTCAAGCGCCGGATAAATAAGAGAAGAACTGAAATATCTTCGCTTCAGCCCTGGAAATTTTTCAATGAATTTTTTTATGGTTGCTATGCGTCCGTGCTTTAAAAGACATGCGACGGAATTTTCCCCGCCGTGAGCCATGCTGCACTGATTGTAAATTTGTTCGATATCGGATTTATCTATAAGTTCCATCCCGAGTTCAATAATATCGGGATCGTCTGAATGCATTGCCAATGTTATTATCTGTGATTTTTCGCTGAAGTCCATTTCTGTTTTTTTTGAAATGCAATATCTGGCGAATCCGGCATTGCAGCCTTGCACCGAGAGATTGGCCAGACTCGAGCGATCCGATTGAGCGTCGAGCGCTTTTTTTGTTATTTCATCGAGATCCTCGTGCTTCATTTTAATGAGTCCGGCAATGAAAATTGCTTTGGGGATCGAGTCGCGTTTTTTTTCATTGGCGAAAAGCATTACGGTAGAAGTGTCAATTTTATCCATTCCATATAATTTATTGTCATAAAAATATTTCAAGTCAATATTTTGAAAATATACGATGATGTTTTTTCTCATGTTTGCGTCATTATCAAAAGAAACGTTTCTTTTCTTCGCAAAATCGAAAAGCAATTCCAAGCTTCCCCTGTTCATTTTATGGTTTGACGAAAAAACGCTCTGAATCTCGGAAGTTCCGAATGGAGCGTCAGCTCCATGTTTCAACAACAAATCGTAGATTTTTCTGTCTCCGGCGCCAATCGCTTCTATTATCGGGTGACGAGTATCAGGCTTCAATATATTGACGCTCGCACCCTTCGAGATCAGATATTCGCAGAAATCATAATTTTTATTTTCGATAGCCCGTGTCAGAGGCGTTCCTGCCCAACCCGACGCGATATTTACTGAAGCCCCGTTCTCGACAAGAATTCTCGCGATAGGCTCATAATTGATATTAAGCATTATTCTCTGCAGTGCGGTTTCACCCTGAGAATTTTTAATATCAATATCTTCTTTTTCGGTTTTGTCTGATATTTCCTCGGACGGCGCTGTGTTGCTTCCGTTCTGGCGATTGTATTCACGGCTTATCTTCTTTCCAAGCTCGCGGGGAAATCCTTTCAGTTCCCAGGTGTTTTCAATATTGTTTCGTGTCGCGGCAAAGCCTAATTCACTAAAAAATTTTGTGACTCGAGGACTTCTTTGGTTTCTCAGAGAGCGTTCTATCTGTGCTTTTTTTATTTCATGACCATTTTCAATGAATAATTTGACAATTTCGAGATAATCTTGTTCTATTGCACTATTTAGTACTGTTGTAGAATCAGGTCCTTCTGAATAACCGCCCTGTCCAAGCGACGCGGATACGTTTGCTCCGGCGTCAATAAGTATTTTTGCGATCGCATAATATCCGGCCGGATAGTTAACCGTCTGTAAAAGCGGAGTTGCGTGATAAGGTGTTTTAAAATTTACGTCGGCTCCAAGATCAATCAAATATTTTACCATTTCAGGATTTTCAAGACCGATGGCTCCAAAGAGTGGAGAACCATATCCTTTACTCAACGATCCTGGTTGTTTTTTTGCGTCGATTCCACGTTCCTTAAATAAATTAATTACTTTTGAATTACATGATTCGAGCGCGTGTAATAAAGGCGTTTTTCCATCACGGTCGGCCGCGGAAGCGTCGGCTCCTTTTTCGAGAAGCACTTTCACGATTTCGTCCGCGCCCATATGTACTGCAAGAAGCAGTGGCGTATCATTGCGGGTGGATTTTGCATTTACATCGGCACCTGAATTAATAAGTAGTTTCGCTATATCGAAATTCCCGAAATTTATCGCGACCATCAGCGGAGTGTGGCAGCCCTTTTCGGTCACGTAATCGGGCTTTGCTCCTCGTGAAATTAAATATCTCGCAGCCTCGATCTTTCCCATAGCCGCGGCGACTGTTAATGGAGTTACGGCGCTCGTCGTTATAATTCCCGTGTTTATCATTCTTGCGAACAAGCCGGAAATGGCGTCGGTAGCCATTCCCGATATCTGGCCTCCGCGTTCGAGATACGAGACGTTAGGGTCAGCGCCTGAATCAATAGCGTTCTTTATTTCTTCGGTATCATCTGAATATGCTGAATAAACCAGCGTTGATGCTTGTGTCACATCGTAAGTTTTATCGCCCTTTTCCTTAACCAATTCAAGCACTTCAGTTATATTGGACGAGGCGGCGTAATCCGCCGCTTTCATTCCGGTGCGAGATTTTTTGTTTTTGTCGGCTCCTTTTGCAAGAAGCATTTTCACCATTCCGTAAAAGCCTTTCCGGGCGGCGTGCATTAGAAGCGTATCTCCCTCACGAGGTGTAACTATCGTTTCAATATCCATCTTTTGGGAATCTATATAATATTCAGCGAGGTTCTTGTGTCCGTGAAAAACTGCTATTGCAAGTGCATCTCGGCCATCCCCGTTTTTCTTCTTAGGATCGGCCCCCTTGCTTATAAGCATTTTTGACATGTCAAGATATCCATATAACGAGGCGTAATGAAGAGCGCTCGTATTGAAAAATCGATCGGTAACGGCTACATCCGCTCCCCGTGAAATCAGATATACGGCTGTTTCTATTTCGTTATAAGTCATGCATCTCATCAGTGGCGTTTTTCCAAGACTATCGCGTCCGTTGATGTCTATGCCTTTTGAAAGCTGTAAAAAGATCGCTTGTGTATCTCCAAGCTCAGCTGCAGTCCATATGTTCACTTCACTGGTTTGTGAACTATTACCAGCGCCGTGCACCGGAGAAAATAAAAACATTAGAATAAATAAAACCGCAAACATTGACATAGGTACCAAACGCAAGAAATGTTTTTTTTTCATTTTACCCCCGGATATTCATTACCGAAAAAATGTATTATGAAATTGTGAACAGAAAGCAAAATATTAATTTCAAGCAATTCTATCAAAAACGTTACTCTCAAGTCAATAATATTTTTTTGAAAAAACAGTAAAAATGCTGTTTTTCGAGTGAGATGCTGAATGGTTGGGCGTTTCCATGACGGTCTCAAGCTACATAAATATCCCTACATCATGAAATCAAATTTCACAGAATTTCGGTTTAATCTCATTTTGAAATCAATGTTGTAATGTTTCTAATTTTAATGCATATAGGTCACGCCGATACGAAGACCACAATGAACGTATATACTCACGGGCTCAAATCATCTGATCGCGGGGCGGCTGAAAAACTGGACCAGATCTTCAAAAAAAAATAATCCTTGCCGTTTTCGAACGGCGTTATATTTGCGGCGTTATGCGCCGCTTTTTTTACCTAATGCCACCCAGAATGCCACCCGCTCATCAAAAACTTCAAAATCCAACTTTCCAGAAAACGCAAAAACCCCAGCGATCGCTGAGGTTTTCTCTTATGCCCCTGGGCGGAATTGAACCACCGGCACACGGTTTAGGAAACCGCTGCTCTATCCAACTGAGCTACAGGGGCGTTTTTGTTGAAGATATGATATAATTTTTCGGCGTTTTTGTCAAGAAAAAAAAGATGAATTTTTTCATGGTTTTGGCGACCCTTAAATTATGAATACCGGGAGAGCATTTTAAAAATGAAGATATTTTTAAGATGCTTGCCCGGTATGCAAGAACGTACACCTGATACTACCGTGAAAGAGGGTTAATGGGTGATGTAACTTTTGTGTTCGTCTATGACCTCTCGCATCATTGAACTGAATTCATCCCTGGTGAGAGTGCCATCGGCATCGACTTTTTGCTGTACCTTTTGCATGAATTTCGCTACGAGCGAATTAGAAATGTAGTGCTGCGTCATATATATCACCTCTATGCAGGGTTATCGTCATTTTTTTAAAATTATTGATGATACTTTGAAAAAATTATTTTCCGTCCATAAAAATAAATTTTTCAGAGGTCTTGTTTTTGATTATATCGGCTATGTTGAAACGCATTGTTTTGTAACCTTTGTATCCGCTGAAAAGCTCCAGCTGATCTTTAGAATGTTTTGCGCGCTCATTCCCGCCGGCGGAATAGAATCCTGACTGGCCGGGAGGATTTATGTTCATGGCGGTTGTGGTTTGGGGCCCGAGTTCCACGAAATGATTCTCGGTGCCGCGGTTGACCATCGGTATGGATACCTTGTTCTCGGCCGCCGTCTGGGGGATCTGCGCGAAATTATTGGTGTCGAATACAAGCATGTCAGATTTTTTAAGCCATTTCGAAACATCTTCGGTCTTAAATTCGCCGGAAAGTTTAGCCATGGCATTGCCGGCCGCCGCGCGAAGGACATCTCCGGTTTTTTTTCCTCCGGTATAATCGAATTTAAGGTGTTTTTCACGCATATCGGAGAGCAGATAATAGAGCGGGCCGGATTGCGTCCATGTCGGATCGGAGTCGATCATGCGCGAATATTCGCCGAGCGTTCCGGAGAAAAACGCGCCCATCATTTCGGGCCAGAGAGCGTCGAAGAAAGCGACGGCCGGAGAGTCGTAATGTCCGTCGCCGTTATCGTCGCGCCGCTCGAAGTTCCATTTTGAAAGAAGGCCGATCGCCGTTTCGCATGTTCTGTCGCCGGCCGAAGGAGGCGAGAGCTGTTTTATTATAAGCGGGACATAGAGCGCGGCGCGGACATCGGTATAACCTATAGCCTTATTTATTTCGAGCATATCATTGATATCGAATTTATCTTTGGCCATAAGCGCGTTCCTTAAAAAATAAGTGCGCTGGTCGGGTCCCCAGCCGGTCGAAAGATCGCCGTTGGTAAATCCGGGGTAAGGCCTTGAATTCCAGTTGACGATGAAGCCTTCCTGGGCGTTTTTTCCGGAAGGGTTATCGAGAGGGTTTGAAAATCCTGACCATTCACGGCTTCCGTCTCCGGCAAGCGGCAGCCTTTCCTCGCCGCATTTTTCCCTGTTCGGATAAAGCCCGCAGAGGTAATAGAAAAGCTCGCCCTGGCGGTTCGATGCGAATATGTTTATGGATGTATAGTTATCCGAAACGGCCTTTTTGAGTTCGCTGAAATCCTTTTTCGTCATGGCTTCCATCCAGGCGAACATGGAATCTATCTCTTTATATTCCCATGCGCGTTTTTTCGAATATGCCACGCCGTTTTTCTTGTCGATATCGAAAACCGGGCCGTGAACGCTTCTTAAAAACACCACTTTTTCGGCTTTTTTGCGCCCTTTTATCTTTATTTTAAATTCGCGTTTTTCGAATCTTTTATATTCGCCGTTGAACATATACTCGTCCGGGTCTTTCGGATTGAGCTTTTCGATATAAACGTCGGTAAGGTTGCCGACCCCCGCGGTCGCGCCGAAAGCGAGCGATCCGTTCATGCCGAACATCATGTTCATATAGCACGGATTGGTGGTTCCGACTATATCGAATTCCGGGCAGTGCAGGCCGGCTTCGTAAAGATAGGCAGGGTTGAAAAACCCCATTTGAGGGCCATTGGCGAGTATCGAAGTATTGTTTTTCGATTTTTTGGCGGAGATCGCGTAAAAATATGACCCGTTTTTAGATGGCAGGCCCATTTTTTTAAGCAGCGCTTTTACCCGGAGTTTTTCGCTGAAATAGTTTCCCGCGTCGGAATACAGGGTCCGGCCGTTATTTAAGTCCAGAAAGCCTTTGCCGTTTTTGAGGATCTCGTCTTTTTCAGGAGCCTTTGCGTCGGGGGCCGCGATAGTGTTCGTCGTGCAGGCCTGATCCGGCGGCACTACGTCGTCGAATATTTTTTTCGCGGTTTCCGCGCCGTGCTTTTCAGTAAGGAACTTTAAAAGGTTCATATTGTCCATTTCGGAAGTGAAATCTGAATATCTGACGGCCATCGTGCCGACGAAGATCGACGCCACGTCCGCGGCGCTCCAAAATGAAGGGTTGAAGCTCATTTCCGTGAATTCGTCCGGAAGCGCGCGGCGGTCTTTTGCGACCTCGGCTATCCTTTTATTGATGCCTTGCGCGAAAGCTTCAAGGATCGCTTTTCTCTCATCGGAAAGTTTCGATATCCTCAAGCCTATTTCGTCTAACGAATAACCGTCGCGGAGGGCGACTTTGTCGAGTTCGAGGAACTTGTTTCCGAGCACTTCGGCCGCGCGGCCCTGGACGGAGCGGCGCAGCATTTCAATTTGAAAAAGCCTGTCCTCGGCGGTGGCGTAGCCGTAACCGAAATATAATTCCACGACGTTTTTGGCGTAGATGTGCGGGACGCCGAATTCGTCGCGGATTATGCGGACGGGATCATTCGAGGCGCAGGCGGTTTGAAACGCTGACGCGAGGAATATGACCATTAGAGCGAGCGCTGCCGGGATCTTTTTAAAAGCTGACTTCATTTTAAATACCTCTTTTCCTGTTGTTTATATTTTTTTAAAACTTTTTAACGCGGCAGATAAATAATATATTCTTAATTTATAATATATTGAGCGTTATAAGCGCTGCGGCGATCCCGAGCGCTGCTCCGGCTATTATATCCGAAAAATAATGAAGCAGAAGGTAGATCCTGGCCGAAGTTATAAGCAAAGCGAAAACGGCCAGCGGAACGGCTAATGAGGGGCCCATTAGAGGCCACGCCATTACGGGGAAAATGAAATTTCTCATCGCGTGACCAGACGGGAAAGAATATTTTTCGATCATCGGGATGATAGCGAATTCTTTCGGCATATCGCCTATAGGCCTCCGCCGTTTCACGCTCATGCGGACGGCGTATAATATCACGACGCCTATGAGAGTCGCCGTGACGGATCTTACGACGAACTCCCGGAGTCCTGGACCGCCATAGATATAAAAAAGCGTGAAAAGCGGTATGTGAAAAACCGCGTCGCCCAGGTGCGTTATCATCGCCAGGAGCTTTTTAAGCTTTTCGTTACGGTACCTTACGACCAGGTCGTTGGATATATAGTTGTCTATTCTAATGATAATGTTCATAGATCAAGTTCACGGGCTGTATGCCGCGCGTTATTATTTAATGTTTTTTCGGTTTCAGGGCTTTGAAGCTGTCGTCTATGTAGCTTGTCCAGTCGAATTTTCCGTCTTTCTCTTTGACAGGCCTTTCGTCGCGTTTTTCATTTTTAGCGCCCTTGTCTTTTTTCCCGGCGTCTTTTCCGGCAGGCGCTTTTTCAGGTTCGGCTTTCATGCGGTCGAAATCGGCCGTTTTGCTTTTTACGCGTTTGGCGCCGTCGCCCATGGATGAGAGAAATAATTCCTCTTCCGCGCGCGGATCGTATTTAACCGGTTTTTCCTTATTCTGCTTACGCTCTTTTTCGAGCTTTTCCTTTTCGCGTTTTTCCAGGGCGGCTTCCTCGCGCTTTTTATCTTCCGAGAATTTATTGAGTTTCGAAAGCGTATCGGAGCTTAAGGAATCCTTAAGCGTATTTCCGTCAAGGATAATGTTTCCGCCCTTTTCACGAATGAAATCGGAGTTCAGCCTTTCGTTCAAAAGTTCGAGCGTTTTTTCAAACTTGTCTATTTTGAAGACCTGCGCGCCGCGGTTGCGGCATATGGAAATGATCTCGTTGTCGGAACTTATGACCTCCATCGTCACGGCGCGGTCCGAGAATGTCATTTTCTGGATGACCACGTCGGCTATCTTTCCGCCGGAGAACACTACCGACAGGTTGTCGCCGTATTTCGCCACTCTGCCCGCGGAAGTGTAGCCGTCGAATACGATGATATATTTTTTATCGGTCTGATAAGACAGGTTCAAAATTATATTGATGAATTTATCCCGTTTTTCCTCAAGCGACATGTTCTGTTTATCCTTGAAAAAACGCATGAGATTTACGGCGTTGTATCCGTCTATAATTACCGTTACTGCTTTTGCGGCCAATTTATTTCCCCTTTTTAGCGCGCGGCGCTTTTACTTTTTTGGCGTCAGCTTCCGGCCCGGTCAGTTCTTTAACTTTCGCTCCGCTTTTAAAGTAAGCGCAATGCGGGGACAGAACGCAATATTCGCAGTCGGGCTTTTTCGCGTCGCAAACGGCCCTTCCGTGCATTATGAGATAGAAAGAAAAATTCTTCCATTCTTTTTCGTCGATGACGGCCATGAGGTCGGCTTCTATTTTTTCCGGATCATCGTTAGACGAAAACCCTATGCGGTTCGAGAGGCGTTTAACGTGAGTATCGATGACGATGCCGATGGTTTTATCGAAGGCTATCTGAAGAACGACGTTGGCCGTCTTTCTGCCGACCCCGGCGAGCGCGGTCAGTTCTTCCATCGTGCCCGGAACTTCTCCTTTGTGCCGCGCGGTCAGTTCCGCCGCGCATTTTTTGATGTTGGCGGCCTTGTTCTTATAAAAGCCGGTCGGTTTTATGAGCTCCATTATAGCCTCTATGTCCCCGCCGCCTAACGATGCCGCGTCGGGAAATTTCGCGAAGAGCTTTGGCGTAACGATATTGACCATTTTGTCGGTGCACTGGGCCGAGAGTATGACCGATATAAGAAGCTGGAAAGGATTTTCGAATTCAAGAAAACTTTTAGGGATATTCGGGTATTCTTTTTTCAGTATCGATATTATTTTAAGCGCGTTTTTTTTATCCATTATCTTTTTTTCCTTTCGGATTTCATCCGTTCGAGATATGGCCTGATCTCATTTAAACTCATCGTGTTTATGATGTCTTCTTTCGAAAGGCCTCCCAGATTTACGCCGTTCACGCCGTAAACAAGGTGGCCGTAAACATCCGCCGCCGAGTGCGCGTCGGGGTTGACGCATATTTTGACGCCGAGTTTTTTCAAAGCGGGCATGTGGCGCGGATCGACATCCATCCTGTGGGGATTGCAGTTAAGCTCTATGATGCCCGAATTGGCCGCAGCCGTTTCGAAAACTTTTTCATGATCGAACTCATAGCCGGCGCGGGTGTTCAAAAGCCTTCCGCTCATGTGGCCGAGCATTATTGGATAAGGCGCCGATATCGCTTTTTGTATGCGCTCCGTCATAAGGTTTTTATCCATCTTGAAATTCGAATGGACCGATACCACTATAAAATCGAGCAGGCTAAGAACATCGTCGGAATAGTCGAGAGAGCCGTCTTTTAATATATCGGATTCGATGCCTTTGAATATTCTGAAAGGCTTATATTTTTCGTTTAATTTTTCTATCTCTTCGATCTGTCTCATGAGCCTTTCTTCTGAAAGGCCGTTGGCGTAGAAGGCGCTTTTTGAATGGTCCGAGACCCCGATATATTCGAGGCCGCGTTCAGCAGCCGTTTTTACGGCGGCTTCGAGGCTGTCGAGCCCGTCGGACCAGGTCGTATGTATGTGAAAGACGCCGCGGATATCCGATAGCCTGATCGGCGTCATCTTTAAAAGGTCTTCGGGGCCCGAACTCTTCCAGGCGTATTGCGAATAAATGGGCGGGACAGCCGTCTCGCGGGTTTCCGCGTTTTTATCGAATGAGGCCAGCGCCGCGCCGAGGTCCTCGGCGGTAACGGGAGGAAGGACGGCTTTGGGGCAGGCGTTCCGGGATAATATAACCTCGTTTAAAAAATCATTCCTGAAAGATAAAAAAACCGCGAGACGGTTAAAACTTTCGTCTGAAAGGGAAGTTATATAAAATTGGAGAGGAATATCGGTAAGTTCGCTATCGGCGCTTAAATAAACAGTCCCGCCGGAATTTAATCTTTTGACCGCCGTCGAGCGCGTCAGATTAATTATATCGTCCGCTACGCGTTCCGCGAGCGATGCGTCCGTTATGTTTAAAAGAATTGAAATAACGGAGACCACGGGCAGGCGCCTGGCCAGTTCGCCCGCGCGCGCCGAATTTTTAACGCCCGGTATTTTTATGATAAGTTCTTCAAGTTCCGAGCAGGTCTCTTCGGCCACGTAATAGAGTTTAGAACGGCCTACGGCTTTAATTCGTTCTATCTCGGAAATTATAAGCTGCTCCGATTTTTTAGAGAATCCCTTTACGGATTCGACGCGGCCGTTTTTAGCGCAGTCAAAAAGTTCGTCCAATAAATTTATATTAAGGCTTTCGCATAACGCTTTAAGTTTTTTAACGCCTATTCCGGATATTTTAAGCATTTCAAAAAAATCGCGCGGAACTTTGGCCGCGAGTTCCCGGTAAGCTTTAGCTCCGCCCGTCGAAACGAGCTCACGGACAAGTTCGCCGATCCCGCCGCCTATTCCGGGGATATCTTCGGGTGAGCCTCCTGTGCTTATGATCTCGTTGATCTCGCGGTCCAGATGATTTATAACCTCGGCCGCTTTGGAGTATGCGCGGGTTTTAAAAATGTTTTCGCCCGTGTAATCGCTCATCGAGGACATTCGCTCAAGATATTCGCAAATATGGCTGTTGTGCATTTTATATCAACTCATAACCGGCAGTTACGGGATGTAAACCGCTTCGCAATTTTCCGTTTCAAATACCGAAACGCAGGAGACGGCCGCGTGGCCATTGCCGCTTTCGACGAGAAGACGGCTCATTCGTAAATATATATATTCCGCTATGTTTTCAGCGGTAGGGTTTTTGGCCTTGAAAATTTCGACGTCGTTCAAGCATTTGTGGTCGAGTTCTTCTTCGACGCTTTTCATAAGCTTCTTAAGGTCGCCGAAATCTACGAGCATTCCGTTGTCTTTAAGTTTTTCGCCGCTCACGCGCACGGTTATTTTCCAGTTGTGTCCGTGCAGCTCTTTGCATTTGCCTTCGTATTCGCGAAGAAAATGGGCGGAAGATATGGAGAATTTAGCTGAAATTTCATACATGCGCATCACCGTTCGTAAAATTTAATTTCAATCTATCTTGATCAGTTCGAGAAGGTCGAGGGATATCGCCGGCGGTTCTTTTTCGTCATCCGCGACGGCCTTCTTTCTTTCGGTTTTTTCAGAAGTGTTGGCGACCGTTATCGTGATGTCGGAAAAATCTTCGTCAAGCTTTTCGTTCTTCCAGTTGCGCGATTCCATGAAAAAACTTCCAAGGTCTATAACATCGCGCCCCTGTTTGGAAACCGCCGTCAGGTCGACCGATTTTGATAAGAAGTATTCGCCTTCGGTCTCCCCGAATTGTTTCACCGTTATTTTTACGGGCGAGCTCGTTTTTTCGCGTTTTACGTAAAGCAGCATTCTGTAAAAACCTGATTTTACCTTGACGGGAGTGAGAAATGAGACCGATCTTGTTTTTTCGGGGTTGAATGAGATGTAGGCGCCTCCGCCGTATCTTTTGTTTTTGACGGTTTCGGGTATCATTCCGGAGAATTTCATTCCTGAGCGAAGAATGTCCTCGAATTCGACCGAAACGGAAAACGAGGATGGAATGCCGATGACAGGGCCTATTATAGATCTTGCGGGATAGCCCGTTCGGGAGACCGCTTCGATCTTGTAAATATGTGTTTTGCCGTTCTGGATATTTTCGTCGGTGAAATTAGTTTTTCCCGATATCTCGCCGGCCGGTTTGAATTTATTTTCAGAGGGAGATTTTCTGTATATTTTGTAGCTGAATGCGCCAGTGGTTCCCTGGATATCGCCCGGCATATCCCACGACAGTTTTACCGCCCGGTTCTGGGATTGGGCATGCAGAACGGGAGCCTTATCGGCTTCTTCGAAAGATGCCTCGTCCGTGGCCTGCTGGAACTGGCCCAAAAGGCCGTCTTCGCTGTAAGTTATGTCTTTTTTCAGTACGATCTTTTCCATTGACGAAAAGGCGTTCTTTTCGCCCAGCACGATATTTTTAACGGATCTTACGAATCCCGGTTTTTCTACGGAGAGCGAGATGTTTTTTACCGGTATGAATTCGAACGCGAACGCGCCTTTCTCATCTGTCGTGGCGATATATTCAGGCTCTTCTGCGCCGCCCGCCCTGAAGGAGATCCTGGCATATCCGAGAGGCTTTCCGTCCTCGCCGGCAACGAAGCCTTTAGCGTGATAATATTCCTTGAATGAGTCCTCGAAGATCGAGGTCGCGGTTGATTCGGCGCCGAAGACCGTTTTGAGTTTCAATTCGAAAAGCCCCTGCGTGACGAACTCGTCGTAATCGAGGCCGCAAAATCCAGAGATCCGGTATCTTATTGACGCAGTATTGTAGGAGATCCTTCCGTCAGGCGACAAAGACGCAGCGTCTTCTGACGAGATGCCCAGTTTTTGTATCTCGAATTTAAAATCGTTAACGCAGTTGACCGATCTTAAAAGATCGGCGGCGTAAAAATTCCGTCTTTGAAATTCCGGCTCGAAAAGCGCCGCGAGTTGTTCGCGGTCGCGGGATTCTAAAGCGGGAAGAAATTTGCCTTCGATGAAGGACGATTTGATGAGCTCGGGCGCAGGCGCGTGCGAAGCGTCCGATACCAGGTTTTTCCCCGGAATATCCGAAGCCGAGCATCCGGCCGCGAGAGCTACCGCTAGTATAAGAGACGCGACCCGCGATATTAAGTTGTATGAGGAGTAAAAAATTTTTTTCATAAATCGAACCGGGTAAAAAAACAAACTGGCCGTTCGATCAGAATCGATCGGCCGTGATCCGCCTTTAAATTTGTATTAATATTAACATTTATGCCCCTTCATGTCAACAATAATTTTACGCTCCGTTGATCCCGCGGCGTATCGGCGGGCCTTTCACATGCGTTGACAAAGTATCGTTTTTTGTATATAATCAAAACCGTATGAGAAAGTTTTTAAAAGCTACCGCGTTATTTTTTCTTGTCATGTCCCTTATAATATCTTACTCGATATTTGACATGGCACGGACCGTCCGCGTAACTCTGGTCATAACCGGAATACTTCAGGGAAACGTCATTTCATTCAAGGCGACCGGCGACCCATATAAGGGAATGATGGTCGGCGGAATGCCGTTCCTTGTTTCCAGAATAAAAGAACTGCAGAAAAAAGCCCTGAAAACAAGGTCCGATTTTTTCGTTCTTGACGTGGGGGACGATTTTCCGGGAACTTCACAAAGCTATTACTCACAATGTAAGTCCGTCGTTGATACCATGAATCTCATGGGAATAACGGCTATGTCGCTCGGGAACCGCGAATTCGATTACGGACTTGAAGTTCTTAAAGCCAGAGCGGGCGACGCGTCTTTTCCTATCCTTGCGGCTAACGTTAAAAGCCGCGCGACGGGAAAAGCGTTCGACGGGGTCTTCAGGGACAGCATCGTTCTCGAGCCGGCCGGCGGCCGCTTGAAAATAGGCGTCCTTGGCATGGCTCCGCCTGAAACCGTTACCGATTCGTCCTCAAAGAATATAGCGGAAATATCGTTCGCGTCCGAAACGGAAACGGTCGCGGTCTTCAAAAAAAAGATGGATGAGATCCGCGCGGATTTCACGATAGCCTTGACGCAGGTCGACATTAAAAAAGACGCGAGGCTCTTTTCGCCATATACCGCCGGCGGCCTCAATATGGTCATAGGCCTCGATTTTTATAACGAATGCAACCGCATCTCAAAGATAGGCGAAACGCTGGTCCTGCCTCTTCACGGGCTCGCGAAAGGCACTGAAATAACAAAGGCCGAGCTCGTTTTTGACTCCGAAACAGGCTCGCTCATAGAATATTCAATGGAAAAGATCCCGATTTTCGTCAACAGGATCGATCCCGATCCCGAATGCGCCAGAATAATTTCAGATTATCTCCGCAAACTCGACGTTATAATGAACGAAGTTATCGGATGCGCCGACGCCGATCTTAAAAGGCCATTTAACGAAGAGACCAATTTCGGGAATCTTATATGCGATTATATGCTTAAATACTCATCTTGCGAGGTCGCCCTCCAGAACTCGGGTTCTTTGCGTTCCGAGATCGGCCGCGGCGATATAACCGTCGGAAACCTTTATGACGTATTGCCTTTCGATAACGATATCGTGGTCATGGAGATCGACGGCGCCACGCTTTTTGATATAATAAACACCTGCTGCCTTAAAGAGCGCGGTCTCTTACAGATCAGCGGCGGAAGCTACGAATACGATCCAAACCGTTCATTGAACTCCGCGGCCGCCCAAGGTTCGTCAAGTTCCGAGGTCGCGGTCGTCACGAAATTTCTTGTCGGCGGTTCGCCGATAGAGCCGTTAAGAAAATACAAAGTGGCCGTCAATAGCTTTCTCGCCTCGGGTCAGGGCGGATATCCGCAATTCAAAAAATGCAGGACGCTTGCCATCATGGAAAATCTGCGCGAGGTCGTCGAAAAAAATATAAGGACCGACCGCCGCGTGAACCCGGTTGTTGAAGGCCGTATAGTCCGCGTGGCCGGCGGAATAGAAAAAAAATAACGGAAACCGTATGAAACTCAGGTTGTCGCACAAAATAATAATCAATTTCACGATAATACTCATAATACCAATGTTATTATCGCTGGTTCTGGTTACCGGAGATCTTTCGGAGCGCTCGCGCAATGAGATAAACAACCACCTTGATTTTACTTCCCGCATCGTCAGCAAATTCTTTTTCAGGACCATAAACGCTCTTCAGATAAAGCTTAACGTGCTGGCTTCGGCGAAGAATTTCAGAGGCGCGATGGAAAAGGGCGACTTTAAAACCGCGGAGGCGGTCATGGAGTCGTGGCGGGAGACCATAAATTTCTCTTTCGCCGATATCTATTCGCTGTATAATTTCTCCGGGCGGGAATCTTTCGAGGTCGTTCTATCCGTTCACAACGGAATTCTTCCGGACGCGCTTAAAACGCCGTCCGACTCTCTTAAAAGCGCCTCGCGCGGCAAGGTCACATCCACCATGATATTCCCCGATGAAAAAAGATCTTATTTCCGCCACGTTATGCAGCTTCCGGTTTCGGGCGGCATGACGGCTAACTATGTAATGTCCGTTCTCGTGCCGCTTCCGAATGAATCGATCGACTCGATAAAAGAGATAACTGATATCGATATAATTATTTATAATCGCGAAAAGGCTGTTCTGTCAACGCTTTTTGATGCCACCGGAAGGCGCGCCGCCGCTATGCCGCTTTCGGATGCCGTCGTATCGGCGCTCGATAAACAGGAAACCTTCCGCGCCGTGGAAAAAGTTTTAAACGGCGATTCTTTTGCCGTTTATTCGAAAATAATCGACGGCGACAAGGCCCTCGCGGGGTATATATGCGTTCTCATTTCGCGCGAGATGGCGGCGAAATCGAATATGTTCGTGGTCAACTATCTTTACGCGATAATGATAATATCGCTTATTCTGGCATCCGTCTCCGGGTATTTGCTGTCCCGCGACATAGTCAGCCCGCTTAAAATATTCACGAAGCTCGCCGGCATAATTTCGGACGGGAACTTCGGCCAGCGCATCGATATATCCCGCGGCGACGAGATAGGCGAACTCGCTTCGGAATTTAACAAGATGAGTGGAAAGCTTGAAGATTACGATAAAAATCTCAAGCGCCGCATGTTCGAAGTTTCGACGCTTTACGAGGTCTCGAAGTCGATGAACTTTTTAAACAACAAGGAACAGCTGCTCACGATAATCCTTACTAAAACGATAGAGGCTTTAAATTCCGAGAAAGGTTCGATAATGCTTTATAACGCGGAAGACTGCATGCTATCATGCGAAATGGCGGTCGGTTATCCGGGAATGTTTCAGAAAAGAGTAAAATTCGCTCCGGGCCAGGGAAAGGCTGGCGAGGCCTTCATCAAGGGCGAAGCCATAATTTCTAACGATATCCAGCACGATTCAGCTTTTGTAAGGACGGAGGAAACGAAAACCACCGACAGCGTTACGCGCAATCTTATGTGCATCCCGATGAAATCCAAGGACGAGGTTATCGGGGTAATAAATATCGTCAACAAAAAAAGCGGCGAAAATTTCAACGAATACGATCAGGCGCTCGCCATGTCGCTTGCCACTCAGGCCGCAATGACGATCGATAACGCGAGGCTTTACGAACTTTCAATAACCGACGGCATGACGAAACTTTTTATCCACAGATATTTCCAGATAAGGCTCGAAGAGGAGATGAAAAGGTCTTTGCGTTACGGTTCTCCCGTCTCTCTCGTAATGACCGATATAGACCACTTCAAAAAATTCAACGATACATACGGCCATCAGATCGGAGACATGGTCCTGATAAAAGTGGCGGACATCATGCGCGAGACCATTAGAAATGAGATCGATATCGCCTGCCGTTACGGCGGCGAGGAATTCGCCGTAATCGCCCCGCAGACCGGGACCGACGACGCCAGACTCATGGCCGAGAGGCTTCGCGCGGCGATCGAGAAGACGGTTCTGCCCGGCCCCGGCGGCCGTGAACTTAAAGTTACGATAAGCCTCGGGATCTCGACCTATCCTATCGATACGAAAGACAAGAAAGAACTCATAATGAAAGCCGACGCGGCGCTTTACTATTCCAAGGAGCACGGGCGCAACAGGCTGACGCATTTCTCCGATATACCGCCGGAAGAGCAGGGCAATATCGGCCATAAACAACATTGATCCTTGGCGCGGATAAAAATTAAAGTTTTATTAAAAATGGCGCGTGTAAGCGCCGGTAATTATAAATCGCGGGTTCCGGGCGGTAAACTGATCTTAAAATTTACGCGCCGGGCGTTTTTAAAGAGAATAAAATATAAAAGTAAAGGGACGGGGTATGGATCTTAGCAGAATAGCGAAATTAAACGACGAGAAACTTACGCTTAAACAGCTCGTGACCGATATGTCGCTTTCGGTTCTTACCGAAGGAAAGCTTCTTCAGAACGCGGTGCTTTCGCCCGAGGTTATAAAGCCCGGGCTGGAGCTTGCGGGCTACTATAAAAATCTCACCTTCGATAAAATCATGGTTTTCGGCAAGCATGAGATAAATTATCTCGAGAATATATCTTACGATCTCCGGCTTATGAGGCTTCATGAGCTATTTCTCTATCATATTCCGTGCATAATTCTCGCCGATTACAGAAAACCCTATGACGATCTTTTGAATGTCGCGAATCAGTTCAGTATTCCTGTTCTATACACCGCTGAAAGCTGCAATAAGTTTCTTTTCGCGCTAACCAATTATCTGGAGGCGAAATTCGCCCCTAAAAAAATACTTCACGGAACGCTGGTCGAGATATATAACATGGGCGTTCTCATCCTCGGCGAATCCGGGACCGGAAAGAGCGAAACGGCTCTCGAACTCATCAGGCGCGGGCACTGCCTCGTGTGCGACGACGTGGTCACGCTGCGGAAAATTTCCAACAGCGAGATATTCGGATACACCGACCCGCTGCTGAAATATCACGTGGAGGTCAGAGGCCTTGGGATACTCGACATCCAGGCTCTCTTCGGCGCCGCCCTCACCATTCCAAGCAAGGAGGTCGACCTCGTCATAGAGCTCGTGCCTTCATCGAATATGCAGAACCGCGAGTTCGACAGGCTCGGCATGAGCAACGAATATCTCGAGGTCATGGGCGTTAAGATCCATAAGATAGCCATACCCGTTC
This sequence comes from uncultured bacterium, assembly GCA_964551445.1. GTDB lineage: Bacteria > Muiribacteriota > UBA9980 > UBA9980 > UBA9980 > DAOPXV01. The sequence continues at coordinate 6,698 of CAZKCG010000057.1, read as the reverse complement.
AGGAAGGCCGCAACATAGCGATCATAATCGAGGTCGCGGTCATGAACGAGCGCCTTAAGAAACAGGGTCACAACAGCTCCCAGATCTTCATCGAAAACCTTTTCAAAAAGATCAATCCAACCCTTGTTTCAGATCTGGCGAAACATTTACCGGAGCCGCAATGAGTTTTTCAGAAGAGATAAAAGAAGAACTGCTCGAACAGGAAATAAACAAAAAATGCTGCCAGGAGGCCTTTCTTTATTGCGTTCTAAAAAATAACGGAACGATCGAAAGAGACGGCGCCGCCAACATCAAGATCAATATCCGCGCATTTTCCATGGCGTACGTACGCAAGATAGGATCGGTTCTGAAAAAAAGGTTCGGTATAGCCGTCACGGCTATTTATAAAAATCTCGATAATCTGTCGAAAAAACATTTTTACTACTGTACCATAGACGATCCGGCCGCCTGCTCGATGATACTTCGCGAAATATTTTTAAAGACCTCGCTTTTCTCCGAAGATCCGCCGCCGGATAATCTCGTCGGCCTTCTGAAGAGCCCCTGCTGCGCGGGGACTTTTTTAAGAAGCATCATTATAACCTCGGGCTATTTTCAGGATATAAACAAATCCTACCATTTCGAGATCCGCCTTTCCGAGCCTTTTCTGGCCAACATAGTCAAGAAGATATTCAAGCTGCGGGCCAATCTCGCCCTTAAAACGCATATTTTAAAAGCCGAGAACACGATCCTTCTTTATTCGAAGTCATTCGATAACCTCGAAAAGATACTGGGCTATCTGAAAGCCACCGTAAGCCATCTCAAGCTCGAAGACGTGAAGATACTCAAGGAGATAAAAAACAATACCAACAGAAGCGTTAATTTTGAGACCGCTAACCTTCAGCGGACCGCGAATATAGCTTCCGCGCAGATAGCGAAGATCAAATACCTCCTTAAATCCTCTTATGCCGATAAACTCACCAGGCCGCTTCTTGAGATATCGAAGCTGCGCATAAGCTATCCGCATCTTTCACTCGACGCCCTGGCGAAACTCACAAGGCCCAAAGTGTCAAAGTCGGCCGTCAACAACCGGCTCAATAAACTCATGCAGATCTACGATATCTTTCGCGAGCAAAACGCCAACGCCGAAAAGTTTTCATGATAAATCCGCAAAATTTTCGGCAAGTATTTGACATCATATAAAAAATAATATATAATCAGCTTTGTATTTTTATCTTTAAAGTTGAAAGGATGGATTGAAAATGGCTCAAGTTGTTCTCAAACAGGTCACCAAAAAATATGAAGGAAACACCGAATACACTATATTCCCAACGGATCTGGAGATCAGGGACAAGGAATTCATGGTAATGGTAGGCCCCTCCGGATGCGGCAAAACAACCACGCTGCGTATGATCGCCGGTCTCGAGGAGATAAGCGAGGGCGACATCTTCATAGGCGAGACGCTCGTGAACGATCTCCAGCCCAAAGACCGCGATATCGCGATGGTTTTCCAGAATTACGCCCTCTATCCGCACATGAACATCTATGATAACATGGCTTTCGGCCTCACTCTGCGCAATTTCGACAAAGAAGAAATAAAAAAACGCGTCGAGAACGCCGCCAAGATACTCGATCTTACGACCTATCTCGACAAAAAACCGAAACAGCTCTCAGGCGGCCAGAGACAGCGCGTCGCCCTCGGCCGCGCCATAGTCCGCGATCCCAAAGTTTTCCTTATGGACGAGCCGCTCTCCAACCTCGACGCGAAACTGCGCGTAGCGATGCGCTCCGAGATCAGAAAACTCCACAAACGCCTTGATTCAACGACGATATACGTCACCCACGACCAGACCGAGGCCATGACGATGGGCGACCGCATAGCCATATTCCACAAAGGCCGCATACAGCAGGTCAACGAGCCCCAGTTCGTTTACGACAACCCCGTCAACAAGTTCGTCGCCGGCTTCATCGGTTCCCCGGCCATGAATTTCATCAAATGCAAGGTCAGCAACGCAGGAGGCTCAAATTTTGAAATAGCCGGATTGAACGGCGAATTCAAGATAAAATACGCCGACGCCAAGAACAGGCTCGCGCCTTACGCCGGTAAACAGATGGTCTTCGGAGTGCGCCCCGAATGCTTCGAACTCGCCAAAGAGCCGGGCGAAAACACCATTGAAATAAATGTCGACATCGTCGAACTTCTCGGCAGCGAGCGCTACGTTCATTTCAATATCGGCGACGACAGCGTCGTTTCAAGATTCGAATCCGACTGCGGCGTCCGCGAGAACGACAAGATCAGGGTCCGCATAAATCTCGAGAAGGTACACCTTTTCGACAGCGAAACCGAAATGACCATAGTCTAGTATATCTAAAAACAAGCATTTATTAAAACCATTTAAAGACACTAGGAGAGAAAACGATCATGAATGTAAAAAAATTAAATTCAAGGTTATTAGCGCTTATCCCCGTATTGATCGCGGTCCTTTTGTTCGCCGTTCCGGCTTTCGCGAAGGATATAACAGAAATGATACCCAAAAACGCGGCTGGCGTTCTCATAATAGACTACGCTAAAAACGGTTTCGGCGATAAGGTCTTGAAATTTTTCGACAAAATAGCCACCGACGACGACAAAAAAGCCACGGAGGCTTTAAAGGCCAATCTTGGTTTTTCATTCAACGATCCGGTTTTTCTTTCCACCATATCAAGGGTAGCCGTCGTTTTTCTTGACGACGTGTCCAAAGGCCCGGTTACGGCGGCTAACGTTCCCGTCGCCTTCATCATCCAGCTCGCCAAAAAAGAAGCGTTCATGACGCATTTAAGCAATATGAAAGCCACGGTTTCAAAATCCGGTGCTTACAATCTCTACGCCAAAAAAGACCAGCCGCAGATCGAAGTGCTCGAGGACCCCAAAAATAAGGCCGAATACTTCGCTTTCACGACCGTCGACGATTTCTTCGTCGCCGGAACCGGTTATGACACCGCCTTTGACGCTCTCAACAAAGTGCTTGAAACGGCTAAAGAACCTAAAAATTCGATCAAAGAATCCGCGAATTTCACGGACTCCCTCAAAGTTTTTCCTATCGATCACCCCGTTTACTTCTATCTCGACGGCTCATACATCAATAAATTTTCGGCTGAACAAAAGATAATGTCTGATCTCAATTTCATTAAAAGCTTATGTTTTGCGCTGGGCGTCGAAGGTACCAAGATGATCAAGACCGGCGTTTTAATTACCGATAAAACTGCCGCCGGAAATGCTTTCGCTAAATATTTCACGAAGGAAGGCAGCGCCCTTACCGCGCCCGCCATGCTCGATAACGAAACGGTCCTTTACCTCGGCGGAAAATTCAATTTCGACGCCAAAACGGTCGCCGAAGACAAAAAACTCGCCGAATCAAAGGCTCAGATCGCCGCTAAGATCGGCGTGGATTTCGACAAAGAGATCATTCCCTGGGTCGGCGACGAATTCTTCGCTTCGGTCTCCAGCTATAAAATAATCGCCCTTCCGGTCCTGCCCGCGCCCGGCATCTATCTCGGCCTCAAAGCCAAAGATAAAGACGCCTGCATGAAATGCATGAGCAAGGTAATGGCCGCGCTTAAACAGCCCTTCAAGGAAACGAAGATCGGCGATGTAACCATATTTCACAGCCCCGTTCCGACACCCGGAAATATAATCCCCGATTTCGGCGTCACATTCGCTTTTGTGAACGATTTTATAGTGCTGACCACATCGAAAGACTCCGCTGCTTCATTAATAACCACTCTCCAGAAAAAAGATTCGGGCCTTTCCGCTTCGAAATCTTTCAGCGAGTCGATCGGCTCACTTTCCAAAGCATGCCTTTTCGCGTTCTATTATAACGGCGTCGCGGGCGGCGAGCTTCTTTCCGGACTCGCTAAACTTTCCGGGGAAGCCAATAAACTCACCGAAAAAGAGCTCGACCTTTTGAAGATAGTAAATTACGCGGGCGGCGGCTTCACTTACAATGACGCCGTCCTTTCCTTCAGAACGGTAGGCGACATAAACAAAGACGTGCTTTTAAGATCGGCCGTCGACATAATACGCAGCTCCGCTCCGGCTGGAAAGCCCGCTGAAGAAAAACAAAAACCCGAAGAAAAAAAATAATTCGAAAATAAACATCGGCCGAACGGCCGGAAAGGACGATCAAATTGAAATTTAAAAATCAGCTCATCGCGACGGTTATCTTATCAGTATTCGTTCTGTTCTCGTCCGCAAGCGCCCAGGCGCCGGTGGACAGCGTTCTCAGTTTTATCAACGACTCCCCGGTCTTCGTATTGGTATCGCAGAAAACCGCGGAGGGATTTCAAAATTATAAAAACTACGGCATCGAAAGCGCTTTCCCGAAGATAGCTTCCTATGCCGCAGAATATGAGAACGCCACCGGAATAAAGATATCCGAGGAAGCCGCGCTCACGGATTCTTACGTGATGGCTTTAACCGATATAAACCCGGTCCTTTTAAGCTTCGAATTCGTTTCGGCGATAAAGGTCACCGACGCTGACAACTACAACAGATTCCTTGAAAAATGGCTTTCGGCCTGGAAAATTTCCAGAACCGAAGTTACCAGGATAGACGGCCATAAGGTTTACTCGCTTTCGGCCGCCGAAATAAAAACGCCTCTTTTCTATATTCAAAAAGATAATTTCTTCCTTTCCTCGAATAAGCTGGAAGGGCTTTCGCGCGCTCTCGAGACGGCTTCAAAGCCCTCGAAAAGCTTCGTTAATACGGTTTCTTACGAACAGATAAAACGCAAATTCGCTATCGATTCCAATTTTTATCTGTGGATATCCGGCAAGATCCTCGCTAAATATCTCAACCTTATCGCTCATATGCCGGCTTTCACAAGAAGCACCGAATCCGCTAAATTCGAGGTCTATTCGAAACTTATTCAGGAATTTACCCAGGGCCTTGAATTCGTCGGTATGAAACTTTCAATGAACCATAACAGGATAGGTTTCGAGTTCTTCGTTTCCGTGAACGAGCTTCTATCAAAGACCATGAAGGCCAGACTCACCCTCGTTAAAGAAGACGCCTCTAAAAAAATGTACTATGAAGGCACCAGCCAGGGAAGCCTGAAACTCATGCCCGAACAGGTGACATCGCTTGTTTCGTTTCACGCCGCGATCCCGCTGTTCTTCAATGAGATACTTTCTCAGGACGCTCATAACGCCGGCCATCACAAAATTTTCGACCTGAAAAAGGCCAACGACAGGGCCGTCGAGAAATTCGGCGTCGGCCTTGAAAAACTTTTCGCTTCATGGGCCGGGAATGAATTTTTCGCCGCGAGATTCGAAGGCAGCGAATTTATGGCGGGAGCAAAGATAGCCGATGAAAAGGCGCTTGAAAAAGTCCTGGATGTTGTAGAATCGAAGATGGGCAAGCTTAAATATAAAAGATCGTCCGTCAAACACGGCGGCGTCAGAATAAGCGTGGCCAAAAAGGTCCTTAAAGGCGGAGACGAAAAACTGTTCGCTTATTTTTCGACGGGCGGCTATTTCGTCGCGGCAAACAGCGTTGAAAACGCCCGCGCGATAATCGACACCTGCAACGATAAGCTTCCTTCCATAAGGGCTTCCCGCGGATTCGCGAGCTCGTGCGAATTCGCCTCCGGCGAAAAATATAAAATGATAGCATACGCAAGCGTCCCCAAATTTATAAGCCGCGTATCGCCTTATCTTAACAGCATGCTCAACATCGTCGAAATATACCCCGAGAAGCTTAACCTTAAAAACATAGGCGTCGCGAGCCGCGCCGATAATTCCGGCCAGCACGTGAACGTAAACATATCATACTAAGGCGCTTTAAATAACGGAATTATAGAACTCAGGGGCGTGGCGCTTATCGCGCGACGCCCTTGCGCTAAAAGGAAGATGAATAAATGGAAAAATTACTCCAGAAGGGGAGCGTCGGTTCGATCAATATAAGCCTGGCCAAGGGAACGAAAAAAACTCCGGTCGCGGAAGCCGTGATAAACGCCCTCGGCATTGCCGGCGACGCCCACGCGGGCGACTGGCACAGGCAGGTCTCGTTTCTCGCCGACGAATCGGTCGACGTTATGCGCGAACGCATGAAGGAAATAGGCGCCGGCGATTTCGCCGAGAATATAACGACGCGCGGCATCGACTTCAAGACCGTCAGCATAGGCCAGAAGATAAAGGCCGGCGAGGCGCTTCTCGAGATAACGCAGATCGGGAAAGAATGCCATTCGGCGTGCGACATTAAAATCAAGGTCGGATACTGCATAATGCCGACGGAGGGAATATTCGCTAAAGTTCTCGCGGAAGGCCGCGTAAAGATCGGAGATGAGGTAATAATCTATGAGTGAGATCAAAAATCAGGTTAAGAATGAGACCGGAAATGAAAACAAATTTTTTGAAATTTACGACTATTTTAAAACGATATCGGGCGAACTGAACATCAAAGAGGCTCAGATAAAGGCCGCGATAGATCTGGCGACCGAAGGCAACACTCTTCCGTTCATCGCGCGCTACAGAAAAGAACAGACCGGAAATCTCGACGAGACCCAGCTTAAGGATATTTTTGACAGATACGAATATCTGAGAAATCTTATGCAGAGGAAAGACGACGTCATCCGTTCCATTACCGACCAGGAAAAAATGACGGACGAACTCTTTAAAAAGATCGTCGCCGCCGATAAAATGCAGATCCTCGAAGATCTTTACCTTCCCTACAAACCGCAAAA
>CAZKCG010000056.1:5687-34450 GCA_964551445.1 uncultured bacterium | reverse complement strand
TGGGTATACGTGGACGAAGTTATCGAGACCGTGGCGTTAGGAACGTAATAGTTGGGCCGACCGACGGAGGAACTGCTCCTGACATGACCGCGATGACTTTAGTTTTCGAATTTGCCGCGTTTATTTTTGATAACAGTGTGCTTACCGTATCGGAACTTGCTATCTGCACATCGACGCCATTGACGTTGATAGTGCTCTGAGTGCCGACCGTGCCGGCGGGAGCGGGAGCCGGGGTCGCGTCCAGAACGGCCGGGGTCGCAAGAGCGGTGATACTTAAAACAACGGCTGACGCGCTTTTTACCGTACCCGGAGTTTCCAGTATCTTTAGCGAGCCATTAACAACGGCGGGCACTATGGTCGTATCAATACTGAGTGATTTTTTTATGTCGATGCTGCCGTCTAAAAATTTTAATGTGTTATATTCGGTATTTTGAGCCGTGACCTTGATCTGGTCGATAAGCTGGGTTAATTCTTCCTGGATAGTAAGACGGTCATTATCGGTAAGAGTTCTGTTGTTTGCGCGCACGAGCAATTCTTCCGCGCGGGAAAGGATACGGCTTACCTGGTCCATCGAACCGTCCGCTATCTTGAAAAAGGAGCTTCCGTCCTGCGTGTTCTGAATAGCCGTTGTAAGGCCGACGTTCTGAGCTCTCATTTTTTCGGCGATCGCGAGGCCTGAAGCGTCATCGGCGCCGGTGTTGATGCGAAGTCCTGAAGATAACCTTTCGAGTGATTTATCGAGCCCCAGCTCGTTCATGTAAAGTTGTCTTTGCGCGTTAAGCGCGGATACGTTTGTGTTAATATACATGTTTTCTCCCCCCAAATTTTTTTATATTTTTTTTATTCTCACTTAACATATCGAATTAATCCTGCTTTTTTTTATACCCTCTGCCGTATATTTTTTAAAATATTTACCATAAAGACTGAAAAGGCTCTATTCATGGCGGGAACAAGATCATAAAAAAATCCGGTTTATTTAACATTCAGGCGGCGAAAATCGTTCACCCGAAACGGGAAGCCGCTTAAAAACCAAAAACACCCTCTTTCAACAGGGTGTTTTTGGTTCAACAGGCCGTATTTATATATTAGTTTTCAGTGTTATTTCAGAAGCTGCATAACGTTCTGCGGCCTCGAGTTCGCCTGCGCGAGCATTGCGGTCGAGGTCTGCGTCAGTATCTGATTCCGGGTATAAGCCGTCATTTCAAACGCCATGTCCGCGTCTCTGAGCTTGGATTCGGCGGAAGCCATGTTCTCGCGCTGTATCCTCAAAGTTCTGTCGGTATAATCCAGACGGTTTATGACCGCGCCGAGCATGGCTCGTTTCGAAGTTATATCGCTTACCGCTTTCTGGATCACCTTCAGCGAAATATTAGCGTCGGTGAGCGTGATAACGCTTATTTCTTTAAGCGATGCAAGTTTGCTGGAAGCACCCACGCCTATAACATCGGCAGAAGTAGCCGGCAGAGTGTAGGCGATCGACTGATTATAGTTGGCGCCGAGCTGAAGGCTTATCTTTTTCGCGTCATCGGTAGTTATGAAGGCGTTGTCATTGGCGAAACTCAGAGCGTTAGTCGCCGAGGCTATACCCGTGGTCTGAGTGTAAATATGGCCGCCGTAAGCTGAATTATACATATTGGTGCCAATCTTCATGCCGTACAGGGTTGACCCGCTGTCTTTCATTTCAAGAAGGCTTCCGTGACCTTCCATGGCTATATTGCCGAGATTGGCCGCTACGTTGACGCCGGACGCAAAATAATTCGCCAGAGGAAGCGTAAAACCGATCGTGCTCCATATCGCATTGTCGCCGGCGAGTGATATCGTAGCGGCGGTTCCGACTACCGTGTAACCGAGCGCGCTGCCGTTGGGCGCGGCGAAACCGGATCCGACGACGTTCCTTGCGTCGGCATCGATAACGCCGGTAACAAGATTTATCCTGTTCGTTGCGGCGAGCGTGACGGCGATAACGCCGGTTTTGGAATTTGACTGGTTTATCCTGGAAATTATTGAAGTAACGGTATCGGTTGACTGGATCTGAATGTCAACGCCGTTTATGTTAATCGTATTCTGAAGGCCTATGGTAGGAGTCGCGAACGGATTCGCAACGGCCTGTGAAATTGCCGGGGCCGCGGCGGTTATGATCGATAAACTAACGTTTTTAGTCGTCTGGACCGTTCCCGGAGTTTCAAGTATCTTTATTGAACCGTTTATAGTCGCCGCGCCGACGGTAAGAGATTTTTTTATATCGAGCGTGCCGTCAAGAAGCTTCAAAGTATTATATTCCGTGTTGTTTGAAATAACGTCAACCTGGTCTACCAACTGCCCTATCTCGCTTTGTATGGTGATGCGGTCGGAATCGGTAAGGGTCCTGTTATTCGCGCGAACCGCGAGTTCCTCGAGTCTTGCGAATATTCTGCCGAGCTGATCCATTGAACCGTCGGCAACCTTGAACATGGCCTGGCCGTCCTGAACGTTTCGGACCGCCGTATCGAGACCGACGTTCTGAGAGGCCATTTTTTCAACTATGGCAAGGCCCGACGCGTCGTCGGCTCCCGTGTTGATACGAAGCCCCGAAGAAAGCCTTTCGAGTGATTTGTCAAGATTCAACCCGTTTGAATAAAGTTGTCTTTGCGAGTTCATCGCCGAGACGTTAGTGTTAATATACATATCGATCTCCCCCCAAATTTTTATCTATTTTTTAACATCCTACTAATCATATCGATAAATTCCTGTTTTTTTTTATACCCGCGAATCATTTTTTTTATAAAAAAAGAAAAAAGACGGCCGGAGGCCGCCTTTAAAATGAATATCCGATATAGTATATTACAAAATTTATATATTCTTCTGCGCGAGTATGACCTTATTTAAATACTCGTCGAAAGGCATATAAGGAACTTTTAATATTCCGCCTCCCACGTTGACTATGTTGGAATATTTCCTGTTGACGATAACGCTGTAGAGCGAACGGGAATAAAAGTCGAAAGTGGAGTCGGTATAAACCTCATGCCCCATGCAGTCAATTGTTTTCATCGGCGCTTTGCCTTTCAATCTTTCAAGCAGTTTTTCCTCGTCATCCGCGATCTCATGCCCGAAAACTTTTTCAACGTTGGTTCCCGGGGCGTAAAATCTGTTCCCGACGTAAGAAAAATCGATGCCCGTTATGGCGATGTTTTTAAATCCCATCTCTTCAGCCAGAATGATACTTGTGCTTCCGCAGTTATTAAGGGGCATCAAAAACGGGATGCTGTTATATTCGAGCATCATCAGAAGCCAATAATAAAAAGCTTTTACAGGCGTCGGAAAATAAAAATAGATGCGGTTCTTCCAGGCGTCCGAAGTGTTTCTGTGCGATCCGACGCTCGATATGAGCGAAGCGTTTTTTCCGTCGTAATCTTTAATGAATTCACCGCAGGCTCCGGCGGCATCGATGGTCAGAACCAGATCGGGATCTATGCCGCTCTTATAAAGCGGCATGAGAGAAGAATCGACGGCGATCACGGTAAATTTATCGCGATGCTCCTTTAAAAAAGGTATCGTGGACTGAAGCGAAGGGCCGGAACCGCAAACTATGCAGTTCTTGTTTTTATTGTTTTCTACCGCCTCCGGCGCCAGGATACCCGCGACCGTAGGTTCGCGCTTGACGCGTTCCCTGTTGTCGAACATATTTTTCGACATAATGGCTTTGAAGTAATTCGTGGTCAGTTCGTTCGACATTTCAACTTCGACGACCCCGGCGTTGTATTTCGCGGAAGCGAACTCGAAGTAGTTATTTTTGCTTTTACCTTCATAGGCCATCATCTCTCCGAAATAGATCCAGTCGAGGTTGTAAAGGATGGAATTTCTCGAGCAGTTCATAACTTTGTCGGGGCTTTCGACCATTATCATTCTGAAAAGGTCCTCGGACTGATAGAACAATTCTTTCGTGGTGCGCGTCTTGTGGTTCAGTTCGAAAAACACGGTATCCATCTTAAAAAGTTCTTCGGGCGGCCCTTCATATTCCTGCTTTGAATAAAGCACGTCAGAGCAATACATTTTTTTGGGATCATCAAAACAATAATCTCCGCCAAGAAGAAATATCCTTTTAAACCCGATAAGCCTTGCCAGAATAATAGCTGATGCGAAAGTGCTGGGCTTTTTTAAAATTTTTGATATTTTCGGCGTGCTGCCTATCATAAGATCATAAAAATGCCCTTCATCAAAAGGCATATAAAGGTAATGATCGCCTTTCCATTTTTTAAAGACTTCCGGCGACTGAAAAAGGCTTGAAACGAGTTTAAGGTCCTTCGTCGGGAACCCTGAAAAAAGCTCGGCGGTCGAAACCAGTTCATTCTGGGTATAAACCCAGTCAGGTTTTATATTGTTTTTTATCAGCGGATGCAGAGCGGAATCAACGCATATGATTTTAACGTTCCGACGGTACTTTTTAAGATCGGCTATGTCGAAGTCGAGCGTAGGGCCGGCGCCCACTACGACACATTCATATTGAGAGTACTTCTGAGTATCGCGGAACAAAACGTCCGAATTTTTGTATTTATTTAAAAGCCGCTTATTCGCCTCGAAATTTTCCAGCCACAATGCCTGATTAGCTTTGAGATCAGCCTTATTATACTCATAAACCTCCGCCATATAATGGTATTTCGACGGCTTCGTCATATCCAGCGCGGCGGTTATCGTTATGTCCTTCATTTGTTGTCACCCTGTCCTTAAAATTATTTTTTAAACGCCGGCATAAGGAATGAATATTTTGAATAAAGTTCAATAGCGCGTTTGTCGGTCCTCAGCAGTTCCCTGATCTTTTCTTCGCAATTACGGGCCTCTTCAGCGTTTCCGAGTTTTTCATAACACTCCGTCATGCAGTACCAGCCTATAACATGGAAAGGATATTTCATAACGATGTCCTTATATATTTCGATAGCCTTCTGATAGTCGCCGGTGACCTTGTTGACGTTATTCAAAAAATTACATTCCAGATTTGCCATATACGCGAAATCCATCAGTTCCTGCGCGCCGATCTCGGGAGTATCGAAACCGCGCTGCATATAATGAGCGCTGGTCCAGAAATCCATGTCTTCCCTGATATAACCCGCTTCAAGGAACTGTTTATACATTTCGGAGCCGATAAGCGGAACGGCGATGAAAAAAGCCGACCAGTCCGCGCCGAGAGTTTTAACATATTCCACCGTTTCCTTCATATGTTCCTTCGTTTCAGAGAAAAAGCCTAAAATAAAATAACATCTGACGATTATATTACGGCTCTTGAAATACTTAACGACCTCGCGGGCCTTGTTGAGGTTGCAGTGTTTTTTTATTATGTGGTTCTGGACGTATTCGCAGCCGGATTCTATCGCGAGACAGGCGATCTTCATCTTCGCCGCTATCAGCAGGTCCATTATTTCATCATCGAGTGAATTTATAGACAGCGCGCTCGGCAGCTGAATTTCAAAATCCTTGATATCTATCTTCGCTATCTCTTTGAGAAGTTCGATGACGCGGCCGCGCGGGATCGTGAACATGTCGTCTTCCGGTATTATAAGATTCACTCCATATTTTTGGTTTAAAAGTTTTATTTCAGCGATAACGTTCTCTACCGAGCGGCAGCGCATTTTGCGCCCGTGAACGGTGTGCGCCGAGCAGAAAGTGCAGTGGTGCGGACATCCGCGGGTGGTCATGATAGTGGCCGATCTGTGGCCGGCGGTCGTGGATATTTCGCGGACGCGGCCGTGAAGCGTATAATAATCCATGTCGATGAGGTCCCAGTCGGGATAAGGCAGTTCGTTCAGATCCGCCAGCTGGTCGGCATGCTCGACGGTTGCGTCTAACTTCGCGCTTTCCCTCGAATATACGCCCTTGATATCTATCTTTTCCGAATCGGCGAACTGTTTTATGAATTTAGAAAATGAAAGTTCGCCTTCTCCGGCGAAGAAATAATCGACCGGCGCGTCGTCAAAAACTCTTTTCCCGTAATTTGTTTCATGTATCCCTCCGACCGCGGTAACCGCTTCCGGCCAGAGTTCCTTGAGTTTTTTTATATTCTCCACGAAAAACGGATAGGATGTCGAAAAAATAACGGAAAAAGCTATTATATCGGGCTTAAAGTCAATTTTCCGGGCAGGAGTCGTAAAAAAATCATTTATGTCTTTATAATCGCGTTTGGCGATCTCATTGAGTTCCACTACGTAATCGATCATGGCGACACGGCCGAGCGAATCCCCGCAATATTTTTTCGCGCAGGCCGAAAGATATAATATGCCAAGCGGCATGCTTGCGGGGCACCAGAAATTTATCTGTTCGTCCACATTCCTGGATTCGAAACTTTTAACGATAGGCGCAAGCGGAATGGACGGAAGATTAACGAATAGAACGTTCACTTTTTTACTCACGATATTCCTCCAGAAGAATATATTATATTATTGTGGACGACACGCGCCCTGAACCCGAACGGCATTTGCCGCAAAGTATAACTGATTATTAAAAATTCACTCAGTTCTCAACTATACGCTCTCAACTTATAATGATTCAATTTTACCGCCCCAAAATATAAAGTAACCATGGTTTTTAATATCCGGCGATAACATCCGCCGCGTCCGAAGGTTTGTAATTCATTATAAGGTCTATCACGGCCATATAGTCCTGAAATTCACCTTCAAAATTGTGCTGTTTATAAGGCACGAGCTTCTGGTCGTGATACGAAACGGATATTTTTTCGCTCTCAAAAAAGCCCGGCGTTATATAATTTCTTCCGTTCGGGCCGGACAGATAAGCGGAAGCGCCTACGGCGCGGCAGATATTCACGAGAAGCTGCTGGCCTTTGGAACCGTCTCTTTCGTCTTCTTTTAATATATCGGTGGACCGGACGATCTCTGGTTTTTTCAAGCCCAGATAATTCAAAAAAAAGCCGGTCAGCGCGGCGTTAAGCTCGATCAGCCGTTCGTATCCAACGGTGTAAATCTTCTCCATCTCCGGGAATACTTCCCGGAAACACGGAGTTTTAGCGTACGCGAGCCTTATGGATTGAAGATGTTTTTTCGCCCAGAAGTAATTGTTATCGATAAAGGTTTCAAAGATCTTCTGTTCGTGAGATCTTTGAATAACCGGAACGGTAAGCCATATCGGCCCTGACGGCGTAAGAATTTTGTTGCGGTTCTCCCAATCGCTTTTCGAATATTTGACGCAGTCAAGGTAAACGAAAACATCCGCCATGCTCATTCTTTTAATATAACTTGCGGCGGGCATATATCGGGGCTGATTTATAGTTACCGTTCTTTCCGGCATTTTTCCTTCCATTGTAACATTTTAAAGTTAAACAAAGGAGCTTCCGGCCGTTTTATAACGAGACGCATTTAATGTTATAATAAAAAGAATACTACAAAATAAACGCGCAAAAAGCATAAAACGTACTCCTGAAAAAATTTTATCAGATATAAAGGACAATGTCAATAGGTTTTATATACCGGCAACTGGATATTGACATTTTAGCGGTTGTGGTTTAAAATTAAACATCAAATTTTTATCTTAACGAAAAGGACTGTTTTTAAATGCCGAAAATTCAAACATGGGATGAAATTTATAAAGGCGACTCCAAGCTTGGAATATGGCCGTTCTCAGAACTCGTAAGCCTTGTAATGAACTACGCGAGACCGCATGGCGGCGATTTCCGCGTCCTCGAGCTCGGCTGCGGCGCCGGAGCGAATATCCCTTTTTTCAGGAGCCTTGACGCAAAGTTCTACTCGGTCGAATTCAGCCCTCACATCGTAGACATCTTAAAACAGAGGTTCCCTGAATATAAAGATAATCTGGCGGCCGGCGATTTCACTCAAAATATACCTTTCGACGAAAAATTCGACCTTGTGGTGGACAGATGTTCGCTTCCTAACAACACGACGGAAAACATCAGAAACTGCCTTTCGATGCTGAAAACTAAAATGAAACCGGGCGGGAAAATTATAATCGTCGATTTTTTTTCTACAGAACATTCGGAATTCAAAAAATGCGAAGAAGTTCCGGGCGAACCTTTCATGCGCCGCAATTTCACGCATCCTAAATTATCCCACATTCCAGCCCAGCATTGCGCCGACGAAAAACATCTGCGCTACCTGCTTGAAGGTTTCAAAATAATCTTCATGCGGCTTAATACGGTAACGGAGGTCTTCCCTGAAAGCGGTTTCCGGCCTGCTCTATGGAGTGTCGTTGCTCAAATGGAATAAATCCGGCCGCAAACATTTTATTTATTTTTGCTTTTTTTTATGTTATAATGACACTCGTAACACCAACACATTTTTTTCGGAGGATAAAACATGGCATCATCTTTAAATAAAGTCCAGCTCATCGGCAGACTCGGCCGCGACCCCGAGGTCAGATCGACCGGGACGGGAAAAACGGTCACCACCATAACCATCGCCACTTCTGAAACCTACGGCCGCGACGCCGACAGAAAAGAAAAGACCGAATGGCACAAGGTCATTTTATGGGACAAGCTCGGCCAGATCGCCGGAAACTACCTGAAAAAAGGCCGCCAGGTCTTCATAGAAGGCAAGATCACCTACCGCGAATATACCGACAAGGAAAATATCAAGCGCTATATAACCGAAATAATCGCCCAGAACATGGTATTTTTAGGTTCGAAAGAAGAGGGCGGCGCGTCTTCGGGCGGCGGCGATCATTCGTCATATAGTTCCGGAAACAACAATAATTATAACGCGGCCGACGTTTCGGAACAGGACATCGACAACATATCCAAGTCGATGCAGAGCATCGGCAGCGACGACGACGTACCGTTCTAAAATGAGCCTTCGATCGATCAACGACATAGAAAATGACGTGGAACGCGAGATACTTGAAAGTTACCGGGAGCGGTTCGTCGAAAACGATGAGGAATATATCCTTCTCATCGAAGCTCCAAACGGCGTCGTATGCGATATGGCATGCGGGCTGCTTGAGGACTACGACGTAAAATACATCAAAAAGGCCGACGACTCTCTCGGTATCTTCGGTTTTTCCATGCATCCGAAAATATACGTGCTCACGGAACAGTTCGAGCGCGCCGCCGAGATACTCTCGGAATACGGATTTTTCGACGCTCCTGAAGAGGCCGCGGACGAAGAGGAGCCGAATGAGAACAAAGATAAATAAAATAATATTTGAAAATACACATCGCGCGATCGCGCGATTTTTTTTTACGCCACGCGATCTTTCAAAGGGCGAACGCTTATTCCCGCGTTCTTCGACGGCGCAGCAGGGAAGCCGATGCCTTAAAGCAGGGCCGCAAAATTTTATATCGTTCATAAAGCTGTCCGTAAAACCTTTTGTTTTATCGTTCCTGGCCGCTTTCATCTTAACCGCGCTCTCTTGCGCGTATCCTTCAGGCGCATGCCAGGCGCTGCCGCGCACCGATAACAGCCGCACCTGCGAAGTAAAGCTCAACTATTCAGTCATCAGGGAGATCGAAACGGCGGCGGCCGAAATAACAGGCGGCGCGGCATCCGGCCCAACCAGCAACGAAGGCGGCGGAGCGTTATTTACGATCAAGAGAAACCAGACGCTTCTTCGGGATTTCATAGCCGCGCCGGGCCTTATATTAGCGTGCGGCAACTTCGGCGCAAAGCTGATCTCTGACGGCGGAAGCATGCCGGATGCCGGACTTTTAAAATTCGGCAAGATCATCGGAGCGCTTTCCGCTAAAAATTTTTTCGGCGCCATTGTAAATACTGCGTGTCTCGTTGAAAATTCACTTTATCTCGGCACTTCCGGCGGCGATATTATAGAGGCCGATGAAAATTCGGCGCGGCTCATTTCGATCATACGGTCAAAGGGCCGGTTTTCAATAAACAAAATTAAAAAATACGGCGGCGCGCTTTATATAATGACCGAAGGCGGCGGGCTCTATATATATAATAAAAACAGAATATATTGCGTTTCATACGAATCGCACGGCCTTATTTCAAATAATATCCGGTGCGTGGAATTTTTAAGGGCGGCGGGCTTCGAATTCGCGGCCGTCGGCACCGACGCAGGCCTTTCAATTTTAAAAATAAACGACACGGCCAAAAACGATCTCGATACCGTCTTTTCATACCGGACGCCTTCGGCGGTAGAGACCGCCGCGGTCTTCCGCGAACATTTTTATTTCGGCGGAGTTTTCGGCCTCAGCACGGCCTCCGTTAATTACCCCGGCACATGCGAGGTCGCATCCGTCATCAAAAACATATACGTCGCCTCCGTCGAATCCGCGGCCGGCCAGCTCATCATCGCGACTAAAGCTTCGGGCGTTTACTCGCTTGACGGCGCCGCCGCCGAACCCGTGAAGACCATATCCGCGTCGGCCTTCAATAATATTTACATGAAACAGGCGCGCATCTCGCGCGTGAGGTCGGCCGGCGAAACTCTTTATTTCATGCATGAAAACGGAATATTCAAATATTATAATAAACTCGCCTCCGACATCCCGGTCGCGAAAACCGGATTTTCCGACAAGATATCGTGCGTCGCGCCGGTCGGCCGGACGATCTTTTTCGGAACTTTCGATTCCGGCGTTTTCATGGAACAAGACGGCCGGCTATCCGGCATCGAAACCACGGGCCCGCAAAAAGGGTCATCGGGACACATAAATTCCCTGGCGGAACTTAACGGCTCGCTATTGATCGGAACTTCCGGAGGCCTCGACATTTATGATCCGATGTCGCGAACTTTGACAGCGCCTTCCGGCCCGCTCGCGAACGCTCATATCAACTGCATACACATATCGGGAGCCAGAGCTTTCATAGGGACCTCGGACGGCATGGCGGTAATGCGCGCCGGCCAAAGCCCCGAGATCATAAAACTCAACCCCGAGATCATAGACAGGCACGTCTATTCGATATACCACGACGAAGCCGCCGGCCGCATTTACTTCGGGACCTACAGAGGATTCGGCGAAATGGCCTATCCGGGCGGATCGCTTAAGGTCCATCTTATGATAAATTCCGACATCGCCGATAACTGGGTCACGGCGGTAGTTCCTTTCGCGGACAAACTCATAATCGGAACTTACGACAAAGGCATCTGCCTCTTCGACAAAAAAACTGGAAAATTCGAAAAAGCCCCCGGCAGAAATCTTCTTCCTTCAAGGATGGTCAACGCCAACGCCGTAACAGTTATAAAAGACCACATTTTCATCGGAACATACAACGGAGGCATGTCGGTAATAAAGACAGGCGGATCCTTCGCCAGATGGACCGCGCGTCATTTCAATCAGCGCAGCGGATTTTCCGGCGACATGGTAACCGCTATAAAGTTATGCGGAAGCGAGATCGTTTTCGGGACCTTCTCCGGCATTTCGTCGATCGCCGCCGGTTCAATAGATCTTTTATTCAGATAGGCATGAGCGAGGCCGGCGGGAATTCATAAATTATATCGACATGCGACAACCAGCCTGAAAAAGGGTGGGCTAAAGAGAAACAATATTGCCATAAAAGCCGGAACGATACCGGCCGTAACTGATCAACATAATTTTTAAAAAGCCGGAAAGCGGCGGAAAAAAATTAAATGCCGAATTATTTCAATAAAACAAAATTTATATTTGACGCCGGTTTTTGCGGCCGCGGTCTTATAATTTTGGCCGCGCTTCTTTTTATCGCGGGCTTCTTCATCACATCTTCGTTCGCGGCTGATGAAAAAACTTCGAAGGGCACGGGCAAAAAAAACTCCGCGCATAAAACTCCGCGAGCGCCATGCCGGTCGGAAACCCTTTCCAGCGAAGAGATAGCGCTTGCGGACAAAATTTCCGCGGAATTTTATAAGATCGAGGCCGGCGAATTTCGCGGACGCGATATTTTTTTCGCGATGTCTTCCGTCCGGGAACAGAAATTAATTTTTGCCAGCGACAAAAAATTCTACGAAGATAAAGAGATATCGCCCGGATCGCTCATAAAGATCGTAAGCGCGGGACTATTGCTCGAAGAACCCGGGTTCGATCCCGCCCGCTCCGAGTTCTGCGGCGACAGAACCACCATCGGCGGCGTCAGATTCACCTGCTCCTACAAGGGCGGACACCAAAAAGCGGACCTTGAAACGGCCGTTTCAAGGTCATGCAATATCTATTTCCAGAAATCCATGCGCCGCGTTTCCCGCCGAAAATTCGCCGGAACGCTTAAAGAGCTGGGCGTCATAAAAGCAAAAGACGAGGCCGGACTCCTGTCCGCGCCTGAGCACATTTATTATCAGGCCGTCATCGGAGATGCGCTTATTTACACCACGGCCGAAAAGCTTATGAAATTAATGCGCGCCGTCGCGGTCAATTTTTCAGCGGCGGAGTCTTCTTATTCCGTCAGGCCTTTTAGTTATCAGAACTGCCAGAAAATAAACGGCTATTTAAAAAGATGCGTAGAGACCGGAACGGCGGCCGCGAAACTGTCGGATTTTGACTGCGCCGGAAAAACGGGCTCCCCCGTCTTAACGGTTAAAATATCCGATAACAAAAGGATCGTAACCACGAGCGCCGTGTTTCTGGGCTACGCGCCTTACATAGACCCGAAATATTGCTTTTTCGCTTACTGCGCGAACGGAATGGGCGGCAACGAGGCGGCGGATATCGCAGGTCATTTCATTAATTTGCCTGATACGAAATGACTTTTCATGAGCGTTTGAACAAAATAATATCTTGACTTTTATCCTTCAAAATTATATATTTAACTATAAAACGCTAACTGAAAAAAGGGTGATCCTCAAATGAAAAAAATAATATGCCTGTTCGCTTTGGCCGTTATGCTGCTTGTTTTTTCACAGGCCGGCGCCGCCGAAAAAGCTGAAAAAGAGGCCGCTGGAGCGAAAAAAACAACAGCGTCAACAGCTAAAACCGATGAAAATATAAAAGCCGAAGAAAAAGAAACGGAAGAAATTACAAATGAAGAAGAAAAGACCGGAACCGCCAAAACTAAGGCAGCAGAAGCCTCTGACGCTAAGATAAAAACGGACGGCAACTCAAAGGCCGCGGAAGCCAGACCGGAAGAAAAAAAGAAAGATCTTTATTTTTCGATGAGCACGAAAAGCCGCGTCGAAGTGGAAAAAGAGAACCGCTTCAAGGAAAAACTTTTCCTCGAGAAGATATCGAACAAATATTTCAAGATATACGAAGACGAGGATTACTACACCGTCCTTGCGAAACTTCCATACGCGGAAAGCGACACCGACTATAAATTCAATTTTAAAAACGAGAATCTGCTGATAATTAATTTCAAAAGCAAAAAAGAGCCGGAAAAAGAAGCCATCAGATATGAGATCACGCTTCCCAAAAAAACCGCTATGGAAGCGACCAAACTTATGACGAAAGGCGACCTCGAACTTGTCATCCCGATCGATTTTTTCTATGAAGAACGCAACGCCAGATAATCAATGCCTGATCTTATGACGCATGGTACGGCCGGAACAAAGCACGGGCTCATTTATCGGCGGAATAATTAAAGGCAAAAAACAAAAACGGACCGAAGGAAACTGACAAAAATGAAAGGTTTAAAGACATTGAATAATTATATCCGCCCGATAGCGCGAATACTTGCATTCGCACTTTTTTTCGCGGCCGCCGCGGCATTTTCCGGCGCAGGTCCGCTTCTCGCAGCCGAAAAGAAAGTTCTGACGACCTTTTTCCCGCTATACATACACGCGCTCAATATCGCCGGCGATAAGGCTAAAATAGACATACTGCTCCAGCCGGGCATGGGGATCCACGACTTCAAGCCGAAACCCTCGGACATGAAAAAGGTCGCGGGCGCGGATATCATTATCGCAAACGGCGCCGGACTGGACGATTTCATCAAATCGCTTATCGAAAGCTCAGGAAACGCTTCGGCTAAATTGATCGACTCGTCCAAAGGTATAAAACTTATATGCGGGACCGCGACATGCGGCCACGACCATTCGAATGAATTTGAAACCGTGTCGCACGGAGAGATCTCAGATCCGCACACATGGGCCTCGGTTAAAAACGCCATCGTTCAGGTTAAAAACATAACCAGCGCGTTCGTTGACGCCGATCCCGAGAACGCGGCATTCTATTTGAAAAATTCACAGGAATATACGAAAAAGCTCGAAGATATCGATAAAAACGCGGCCGAAAAACTGGCCGGATTCAAAGGCAGAAAATTCATTACCTATCATGGCCCTTTTTCTTATTTCGCCAGGGATTACGGCCTTACGCAGGCTTCAATAGCCGGCATGACAGGTAACGCTCCGGCGCCTTCAAAGATAAAAGAAACTTACGACTCGATAAAAAAAGAGAATATCAGATTCATCGTTTCCGAGCCCGCCTACCAGGACCGCGAAACAAAGACCATGGCTGAAGAATTAAACCTTCAGGTCGTCGAACTCGACCCGATTGAATCATACAACCAGAGTTCTGATATTAAAAGCTATTTCATTGATAAAATGAAGGAAAATATTGAAAAGATCGCCGCGGCGTTCAAATTGAAGTAAATTAGAAAGGTCACCAGCATGTCAGAAACCCCAAGGCTTGTCCAGGTTAAAAATATCTCGTTTAAATCCGGAAAGGTCAGCATCCTCGAAAACATAACCTTCAATATAAAATACGGCTCTTTCGTCGCCGTCATAGGCCCGAACGGAGCCGGTAAAAGCACGCTCATAAAGATCATGCTCGGCCTTTTAAAACAAACGGAGGGCGAGGTTTTATACGAAGGGCTGACGCCGGAGTTCGTTAACCGCAACCGCCACCTTTTAGGTTACGTGCCGCAGAACTTCTCGCTCGACAGAACGCTTCCGATAACGCTGGACGAATTTTTCAGATTCACCTGCAAAATAAAGAAAGACGCCGAATTCGACGCGACGCTCAAGATGCTCAATCTTTTTCATCTCAAGAACAATATGATGGGAAACCTTTCCGGCGGCGAGATCCAGAGGGCGCTCATCGCCTACAATCTTATCCACAACCACGAAATTATATTTCTGGACGAACCGACATCCGCCATCGATATCGAAGGCGAAACGCTGATCTATTCGCTTTTAAAAGATATAAACGAGCGGCTCGGAAAAACGGTAATAATAATATCGCACGACATCGACACGGTCTTAAAGAACGTTGACACCGTCATATGCCTCAACAAAACGCTTCACTGCATAGGGTGCCCGCACGAGATCGTCTCCGGCGGGCTCATCAACGAACTGTTTGAAAGCAAACGCGGTTTTTATAAACACGGGAGCTGTAACCATGACCATAAGTAGCATTCTCGAAATGCTCGCGATGCCTTTCGTAATAAAGGCATTCATCTGCGGGACGCTCATAGGGGCTATCTGCGCGTGGCTCGGGATCTTCGTAACGCTTAATAAAATGGCGTTTTTCAGCGAATCTATCTCGCACGCTTCGATAACCGGCATAGCCATCTCCATCTGGCTGAACTTCGATCCGTCGATATTTCTGATATTTTTCAGCGTATTCATGGCGGCCGTCATAGCGTTCGTTTCGCAGAGTTCGTTCTCCTCAAAAGACAGCGTCATCGGGATAATCCACTCGGCGACCATCGCCATCGGCATCATTCTTCTCAGTTTTTTAAAGGGCGGCAACACCGATCTGTCGAGATATCTTTTCGGCGACATCATGGCGATCCGGCAGCTTGACATAGTTATCTGCGTCGCGCTTTTCATAGCCGCTGTCGTCTATCTTCTCATCTTCGGAAGGACCCATGTCGTCACATGTCTGATTAGCGATTTTTCAGCTGTCGAAGGAATATCGACGCCTAAATACGATTTCATGTTAATGATCGTTCTATCGCTCATAATCGCCGTCAGCGTCAAGATCGTCGGCGCGATACTCGTTACCGCGCTTCTTATAATCCCGTCGAACGCGGCGAAAAATATAACGACAAGCTTTAAAAAATTCGCGATATTATCGGTTAAATTCGGCGTACTGGGCGCCATTCTCGGCATCTTCATGTCGGTGGTGCTCGATCTTCCCACAGGCCCGTCGATAATAGTCGTCAACGCATTCTTCTACTTCGCTACTCTCGGCCTTAGAAATTATCTGGGGTTCGCGTTTTAACAATCTTCTTTATTTATAGAACTCATATTCATATTCCATGGTACGCTTTTCACCGCAAACCGTTTCGTCCTTGTACCCTTTATTGAGACCGTTTTTATGGCTATAACTTTCCATCCGGCCGGTCGCGGCATTTTTCGAATTATAATATATAATTATCTTTTTTCGCGATCCGTCCGGCTCCGTCGCGTATGAATTTTCAGATCGAAATGTTTCGAGGCCGTTCCGGTCATATCTTATGACGGCGAGCTTGTCATTTCCGGAGTATGTGGTTTCCGTTCTCGAAACGAGCGAATCCTTTTTATCGAATTTTTTTTCACGGATCAGCCGGCCCGCGGCATCGTATTCATAAACCGTTCTTTTTAACTGTCCGCCTTTTTTGTCGAAATAGATGACCTCCGCGAGTTCGCCTTTTTGGGTATATGAATTTTTATATTTTTTCCCGCCGTTTATAAAAAACGTTCTTGATCTTACTACGTATGCCTTATCGCTGGCAAATTCAACGCTTTCCGCTATCGCGCTGTAATATTCGACCTCATAGGTTTCGCGCTTGATGGTATGAGCCCGGCTTACTCCCTCTCTGATATGCGAATATTCAATACATTCGCCCTGGCCGTCATATTTGAATCCGTCCTTTTCCTGGAGGCTGAAACGTCCGTCAAAATTTTTCCGGAATTTCGATACGGCTGTAAGTCTTCCATCCCAGTCATAAACCGATCTGAAGACGAAAGTGTTATTGACTTTTGCGTCAGAAAAAGTTTCGATGAGTTCCGTTACATTTCCTTTTCCATCATACTCGAAAGATTTTGTGCGTTTGCCGGCCCCGCCCGAACCGTTTGAAATACAAACGGACTCAATAACATTTTCAGCGCTGTCGTATCTGAAAATATATTCGCTCACGGCCGCGCCGTTTTCGTAAAGTCTTCTTTTGATAATTTTGCCCGAGCGGGCGTATTCCAGTTCGGAAAAAGTCTCGCCGTTATAGACGCTCCTTTCAAAGCGGACCATATTCTTGCGTATTTCGTCACATTCCTGCTTGTAATCGTTTGCCATCTCTTTCATATTCTCGATGGGATCCGACGGATCGCCATACCTGGCCTGCAGGTCGCACGAAAAAATATTCAGACGCATAAGCGGATCCTTCGAGTAACCCGAAGCGCCGGAAAACGCCATAAACGAAAACAATCCGACTGTTAAAAATATAATTAAGATCTTATATTTCATAAATTATCGCCTTTCGCCTTTTTCATTCGGACACCGTTGAAACCGCCGCGCAATATTCAAATAACGTAATGATAAAAACCTTTTAATCTGAATCGATTTAATAATATCATGATTTTTTATAAATGTACATAATAAAAATGGCGCGGTTCCAAGATCGAACATGGCAAACGATATGCGCGAAAACTTGAGATGAAAACAACCGCGAAACAGCTTTAAAAATTATGCATTCCGATTGACCGGAATAAAATAATATGCTATAGTATTGTTGCGCGGAATAATTTTTGAATTCAACCGGAAAGGTCAAATGAAATTCGTCGAACTCATCGCCGGCGGCAAAAAAATAGCTACCCGGCTCATCGAGTGCGCTCAAAAATGGCTCTCCGACAGAGGCGCTTTTGAATTCAGATTTTCCACGTCGCCGCTTTTTACGAGCAACACTTTATTATACATGAATAAATTCAACTCTGCCTACACCTGGAATAATACGGCTTCGGTTCCGCCGGACAATATTTTATGGCCGATGGTTGATTGCGTCATGAATTGGGAAAAAGAACCGGAAAATAATTTTTCGCCATCCGCCAGGGTTCTTTCCGAGCTTTCAATATTGCGCTGGACTGATCTCAAACCAGCCGGTGATACTGCAATACTTGAAACCCAAGACGAAGATAAAATCATTGAATTGCCTTTTCTTTCACTGTCCGTCATATTCGAACAATATCGTTTGAAAAATTATTCCGTTACCGAAACGCCCTTTCATGTTTTTGAAAACTTAAATAAACGCGGATATCAATTCATGTCGTTTCAAAAAGAAAACGAAAAATATTATTATCTTCTGAGCGCAAAATAAGACCGCTGGAACGGCGGCGGGTTAAGTCGAATTCAATAAAAGCCGCAAATTAAGCAAGCCGTAACAAAATATAAACAAAATGATTTAAACCGAAAGTATCAAACATAACTAATTAAAAGCAAATAATTAAAATAAAAAAGAGAGACGGTAGCGCCTCTCTTTTTTCATACTCTCTATACTTTGTTTTATACTGCCTTTATTATTTGGTGTTCTGACAGATCATATCGTATTTTTCCTTCTGTTCGATCTCTTTTTTCGATATGATGTTGACCGAGAAGTTCTTCCCGTAATTTGAGTCCCATATGAAGCCCCAGGACCTGTTATTGTCGTAAGGATAAGCCGCGAAGAAAGCTGACTGCATCGTGGTGACCTCAGACGGAAGATTTACGAGGCCGACATACTGCCCTTTTGAATTCTTCGTGAGTTTGACGTCCTGGCAGCTTTTCCAGAAATCGTATGAGTATCTCATGTATATCGTGTCGCTGCTTTTGAAGAGCATGTTTTTGCGGCCCGCATCGTAAACCACTCTTAATTTTGAACCCGCCAGGGCTTTTCCTTCGATGTGGTGTTCGTACTGTTTAACGCTCGCGTCATACGTGAAAACGACCGTGGAAGCGTTTGCTTGAGTCTGAACCGCTGAAGATGCGATCGCTGACGGGACCGAAAATCCCTGCGCGGCCGGAACGGTGATCAAACTTAAAACCAATGCCGTTATGGCGAAGACCTTTAAAAAATTGAGATTGATATTTATAAACATTTTTACCACTTCCTGTTCTGTGAGTCTTGATCTGTTCATTTCCATTCGCTTTGGAAATTGTTGTTTTTACTTGATACTTTTTTAAACTTCTTTGGATTCCGCACTTTTTAATGCAACTTGCGTGCCATGCTTATAAAAAGCGCTTGAATTCTGCTTTCTTATATAATTTCGTCGGATTATTGGAAACCAATAGACCGAAACTTGGAACAATGTTGTGATTAAAATTTGAGCATTTGTGTTTAATGTTCACAATTCGCGGAGTTTCGATTTTTATTCTTATTTTTCTTGAAGCCGTTGGCGATTTATGATAAAATAACTCCAAAAATAATAAACGGGAGTTAATATGAAACAAAAGATATCGATTTTTGTTTTATCGCTGGTTATAATACTTTCTCTTTCGACATCGTCTTTCGCAAGAACCTATAAAATAGGCGCGACCGCGGAATGGATCGCATGGTCGCCGCTTCAGGTCGCGGCAGAGCGCGGTTTCTGGAAGGAACAGAGCGTCGAGGTCGAACTCGCCATATTTCAGAGCGACGCCGAAACGCTCGACGCGTTCGATACTAAAAAGATAGACATGAATATGTGCATGCTCGGGAGCGCCGTGGACCTATACATTAAAGACAAACCGATAAAGATCATAATGGAAGCGGACTGGTCGAATGGCGGCGACAAGCTGATACTGAAAAAAGACGCGAGCGCCGCGCCGCAAATGCTGAAAAACGAGAAAATAGCGATATATCTGGATTCGCTTTCGCTTTCATTTTTCGTAAATAAATATCTGCAAAAAAATAATTTGAAGCTTTCCGACGTAAGTATCATCGAATTAAGCGACCAGGGCTCCGCGAAAGGATTCATAGCGAACCGTTTAAAGGGAGTCTTGTTGTGCGACCCGTTCGCGGCGCAGTGCGTTGAAAAAGGCGACGGAGTCGTCGTTTCGACCACGGCCGATTTCCCGGGCTGCATGCCGGAAGGGCTTATCGCGTTTGACGAAACTTTAAAAAGCATACCGCGCGAAGATACCGTGAAGATACTCAAAGGCTGGCTTAAGGCCGTTAACTGGATGAACGACGCCGGGAACTGGCCGGAATACCAGAAGATCCTTGACGAAAGCGTATTCAAAGACAAGGGCTATAAAGAAGCCGATTATAAGGAAATGATGGCGTCCGTAAAAATTCATGACGCAAAGACCATCGGCGAACGCAACAAGGAAAACGGCGGTCTCGCGGCCTATATCAAAGAAATGAACGCTTTCATAACGGACAACAAACTTTCGGAAAAACAGCTCAAGGCCGAGGAACTCGTCGACCTTTCATTTATCGGCGAAGCGCTCAGGTAGTAAGACCTGGAGTCGGTATTGACGGGACCCGCACCTCAGACGCAAGAACGCTCTTTTAAAAAAGAAAGAGCGTTTTTTATCAGAAATCAAAACGGAGATGTGTGCTTGGAGTTTTTAAAAATATTCAAAAAATTTTATGAGGAAAAATGCTGTCCTAAATTCGGCGGCCTGGAGATCTTAAAATATATAGGCCCCGGCCTTCTCGTAACGGTCGGTTTCATCGATCCGGGAAACTGGGCCGCCAACATAGCCGCGGGCTCCGATTACGGCTATAAACTTTTGTGGATGGTAACGCTCTCGACGATAATGCTCATCATACTCCAGCATAACGTGGCGCATCTGGGCATATCGACGGGCCTGTGCCTTTCGGAAGCCGCGACCAAACATTTCAAGCCCTGGATATCCAAACTGGTCCTCGGTTCGGCGGTGCTGGCGTCAATTTCGACGGCGCTCGCTGAGATACTCGGCGGCGCTATAGCTTTGAACATGCTTTTCAAGATCCCGATAAAGATCGGATCGGTTTTCGTGATGATATTCGTCGCGGTAATGCTTTTTACGAATTCTTACCAGAAGCTCGAAAAATTTATTATCGGTTTCGTTTCGCTTATAGGAATATCGTTCTTATTCGAATTGAGCCTGGTCAACATAAGCTGGGGCGAGGCGGTCCACGGATGGCTCGTCCCGACCTTTCCGCCGAATTCGATGCCTATAATTATGAGCGTTCTGGGAGCGGTCGTAATGCCGCACAATATCTTCCTGCATTCCGAGATCATTCAGAGCCGCCAGTGGAACCTCGAGAACGAGGAGCTTATCGAAAAACAGCTAAATTACGAACTTTTCGACACGCTCTTTTCGATGATAATCGGATGGGCGATAAACAGCGCCATGATACTCGTCGCGGCCGCCACCTTTTTCCATGCGAAAACATCTGTGACCGATCTACAGCAGGCGGAAAGCATGCTCAGGCCGCTGCTTGGAAACGCCGCGTCGCTCGTGTTCGCGATAGCCCTTCTTCTGGCGGGCCTCGCATCCAGCGTCACGGCAGGAATGGCCGGCGGCACTATCTTCGCGGGAATGTTCAACGAGCCTTACGACATAAACGACAAACACACCCGCATCGGCGTCGCCATAACGCTTTTTTTTTCAACGCTTCTCATTTTCTTCATCACCGATCCTTTTTACGGGCTCGTGATATCGCAGATGATATTGAGCATCCAGCTTCCCTGGACGATCTTCACGCAGATATATCTGACATCGTCCGAAAAGGTAATGGGAAAACACGCCAACACGCGCATGGAAAATGTAATGCTCTGGACGGTCGGCATCGTCGTGACCATACTTAACATCATGCTTTTGGCCAGTTATTTATAGACTCTTTAACTATATCGCTATTCTTTGTTCTCTTTACTCTTGAAACATTATCAGCGCTAATGTAAGAAGGAACCGGAAAAATACACTCATCATAATTATTGACAAATATAAAGATTTTTGATAAAATGACCTTAATTTAATACGGCCCTATCGTCTAGGGGCCCAGGACGAGTGGTTCTCAGCCATTAAACCGGGGTTCGAATCCCCGTAGGGCTATTAAACGAAAGCGACCGAAAGGTCGCTTTTTTATTTGGGTTTCAGAGGACGTAGACGAGGCGAAAAATATCCAGAGTAGCTTTTCGAGTAGCTTTTCGAGTAGCTTTAGAAATAAAAAAAGAGGCGAGGCCCGAAAGCCCCGCCTTTACTTAAAACCTTGGAATTAAAAACCGCTTCGAATCTTATTTCAGGTTCTTTTTATTCGCTTCTATTTTCTTTGAAATTTCCGCCATCTTTTTCTGCGCCTGCTTAACCTGATCCGCCGAAAGCCTTTCCAGCGTTCTGGCGACGTCTTTCTCGCCCTTCGGCGATCCGTTGGCCAGCGCGACGTTCAACCAGGCGTTGGCCAGAATAAAATCCTGCGCGACGCCGAGCCCGTCATAATGCATCATGCCGAATTTGCACATGGCTACGGCGTGCCCTTTCCAGGCCGCGCTTTCGAAATATTTAGCGGCTTTTTTATAATCCCTCGAGCCGAGCTGGCCGCCGAGGTTGATCAGGCCCAAACTATATTCAGCCCTGGCGTCGCCCTGCGCGGCGGCTTTTTCATACCACTCAACGGCTTTTTTATAATCCTGGGGAAAATCTTTCCCGGCGTTATAAAGCATTCCGAGATCATACTGCGCCTCAATATCCCCGCCCGCGGCCTTCTTAAGCAGCGCTTCGGACGTGCCGCCCGCGAAAGCCGGGAATGAGCAGAAAAGCGATAAAATTGCGGCGAATAAAATGATCTTTTTCATGTTTTTACTCCTTTACCTGTAAAGATACCGTGTCATCGACAAGTTCTTTCAGCGAATGAGCCCGGCGCCAAAAGCACATGGACGCTGACCCAAAAAATAATAATAAACTTTGAAAATATAAAAAAACTTTCCGCTGAATAATTCTAACATATTTTTTATTTATGTCAATACAAGTTTCACGGCCCGCAAAATAAGCGGCTTATGAAAAGCTTATCATGCTTGACATCTTCGAACCGGTAGTATAAAATATACACGAATGTCAACTCCGCGGCATGCCGGTTTCAATTTAAAACCAGCCGCGCGGCCTTCAATAAATGGTTCCATAATGAAACTTTCCGCCTGCCGGGAAGAAAGGATAAAAGCCAGTATGTCGTCTAATGTTGATTTCGCTGAAATCAAAGAAGGAATGGTTCTCTCGGGCTGCCGCATCGTCGCGAAGATCGGCGAAGGCGGCATGGGGAGCGTGTACCGCGCGATCGACGAAAATCTCGAGCGCATAGTGGCGATAAAGATCATGCGGCGCCGGACGGGCCACGACGATATGCGCGAGAGGTTCCAGCGCGAGGCAAGGGTCGCCGCGAAACTCATCGATCCGGGAATAGCTCAGGTTTTCACCGCCGGAGAATACGATGATTTTTTATATTACATAATGGAATTCGTGGACGGTTCATCCCTTGATTCGTTCCTTAAAAAGGCGCGCCTGATAACGAGCGGAAAACACGACATCAAAGAACTCATTCTCGCCGGTTACATAAAAGAACCGGATCTTTCCGCGCCTTATTTTTTGCGCGACCTGGCTTCTTCTCCGCTTTTGAACCCGGATCACTTGAACTTCGTTAAAGACCTCATAGCGTCCGTCGCCGAAACGCTTTCCGCCGTGCATGCGTCGGGTTCCGTCCACAGGGACATCAAGCCGTCGAACATAATGGTCTCAAAAAAAGACGAAGTGAAACTCGTCGATTTCGGGCTCGTCAAAAGGCAGGTCGATTCCGAGATCACTCAAATGAATCAATTCGTGGGAACTTTCGGCTACATGGCGCCGGAGCAGTTCCTCGGAAAAAAAGGCCGCGTCACCCCAGCGACGGACATTTACAGCCTCGGCGTCGTCTTTTATGAACTGGCGGCGCTCGTTAAACCCGTCGAGGAAGAGGAACTCGCATCCCTTATAAACGCCGTCACGAACGGAGAAATAGCCGACCCGCGAAAACATAACGAACTTATTTCGCCGCAGCTTTCCGCGATCATAATGAAATGCCTTTCAAAAGATCCCGCGCGCCGATACGGGGACGCTTTGGAACTTTCGGCCGCCATCCGCTCCATTGAAACGGCCGTCCCGATATTTACGAACATAAAGAACTTTTTTTATGGTTTTTTCGGTTCGGCACCCCGCAGGGACGGACATAAATATGCGCCGCCCGGATCGATAAACGCAGCGGAGCCTTCGGGGACCGCCCCGGAGAATCCATCCAGGCCGGGCCTTTCGCGGGCGTCTCTGGCTTCGAACAACGACGGCATCGTAAGCGATCAGGCCTCGCGCGCGGCCGCCTCGCTCCTTGACGAGGCCAGGGATGAATATTTCGCGGAATTCGTGAATGAGACCGTCAAGGCCAAACTGGAACAGGCGCTCGACCTCGATCCGCTCAACGCCGGGGCGCTTCTGTTCTATTATCTTCTCGCAAATCACAACATGATCGA
Source organism: uncultured bacterium (assembly GCA_964551445.1). Taxonomy (GTDB): domain Bacteria; phylum Muiribacteriota; class UBA9980; order UBA9980; family UBA9980; genus DAOPXV01. The sequence continues at coordinate 10,249 of CAZKCG010000056.1, read as the reverse complement.
ACGCATAAGGTTCGACTCGGCCTGGAAAGCCGCTTCGCCATACACCGCTCTGTCTTCCGAACGGGATAAAATGATCATGGGCGTGATCGAGGCATCGCATATAAAAAACGATCTCAAGGCCGCGAGCGGCCTTAGTATCCGCTACCATCACCTTTATCCGGACGATCTTCTGATGGTGGTTTTAATGTGCCATATAGAAGCCGAACTCAGCAACTTTCAGCGAACGCTCGATTATTGCGGCGAGATCGCCGCGAAATATCCCGATTTCGTCATCACCAGGCTTTTTGCCGCCGATATCAACGCCGCCATGGGCGACGTCGATAAATGCATGGAGATACTCAAAGAAGTAAGCCGAAAACATCCCGGCAACAGCGGGTATAAAATAGTGGCCGTACAGAACCTTCTCTGCGCCGGCCGTCTGGACGAAGCGGAAGCGGTCGTAAGTGAAGGCGAGGCGGACGGCCAGAACGACGAATTTTTCGCGTTTTTTAAACCCATGTTATACATACAGCGCGGAAAAATAAAGGAAGCCGTCACCGAGATCAGAAAAAATATCGGTCTCGAGGAAAACCCGTCGCCCAAATCCTACCTCTACTACATGCTTTACAGGATCCACATGGAACAGGGCGAAAAGGAAAAGGCTGTGGAATATCTGCGGATGGCGAATAAATTCTCGCCCGCGAAAAATTTCAAGGGGTTTGAAGATATAAAAAACGACATCGCCGCGGTCTCTTTCGGCGGATTCGCGCCAGAAAATATTTTGCCGGCCCATTTCGAGGAAGCATTAAAACATGCCCGCGATATATGTTTTTCGACGCTGAGCACTCTCAACTGCCTGAAATTCTCGAATCTGGCGGAGACTTCGTACTACCATATAACGAATCTGAGATCATGCGAAAAGGTCGTTATTTACTCAAGCTACCGGTACAACTCGGAACCCGCGAACAGGAACCAGGTATATCTTGAATCGCCGCCGCTCTCGCCTTTCATAGATTTCAAAGGCAACCTGCTTGAAAGCGCCTGCAAAAAATGCCAGACGCCGTTCGGAAATTTTCTCGCCGTTATAAACTACGCCGCGCCTCAGCGGGGAGGCGAACCAATGTTCTTCATGGCGCAGTTCGAGCCGATGGCGCTTAACTTTAGTGAAAATCAAAAATTAAATGAAGTCTCCGGCGCAGCGATCTTCCAAACCAGCCGGTTCGCTTGCTGGAACGCTCTTTATCACGGGATCGTGGTGAGTTTTCCGGCTGAATTCGTCCTGATATCGGTTTCATGCGCGCCGTATAAGATCATCGAGGCACGCGGCAGAAAATTCTATTTTTATACAAAATTCCTCTATGCCGGTCAGAGCTTTCCTGTAGAATTTATTTTCAGGAAATGATAAGTATGGTCAGTTTTTGGGATCGGGCCGTTTTACGCGGCACACCATTCCATCGAAACCGTATCTTTTATTGAACCTGGCCTCATCCATAAGCATCCTGCCGAAGAGCGGGTCGCCTATATCGTATTTATCGCCGTTCATTCCAAAAAACACCATCGAATGGCATATGCCCGCGAACCTGACGGAAATGACGGAAGGCGCGGCATCGTTCGAAAGTTTTTTAACGCGAAAACAGTCCGCCGTAAAACCGGCGTTTCTTAAATATCTCACTATCTTCCATGTTTCGGAACCGTACACCGAAGTATCCAGCTCAAAAGCCAGCTCGCGCTCGGTCTTTACGACGCCGAACTGCCGCAATATCGTGGCGGCGGCGGAAGGCGAACAAGTTACCGGAAGTGACTGGATACAGACGCCGTCCTTCCATTCGTTGTTAAAGGCCGCGTTTCTCAATGTGAAAGGAGCGAGGACCATATTGTAGAGCGGATTTAAAATAAAAAAGAAAAGCATTGCGAAATAAACCGTTTTGAACAAGGTCCATACGGCCCTTTTTTCGAAAGGCTTTTTTATCACGATAAAGCCGAACAAAAGACCCCAGAAAGACGCCAATATTTCGATGTTATCAGTCGAGCGAAATTCCTGGTATGCGAGTTCATCGATGAACGGAAAGTAAAATATAAGGAAAAACGCGGGAACGCAAAGAGTAAGTATTATAAGCGCGGCGGCAACCTTAAGCCGCGGAGTTTTAAAAAGCGTCGAAAGATAATATCCGGCGGCATAAAACAGCATCGTAAGGGCAAAAGTGATGTAAACAAGCGGCTTGAAAAACATTTCCCCACCCTTTTATAAATCTCTTAATGAATTTTAACAGATAAGGACGGCAAAGGCAACCGGGAAAAATAATTTCTGGCAAAATAATTTCATAAAAAGATGATTTTTTCGAAAAAATCTGGTAAAATATATTGAACATTAAATAAAAAAGTTTTTACCGCTTAGTTTAAGATCAACCGTAAGCATGAGTAAAACAAAAGGGGTGGGTATACAGTATGAAGAAAACTCTCATGGCCGCGGCCCTGGCGATAACGGTATCCTTTGGATTCCAGCAGGCGCCCGTTCTATCGGCTGAAAATTCAAAACCGCTTCCTCATTCGATGACGAAACAGGAACGCGAATACATCAAAAATAATTTTGATAAATACCTCGAGGAAAAATACAGGCCTTTCACCGGAAAGCCCATCAGAAAACCCGAAGGCACCTTCTGGACGCCCGGCGAATTTGAAAAATGCGAAGGCATCTGCTTTTCATGGGCCGGATATTCCGACCTTCTCACAAAACTCATTGTCGACGCCAGCAAACACGCGCGCGTTTTCGTCGGCGCCTCCTACAATTCCGCGACGCTCAAGGACACTCTCGTTAAAGCCGGCGCTAACGCCGAAAATATAGAAGTTATACCGTCAAGGCTCGACAGCGTCTGGGTTCGCGATTTCGGCCCGTTCGTCATCCACACCGAGGCTAAAAAGCGCGAGATAATCGACTGCGTCTACAACAGGCCGCGCCCCAACGACGATAAGTTCCCTCAGACCATAGGCGACTTTTTAAAGATAAAGGTCCATCCCTGCAAGCTCATCCTTCCCGGCGGCAATTTTCAGACCGACGGCCACGGCGTCGCCATACTGACCGACGTCGTTTTCGACCCGAGCGAAGGCGGCGACCCGAACATGACGCGCGCCGATCTCGAAAAATACATGAAAGAATTCTTCGGAATGAAAAAGGTCATCCTTCTTAAAAAGATGAAACGCGACGGCACCGGCCACGTCGATATGTTCTCGAAACTTTTAGACGATAAGAATATCATCCTCGGCGAATACGCCACGCCGTCCGACGGCGCGGAGAATAATTACGCGATATTGAACGAGAACGCCCAGACCATGGCGAACGAAACGAACGGCCTTGGCGAAAAATTCATAGTCACAAGAATTCCAATGCCGAAATACACCGGAACATCCTTCAGCTACACCAATTCGGTTTTCACAAATAATCTCGTAATGGTCCCGATATACGGAAAACCGACCGACGAACAGGCCCTTGAGATTTACAGAAAGATACTGCCGGGCCACACCGTAAAAGGCTACGACTGCAACAACATAATCACCGCCAACGGCGCCATTCACTGCGTGACACAGCTGGTAATGGCCGATCCTATCCAGATCCCCGCAGCTGCGGTCAAAGCCGAAGCAATAAACACGAGAACGCTCTCAATAAGCTTCAAGATAGACACAAAACGCCGCATGAACGAAGGCGGAGCCTCGGTCTACTGGTCGGACAGCGAAAAAGGGCCTTTCATAAAGGCGGAAGCTGCAAAAGCTTACAACACCTACACCGCGAAGATCGACGGCGCCGACGTTAAAAAACCCGTGTTTTATTTCATCACCGCCGAAGCTCTCGACGGCTCGAACGCGAGACTTCCGTTAGACGCCGGCGAGGTCATGAAATTCGATCCTGCGGCCGTAAAATAAATTTAAAACAAATTTAACGGATTAAAAGATCTCCCGGCTGATATAAGCGGGGAGATCTTTTTAATGATCAGCCCCGAAAGAGGTAATTCATGATCTGTTCAAAATGCTATTTTTTCTACCAGGATACATTTAATTTTTGTCCCGATTGCGGAACCGAATGCGTGATTAATTCTTCGAAAAAAAACCACTCACGCGAATACGCCGAAAAACCGAAAGACGATCCAGGCTCCTGGTATAATGAAGGAGTCCGATGCGGCCGACGCGGAGATATCGACGGCTGCATCTCCTGCTTTGACAAAGCCATCGAAAGCGATACGAATTTTATAACGGCCGTGGAAAATTATCTGGCCGCGAATATGAAAACGGCTGCATCCAGAAATATATCTTCCGGCCCCCCGGAAGCGGAGGATGCCGGAACCGTCGCAGAATGCACAGAGGCGATAAAGCATGATCCGACGAATTCCGCTCTCTTCTTCAAACGAGCCGGGGCTTATTCACGGCTTAATTTACTGGAAAAAGCGATCGATGACCTTGAAAGCGCGATCGCTATCGATCCGTCGAATGCCGGATATTTTAAAAGCCGGGCAGATTGTTTTTTCAGATCAAAACGCTATGCCGAATCGATATCGGACATTGAGCGGGCTATCGCAATAGACCCTTTAAATCCC
>CAZKCG010000056.1:0-5677 GCA_964551445.1 uncultured bacterium | reverse complement strand
CAAGTAGCATTGATCATAAAATTAATAACCGTGGTTGTTATTATGAAATGAAATCATTCGGCGAGGCGGTCCGCGATTTCGACACGGCTATCTCCATGGACGCTTCAAACGCGTATTTTTATAACGGTCGGGGATATTGCCATATGGATACTAAAAAATTCGATGCGGCGCTTTCTGATTTTGAAAGGGCCTTAACGCTCGATAAAACAAACGCATACTTCTTCTACGGCCGTGGAAACTGCTATTATAATATCCAAAAGACAGCCGAGGCGCTTTCTGATTTTGAAATGGCGATCAGTCTGGATCCTTCCAACGCCTATTTCTTCTACGGCAGAGGAATCTGCGTTATGCGGTCGGACCTATTCGACGAGGCGATCCGCGATCTTGACGAAGCGATAAAGCTGGAGCGTAAAAACGCTTATTTTTATTACGAACGCGCGAATTGTTTTAATTCGAAAAAAAAATTCTATAACGCGTTAGCCGATTACGACCGCGCCATCGAACTGCTGCCGTCCAACCCTTACCTTTACGGCCGAAGGGCTGAATGTGAATTATCGCTGGGAGAAAAACTCAAGGCGGCCGAAGATCTTCAAAAAGCCATCTCGACGGGACATCCCGACGCCGAAAACATACTCCTCAAACTGAAGGAGATCAAGCCGGCCGTTTGATATTGTGTTCAAATGATGAAACCTATCTTCCCAGGAGTGAACGGCACAGATCTGTCAATTTATTGATATTCACATATCGTTTGTTTTTTTTGAGTTTTTCAAGTTCCGCAAGGACCGTCCCGGCAAATTCTTTATGGCCGGGGAGAAAAACGGACAGTGCTTCGAACGAGTTATTTCTAAGATATTCATATTCATGCGCCAAATTTTTCATAAGCGGCGGCAGGGCATGTGAAATATCGGCTCCGGATACGGCGTATTCTCTTATAACGGCGGTAAAATCCGCCCGGATATCGCGCCTGTCGTGTTCGAGGAATTTCGCGATCTTTTCCCATTGTTTTTGATTCAGGTAATGCCATGCAAGAGCTTTCCGGGCTCTGCTCCCGTCATATTCCGCGTCACAAAGCATCATTTCTTCAAGTTCTTTTTCGGCAGCGGTTATGTCCGTCCCCTTCTTTTCCGACAATTTTTGCAGAGCGTCGAGAGCACAGTTCATCGAATGCCCGTCGATGGAAAGCATTTTCGCAAAAACCGGAACGGCTTTGGTAAGTTCAACATTTTTCATAGTTAAAATAATGTAATAGGTTATATCGCCCGAGTTCGAATCGCCTTTTTCTTTAAGTACCTCGAGGAGAGGAAGGTAAGCATGGGAAACGTCAATGCCTTTACCGGCTGCGGCCTGCAGCGCCCGAACCGCCAAATATCGAACGGATACGCCCCGGTGTTCTTCAACGCCGGTTAGAAGCTTTGAAATGGCCGGAACGGCCGCTGAAATATCGATATCGTTATGCGCCATATCTTTCAGAAGGTCAAGAGCGTCGCTTCTTATTCCGGCGTCCCGGCTTTCCAGGGCTTTCATAAGAGACTCGATCAGGGCCGGGGCACGAAGCTTCGAAACATGTCCGAGCGCGGAGCACGCCATGCTCCTGACGGCGTATTCGGGATGAAAGATCAATTTTAACAGCTCCGGAACGAAAGGCGAAATATCCGTTTCTTCAGCCCGGACAGCTATATTCCGGACGGCCATCAGCTTTACTGAAGAGTCGCCGGCCGAAAGCAGTTCATTGAATTTCCCGAACATTTTTCTGTCGAAATAGTATTTTCCAAGCGCCATCGAGCAATCGCGTTTAACGCTATCCGAAGGATCGGACAGCCCCCGCGTCAAAGCGGGAACGAACGCGGCCGGTTCGATCGCATTGTCGGCCAATTTGCCGGTCAGCGTCTTCGAAACCACGTCGCGCACGGATGGATCGCGATGTCCCAGAAGTCCCGCTATCTCTTCGGTCATATTTTTTGAAAGATAGTGGTGCGTCAGGTCCCACGCCGAATTCTCCCTGACGAATCTCTGAAAATGTTCCAGGTTTTTGACGCATTCATCTATCAGCCCGTCATATTTTCTTTTGTACGATTCGAGGTCTTCGCCCTTAAGAAGCGTAAGGGCTTCGGGCGGATCGATGCGTCTGAAGATTATGGTCGTTAAAACGCCCATGCCGTCGGACGGAGATTCATATTCCTGGCTGAAATGAGAATAGTAATAAGTTCCGCAGGACGGACATTTTATAAGCCCGCCGTATGGAAGCCGCACGAGCTTCTCCACTTCTTTCGGAACGTCAAGTTCGTGGGAATACTCGATGTCCCGCGGCAGAAACCTGCATATCTCACAGGCGCGAAAAAAAGTTCCGGAAATTTTTTCTTCGCAGACTTTCACGAGTCCGCTTACGGCGGGATCGTTTTTATCGAATTCGGGTTTCGAAATGATCGAAAGAAGAACTTCGGCCCGTTTCGAGTCTTTGGAGCAGTACGCGTATAAATAAGGCGAAACCTGGCTTCCGATATGTATGTCGCATAACGAACCAGCCAGAAGCGCAAGAGTTTGAATGTCGGTCTCCGGGTCAATGCCGGTTTGCCTGACGTCTTCGAGACCCTTCGCGGCCGTCCTTCTGACGGATTCGGCCGGATCGAGCAGGAATTTTACTAACCGGGCGAATCCGTCATTCGTTTCGATCTCTTCGGCTTTAAGTGAACCGAGCAAAGCGCAAACGCTTCCCTCGCGAACTTTTGCGTCAGTATGCGAAAAAATCCGGCCGGCATTTTTCGTATCTTTATTTTTCAAGTAAAAACTCGCGAGCGTAAAAGAAATCGACGTCCGCACTTCTTCATTTTTGTCGGCGAGCAGCTTTTCGAGTTCGCGAAAGTGATCCGCGAGATTTCCGCCGTTTCTGAAGATATTGAGAATAGCCCTCGCGCTATCGGTTTTCAGATTGTCGTCCGCGCTTTTGAAAAACTCGAGCAAAATCGGAATAAACTCTGAAAGATCGCCTTTTTTAGAATTGAGGTATTCATTTAAAAACCATGGCAAAATAGCTGCTGACGAGCTTTCGGCGCCGATGAGCCGGACGGTCAGCGAGAGGCGTTTCCGGGATTTTTTGACGAAGGGCAATAAAATATTGGAGAGGTCGTATTTCGAGAGACCGCTTTTCTTCGAAGCGAACGCCCCGACCATATACGGAACGGCTTCGGAGATGTCCTTCCCCCTGGAGGCCAGACCGCTAAGGCTCGAAACGATATATCGCGAAAAAGCTTTTCTTTTAAGAAGCCCGAAAAGTTTTTCGAAATCTTTCCGGTTTAAATAATGAACGGCCAGAGCGTCCGCTATCGGGATCATCATCGGAAGCTGATTGCTGTCAAGATAAGCCCGGACGAGCTCATCGACAACGGATGAAATGTCGCGTCCGGAAGCCGCGGCTTTTTTAAAAAACTCCGCGGCGGCTATTCCCGACCCTTTAGTTCCCCACTGATCGTTCCTGAGGTCCCTTACATATCCGGCGAATTCGGCGGTGATCATATCGGCGGCTCCCTCTGCTTTAAAGAACTGTTAAAATAACGGCTGTCTCACTCAAAAAAGCTAATCCTCGGCGACGACTATGACTTTATCGTCAGGCGAAAAAATAAATTTTTCCGTCTTGTCGGGATTGATCACGATACCATAACTTTTCAAAGGGTCGCCGGCATATTTGGCCAGACGGTAACCGATGGCGCACTCGTTTTTTTTACGCGCGGCGAAAAGAAGCGTATAGAAATCCATCTCGGCGCCCGGTTTCACGTATTCAGAAACGGGTTTGATATAAAGCTCCGACCCGTCGGCGTCGAATATATCGCGGAAAGCGCCCATCAATTTTTTATTCTCAGAAACCTGGCTTATAAGAAGACTTATGAGTTTATCGCCCACCACGAAATCGTCAGCTTTGGTAACTTCCGCCAGTTCCCTGTTGCGCACATCGTTCATCTCGCTGACTATATTCAGGCGGGTGCCCGATCGTTCTGAAATATCGCGAAGATGCAGCAGAGTCGCCAGCGTGCGCGCGTCCGCTTCCTGAAGATCTTCGGTATCATAGCACAAAAGGATTATGTGGTCAAAACCAGCGACATTAAGGCTTTCCAGAATTGACCGGTCGCTCGTGTCGGCGTTTAAAACTTCTATCTTCATTTTTCCAAGCGAGGAAGCCATTTTTTCAACAAGCCCCGCCGTTTCTTCGACATCGGAAACGATCTTTACGACCGAACCTTTCGCTACATAGTTATTGAGTTCACGAAGTATGCGCCATGTTTTTCTGTTCCAGCCGAGTATCAGGGTACTCTCGGGCGCCGCCGTTTTCCCGCAGTTCGCCGTCGCGAGCGCCTTTTCATTGATAGTGTATTGCGGTTTTTCTCTCGCTGTCATAGTCTCGTTGTCCCTTGTGACCGCGATGATCATATCGCCTTCGGAGATCTTGGTATCCATAGGCGGATTCAGTTTAACTTCTCCGTTTTTAAAGCACATCCCGATAACGCTGGATTCTTTATAAGCAAACAAAGCGTCGCCGAATGTTTTTCCGGCAAGACTTTTTTCATTCGCGAAATACATCTCGTCCCCGTCGAAATTCATCAGCTCGATATATACGACGCTCAGGCCCGGCTGGCGGCAGGTCTGAACCATTATGCGCGAGATTATATCGTCGGTCAATATACATTCGGCCTGTTCCGCCGCGATTATCCTGACGAGTTCCGCGCTCTTCTCCTCGAAAAGCTCCATGACGATATGAAGCTTTTGTCCGGCAGGTTCCGACGGCTTATTCGTAAGAGCCAGAAGGCTTTTTATTTTGTTGAAATCGCTTTTTTCGTTTTCTTCGCTCAAAATGATTATCGATTTCGCTCCTTCGGGATTTACGATCAAAAGATCGGTCGGATCGAAAGGGCTTCCGCTTCTGCAGACGACGCGGGTGTTTTTAGTGTCGCCGGCTTTGGATGATATCTCGTCCTCCATCTCCACCTTGTCGCGGTCTGCGAGTATGACCACCACCGGCCGTTCTTCACTTTCATTGGCTATGACGAGCTCGGGAATGATGGTGAATATCTTCGACGACCAGCCGAGTATCAGCGTATGGCCGTTTTCAAGAACGAGCGACTTTCCTTTTCTGAGATCGTCGACTTTTGCCTCTATGCCTGCGCTCAATACGCCTATGAGCGTACTGACCACGAATATGCCGCCAAGGGTTACGACGAACATCGCGAGCCTGAATCCCCAACCGGCGTCCCCGCCCATCGTGCCGGCGTCGAGCGTCCTCATCAAACTCAGCCAGAACGCTTCTATGAAACCAAGACCCTGCTGACCTTCAGGCGCGACACCGGATACCGTCACAAAAATCGCCGCGGCCGAAATGCCGAAAATCGAAACCACGCCGAGCCAGAATATAAGGGCCGGAGTGCCTTTTGACATGGTGTTATCGAAAGAATAACGAAGTTTCTGAAATAAGGTCGGATTGTTCATATTTCCTCTCAAGTATGGCGTAAGCCAGATTTTATAAATGACTGACCAATTATAACTAAAAATATCCACTAATATCAACTAAAAAAATGGCGGTTTAAAATAACCTCGGAAAATTCTTTCCGAGGCCTAAAAAAAACGATAAATTTTAATGAAATGATTTTTTTATTTTCGGGTTGCACGGCATTGATATTTCAGGGAAATGCCC
>CAZKCG010000055.1:0-34512 GCA_964551445.1 uncultured bacterium | reverse complement strand
AGCGGTTGAATCAGTTGTAAGAGTTTCGCCAAGACCGGTAACAAGACCAGCGGTATATGCCACACCGGCAACATCTTTGAGCGCTGCGGCGGGTGTTATTTTCAAATGAGCGGCCGCGTCAGCGTTCGTTATAAACGTTGTATTGGTCGCCGAGGCCACTGCGTTAAGCGTCAGTGTCACCGTCACACCATCGCCGGCAAGTGCCGCACTGGCAAGGCCGTATGTTATACCTGCGCCATTATTGGTCGCTGTCCAGTTACCAACAGTTTCAGCAAGTGTCTTGTCCAATTTTTCATTCGCTACTATCGTGATCGTATTCGGCTGTACACTGTTATTAACCGTGAAATTCGCGCCGAACGTAGGAGCGGTTGAATCAGTTGTAAGAGTTTCGCCAAGACCGGTAACAGTTATATCGCCAGTTGTAGCATTGCCAATGAGATCGCGCACTCCAGTTTTCATTGTAACTTTCAAATGAGCGGCCGCGTCAGCATTGGTTATAAACGTTGTGTTGGTCGCGGGAACCACCGCATTCAGCGTAAGTGTTACGGTAACATTATCACCCGCTACAGAAGCACTCGCGATACCATAGGTAATACCACCGCCGTTATTGGTCACTACCCATTTCGCAACATTATTTGCGTCAGCATTATTAAGAGTTTCACCGGCTACCACAGTTATAGTATTTGGCTGCACGCTGTTATTTACTATAAAATTAGCAGCAGTAAATGTCGGAGCGGTCGTATCCACTGCGCCGGTCGCCCACTTCGTAGCCACCGTTGAATAAGTCATATTCACCGGCACATAAGCATTGCCGGCAGCATCTTTAAGCGTCGCGGCAGCCGGGCTTATTATCTTGCCATTTTCGGCAGCGGTATATGCAAAAGTTACAGTATTGCCGGCAGTATTGTAGGTGGCGCTAGTATAATTACCGGCAGTGCCGTCATATACGAAATGCACTTTAACACTGACAGCATCCGCCAGAGCTGAACCCGCCACATAAAGAGGTTCGGTAAAGGTCATAACAAGTGCGGTCGAATCGTTTGTCGCTCCCGTAGCGCCTGGAATTGTGGCAGTCGGCGCAACCGTATCCGTGTAAGCCGCCTTCGTAGCCGCGTTCGTCGGTGCCACATTCGTAGCCGTGTTACTTGCCGTATCAGTACCTGTTATGGTTATGGCTTCAAGGACAGATCCCACGGCCGCTGCGTCAGACGCTATAGTCCTGGTATATTTGTAAACATTTCCGGATACGAGCGTAGTAGCGGCGTTCGTCACATCGTTTGCGGCACCTTCGGCAGCTATCGATATGGTCGGAGCAGCGTTCAAAGCTTCGTTCGCGGTCACTTCAATATAATAAGTTCCGGCCTTGAGTTTCGGATTATTCGAAAGCGGCGTAGTTAAAGCAAGATCGGAATAATACTGGATGGTAAATGTCGGAGCGGTCGTGTCTGAAGGCACTACTATACCACCGCCGCCGGATGGAATATTTATCGTATATGTCGAAGTGGCTATAGCGGAATCGGTCATACCCGTCTTCGTCGCGATAGCTTTTATGGTCGTGGTAGATCCTATCGAAAAAGGCGCGCTATAAGTCAGGCCGTTCGTAGCGGAAGGCGCGGAACCGTCTGTCGTATAACGAATAGAAGCGCCCGAAGTCGCGCAGGTGATTGAAATTGTCTGAGCCGAAGTGTAACTCGCCGCGGCAGGGGTTAAAACCGGAGTTGCAACCTGCTCAGGGATGTTTATAGTATATATCGCGCTCGAAACGGCGGAATCCGTCATACCGGTCTTCGTCGCTATCGCTTTTACGGTCGCGGTCGCGCTCAGGGAAATTGCCGAACTATATACGGTCCCTGTCGTAGCTGTAGGATTAGTACCGTCCGTCGTATAACGTATCACGGCGCCGGCGGTAGATGATGTGAGAGTCACGCTCTGGGTCGATGTATAACTTCCGGCGGCGGGATCAAAAGACGGCGCCGAAACCTGAGTTAAAGGAATATTTATAGTATATGTCGCGCTCGAAACCGCGGAATCCGTCATTCCGGTCTTTGTCGCGATCGCTTTTATAGTTGTTGTCGCGCTTACGGAAATAGCTGAACTATATAAGGTTCCAGTCGTCGCCGTAGGAGCGGTACCGTCTGTCGTATAACGAATAACCGCTCCGGCGGTTGAAGATGTGAGAGTCACGCTCTGAGTAGATGTATAAACTCCGGCAGCGGGACTAAATTCAGGAGAAGAAACCTGCGTCGGTGAAATGGTTATAGTATAGATCGCGCTCGAGACGGCCGAATCGGTCATTCCCGTCTTCGTCGCTATCGCTTTTATCGTTGTGGTCGCGCTTAAGCAAATGGCTGAACTATATAAGGTCCCGTTGGATGCCGAAGGATCGGTGCCGTCCGTCGTATAACGGATCGAGGCGCCAGAGGTAGATGAAGTCAGTGTCACGCTCTGAGCGGCGGTATAACTTCCGGCCAGAGGACTGAATTCGGGAGCAGAAACCTGCGCCTGCGCAATATTTATGATGTAAGCCGCGCTTGAAACCGCCGAATCGGTCATTCCCGTCTTTGTCGCGATCGCTTTTATCGTTGTGGTCGCGCTGACTGAAATAGCCGAACTATATACGGTTCCATTAGAAGCCGTTGGATCAGTGCCGTCCGTCGTATAACGGATCGTCGCGTCCGCCGTAGCGCAGGTTATTGTGACGCTCTGAACGGAAGTATAGGTCCCGCCCGCGGGACTGAATTCAGGAGCCGAAACCGCGCTGATCACGGGAATTGCGCTTATGGCCGAAACCGTCCCGTCCGTGGTCGAACCAACCGCCGTTCCAGGATTCCCGGCAAGATCCGAGTAAGATGTGATCGAAAAAGTGACCGTGCCGGAATCGCTTTGAGATATCTGAATGGAAGCCGAATAAGTATTCCCTGATACTTTAACGACGGAAGCAGACCTTCCCATGATCGTAACTGCGGGAGCCGCGTAAAGCGATTCGCTTGCGGTAAATGCCAGCGTCACGGTCTCGCCGGCTTTAACCGACGCGGGCGATATTGAAACCGCGATCATTGCAGGCGCGGTCGTATCGGCGGGCGGAGTTACGATGGTAGTAACTACCGTGCTTATAGTATTGGTATTGGTCTGCGAATTTATAACGGTTGTGCCGACCGTCACGGAAGTGGAAAGGTTATTGTTTGTGATAACCGATTTAACGCTGGCGTCGTTCGTGCTCACGACGCTTACGAAAGCCGTCAATATCTGGGTTACGCTCGTCGCCGAAGAAGACGAAGGCACCAGAGAGTCTTTGACGCTCTGATTTAAAGTGGTCGAAGTTAAAATGGAGTTAACCGTCTGAATGGCATTTTTAACGTTCGCGACGACCGACGCGCCGCCGACCGCCGTTTCAACAGCTGAATCGAACTGGCTCTTCTGGCCCGTAACATCCTTTGTAGCGCCCGAGCTGAGTTCGGAAGCGGTTACAATAGGTAAATTCGGAACGGCGTTCTTTTCTATTGCCAGAAGCGTCCTGGCCGTCGTTTCCGCGTTAATGGAAACGCCCTTTAAAGTGAAGGAATTAAAGCCCACTGGCATTTCGCTTAAAACTGGAGTTTTCCCGAGAAGATTTTGAAAGAGTATCTTGTTCGATTTTTTTTCTCTTATGATCAAGACTGCGTATTTACTTACGGTGGTTATAGCGAGCGACGCCTTGTAGGTGGCGCCCGTGACCGTGACCGTGCCTATTTCTTCGTTATAATTGTCTTTGTTGACGACGGCGACAGAATATTTGCCATTGTTAAAATCAGTGGCGTATCTCGGCGCCCCGATAACAGGAGAAGCCGAAAGTTCGGACGGCAGGCTGCCTTCGATCTGAAAAAGCCTTTGAGAACCCGAACCTGCCGTTGCGTTATCGTCTTCATTCTGTTTATCAATTAAAACGCCGCCGAGCCCCGCGGCACCGCCGCCGCTGCATCCCGTGATAAACGAAACACCCCATAAAAGCACGATTAAAATGACAACTCCGGCAAACATGTTTTTAAGTCTCATCATCTTAGGCCTCCACTTTTTATAAATATTATTTTATTAAATTTTCAACACAAAAATTAAATTAAAGGTTCAAATTTCCGATCGCTATAATTTATAGCACAAAAATATAAAAATACAACTTTTAAATCAACAATAAAGCCTTTTTCAAAAGCAAAAACCGTCTTCCTATAATAATAAAGAAGGCGGTATCTTCATGATAGCAATTTCTTCCGTGAAAGGCAAATGTGCTTATGAAATTGTCCTATGGCTTGTTTTAAAGGTTATAATTAATTTTAACAGTTTGCGTTTTTTTTGTCAAGAGCTTCTTTTTCCGGTTGTCAAGTTAAAGTTAAAATGGCCGGAGCTTCTTTTCCAGGTGCTCTTTTTTAAAAACACGAGCCTTTTTAAGTTTAGCACAAAAATACAACAATTGACAAGAGCCATCATTTTTTAGTAAAATGGCGGATGAATTTATTAAGAAAGGCCAACGAATGAGCCAGAAAACGGCTTTAAAAATAAACCGCGCCCTGAAAAATCTCATGCTGCTCGCCGCGCTCGCATATATTTTTATTTACATAACACTCGCCGCGCTTAGAATTTTCTACCCGTACGAGCTCGAATGGATGGAAGGCGGCGCCGTTGACCATGTCACCCGGATCATTTCAGGCCTGGCATTATATGAAAAACCCTCCATCGAATTCATGTCTTTCCCCTACACGCCGCTTTACTTCTATGTTTCAGCCCTCGTCTGCAAATTTTCATGGACCGGCTTCGCCCAGCTGCGCCTGGTCTCCTTCGCGTCCTCTCTCGCGTGCATGATCTTCATCTACAAATTCGTGCGCATGGAAACGGAAAATAAGACGGCGTCACTCATCGCAGCCGGATTTTTCGCCGCGACATTCGGTCAGACGGGCTTCTGGATGGATATCGCCCGCGAAGACACGATGTTTCTGGCTTTCTTTCTGGCCGCGGCCTATATCGTGAGATTTTATAAAACACCTCCATTTTATATTCTGGCCGGCGTTTTTTTAGCTCTTTCCTTTCTTTCTAAGCAGACAGCCCTGATGATGTCGGTCCCGCTCATGCTCTATTCGCTGATATCGGCCCAGCGGCTGGCTTTTTACTTTGTATCGTCATCGGCCTTTTTTCTGGGCGGCTCCATACTTTTATTCGACAGGATCTATAACGGCTGGTTTTCTTTCCACGTTTTTTCTGTACTGTTCTATCTCCATCAGTTCAGCCGGCAGGTCAACGACGTCTTTATGAACCTTTTCAATTTTTTAGCGGAGGACGCGCTGCTGATGACACCGGCAATCTTTATATGCCTCGTGTTTTTTTTCGGAGCGTTCAAAAAAGACCGAGGAACTTTCTGGTTCTATTCGCTCATGTTCGCGGCCATGTTCGCCGGACCCGCGTACACGAGGATACTCTGGGAAAGTTATATCAACGTCCTCATTCCCTCATGCGCTATTCTCGCTATCATCACGGGATTATTCATCGCGGAGATGTCGCGGCGCGATACAACCCGCGAACCGGTTTCCTTAAAATATTCCAATATCGCCTGCCTGATCTGCGTAATTCAGTTCGTGTTCCTGGCCTATGACCCCGTCAAACAGGTCCCGTCGGCCGCCGACAAAAAAGCCGGGGACGCTCTCGTCGAACTTATCCGCAATATCAAAGGCGAGGTTTTCATGCCCTACCACGGATTTTTATGTTCACTGGCCGGCAAGAATACCCACATCCACATGCTTCCAATGATAAATATACTTTTAAGCTCCAATGAAAAAATGAGAACGGAGTTTTTGAACGAAATGAACGGCTTCATGAAAAAAAAGCGGTTCGCCGCCATAATACTCGACACCAGTACGCTTTTAAAGAATAACACAGGTATAGCGGATAACTATGTTTTTAAAAAATTCATTTTCAACGATACAAAAACCTTCTGGCCGGTAGCCGGAGCTGAAACCAGGCCGAAATATTTAATGGTCCCGAAATAACCGAAAGGAATGAAGAAATTGGCATATCTCATCGACACTCACGCCCATCTTGAAGACGATTGTTATAAGCAGGACATCGAAGAAGTCATAAAAAGAGCTGAAGCTATCGGAATTAAAAAAATACTCAGCGCCGGGATAAACTCGCGCTCGTCGCTTCATAATATCGCCCTCGCGAAAAAATATCCCGGAATAATATTCGCGTCCTACGGCGTCCACCCTCATGACGCGGAGGAGTTTTCGGATAAGAGCCTCGCCGAAGCTGAATCGGCGATCAAAAACAAAGAAATATCGGCGCTAGGCGAAATAGGGCTTGATTACTTCAAAAACCTCTCACCGGTAGATAAACAGATAAAAGCCTTCAGCGAACAGCTGGACCTCGCCATATCCCATAAGATCCCGGTAATAATGCATCTGCGCGACGCCTTTGACGACTTCAAAAAAATCGTAGGGAACAGAGAATTTCCGGGAGTTTTTCATTGTTATTCGGGAGACGCAGCTTTCGCAGCCTGGGCGGCTGAAAGAGGATTTCATTTTTCCTTTACGGCCTCCATAACCTATCCGTTAAAAGAAATATACAAGATAGTTTCTAAAACGAACGAAAATATTTACAGTGTCCTGACCAGGCCTGAAAATCGTGAAAAGATACCGGAACAAGTAAAAGCTATCTTTGAAGCCATACCAAAAGATCGGATAATGGTAGAAACCGATTGCCCCTATATGTCGCCGCACGGCCTGAGAGGCAAAAGGAACGAGCCGGCGAACGTCAGAGCGGTAGCCGAATGCGTGGCCGGAATAATGAATATGGACCTCGACGCCTTTTGCGAAAGGACGACGGCCACGGCGGAATCTTTTTTTGGCATATAACAGTTTAAATTTTCACTTCACCGGTTTCCCGTTCGTTAATTTCCGGCTCTTACTTAAATCGTGCGGTTAAAACCGGTTCATTTCAAGTTGAGAGTTCACAGTTGCAAGAACTAAAGGATTTCCCGGCAATAAGACGGTCTATTCCGTCTTCCAGGCATTAATTTTTACAAAGGCTCGCAAAGCACGCAAAACCACAACTATCCACTCAAGGAACACGACGTTCCGGGTGTCGCCGAAGCCAGGGACGGCGAGAGGCGACCAAGGAACACGACGTTCCGGGTGTCGCCGAAGCCATGGACGATGCGCCCGGAAGCGCAAGTGCCGCGGTGCCATGGACGACGGGCCTGAGGCCCAAGTGTCGGCGGAGCCATGGATGGCGGGAGCCGACGGGCAATGAGCGGCTTGCGAGAGGCGACCTCCATTCTCCACTCTTAACTAAAAAATCACCCCTGCAAAACACTAAAGAACCTAATTTTCTTTTTGACTTGCGGGGGCGAGTGTGATATAATTTTAGGTTCAAAACGCCGGCAAGAGTCTGGCGCGCACAAACGGCCGACGACACCTTATAAATAACGGCTAGCAGACTATTTCAATTGATCGGGGAATTTTTATTTTATGATTTACAAGATACTTATTATAAACGGACCAAACCTTAACATGCTCGGAAAGCGGGAATCATCGATATACGGCCGCAAAACGCTCGACGAACTCGTCGCTCTCGCTATCCGCCGCGATTACGGCGTAAAAATAAAAATCGAAAGTTTCCAGTCGAACCACGAAGGCGTGATCATCGATAAAATACACAATGACGCCGGAAAACACGACCTTATCATAGTCAACGCCGGCGGCCTCACTCACACCTCCGTAAGCCTTCGCGACGCATTTTTATCGGTTGAAACGCCTTTCATTGAAACCCATATCAGCAACATTTTCGCCCGCGAGGAATTCAGAAGGCATTCTCTTCTATCCGACGCGGCGGCGGCCGTTATTTCAGGCGGCGGAAAACTGGCCTACGCTCTGGCAATAGAGGCTGGCCTTGAATATTTGAAGACAAGAACCGTGAAAATACCCCGAAAATCAAAGGCCGCGCCGGGGAAAAAACCGGTTTCAGCCGTAACGGAAAAGAAAGGGCCGCGTGCGGCAAGACGGTGATCTGCGATAAATTAAACCAAAGATCGGCCCTAATCCATACGGGAGGATATGATAGATAATGATAAACGGGGAAGAGCATATATAAAATAAATTTTGTTAACAGACTCGATACATTCTTCAAGGGCTTGTTGCCAAAATGATAAGAAGTTCGTATATAAAATGAATTTTGTTAAATAAGGACACTAATAAAACTTAAACAAAAGGGGATAACATGGAATTTTTATCGGTCAATAATTTTGAAAAATATTTGAATTGTGAAAAACCTCTCGTTGAAGGAATGTTAAAACCCGCGGACCAGATACAGCCGAACGGCATAGAACTCACACTCTGCGAGGTCTCGAAAATAACCACGGCCGGAAAGATAGCGGTTTCCAATAAAGACCGCGTGATCTCCGAACAGAAGAAACTCGAATTCGGCCCCGACGGCATGGTGTTCCTTGAAAAAGGATGTTACATGGTCCTTTTCAATGAAACGACCAATATCCCCAAAGACGTATTCGCGATGGCCCGCGTCCGCTCATCGCTTCTCAGATCCGGCGCTACGATTGAAACCGCTCTCTGGGATTCAGGCTATTGCGGCCGTTCCTCGGCGCTGCTCGTTGTATATAACGAAAACGGAATGTATCTCGAAAAAAATTCAAGGCTGATACAGCTTATATTTTATAAACTCGAGGCCGAAGTGGGAAAATCATACAGCGGCGTATATCAGAACGAAAACATCGGCAAAAAGTGAACGGAGTGTTTTTATGCATAAAATAAACGTGGCCATAGCCGGAGCGCTCGGACGCATGGGAACGGCGGTCGCCGAAACCATACGCGAAGAAAAAGGAATGGAACTGGTAGGGCTCATCGACATGAACGAGATCGGCTCTAAAAAATACGGCATCAGCGTGACAAACGAGATAGAACAGGCGAAGTTTTTAAAGCCCGCCGACGTGCTCGTCGATTTCACCCATCCCCAGAGCGTTCTGGAAAACGTAAAAAAAGCCTTAGCCTTGAAGATCCATTGCGTCGTAGGAACTACCGGGCTTACGGCCGAGAATTTTGACGAGATCGAAAAACTGGCGAAAGAAAATGGCGTAGCCGTGCTGGTAGCCCCGAATTTCGCCATCGGCGCGGTCCTGATGATGAAATTTTCACAGATCGCCGCCAAATACATGAAAAAAGCCGAGATAATAGAATTCCACCATGACAAAAAAGCCGACGCTCCCTCGGGAACGGCTTTAATGACGGCTAAAATGATGGCTGAAAACTACACGCCGCAGCCGAAACTTCCCGAGATATTCAAACTGGAAGGCGTCCGCGGCGGCGAGGTCTCCGGAATTACAATCCACTCGGTGAGGCTTCCCGGAATGGTAGCCCATCAGCAGGTGTTGTTCGGCGACGTCGGCCAGACGCTCAGCATCAGGCACGACAGCCTTTCGCGCGATTCATTCATGCCCGGCGTCGTAACCGCCATAAAGGAAATAGTTAAAAGAAAAGGATTTTTCTTCGGGCTTGAAAACTTCCTGGACCTCAAGTTTTAGCGTTGAAAAACCCGCACGCCGGCAACGAAACAGACTGCTTAAACCGTTTCATGAAAAGCGGCGGATGAAAAACGAAACAAAAAGTTTAAAACTGAAAGATCTGAAAAAAAGAAAATGCAGGAACTCGAAATAATACAAATAGACCGCGGCAATAGTTATGCGCAAGACTATATGCGCATAAGGCGCGAGGTCTTCATAATCGGCCAGAGCGTCCCGGAAGAGATCGAGATCGACGGGTACGACTGCGAACTTCTGGGCCGCGGGATCCCCGCAGGATGTCACGCCGCGAAGAACGGCGTGGTCCACGCGCTGGCGCTTTATAAAGGCGTCCCAGCGGCCGCAGGAAGGCTGATATGCCGGGCCGGCGGAAAAAAAGAGCCTGAAACCGCTAAGATCGGAAGGATAGCGGTCATGCCGGAATTCCGCAAACTCGGCATCGGAACGGCCCTGGTCAAATACCTGATGTGGCTTTCCGAAAAAAAAGGCGCGGCGCGCATCATACTTCATGCGCAGTGCTACATCGCGAAAATGTATGAAAAACTTGGGTTTCAAGCGCATGGCGAAATATTTAACGAAGCCGGGATCGCCCATGTAGAAATGTTTATGGACGTGAAAAAGTAATATTATGGCAACTATCAACTGTTTTTTCGCTTTCGATTTTTTCCTCAACAACGCCGAGTTCCGCATAAGCCGGGCACGCAGTTATTTCGGCGCGCTCGCTAAAACGGCCGCGATCGAACCGGAACAGAGGCACAAACTCGTCAATTTCTGCGCTTATTACATGCAGAGAAAGATCACCTTCGACTACCTCGCCAAAACATTTATAATCCGCGACGCGGCGCTGAAAAAGAACGCGGCCCTCACGCTGAAGGTCGTTTCGATCGCGATCGCTCTCGGCACTTTTCAGTCGAACGGCGACAACGTCATCCGCGAGCTGAAGATCCTTTTAAGGCAGTATCAGAACGGCGCGCTCGCCTCATCTCTTACGATCAATTTAGACCGTTATTTCAACGGTTTTAAATTCGAGATACCCGAAATAAAGATCAAGGACAGAAAAAAGGTTCTTTCGATAAAATATTCATGCCCGCAGGCGCTCTGCGATTTCCTCATCGGCGAACTCGGCGAAACGGCGGCCGAAAGCGTTATGAAATGTTCCCTTTCGCCGCCGGAAGCGACATTCCGCCTCAATCCCTATGTTTTATACAGCGCCGAGATGCGCGAATCTTTTTTAAAGGAATTCGCCGAAAAATATTATCTGGAACCGCAGCCCGTATATGAAGGCTACGACCTTTACTCCGCCGGAAAAAGCGCCTTCAACTTCGACCTTACCGAAACCTCTGAATTCCGCTCCGGAAAAATAACTCCTATGGGCAGAAGCGCATATCTGGCGGCCTTTCTGCTCGCCCCGCAAAACGGCGAAATTCTGCTTGACGCGTGCGCATCTCCCGGGAATAAGACGACGCACATGGCTGAAATATCAGGCTGTCAGACAAAAATTATCGCCATAGACACTGCCGCGTCAAAGGTCGCAAAGATCACCGACAACGCAGACAGGCTGAAACTCGGCAATATTTTCACCATGGATGCATCTTCCGAATACGTCTCGGCCGCCGATATCTCCGAAAAGATCAAAGGTGCGGGACCGGGACAGGAATTATTCGATAAAATACTCATCGACGCCCCGTGCTCGGGACTCGGACTCTTAAGGAACCGAATAGACCTCAAATACCGCTTTTCGACGGCAGATCTGACGGCGATAGCGCCCCTGCAGTATAAAATACTCGCCAACATATCTAAAATGCTTAAAAAAGGCGGAACGCTGCTATACGCCACATGCACGCTCAACAAGCTCGAGAACGCGGCGCAAATAGACAAATTCCTGTCGGAAAACTCCGGTTTCAGCTCCGTGCCGGTCGCGGCGGCCCTTAAAGAACTCAAACTGACGGCTCAAGGGGAGCCGCGCGGAAATTATCTGCAGATGATACCGGATGAGGACGGCAACGAAGGCTTTTTTTACGCGCTCTTAAAAAAAGAATAAAAGCAGGACCAGAAGAACCAAAAACGGAGGAATGTAAATGAACCGGATTTTTTTAACAAGTGTTTTATTGACCGTCTTATTTTTTTCTTTCTTATTTTTTTCAGCATCGAATTTTTCCGGGCACGCCATTGCATCCGACCAGAGCGGTTATTCGGGCCCGCGGAATCTTCCGATAGGCGCCTACGCCCCTCACATATCGCTCGCCGAAGCCGGAAAAAAGCAGCTCACCGATATCGAATTCAACCGCGGGAAAAAATCGGAAAAAGACAAGCCTACGCTCATACTTTTCTGGTATTTAGAGTGCCCCAACTGCGTAGCGGACATCAAACATATCAAGAGACTTCATGAAACCTATAAAAAAAGCGTGACGTTTATAACCGTGAACGTGGACGCCGAAGACAAGCGCCCGGCCGCGCTCAATTTCATTAAAAACAATAAAATGCAGGATTTCAGGAACCTTTTCGAAACGATCGAAATAGTCGGGGAAAACAAATATTTCACGGCGGCCGACAGCTACGGAGTCATGGAAACTCCCTCTCTTTTCATCATTTCGGCCGAAGGGACCCTCAAATATAAGGCTGAAAGCGAGATAGACTTCGACGATGTTGAAAAAAATATAAAGGCTTTAATAAATTGATATTTTGATATATTTATGTTAAAATATATTTAAACGACCCAATATTTGAAATACAGGGTGAAATTTTGAAGATACATACTGAAAAATTCACTATAAAAACGAAAGACCCTCTCGAAGGTCACAATATCACTGAAAAAGTGACTGAGATCCTTAAAAACAGCGATATCTCCGACGGTATCTGCCACATCTTCCTGCTTCACACGACCGCCGGGCTTTATATAAACGACGACGAGGAGAACCTGAAAGAGGATTTCGAGATAATCCTTCAAAAGTTGTTCCCGTATCACTCGAGTTACGTCCACAACATGATCGATAATAACGCCGAAGCGCATCTCAAATCTATCTTTATCGGCAATTCAGTAGCGGTGCCGGTCACGAACTTCGCTATCGACCTGAAGAAAAATCAGGCTGTTTTCGTGGCCGAGTTCGACGGGCCTAAAGAACGAAACATTATCGTCAAGATAATAGGGATATGAAAACATGCCTTCTTCGGGCGAAAAAACTGTCGCGATAGCTAAATCGCTGCTATACTACCGCTATTACCCGCTCTGGGAAACGTTCTTCAACGAACTCGGGGCGAAGCTTTCAGTTTCCGGCCCTTCATCCGCTAAAACCCTTAAAACAGGAAGCTCTTACGCGCACTCGGATTCGTGCGTCCCCATAAAACTCGCTTTCGGCCATGTCGGCGAGCTTCTCGAAAATAAAACCGACTTCATTTTTCTTCCGCGGTTTCTAAGGCTCGCGGAAAAAGGTTACGTATGCCCGAAAATGATAGGATTCACCGATATGGTGAAATGCCTCGTCATAGACCCGATGAAAAAAAACGGCGGAAAGCCGCCGGGGCTTATCGACAGCACTTTTGATGTTCAGAATTTTTCGAATAAAAGCGCTTTCAGAAATATCGGATATAATTTTTCATGGAACCCTTTCAGGATCGACCGCGCTTACGAGCGGGGCATCTCATGCCTTAACGGAGTAATATCCGAACGCGTGAAACTTTTCAAGACCAGGCGCCTCGGCGAACATAAATACAAGATCGGAGTTTTAGGACATCCCTATAACATCCATGACGATTTCATAAACACCGGCATTATGAACGAACTTAAAAAAAGGGACGCTGTAACGATAACCGCCGAAGATATCGACCTGGAAAGCGTGAAATGCGATTTTTCAAAATTTCCTTCCGGGCTTTTCTGGGCGTTCGGGCGCGAGATCTATAAAACCGCCTCATTTCTGGCGAAAAACGACGACTTCAAAACCGACGGCGTTATATACCTGGCTCCTTTCGGCTGCGGACTGGATTCAATTATGTTAACCATAGTACAGAGCGAATTTAAAAGCGCGGGCATACCTTTTCTGCCGCTGACGGTGGACGATCACACGGCGCGCGCGGGGCTGATAACGAGGATAGAGGCATTCATGGACATGCTTGAATAATTAAGCGCGGTGGAATGACTAATGAGCGTAATACTCGATAAGATATCAAAAAAAGGGTTCTCCATGGTCGAACTTATAATCGGTTTGGTCATAATGGCCTTCATACTCATCAGCACTTTTTCGATGATGTCAGGTGAACTCGGAAGCATCAGCCGCACCCGCGACTTTTCGGCGGCGGTCATGATCGCGCAGGAAACGGTCGAAACCATCAGGAATTTCCCCTTCGATAAGATCTCGCAAGAGGACTCGGGGCCCGAATCGCTCGAAGCATACATCAACGGCACTACGGCGGCCGCTGAATATCCGCACGAGGTCCAGATCGGAAAGATCAAATTCACGCGCACCGTCAGCATTAAAAACGTGGGCGGGGCCGGCGGAACTCTTCCTCTGAGCCTGAAAGCGGTGGAACTCGAAATAAAATGGCAGAGCGAGGACAAGAAAAACCTTTCCTACAGGCTCGCGACATGCGTAACTAAGACGCAGTAAAGTGAAATATCATGAATAAAGAATATTCTAAAAATAAAATATTTAACGGCGCCGGATTCACCATCGTCGAGATCATGGTCACGATACTGGTCCTCGTTCTCGTATCGGGAGGAGCCTTTTCGCTTTTCCAGAGCACCATAAAGATATCCGACACCGGAACGCGGATGATGGACTACTATCAGCGCGCCCAGAAAATATTGATGCGGCTCTCACGCGACATAAGAGAGGCCAATTACGCGCACGACGAAGCTCCGGTAATGGTCGAACAGAACAAAGTTGCGACCCTTGGAATATCCCCCGAAACGCAGAAACTCGAAATAGTCAAACAGATACCTGATTTCACGAAGGAACCAACGGGGCCGGACAAACACATTGAATTTACGACCGAACTGATAACTTATAAGGTCGAACCGATGCAGGGGAAACCGAATAAATTCAAGCTCACGCGAAAAGCCGGAACAAAGCCCGACGAACTGATGGGCGATAACCTCGACCAGCTCATGTTTTACAGGATCGACAGCGAGACGCCCGCCGGAGCCGGCGGAGGCAAACCTACTTACGGCGCGGGGCCTAAAACCATATACGTGAAAATAAAAATGCTGGTGCCTTCATCTTCCGCCGACGGAAGCGGAGGCTATCCGATAGAATTTAAAACGGCTATTTCGATGCGCGGCTGCCAGCTTAACTAAAAAGCGGTACGCCCCGGACGGAGATTTTATGAATTTGAAAAACGCGCCACTTCCAAAAACTTGTCAGAACCGCGAACGCGGAATGATCTTTCCGCTTATACTTCTCGCGGTCATCGTAATAGTCGGATTTGCATACGCTTTCCACCAGTACCGGATGGGCCAGATAGCCATGACCGACGAGATAGCCAGATTTTACGCGGCGACATGCGCGGCAGAAGCCGGCGTTTCGTGCGCCATCGGAGAACTTCGGGGCGGCGCGACGCCCTGGAAAACTCATTCGACAAAACTTGACGCTCAGGGAAATCTCGCCTGGGACGCGGCCCTTCAGCATACCAACGTGGTTAAACCCGCCGGGGCTCTCACGGCATACGTCACGCTCGGCGGAACTTCCGGCACGGTCAAGGGGACGCTCGGTTCGGCCACGATACAGCTCAGCGATTTCAAGGTCCGCTGCGGGCACGCCGTCGCGAAGGATAATAAAGACACCAAGGCAATAAACGAAGAGAACATGTTCTATAAGATCGAAGCCATAGGAAAATACCTCGACACTTACGTGCGTGTTTCGTCTATCGTCGAGGCTCGCGACCTTTCCGAATTCCTGATCTACGACAGCGACTTTTTAGATATGGTCCTCGGCCTTCCCGGCACTAAAATGCCCGACGCGTCCAATTTTTTCAGCATCGGAACGTTATACGGCAGACGCTTCGTGTACCTTGGCACCATATTCGCCAACGGCAGCCCGCCGGTTTTAAAACTCGACAATATGAGCGATATCTCGACCGGAACGACCGGCGAGATATACGTCTTCGACCCTAACGTCACTCTCAACGGAAAACAGCTCGGCAGAAACGACAATTCTTCAAAAGTGAACTACTCTCCCGCGCAGGGCAGCGGCGCAAAAACCGTCACCGGCGGAAGCTGGAACGCGGATTTCGCGAAAAACAACGTCGGCGCCAAACAGGTCAACGGCAGCTGGGTAGGCGGCATCATGAAAGACGGCCGGCACGGCGGGCGGGACCTTCCGATAATCAACTCGAAGACCTTCACTCAGAAATATAAAAATCTCGCCAAGAACGGCGGCATATACATACCCGCTCCCGGCGGAAACTTCGGCGAGGCCAACACCGGAAAATTCGAATTCAAAAACCCTTACCCGGGAGCCGATGTGGCGAATCTTAGATACGTGGATTTCGGCGCGTCGATAAGCGAAACGGCAAAGACAGATCCAACCAGGGGAAAACTGATATGCTTCGCCGGAATGGAACGCGAAACCAACATAAAGGACGGAGCTATATTAGCTAAATTCAAAGACCCCGGTTTCAACGGCGTCATATTCACCGAAGTGCCCCTTCGGATCCGCGGAAATCCGCCGCGCGACATAGTCATCGCGTCAGATAAAGACATTTATATCTGCGGCGACTTCAATCAGACGACCGACGTAATGCAAAATTACAAGGACGACAAATTTTTAGAATACGCGGCAAATCCCCTAACCGGTAACGACTACTGGCAGGACGACAGCGCATGGAGAAAAGCGAACCTCGATAAGAACATGGGCGTTTATCGCCAGCGCGTCACTATTTTTTCAAACGCGAAGATATGGTATGATTATACAAGGCCGGACATGGTTTTCGAGAACGAATTAACGCCTTATATCGAATGGAAGCTCGCTGCGGCCATAGCCCGCCAGGTGTCCGCCGGCGGCGTCTCCAACGCGGATATCATGGATATTTACGACAACACGAACGTGGTGCGGTATAAAAGCGCCGGAGCAGGCCGTATAGATCTTTCAAATATGGCCCTATACGATCTGGACGGAAAAACCGGATCGATACTTGACATGATAAAGACCAACCCGGCAAAATGGAACACCGTCGACGATTTCTGCAACGACGCGGCGTGCGCTCCGTTTCTCGCGTTTTTAGACAGCGAATTCTTCGCCGGCAGCAATCCGGTCATGGACGCGAAAAAATTCATAAAAGACACCGCCACTAATAAGCTCAAGGTAAGAGACGTCAGCGCGCCTGCGAACCCGCCTCAGGATAAGGACTTCGTTGAAATACTGAAATTAAAACCCGGAAAGCTCGACGCTGCGGCCCGCGCGGCGATAATGCGCGGACTTTTCAGCGCCGTCAGCGAAGGAAAACCCGATTGCCTCTGGGGCGACAGCACTTCAATGGCATGGAAACTCTTCGACAAAGTGGGCCTGGTCAACGGAGCTTCGCCTCAGGAACGCCCGTTCTGCCAATTTCTGAGCCCCGTCAAGGATTTCGCGAACGACAGACTTTTCCTACCCGAAATGACCATGAATGCACGCATGGTTAGTTCCGACGCGCGCCTGCCAAATTCGATCTGGGACATCGGCAATACTTCCAACGCAATTTACAATGAACTCGGCAACCGCCCACGGAAAAGCGACGCCGGCTACGATGCCTACATGCCCACGGTATCTTCTATTTTAAGGCTTATGGGCTCCGAGATCTTCCTGCGCGAAAATAACGTGCCTCCGGTCATGACCGGAAATGTTTACAGGCCTAATATGCGCAAAAAAATTTATGACGCCGCGCTCACCGATTTCAACGACCCTCAGGGCCTCACAAATTACGGCCTCGCCACCTGGGTCCTTCAAAAGTCTACCAAAGCGGACTATGACGCGTTTTGATTTTTTTAAAATTTATGGAACCCGAATGAACTTAAAGTAGTATATATCAGAACAAAAAAATCTGGAGGAAATATGAAAAAGTTTTTCTTGATGACGCTTACCTCTTTTTTCATTCTTTTTTCAACCGTATTAATGGTTATGGCCGCCGATGAAAAAGGCATAGCCTCTTTAAACAAACTTACCGGCGGCATAAAATACTCTAAGAGCGGCACCGCGGAATACGTCGAACTCGGGGCGAAAGACGCGATGGCATTATCTCTCGGAGACGGCGAGCGCGTAATGACAGGCCCGGAAACACGCGGCGAACTTTCAACTACTTACGGCGCAGTCCTTGACGTCGAAGCCAACACCGAACTTCAGGTCGGCTTTTACAGCATCAGGATAATGCAGGGCGGGATCTGGGTTAACTTTAAACCGGTCAAAGGCTCTGACGGAAAAATGGTTTTTAAGGTCCAGACGCCCGTTGGAACAATAGGCATAAAAGGGACGGTATTTGGCGTAGTCGTGAACGGGCTGACCAAAGAAACTGCCGTACAGGTTAAAGAAGGCGTGGTTTCGTTCGAAGCTCCGGATAAAAAAACGGTTGACATTAAGGCCGGAATGAAGCTCGAAGCGTTTAAAGACAAAGCCCTTGCCAATCCTGAAAAGTTCGAAGAAAAACGAAATATCGTGACCGAAAAATTAAAGGCGAGCGCCGTCAAAAATAAAAAGGAAGAAACACCCGAGACCATGGACAATTCTATCGAATCAGTTAAAAAGAGCCTTGACGACCCGTTCAACAAATTCAAAGGCAAAGATCCTAAAAAACAATAAATTATAAGATATGAACCGGCCGCTTTTTAAAATAGCGGCCGGCCCAAAAAAATTATGCTCCAGACGCGCTTGAAAAACCAAAAAGGCATGAGTTACATCATAGCCATATGTATCCTCGGAATACTTTTCGCGGGGATAGTTTCGTATAACTCAATGCTTCGAAACGAACGCGTGCAGATGTACCGCACTATCTATTCCGATAACGCCCTCATAATTGCCGAAGCCGCCATGGAGATACTTCAGAAAATAATCGAGGACGAGTTCTCGAAAACGGCCTTCGAAAGAAAGAACGACCTTTTCGATTATAACGATCTTATAAAGCCCAAAGAAAAATTTGAAACGGTCGATTTCGATTCTAAAAAACTCACCAATATAATTTCAAACTCTAAACCGATAACCAGGATAATCGATATCTTCGGCGGAACGAAATACGCGAAGATAAATGAAGTGCGCGTCTTCATAGACCGCGACGACATCCATTCGTACGAGGAAACCTGCGGCCCGGCAGCCGGCTTCAAAGCAAATTCACGGGAAAAATCCGGCCTGATAAACTACCGCATCGAGGTGGAATATTTCAGCGTTAAAAAAGTGCTTACCGTCAAAAAACAGATAAAAATAATCAGCACTCTGCCTAAAGGCCTTCGCTATTTCACTCTTTTCGTAAAGAGCGTTCCGGCCGGGACCGATCTTAACAGCATCATGGTCGATGAGGATGGCGACCCGGTCCAGGGCAAGCCTCTCATTTTAGAAAACGGGAACTTTAACAAGGAAGCGAGTCCGCTAAACATCGGAATGGTCTTTCTTGGAAACGAAAAACCTCAGGAACCGATAGTTCTAAGGCTCAGTCACGGCGCCGACAGGGCGGGAGCCGGAGAACTATTCCATCTTTTCAACGATTATTACTTCGATATAATATACGACCGCCAGTTTCCCCAGAGCCCTTATCTCATAGGCCATCTCGATTACGGACTCTGCCGCGAGATGAAGGGAATGGGCGGTTACGGAATAGCGTTTCAGCGCGACGTCAACACTTCGGTGCTGAAACTCTTCGGTTCGCCTTCCAATCCCTCGCCTACAAGGGTCCTCGGAAACGTCAGGCGTTCTTACGTAAGGCTCGCGGCATATCAGGACAAGGCCACGCTCGGAATAAGCTATATGTCAGCGATGCCTTTCGCGACGCCGGGAAGTTTCCAATCTGGCGGAACGATGCCCATAGCCGATATAAACGAAGACCCCTTGAAATTCAAAGCGTGCTCAGCCATCGCGGCGCGGATCTTCTCCGGAGCCGCGGATTATTTGAAATATTCAAAATTCATGAATCAGATCGTCACCGTCGAACCTTATAATCACGGGCTTTTCTCCGAAATAAAGGATAAGCGCGGAATGATCTGTGACCCGTTCAAGATCCCCGACATCAAGGAAAAACTCTATCCTTCAAAGGAAAATAATTACGGCGGAGTTCCGGCGGCGCCTGCCGATTCGGAAATAACCATAGACGACCTTCGAAAATTGACCCTTGACGAAAAATATATAACTCCTTATGTTTCCTACAGGTTTAAAGACGCCGCCGATTTCGAAAAATTCAAAAAGCTTTTCATAGCGCCCGATTCCTCGCCGGCTATTTTAAATCTCGGCCTCGCGGCGTATTTCGAAGGCGACGTGACGCTTCCCGCGATGACGATCGCCCGCGGCGGAATGATAGTTTGTAAAAAAGGAAATATAACCATTTCGGGAGACATCATCGCCGATCCTTTCCAGAACCAGATCCTCACGCTCATAGCCCTTGACGGCGAGATAATAGTCAACGCTGACCGTGTGGACGCATCCCTCATAGCCTTGAGGGAAGGCACGAAATTCACGCCTTTGAAACCCCTTCAAATAAACGGGACCCTGGCGGTTAATTCGATCGATTTCACGCAGCTTGCAAAGGTCGGCGGCAAATTGAAATTCAAGACGGCGCAGACCGTTAAAACCGATTCGCCTTTCTTTTATTACGCGTCGATCCAGCCGGACGTGCGTAACTGGGGGTCTAACAAAGATGATCGTTAGCCGCACATACCGCCATAAAAACCCGCGCAGCGCTTTTACGCTCGTCGAGATCATAATAACGGCCGTCATTCTCGTCATCGCCATAGTGCCTATGCTTTCAACCCTTTTCGAACATTACAGGGCCACGGCGGACATCGTCAGCAAGGTCACCGCCGCTAATTACGCGAAGGACGTGATCGATTATTTAAAATCGCTGCCTTACGAAAAACTCGATCAGAGCTTCAACGAAACCGAGACCGGCGGGGCGGGCGAAAGCAAAAATTATATGATGCTGCCGCCTCTGGCTAAAGGCTTTTTCCGCGAAGTAAGCATAACCGAATATAAAGACGAGGAGATCGGGACCGGACGAAAAGAAAAGTTCGATTACAAGATCATCCGGGTCAACGTCAACATCGACAACGGAAACGGCAAAAAAACCGATGGAACGAAACTTTCGCTTGTGGGTTCGGTAATAGCGAAAAAACTTGAGAAAAGCTCAAAAAAATAAAACAAAATGGCACTAAAACGAGTATATTTAAGAAGCGGCGGTTATGAACAAATTTAAAGATCCGAAAAATAAAAACAGAGCCTTTACCCTGGTCGAGATAACAGTGGTCTCCGGGATCGCGCTGATCCTCATGGGAGCCATGTACACGGTATTTTTAAGGAGTTTTTCCGGCGTGGAAGCGGGGAAAGCAAAACTCGAATGCCTTCAGGACGCGGCTCTGACGCTTGAAAACCTCAAGCTGGACATCAAAGGCGGATTTTTCGGAAAATCTTTTATAAAAGGCGACATCGTAAACGGCGAATCGTTTTTCAAGGGCGGGGACGGCGTTTTGGAATTCATGAAATTATATTACGACAAAAACGGCGACGAGGTCCTCAGAAAAATTAATTATACCCTCGATAAAGAGACCGCCACGCTCATAAGGACCGAAGAAGAAGGAGTTAAACGCGAATTCGCGAAAAAAAAAGTTAAAAAATTCATCGCGAATCTCGTGAAGGGGCCTTCATATTTTTTTATCGACGTCACAATAAAAGTCGAAACCGGCAGTCAGCAGAGCGTGGAAATGAGAAACGCCGTCTTTCCCAAGGGCCTTCAGGCGGTCAATAAAAACTGGGCCCCTAACACTCATTAGGTGAAATATCTGTAAAAAACGCGTCCGGCCCATTTTTATGTTATAATATAAACAGCGGGCTTTAAATAAAAAACAACAACTTTTTTATAAAAACTTCCTGGAGGTTACGCCATGATAAAAATTTTTAAAAACGCCTTTTTTATAGCGCTTATAATATTTTTCTCCGTTTCCGGGCAAAGCGCGGCGCAGGAAATAGGCGGCAAGATTCATACCGTCAGGGAAGGCGAAACTCTTCTGGGCATTTCTCAGACCGATGAGGTCATGGTGCTCGCGATAAAGATATTGAACGACCTTGAAAACCCCCTGGAATTAAAGGTTGGATCCAAGATCATACTGCCCGACGCGAGTTTTATAGCCGAGATCCTGGCTCAGCCGTCTGAAGAGCTTGAAAACCGCGCCGAAGAATATAGAGGCCGCGTATCATCGACGCTTCTCGCCGAACTCGACGCTTCATATGTCGATCCCGATGTTCTTAAAGGCATGGGAAACATCGCGGAACTTCCAAAACCGCCGGACGTCAATCCCGGATTTTTTCAGGGGGTTATGCCCGCTTTCAAGCCAATGTACGGATTTATAGGCGCGTCGCTAGACCAGGGACTCGCCGCCCTCGAGGAAACATGGAATTCGCCGCAGAACGCCTCGAACGACTATTTTAAAACAACGCTCGGAAACATGCCGAAAAGCTCGCAGCGCGTCGTAGCAACTACCGTCGCGCTTTCAACGAGCGGCAAGCTGCCTAATACAAGTTCCTCGCGAACAAGTTCTACGAAAACATCTACAAAATCAACAACTTCGTCTTCGACAACGCGGGCCGCAGGCACTACAACATCCCTCGCCGGAACCGTCGCCAAAAAAGCCATTGCGGATCTTACACCGTCGCAAGCCAAGCTCGCGGAAGCCGTAAAAAAAGCCGCAGAAGCCGTCAGCAACAGCGCTCAGAAAACTCTGGCTAACGCCAGTAAAGCATCCGACGGCAGGAACTACTCTTACAGCCCGCCGCCGTCAACCACCGTAAAAAAAGCGGTCGCGAGCTCTTCTTCCAGTTCATCATCGTCATCAACCAATTGGGGTTCGATAGCCGGAGGCATCGCGGGAGCCGCGGCCGGCGGTCTTGTCGGAGGAGTCGCGGGAGCCGTCGCCGGAGCGACCATCGGCTCAAAAATAGCCAACACAAGCGTCGGTAAAAAGATCGGCGAGGTCGCGAGCAAATTGAAATTCTGGTAGAATAAAAAGATGTGATAAAACAAAAAAGCCTTCGGAGATATTACTTCGAAGGCTTTTTTATTTCATTTTAACTGAGCGTCATTAAGTTAGACGCTATAGCCATGTTATTCCGCGGATGATTTTCGACCCGCCGGATGAAAGCGAAAAACGGCGGCGCGGCAGTTCCAGCCGTGAGCGCAGCCGGCCGCGAGATACCGGTTAATCCCAGAACAAAAGTTCTGAATATGTAGGTATCTGCCAGCAGTTCTTGTCGCTTCGAACTTCAAGGAAATCGGATACTTCTCTCGCTTCATGCATTATCGGAAGAATATGGCCGACGATAAAATCAGCTTTTTTGAATATATCTTCCTCTTCAAGAAGCGTTTTTCTTACCGCGCGCATCTTATCGACCACGCTCTGAAGCTTCGATACGGCTTCAACGAATTCCGTCAGGAACTTAGCCTGCGGCTCGATATTCGGCGCCGGAGCGTTCTTCGTTTTTTTTGCGATGAACACGATCTGTTCGGCGACCTCTAAAGCGGCTCCGATAGATGACGACAGCTCGCGCTGATAGAAGTACGCGGCGGGCAGGACCTGTTTTGAAAGCATTTCAAGCATCGTGGCGAACTCGATCTCGAGCATTTTATTATATTGTTCATAGCACACATGATAGCGCGCCTCTACTTCTTCTTTGGATATCACGCCGGCTTTAAGAAGACATGAGTTTTCATTGCGGTCGATCCAGAACTTAAGCGCCTCGGGAGTGTTTTTCGCGAGAGGAAGGCCGCGTTTGACGGCTTCTTTCACCCACTGGTCCGAGTAGTTGTTGCCTTCGAATCTTATGCGCTTCGTCTCTTTTATCACTCCGCGCAGCAGCTCGAGGACCGCGGCGTTGAAATCTTTCGCCGTTCCGGCTTTTTTTTCAAGGTGGTCAGCGATGAAATTTAATGACTCGCTGACGGCCGCGTTTAAAACCGCCACGGGAATAGAAATGGAAGCGGAAGAACCGACGGCGCGGAATTCGAATTTGTTTCCGGTGAAAGCGAACGGCGAGGTCCTGTTACGGTCCGCCTGGTCCTTCGAAACTTTCGGCAATTTTGAAAGCCCGAGATCCAGAATGGACTTTTCATGGCTGTCTTTTATTTTTCCGCTTTCTATCTGGTCCAGGATCTTCGCGAGCTGATCGCCGAGAAATACCGACATGATGGCCGGCGGAGCCTCGTTAGCGCCCAGCCTGTGGTCGTTTCCTGAAGAAGCGATAGCAGCCCTCAAAAGGCCGCCATGGTTATTGACCGCGCGCAGCGTCGCCGTTAAAAACACCAGAAACTGGAGGTTCTTGACCGGCGTCTCGCCCGGCTCCAGAAGGTTGGCGCCGTCCGAATCCGTAAGCGACCAGTTGCAGTGTTTTCCCGAGCCGTTGACGTAGGCGAAGGGCTTTTCAGCCAGCAGCGCCATGAAATTATGCCGCAGCGCCACGCGCTTCAGGGTCTCCATGAGAAGCTGGTTATGGTCGGCGGCTATATTAGCCTCTTCATATATAGGCGCGATCTCGAACTGATGAGGGGCGACCTCGTTGTGGCGCGTCTTGCAGGGAACTCCAAGCTTGAAAAGTTCGAATTCGAAGTCCTGCATAAAGCTTATCACGCGGTCTTTTATCGAAGTAAAGTAATGATCTTCCATTTCCTGGCCTTTGACCGGACGGGCGCCCAGAAGCGTCCTGCCGCAGATCTTC
Source organism: uncultured bacterium (assembly GCA_964551445.1). GTDB lineage: Bacteria > Muiribacteriota > UBA9980 > UBA9980 > UBA9980 > DAOPXV01. Next base: position 10,098 of record CAZKCG010000055.1, on the reverse strand, counting down.
AGGTCAAGCCGGTCGTTGGCATACTTGGTGTCGACAAGAAAATATTCCTGTTCGGCGCCGATAGACGATTTTACGCGGTAAGCGCTTTTATTGCCGAAAAGCTTCAGCACGCGCAGAGCGGCGTTGGATACGGCCTCCATGGAACGCAAAAGCGGCGTTTTCATATCCAGCACGTCGCCGTGATATGAGATGAAGATCGAAGGGACGCAAAGCACCTTGCAGCCGTTCCTGTCAATTATAAATGCGGGCGAGGTCGGGTCCCACGCGGTATATCCGCGCGCCTCAAAGGTAGAGCGCACTCCGCCCGAAGGAAACGATGAAGCGTCGGGTTCGCTCTGAACGAGCTGATTGCCCGAAAAGCGCTCGATGACCTGGGTGTGAGAACCCTCGACGAATTGGATGAAAGCGTCGTGTTTCTCGGCGGTAAGGCCGGTCATTGGCTGGAACCAGTGCGTATAATGCGTCACGCCCTTTGAAAGCGCCCATTCTTTCATGGCGTGCGCGACGGCGTCGGCGATCTCCGAATCAAGTTTTCCGCCCTTTTCAATTATCTCCATTAATTTTTTGAAGATCGTTTTGGGCAGTTTTTCCTTGATAACGGAAATACTGAAGGTCATGCTTCCAAAAATTTCCGACACCCGAACGTTCGTATAGTCATAGTTCATCTAATAAGTTCCCCCTGAAATTAATCTCCCTATTCCCCACATGAATATTGCCTTATATAATACATCATTCACGCGCAAATTTCAATAAAAAAAACCGCCGGACAATTAAGTTCCGGCGGCTTTTTTATTTTATGGATATTTTACTTCGTTATTTTTTATCGTTTATTTCTGGCCCATTGACGCGGCGTACTGCGTGTAAAGCTGTTTGTATTTCGAAAGCGCGTTCTGGCATTCGGATGAATCGCCCTTGCCTTCTGAAAGAAGCTGCGAGTAATTTTTGTAGGACGCGATCATCTGGCCGTAGAGATCCTGAGCAACGCCCGAGCCTGACTGGTTGGCAAGTCCCGGCATCGATGCCTGAGCGGGAGGCGGAGCCACCTGTTCAGTGAATATGATCTGATTGTTAACGGCGTTAACCGATGAAACATGATAGTTTGATTTCGCGCGGCCGCGGATCTTGTTGACTATGAGGTTTCCAACCATGCCGCCGACGAGGCCGCCTATCATTGTGCCTATACCGGGGAAGAGCATCGAACCGATCGAAGCGCCTATCGTTGAACCGATAGCCTGGCCGATAACCGCGACCTTATCGATAGACGCGATAGCTTTTTTGAACGAAGGTTTCTGGCCTGTTGAAAGGTCATTACCCATTGAGGAACCGATAGCTCCGCCGACCTGGCCGAATATCGCAGGCATGAGAGCGCCGAGAAGCGGGCCTACGACGGGGATCGTCGAACCTACGAGTGAACCAACGACCGCGCCTGCGGCTGAACCAAGGCCCGTGCCTACGAATGAGCCTGCGAATTCGCCTGTAGCGAGATATCCTACGGCTTTACCGATCGAAACCGGCTGGCCGCTCTTAACCTGTTCGAATATTTTGAATCCGACGGTTATGCCTGCTGATAAAGCAATGTTTTTAACCGAGAAGCTGGATTTTAAAGTATCTTTTCCTGCTGATAAAGCGGTTCCCATCTTTGTAGGAGCTTTTACCGCAGGAGCTTCAGCGGCCTGTACCGATTTTTCTTCTACTACGGCTTTTTCTTCTACAGCGGTTTTTTCATTCGCCGATTTTGAAACTTTTTCAAACTGGCCGGTTTTTTCGTTGAATTCAACGTTTCCGTTCTTAGGATCTGAAAGTTTCTGTGAAGGAGTAGCTTCGGCGACTTCAGGAGTGCCGTCTTTCTTGAATATGCTTTTTACTTTGTCTACGACCTTACCGGGAGTTTCGTTGCCGGCTTTGTAGCCTTTTTCCCATGCTTCGGAACCTTTTCCGCCGCCTTCGATAGGGGTCGTGGCTTTATCTTTCAGCGCTGAAAGTTTCTGGCCGATAGTGGTTTTCGCGGCAGGAGCCTCAACGGATGCGGGAGCTTCCTGTATCGATTTAGCCGTTTCAACGGCAGCTTTTGTTTCTACGGGAACTTTATCCGTTGTCGTTACTTTTGTTTCTACGGCTGTTTTTGTCTCTACGGCAGTTTTGGTTTCTACTGCGGCTTTCGTTTCTACAGCGGTTTTTGCCGTCGCGCCGTTATTGGCTGTCGTGGTTTCAGCAGCGGCGGGAGCCGAACCGTCTTTATGGAATATGCTTTTTACTTTGTCTACGACCATACCGGGACCTTCGTTTCCGACCTTGTAACCTTTATCCCATGCTGTCGAACCTTTTCCGCCGCCTTCGATAGGCGTCGTTACTTTGTCTTTGAAAGCGGAAAGTTTCTGGCCGATCGTGGTTTTAGGAGCGACGGGAACTTCAGCGGCAGCGGGAGCGCTTACGGGAGCCGATGTTGCGGCCGTGCCATTTCCGGCTGCGGGAGCCTGAGCGGTTGTGGTTGAAGCAGCTGCGGGAGCCGATGTGGTTGAAGCAGGAGCCGTTGCTGAAGCGGCGGGAGTATTTCTGTGGAATATGCTTTTTACTTTATTTACAAGGTTGCCGGGAGTTTCGTTGCCGAATTTGTAACCGCTGTTCCATGAGTCTGAACCCTTGCCGCCGTTCGGGATAGGGGTCGTAACTTTTGTTTTTAAAGCAGAAAGTTTCTGGCCTAAAGTTGTTTTAACGGCCGCGGGAGCAGCCGACTGGCTTTCCATAATTACCGGCACTGAGCTGTTTTCGACAGCGGGAGCTTTATTGATGGCCGAGCTTATAGCCGCGTCAGCTTTACCGATCAAGGGTTCAGCGACTTTTACGGCTTCAAAAAGGCCGCCGGGATCTTTTACCGTAACTTTTACGGCTCCGCCGGTGGCGTTCTCTATTTTGGCTTCGCCCCATGACATGAGGTGGCCTAAAGTATCGCGCAATACGAATTTCTGCTGTCCGCCGGCCCATGTTTCATAGCCGCCGGTGCCCTGAGCCTGGAATTCGCCTTTAGGCGTTTTTACATTCCATGTGCCTTCCGTCACGGAAGCATTGGTTTCCTGAGCGTTTGCGGGTGTTACGGCCAGAGATATGTTAGCCGCGAATAATGAAAGCACGAATGCTACGAGAGTGATGATCGAGTTGAGTTTTATGAATCTCCTGTTTTTCATAACATTTCCTCCTCTAAAATTTGGTATTGGCCGTAAAAATTAACCCCTTACCACCTCCGGTCTTCTTAAAATACACATTGTCGAATGAGAATTCGAGCTGTATCGGTAAAAATCAATTATCAAAAAAACAAAAGAACATGCGTGTTAGAAAAATTATACAAAAAATACAAGCTCTTGTCAAGGACGCGGGTTAATTTTGAACCGCATCCTCATAAAACAGATCTTTCGTTTATTACGGCCAGTTTATATCACATTACTTAAACGGCAAAGAGTTACGCATGGGTGGGTCTTAACCCGGAAAGCACAATTCATTGACAATAATGCATTAAATCTAAGCTATTAAAGCAATTCCCGTGATTTAAAGAAAATTAATTTTATTCGAAGAGATTGCTTCGGCTTCGCCTCGGTCACCTCCTTGCCTTCCAGGGCATCGGCGACACTTCCAGCCTCGTGCTGGTCGCATGACAGTTTTGGCGACAAATTCATTTTAAGTGTATTATCCGGATTAAATAATATAAATAAATTTATAAAGCTTTAATAAAAAGGGGGTCATTTTAAAAATGTCTTTGAATTCTATAACGAGCCGTCCCAGGCGATCGGTCCAGCTTCGATCCGGCTTCAAAATAAAATTATAAGTGGCATCCCTATAAATTTGTTCTTAATTTTTTAAAAACTGTAAAATGGCATCAGATCGGCGAAGAACATTTTTCGCACGCCGCTATTCCGACAGGATTCATGTGCGCGCATTTTTTGCAGATATTTACCGCCGCTCTGGCCCGTTCGCCGGATCCGCCGGAACTTTTCGCTTCGGGGGCGGTGAGCCGGTCGGCAAGAAAAGCGTTCTCGTTCTTTTCAAGAAATGATATCAAATTCGCGTTGTCGGGGTGTTTAGCCTTCAAAAGCATGAATTTATCGTACAGGTCCTGTTTTTTACCGAGCTTTAAAACCGCGTCCGCATAGCAGCCGAGGACCACTTCATCGAGAACGCCGTCTTTGATCATGCCGTCACAAAGGATAAAGCACTTTTCATAATTTCTGTTCTTCAAATAAGAAGTGGACAGAAGGATCTTAAGGTCTTTCCGGCCCGGTTCATCCTCGAGGACGTCGGCGTAAACTTTAAGGGCGGAAGCCGAAGTTTCGCGCAGGGCGACAAGGGCCGAACACAGGAATTTCCGGTAATCTTCGCTGCGCGGCTCGACCTCATAGCACTTTCTGTAAACGTTCATGGCCGTTTCCGAAAGGTCTTTCCTGCCGGATAAATATGAGAACAATAGTTTCAACAGTTTTTTATCTTCGCTGCGCCTGGTCTCAAAAAGATAAAGATATTCTTTTGCCGCTTCATCTGATCTATCGCCCAGAGCCAGATATGACGAGGCCAGATAAAAATGACCCTCGTCGTTCTTACATTCGAGAGCGAGTATTTCCTGACAGTTTTTAATGCAATTTTCGAATTCGCGCGCTTTATAAAGGGCGTCGCTTAAAACTGACCTCACCCTCTGCCGGTCCAGCGGCGACATGGAATATTTAAGACTCTTTTCAAAACATCGGGCCGCCTGTTCGTACCGCTCATATCTCATGTGCGTCATGCCGTTCGTATAATGGCCGCTCGCGTCGCCCTGGAAAATGACCGTGACCGATTCAGGAAGATCGCGCGCGAGCCAGAGAACGAGAAGGCATCCGGCATAATAGTATTTGCCTTTCACAAGGGCGGCGGCCGCGGAAGCGAAAAATTGAGAAAGTCCGTTGAAAAACGCCGCGAAATCAGGCAGCATCTTAAATTTATCCAGCAGGTCGCCCGGCGGGAAAAGCCCGGCGGCAAGGTATAAAACAAAGGCTACCCATAAAACTTTCGAAACGCGCTTGATCGCGCAGAGGCGCCTGTTCTTTACAAGTTCCGCCTCGGTGTCTATCTCCGCGCGTTTGTCCTGATTATAGTATTCAGGCTCCGGCGCGGCGGTTTCCTTTTCGAAAACGATCTTTTTTTCGAGCTCGCTCGCGGCTTTTTCTTTCTGTTTATGTATTATTTTAGACGGATTCTCAAGTATCGCGGTCATTTCGGAAAGTTTTTTATAATATTCGATGCTTAATTCAACCGGCTTTTCGATCAATTCTTCGGCGAAAGGAATATCGAGGTCGTGTTTTTCCATCAGGTCGGATACTTTTTCAACCGCTTTTGCGTGCATTTCCGAGAGCTGAGCGTGACTTACGAAACAATCCGCCGGAAGATGGGCCGCGAACTTTATTATATCACGCGTGGCGAATATTCCGGTATCATAAATTTCAACCGCCTTGCGGGACATTTCAGCCGCGTTTTTAAAACCTTCAGCCGGCTTGATAACAAGCGATCCGGTGAACGCTTCTTTTATTTTTTTAATGAGGCTTTTCAGGAAAACTCCGTCATGATTTATCAGAAAAGCGATCGCCATATCTTCTGGCGAACCAAATTCGCACGCTTCCGCCGCCGCCTTCCTGTCGGTTTCAAGGCGCGGATTCGCCGGATCGGAAAGTTCGTAAAATTTGGCGGCGATGTTATATTTTAATATATCAGTCAAAAGGCCCTTTTCACTGTCGGAAGATTTTTTTTCAGCGGTTCTTTTCGCGATATCCAGAAGGAGCGCGTCCGATATCGCGGCGCCTTTATAAATAAATTCAGGTTTCGAATTCACGCGGCATATAAAATCAAAAAGCCTGGCGTCTTCAGAAAGCGATCTGTCTTTATTGAGATTATCGATAAGGGACGCGGTTACCCTGTCGTTTAATTGCGAGCCTATCCAGTCCTTGAATTCAGTTCCGGCGAATGCTGCCAGGGCCTGAGACCAGTTCGCGGCCATTGTCACGGCGATCGCGCCAAGCTCGAAATGGTCTTTATCCATGAAGCGATAAGGCTTATAGTTGAACTGTTTCGGACTCAGTTCTTCGGCGGTCTCGAAATAGGCCGGTATATCGCGCTTTCCGGAAAGCCAGCCGGAAACCTCGCCCGCGCCCCATCTTTTTTTCGGGTTTTTGGTCAGAAGGCCTTTTAAAAGGTCTATAAAATCGTCCGGGACCCCTTCTAAAGGAACCGGTTCGCTTTTCACTTTTCCGAAAAGCAGCGAGAAATTTTTGATGTTCTGATATGGATTGCGCCCGGAAAGCATTTCGAGAATTATGAGACCCATCGCCCAATAATCTGAAGCTTTTGAAGTGACTATGTCCTCTTCATTTTTTTTGATCGTCACTATATCGGAGCCGGGGCCGGATTCGTTCTGTTCGTTGAGAAGGACCGATTCGGGCGGAATATAAATGAACGTCCCGGCGAATGTGGTCTGGCGCATGGATAGTTCCGAAACGGATGAGATCCCGAAATCGGTCAGCGCTATCTTTAAAGGCGTTATTTCACGGATAAGTATATTCGCGGGTTTTATGTCGCGGTGAATTATATTGAGCGCGTGAATGCTTTTAAAACAGTCATTTAATTCGGTTATGAATTCCCACAGGAATTTAAGCGGGATCTTAGGATTTTCTTTCATGTAAGTCGAAAGATCGCCGTATTTAGCGTATTGCTGTATCTCGTAATAGCGGCCGTTCGCGCTCTGGCCGTGGTCGATGAGTTTCACGGCGCGGCCGTCGGGATTATTTTTGAGGATCTTCATGACCTCTTCTTTGGGCTTTATATTAAAACGATAATATTTAAGGACGAATTTTTCCCCGGCCGCGTCCGAAATGATGTAGAGATCGGCCTCGCCGGAAGTGACGCTTATGCGTTCGATCACTTCGTATGAAGTGTCGTTGAGCGTGATGCTTTTTTTTGAGGCCGCTTCCGCGCCTGATTGTCTGACGGTTGAATCCTGCATTTAAGTCCTGTATTTAAGTTGCTAATGGGTCCGCCGTTATTTCGGCGCTCATAAATTATTTTTACAAAAAAGTTCTCAAAAATCGTTTAAAAAATAATTTTTGAGAACTTTCAGGCATCTTTGAATTTAAAACCGTTGTGATAAAGATCCGATTCATCGTACACCCTCTCCCTTAACGGGAGAGGGCAGGGCGAGGGTGATTTCAGCATCTTTAAAACACTTTAATATACGGAGGTTCCGCCTTGATCATAAACCGTAGTAAAGTTCAAATTCATAAGGATGCGGCCTGTTTTGAAGGGCCAGCACGTCGTCCTTGGTCTTCGATGTTATCCAGCCGTCTATGAGTTCTTTCGGGAAAACCTTTCCTTTCTGAAGGAAGGCGTTGTCCGTTGAAAGTGCCGCGAGAGCTTCCGTGAGAGAGTGCGGCAGGAAATTGAGCTTGTCCTGCTGTTCCTTTGAAAGTTCGTAAAGATTAACGTCGTATGGGCCGAAGCCTGATTTTACGGGATCTATTTTCGAGAGTATGCCGTCGATACCGGCCATAGCCAGCGCCGAAAAGGACAGATAAGGATTGCATGTGGCGTCCTGCGAGCGGTATTCAAAACGCTTGTCTTCCATGGATTTAACGTATCCGGGGATCCTTATGGCGGCCGAGCGGTTGGAGGTCGCGAAAGCTATGCAGGTCGGGGCTTCGAAACCGGGAACGAGGCGTTTGAAGGAGTTCGTCGAAGGATTCGTCAGAGCGGTAAGCGCCTTCGCGTGCGTGAGGATGCCGCCGATGAAATTGAGCGCCGTCTTCGAAAGCTCGGAATAGCCTTTTTTATCGTAGAATAGATTTTTTCCGTCTTCTAAGAGTTTGAAGTGGACATGCAGGCCGCTTCCGGCTTCGCCGTATAAAGGCTTCGGCATGAATGTGGCAGTCTTGCCCATTTTTTTAGCCAGGTTGAAAACGATATATTTTACGAGCATCGTCGCATCGGCCATTTTAAGCAGGGAGTCAAAGGAAGTTTCTATCTCTACCTGGCCCGAGCCGCCGACCTCGTGGTGATGATATTTCACGGGCACGCCGCATTTGGCGAGCATAAGAGACGCCTGAGCGCGGAATTCGTAAAGCGAGTCCTGCGGGTTGCAGGCGTGATAACCGGCCTTCAGGCCAAGTTTATATCCGTCATATTTGGCGGCGTCCTGAACGAGCGGCTGATTTTTGGTGAATATTGAGTATGAGCATGATTTGGGGTCATTGTTGAATTCGGCGTTGTCAAAAACGTAAAATTCATACTCCGGGCCTAACAGAAGTATGTCGCCGATCTTTGAATCTATGAGATATTTTTCGGTTTTTTTCGCTATATTTCTGGGGCATTGCGGATGATGCATCTCGTCGTTCTCGACGCTCCATAGATTTGAGAACATTGAAAGCGTGGGAGTTTCGTAGAAGGGATCCACGAATGATGTTTTTATGTCGGGGACTAAGACCATATCAGACTTTTCAATATTAAGGAAACCATAGGAATACCCGTCTATTCCGACTCCCTCTTCCAGCATTTTTTCGGTTATTCTGCTCGCGGGTATGGTTATATGTTTAAGCCTTCCTTTCATATCGGTGGCTTTAAAGTCTACCATGTCTATTTTAGCTGTGGCAAGAAATTTAATGAGTTCTTTAGGTGAAGAGAACATAATAATCATCCTTTTCTCGTGTAGTTTATAATTTTTAAAAACAGATGTATTTTATATGGAAAAAATTAGTTTGTCAATTGTTTTGAGATAAATAACGCACAAAAACAGCTGAAAATATTTGCGGTTTATTTTTCAGCGCATTTTAAGACGCGATTATTGACTATTAAATCTTATATGTGCTATACTCATTTAAACCTGGCTTGAAATCCGTAAAGATTTCAAGCGCTTGTTACATATGTTTAACTATTATTGATCGGGGGATGGATATTATGGAAAAGATCATAAAAGCCGACCGCGGGACTAAGTTAACCTGCAAAGGCTGGCAGCAGGAAGCCATTTTAAGGATGTTATGCAACAATCTCGATCCCGAGGTCGCAGAAGATCCTGAAAATCTTATAGTTTACGGCGGGCTCGGCAAAGCCGCGCGCAACTGGGAAAGCTTTCATAACATAATCAGCACGCTGAAAAAACTCGGGGACGACGAAACCATGCTTATCCAGTCAGGAAAACCCGTCGCCGTTTTCAGATCGCATACATCGTCGCCGCGCGCCATACTTGTTAATTCAATGCTGGTGCCTAAATGGGCGAACTGGGAAAAATTCCGAGAACTCGACGCCAAAGGCCTTATGATGTATGGCCAGATGACAGCGGGATCATGGATATATATAGGTACCCAGGGAATTTTACAGGGGACCTATGAAACTTTCGCCGCCGTCGGCGAGAAACATTTCAAATCCGATCTTTCCGGCAAGCTTGTAGTTACGGCCGGCCTCGGCGGCATGGGCGGTGCTCAGCCTCTCGCGGCGGTCATGGCCGGAGCCACATTCCTCGGCATAGACGTGGACAGGTCAAGGATCGAAAAGCGGCTTGCTACCGGTTATTGTGACGAAATAATGACCGATCTCGATGAAGCTCTGAAGCGCGTTACCGAGTACAAGAAGAACAAGATAGCTAAATCAGTAGGCCTTGTGGGAAACGCCGCCGATATACTTCCCAAACTCGTTAAAATGGGGTTCGTGCCTGACGTTCTGACCGATCAGACATCGGCGCACGACGAGCTCAACGGCTATGTTCCGCATCAGGTCAGCTACGAAGAGGCTCTCGATCTCAGAAAATCAGACCCTGATAAATATATCGACCTCTCGCTGGAATCGATGGCCGTTCATGTGCGCGCCATGCTGGATCTGCGCAAAATGGGCTCCATAACTTTCGATTACGGCAACAATATAAGGGCGCAGGCTCAGAAAAAAGGCGTTACCAACGCTTTTGATTTTCCAGGCTTCGTCCCCGCTTATATCCGGCCGCTTTTCTGCGAGGGAAAGGGCCCCTTCAGATGGGTCGCTCTATCGGGCGATCCGAAAGATATCGAAAAAACGGATGAGGTCATCCTCAAAGAATTTTCTTATAAC
>CAZKCG010000054.1:0-35140 GCA_964551445.1 uncultured bacterium | reverse complement strand
AATATTCCGATCGACCCGGTTTCCGGCGCCGCCAACTGGGAAATATCTGAAAAAGCCAGCAGGAACGTCTGGTACAGAACTTCAAGCATAGCTTATCCCGGCGCCCCCGCCAAATGGAACCCGGCCCCGGAAAGCACGCTCTATAACGTCAGACCGCGCCCCGTTATAAACTGATAACCGCGCTTTTTTATTTTCCTGATAAAATACCGGAAATACGCCCCCTGATAATGCGGGGCGTATTTTCTTTTTAAGTAAGACTGTTTTTTGCGGGTTGATTTTTTTTTGTTTGACTTATATATTCTTTTTATGATAATATTGCTTAAAAATATTTATACCTTACATCGGGGGTGGGATATATTAAAAGGTCATCTTTTCTCAACAAATTTCCGGTAATTTTCATGACTCTGACCGCTCTTCTGCTATTAATGCTCCCTGCGGCAAGGGCCACTGAAGAATCAAACTTGAACCCGGGCGCGGCCGTCATCGCAACGACGGAAGCGGCGCTCAAAACGGACGCAAAAGTTCCCGAAACACAGGCGGTCGTTGCGCTTCCCGCGGCTGAATTTCCGGCCGAATTTAAAGGCGCTTTCTACACAGGTTCCGAGGACGATATCAAAAAGATCGTCGAAGCCCTCGGCAAAACCAGCGAACTTTCGCCGAAAGAACTTTCGAACGAAGATCTGCGCACCGTAATAATAGACGCCCTCGCTCAGATCACGGCGGAAAAAAAAGAATTTAGCGATATTTTCGTCAAATCAAAAGCCATCGCGCTGGTCCGCTTCGACATGTCAAAAATGTTTTACAACCCCAAACGCACCAACGTTCTTATCGCCGGCATATTGCTTCTAAGCTTTATAGGCTATTTCACCTATCAGGCCAGACAGGGCAAAGACATGTTCATAAGAAAGATAGCCGGACTTTCCGCCATTGACGACGCCGTAGGGCGCGCCACCGAAATGGGAAAACCAGTTCTTTTCATCCCCGGCATCTATGACATGGACGACATCCAGACCATAGCCGGCGTTTCGATACTCGGCCACGTAGCTAAAAAGACCGCCGAATACGAAACGAACCTTCTCGTTCCCTGCACGCGCTCACTTGTTATGTCGACCGCCCAGGAAGTAGTTCGCGAGGCCTACCTCAAGGTTGGACGCGCTGACTCATTCAAACCTGAAAACATAAGATACCTGACCGATGACCAGTTCGGCTACGTCGCCGGCGTCGACGGTATCATGATGCGTGAAAAACCTGCCGCCAACTTTTATCTCGGCGTGTTTTTCGCCGAATCCCTCATTCTGGCTGAAACGGGCCATCATGTCGGCGCGATCCAAATTGCCGGCACCGCTATGGTTCATCAGATCCCGTTCTTCGTCGCGGCGTGCGATTACACGCTCATAGGCGAGGAACTCTTCGCGGCTTCCGCATACCTCTCTCGCGAACCGATGCAGCTTGGCACCCTTAAAGGCCAGGACGTCGGAAAATTCCTCATAATAATAGTGATAATCCTCGGAGTAATAATGGAAACCGCAGGCTTTCAGTTTTTTAGCAGCTGGTTCATAACCAGATGATAGCGATCAATGAAGAAAGGATGAAATAGCGTGGATAAGTTATCCGTTTTTAACGGTTTTCTAATAATATTTTTCATATTGATGTTCATAGTTCTTATATCAATAGGGCGTCTATTGAAATCTTCGACGCTTCTGAAGCGTCAGTTACCCGTTTTCGTATGTTTTTTTATCGGAACCGCGGTCATCATACAGTTTTTCATTCCCCAGGAAAATCCCTGGAACAAAGATATCGGCGAGCTCCCGCTCAAATGGATCCAGATAATCTCGTCGTTCGCTCTTTCAATAGGCTTGATAAGCCTTGTAACGGTAAACTTCACCAAGATCACCAGAAAGCATGAGGACTGGAAATACGCCATCGTTCTTCTGGCCGGCTTTTTCGCCTCTTCCTACTACGGATTGAAAGAAGGCCCCGGCCTCGAAGGCGGAAATTTCGACTTCATGTTCAAATACCTCTATGTCCCGATGCAGTCGACGATGTTCTCGCTGCTCGCTTTCTTCGTGGCTTCGGCCGCCTTCAGAGCTTTCCGCGCGAAAACGAAAGAGGCTACGGTCCTTTTGTTATCGGCCATCATAATAATGCTCGGCCGCGTCGAACTCGGTTCGGTGCTGTGGAGCTATATCCCGATACTTCCAAATTACTTCGATATCTCCGATATCGCGATGTGGATAAACCAGGTTTTCACCACTGCGGGCCAGCGCGCGATACTGCTCGGTTCAGCCCTCGGCTACATAGCGGTTTCGTTCAAGATACTTCTTGGAATTGAAAGATCATACTTTGGAGGCGAGGAATAACAACATATGAAAATATTTTTTAACTGGGTCAACACTCTCGATAGAAGAATAATATTTCTTATGGTAGCTCTCGCCGCGATCCTTCCTCTTATAAGGCCGCTCGATCTTCCCGTAAGAATAACGCCTAACTCTCAGAATGTTTATAATCTTATAGACACCATGGCCGCCGGCGATACTCTTTTGATCTCCTTCGATTACGATCCGGCTTCGGCTCCAGAGCTTCAGCCTATGGCGAAAGCCATCGTAAGACAGTGCTTCAGAAAGGGCATAAAAATAGTAGCGGTCGCTCTCTGGCCGCAGGGCCCGATGATGGCGAAGAACGCTTTCGCCGATCTTACGGCCACGCTTGATTTCAACGACAAAAAATACGGCGTCGACTATGTGAACCTCGGTTATAAACCGTCTCCCGTCGCCGTCGTTCAGGGTATCGGCGAATCCTTTGAAAGCGTTTTCCCTAACGATTTCCTTGGAAACCCCACCAAAGACCTGGAACTTATGAAAACCGTCAAGAACTACAACAGCGTTAAAGCTGTTTTCAGCCTTACCACCGGTTCCGTCGGTATCGGAACCTATATCACTCTCGCCAACGCTCAATATCGCGTAAAGGTCATCGGCGGATGCACCGCTATATCGTCGCTTGAATACTATCCATACATCCAGTCCAAACAGCTTCTCGGACTGGTCGAAGGATTAAAAGGCGCTTCGGAATACGAAAAACTGGTTAAAAAAGCGGGCCTTGCCACTGCCGGTATGGATGTGCAGGCCGTAGTGCATATGCTTTTGATCTTCTTCATCGCACTTGCCAACGTTTCACAAATGTACATCGGCAACAAGAAATAGAACGGAGCGTGAATATATAATGCCATTATATCTTTTTGGAATAAATTTCGTAAGCGTCACAAACGCGAACGGCTCATATTCAACCGAAGGCATCGGAATATGGATCGCCGCGATATTGACGATAGGCATCTACAGCTTCCTTTATAAAGATAATTTTCTTTATAAATTCAGCGAATACCTTTTCGTAGGCGTTTCCGCCGGCTACACGCTGACGCTCGCTTACCACCAGGCCCTTCTGCCTTTGCTTATATCCCCGGTCCAGAACATCTCAAAGGATTTCTACCACATAGTCTATAAATCGGCCGCCCCTATCGCCGACCCTTCCATGCAGAAATGGGCCGCGCTTTTAACATCAGGCGAATTCGGCGGACAGATGAAATTCATGTTCTTCTTCGTAATGAAAGTTTTCTTCTACTACATGCTTCCCACGATACTCGGCCTCATGATGCTCGCCCGCATAGTCCCGAACGCATCATGGCTTTCAAGGTTCCCTCTCGCCACGATAGTCGGTTACGGCTCGGGCATAGTCATCGTCACTACGCTTCAGGCTTCGGTCCTTGAACAGATAAAAGCCAGCTTCGTTTCATTCGCGCCCCTTATGAGCATGAAAAGCATGGACTGGGCGATAATCGCTCAATCCGTCAACGACTTCATTCTCGTATTCGGCCTGTGCTGCTCGATCATCTACTTCTACTTTTCGGCGGAACACAAGGGCATCATTCTCGGCACGGCTTCCCGCCTCGGAATATGGACATTGATGATAACCTTCGGCGCGTCGTTCGGCTACACCGTAATGGCCCGTATAAGCCTTCTGATAGGCCGCTTTCAGTTCCTTCTCGGGGACTGGATGCAGATGATAGTCAAGTAGTAACTTTAAAGGATATAAAATGGGCGGATCTTCGCCGGAATCAAAAAACGAATACTCCTGGAAGGTCCACCCTTTTTCAGAAAACCGCTACAAGGTGATCTTTGTTATAATAGTTTTCATGGCGTTCGCGAAGCTTTCGTATGATTTCACGGGCAGTTTCGGTATGGCGCTCCTAGGTCTGGCGCTTCTTTTCGCGTCCCTGCGGCAGTTCTTTTTTCAAACGGTCTATACGCTGGACAATGAAAAGATCGTCATTAAAAGCGTATTCGGCTCCCGCACCGAAAAACTCTCAAGGTACCGTAAATTTTTCAGGGACAAAAACGGAATTTTTCTTTCGGCGGAACCCGATTCAAAGGTCCTCGACCAGTTCAGAGGGTTGTTCCTTCTGGCCGGCGCCGCGGATAAAGAAGCGATAATCGAAATATTGAAAGGCGTATATAAAGATGAGCGAACTGACAAGTGAAGACACTGCTTTATTTGAAAAACTGGCAAACTTCGTCGTAAAAAGAAAGATGACCGCCCCGGCGATACTTTTTCTTGAATCGACCAAGCCCTTAAATTTCATCGGTTCCCAGTTTCTCGTGGTCATGGGGCCTCTGGTAAAGATATTTTTCAACGTAAAAGAATACGACCAGATAGTAACACTCATGGAAAAGCGCGAGAACGTGGAAACTTTGATATGCACCATCGAAAAAGCGGCGGCTGAAGAAAAGTAACAGCTCCCTGCTATAACGCAGGCGTGTTTTTTTAGTGTAAAGTGGAGAACGGAGAGTGGAGAGTTGTGGACTGCGACGCGCCTGAAGCGCTAGTGTCACTGAAGCCACGGATGGCGAAAAGCGATCTCCTACGCGAGTTTTTATAAAGAAAGCGTTGAGAGAACTTAAAAAGCCATTCCAAATCATCAAAAAATCCTTTAGTTCTCCACTCTCAACTTTCAACTCTCCACTGGTTCTCAACTTGGTTCCCAACGTATCAGGAAACAAACTTTAAGATAAAAGGGGTAGATAAGAATGCACATCCAGAAAGACAAAATAACCAGCATTCTCGCCACGGACTGCGGTTCGACGACCACAAAAGCCATTCTCATCGAAAAGGTCGGCGATACCTTCAGGCTCATTAAACGCGGCGAGGCGCCGACGACCGTTGAAGCTCCTATCGAAGATGTTACTCAGGGCGTATTGAACGCCGTTCAGGAACTCGAGGAACTCGTCGGCAGAAAACTTCTCGACGGCAGCAACCTTATAAAACCTAAAAAAAATGACAAGGGCATCGACATCTATATTTCAACCTCATCCGCGGGCGGCGGTCTTCAGATGATGGTCGCGGGCGTCGTTAAATCGATGACCGGCGAATCGGCCCAGAGAGCGGCGCTCGGCGCCGGCGCCATCGTTATGGACATTTTAGCGACCAACGACGGCAGGCTTCCTCACGAAGAGATCGAAAGGATCCGTCACCTGCGCCCCGACATGATATTACTCGCCGGCGGCATCGACGGCGGAACGACGGAACACGTCGCGAAACTCGCCGAATTGATAGCCGCGGCCGATCCCAAACCGCGCCTCGGCATCTCATACAAACTCCCTATAGTTTACGCCGGAAACAACAAGGCGCAGGACATCGTTAAAGAACGCCTCGGCCAGAAAACCGCGCTCGATCTGACGGACAACCTCCGCCCGACTCTTGAGACCGAGAACCTCATGCCCGCGCGCCACAAGATCCAGGCCCTGTTTTTACATCACGTTATGCAGCAGGCGCCCGGCTACAATAAACTCATGAAAATGACCGACGTCGACATCATGCCCACTCCCGGCGCCGTCGGCGACATCATGCAGGTAATCGCAAACAAACTGAAGATACAGGTCGTCGGCGTCGATATCGGCGGAGCGACCACGGACGTTTTCTCCGTTTTTCAGGGCATATACAACAAGACCGTTTCGGCTAACTATGGAATGAGTTACAGCATCTCCAACGTCTTCGTCGACGCCGGCCTCGACAACATCATGCGCTGGGTCCCCTTCACGATGGACGAAAAAGATCTCAGAAACAGGATCAAGAACAAAATGATCCGCCCTACCACCATCCCTTATCTTTTAAAAGAACTCGTAGTCGAACAGGCGGTCGCCCGCGAGGCATTGCGCCTGTCTTTCGACCAGCATAAAGCACTCGCCGTCGGCCTTAAAGGCGTTCAGAAAGAACGCACCATAGGCGACGCGCTGAGCCAGAGCGACTCGGCCGAATCGCTCGTCAACCTTCTCGGATTGAACATGCTCATCGGTTCCGGCGGCGTATTATCGCACGCGCCCAGAAGACAGCAGACGGCCATGATGCTCATGGACTCGTTCCTTCCCGAAGGCATAACGCAGCTTACGGTCGATTCGATATTCATGATGCCGCAGCTCGGCGTTCTGGCTAAAGTTCATCCCGAAGCCGCGCTGCAGGTATTTGAAAAAGACTGCCTGATCTATCTCGGAACATGCGTAGCGCCTATCGGCGCAGCTAAAGAAGGCAAGCCCTGCGTTAACGTTAAACTGAAAAAAGAGAACGGCCACGAGGTCGAGATCGACGTTCCGTTCGGCCAGCTTCATATAATACCTCTCCCTGTAGGCGAAAAAGCCGAAGCGGTTATCACTCCCGTCCGCGGCTTCGACATGGGCGAAGGAAACGGCGTTTCAATGAAAGGAACCGTTCACGGCGGAACCACCGGCGTCATAGTCGATACCCGCGGCAGACGCCCGTTCGAGCTTCCGAAGGACAACCAGAAACGCGTGGAAAAACTCCTCGAATGGATAAAGGCCATGGATCTTTATCCCAAATTCGAATAATCGCATGAAAAAGGAGAGATAATTTATGGCAAGCGCATATACCCCCGGATTAAAAGTTTCTGAAAAAACCATTATATCCAAGGAAAGACGCCTTCCGCTCATGGGAACCGTCACCGTAAAAAAAGGCGACCACGTTAAATTTTCAGATATCGTAGCGAAGACGGACCTTCCGGGTAACGTCGAGCTCGTTAACGTCGCGAGCAAACTCAGCGTGGAACCTAAAGAACTGCGCGAATATATGATGAAAAAAGAAGGGGAGCCCGTAAGAAAAGGCGATCCTATAGCACAATGCACCAATTTTTTCGGCTTCTTCAAAACGCTGTGCCCGTCGCCCTGCGACGGAACGCTCGAAAGCATATCGACGGCCACGGGCCAGGTCGTCATTCGCCAGAACCCCACGCCGGTCGAGATAAAGGCTTTCGTTGACGGAATAATAGACGAGATACTGCCTAACGAAGGCGTGGTCGTCAAGACCTTCGGAACCTATATCCAGGGCATCTTCGGCATCGGCGGCGAAACCGTCGGCGAACTTGTGACACTTGCGAAAGGCCCCGATTCGATACTCGACGACTCGCTTATAACACCGGCGCATGAAGGAAAAATAATCGTCGGCGGATCGCTTATTACGGCCGCCGCCATAAAAAAAGCCATCGCATGCAAAGCAAAAGGCTTAATCGTCGGCGGCATCGACGATGAAACTCTCAGAAATTTCCTCGGCTACGATCTCGGCGTCGCCATCACCGGAAACGAGAACAAAGGCATAACGCTCGTTATCACCGAAGGTTTCGGAAATATAAATATGGCCAGAAAAACTTTCGAGCTTTTAAAGGCCAACGAAGGCAAAAAAACATCCATAAACGGCGCGACCCAGATCCGCGCGGGCGTTATCAGGCCGGAAATAATCGTTCCGAAAGACAACATGACCGAAAAAGAGATCGGCTCCCACAGCGAATCGAACCTTTTCATGGAAGCCGGAAGCCTCATAAGAATTATCCGCGTCCCTCACTTCGGCGAGATCGCGACGGTAGTTTCACTTCCTCACGAACCATATAAGATCGAAACGGAAGCGAAGGTCAGAACGGTCGAGGTCCTTCTCGAAAGCGGCGAAAAATTCGTTCTTCCCAGAGCCAACGTCGAACTCATAGAAAAATAAGGCATTATCATCATGAACAATATATAATTTAACCCTTAAAACGGTTCATCTTTTCAAAATCATTATCATTATCTTAAAAACTGCCGGAGGCCGCAAGGTTTTCCGGCGGTTTTAATATGCGAGTTTCAGGTTTTCGAGGCCCGGATGTTAAATACCGCCGCCGTAACAAGAAGTTCGACAGCCGCGTCAGGCGTTTTGAAAATATTGACAGCATTTATCAAAACCAGATGTTATTTTTTCAAAGCTCAAAAATCGACCTCTAAAAAGATTTTAAAACGGCACAAAAACCGCTTTGTAAAAAATCTACTTTATGTTGACAATGGTATGAATATATTGTAAATTATGTTTAAGATTTTTCAAAGTTAAGACGCTGAACGCGAAAGATCGTTTCGCCGGCCGATCCATTTCTGATATTGGCTCTTAACATGCCTTTTCGCTCCGCGATTTTGCGTTATCACATTTTTTATATATGACAGGCTTAAAATAAATCAAACTGGAGTGATGATCATCAAGACAGTATTTATGAGCAATATAAGCATCGAGGACATGTCACTGGATTCCTCTCCGGTTTCGGTAGCGGCAGGTCCCCGCGCTGCCGGCGCGGCTCTTCTTGGCGACTGGAAAGGCTGCCGCGAAAGGCTCGGGCTGCCCGTCTTCGAAACGGAGATCGGCCATTTTAAAGCGGGCGCATCGCTCCCCGACGAAATATGGCTTTTCGCGTCCGACCAGCCGGAGACGGTTCCGGCGGATCTGCGCGCCGCCGACACCATTACGCTCGCGGTGGCCGCGAAGCGTATCATCGTCGAAAGATACGGATATGCTGAAAACGCGGTCAAGCTCATCGGCTACGATTCATGTCAACTGGACTTCGATGAAATGCTCGAGTTCTACGACAGGTTCTTCAGAAAAACGAGGCTCTTAGAGGGTTATTCGGACGCGATTTATATGATATCGATGACGACGGGCTCGTTCCAGACGAATATGGGACTGATAATTTCCGCCGTTTCATACTTCGGGCACAATTGTGAGGCCGTCTACATCTCGGGCGGCGTCATCCGGAAAACCAACCTCGTTGGAAAACTTATGGACAAGAGATATCTCGAAATATCACGAAGTCTGATAACGCACTACGATTATTCAGGATTGGCGGACCTGGTCGAAAGCTGGAACGGCGCTCCGCGCCATGTGCTTTCGCTTATCCGGACCTGCCAGAGCGCCTATGATTTCGACTTTGGCAGGGCGTCCTGCGAACTTGCCGAAGTGATCGAAAAACGCGCGTTTGACCCATCATCCGGCCCCGCCGCCGGAAAGATCCTTCAGAAGATACGCGATTGCAGAGAGGCGCAGGAGCTTATGCTCTCCTATCAATCGACGCAGGCCCCGGACAAAAAGGTGCCGCTCGATAAGACCGGGCTGGATATTCTTTTCACCGGATATCAAAAACTATTGATAATGTGGTATCAGAAGATGCGTATCTCATGGCATAAGGAGAATTATTTCGAGTTCTACGGAATGCTCTTCGGTTTCGTCGAGAACGTTTCGAAATATCTCGTGATGGAGGTCACTTCGATACCTGTTCTCAAGGCTTATTTTGGAGAAGTGCGCGACGCCATGCGCGCCTGCGAAGGGTTCGGGGAATACGCGTCGGCGAGGGGCGTTAACTTCAGCCTTGAAGTCAATAATCTTATGTTCGATATGTTTCTCAAATATCTTCTTGAGAAGGGCCGTTTCAAGGAACGCGGCCGCGTCATCAGCAATTTTCTCAATCCCGTCTCCGAACTGAAGACCCTTCGCAATCAGGCGGTCCATGTTTTCGGCGGAACTTCGGCCGATTTCTTTGAGGACGGAAAACTCGAGAAGAAATTCGGCGGCAGAAACATCGTCGAGGCCGCCGGGGAGGCTCTGAAAACACTAAAGATCGACCTGGAAGGCGTTTCCATCTTTGACGAAATGAACTGCATAATAGCCTCCGAACTGGAAAAAGCCTCGCGCTGAGTTTAAACGGTTTCGAAACGGTCTTTCTTGACTTTAAATAAACTTTTCGGTTATAATCTTTTTATCAATGAATGAAATTTTAAATTATGCTGAATTGGATCGTAAAATAGTATAATTTATTCCTGATCATAGCTGTTTCACGCGTCCGTGCTTCGAGCCGGAATAAATTTAAAAAACGAGTGAAGTTTAATGAACCATATCAATGATAACGCCGGAAATATGTCCGGCATTGTAAAATTTAATATTATCGCGGCCGCCGTATGGCTGATATTTATCGCGGCCATGTTTTTCGCCGGTTACAACGAGCTTCTTCATTTTCATACCATTGTGGAATTTTTCATAGAAATGATCCTCTGCACTCTTCTGGCGGCCGGATTTCGTTCTTACAAGTTTAAAATGGCCAAGGCCAACGCCGAACTTAACTTGAAAGTTGAAGAGCTGAGGTCCGCGAATGAATTTCTTAATATCATCATAAATTCAATGGCCCATCCTTTTTACGTCATAGAAACCCGTGACCATTCAATAAAATTCGCGAATAAAATGGCGGGCGTCGAAATAGGGAAAACTTCAAAGTGTCTTAACGAAGCAGGTTCATATAACGGGCCGTGCCGGATGCAAACGGACGCCGCCCATTACTGTCCGATGAACGAAGTGGTTAAAAATAAAAAGCCCGTCGTCATAGAACATGAACGCGTCGATGAAAACGGGAACAGCAAAACATTTGAGATACACGGCTATCCGGTATTCGATCAAAACGGCGAGGTCGCTCAGATGATAGAATACTCGTTCGATATCACGGCCAGAAAGAACGCCGAAAAAGCTAAATTCGAAAGCGAAACGAGATACCGCATATTATTTGAGAACATGACCGACGGTTTCGCTTATCACAGAATAATAAACGGCCCTGGCGGGCTTCCCGCGGACTTTGTCATCATCGAAATAAACCATGAATTCGAGAAAATTTTCAACATTAAAAGAGACGGCTGCGTCGGAAAGAACTTTTTAAGCCTGATAAAAGAACTGAACGGCTCGCTTACGGACCTTACGGCCGATCTTTTCAACATAGTCGTTGCCGGTGAAGACACTAATTTCGAATATTATTCGGACGATCTGAAAACCTGGTACCGCATCTCCATCTTTCAGCCGGAGCCCGGCCATGTAGTAACCATGTTTTCGGATATAACGCCGCAAAAAAAAGTTGAATCTGCCCTTAACGAATCGCAGCGGTTTTTCAGGTCCGTGTTTAATTCTCTTTCAGACGGCATAGCTATTATTGACGAGATCGGAATGGTGATCTCGGCGAATTCCACATGGAAAAAAATGTCGCGGGAAAATTCTTTTTTCGGCCGCAAATGCGACATCGGAATGAATTATCTTCAGTTGTTCGACGACGAAACCATGAACGGAAGCGCTTTCGCCTTGAATATTTTCAGCGGAATAATAAAGATAGTCGCGGAAAAGATAAACGAGTTCAAGATCGAAGGTGAAACCGGCGCCGGAAGCGGCCGAATCTATTTCAGCGTATCAGGGAACCGTTTTGACGGCGAGGGCCCGACCCGCATTGTAATTGTTTATAACGATATAACCGAGCAGAAAAAAGCGGAAGACAGCCTCAGAAAGCTCTCAGCCGCCATAGAACAGAGTCCGAGCACGATAGTCATAACGGACACTTTTGGAAAAATAGAATACGTGAATCCAAAATTTTCCGAAACGACCGGCTACACAAGGGAAGAAGCCATCGGGGAAAATCCGAGGGTATTAAAATCCGGCGAGCTGCCTGCCGAAAAATACAAACAGTTGTGGGAATCTATCTCGTCTGGCCTCGACTGGCGCGGCGAATTTCACAACAAACGCAAAAACGGTGATCTATATTGGGAACAGGCGTCGATCTCGGCTGTTAAAAATTCCGCCGGAGAGATAACTCATTTTCTGGCCATAAAAGAAGACATAACCGCGCGCAAAGCGATGGAGGCCGAACTTGAAAAAGCCCGCGTGACGGCCGAAAATGCGAACCGGGCCAAAAGCGAGTTTTTAGCCAACATGAGCCATGAGATAAGGACGCCGATGACATCAATTATAGGCATGGCCGAACTTCTGGCCGAATCGGGAGAACTTTCGGAAAAACAGCTGCAGTGCGTTAGAATGATATCCAATTCCTCCGGGCTGCTTCTGACCGTGTTAAACGACATCCTCGATTTTTCAAAGATCGAAGCCGGAAAACTCGAGATAGAGAACATAGCTTTCGATCTGAAATCGACTTTAAACAATGCCTGCGAAATAATATCGGTTAAAACGAGCGAAAAAAAGCTGTGTTTGAATATATTAATAGACGCGAATATTCCAAAATATTTAAAAGGCGACCCCGTCCGTATCCAGCAGATAGTTTTAAACCTTCTCAACAACGCAGTAAAATTCACGAACAGCGGCAGCGTGTCGCTCAAAGCTTTCGTTCTGCGGTCGGACGAACACGGCGCGAACATACGCTTCGAGATTGGCGACACCGGCATAGGCTTAAGCGATGAAGAGATAGCCGCTCTTTTCAAGCCTTTTTCGCAGGCCGACACTTCGACCACCAGAAAATACGGCGGTACCGGCCTCGGACTTTCGATATCGCGGCGCCTTGCCGAACTTATGGACGGCGAAATAGGCGTAACGAGTAAAAAAGGAACGGGATCTACTTTCTGGATCGAGATAAAATTTGAAAAAGCCGAAGCGCGTGAAGGCGACGAATTGAGAGAAGCCGGATCAAAAGGTACTGAAAGGCCGGCCGCTGATAAAACCGGAATCATCAGATCAAATAAAGGCGAAACGGAAAAAACTTCGACCCTGATACTACTCGCCGACGACAACCCCGCGAATCAGAGGATCATCCGCATGCAGCTTTCAAAGCTCGGTTATGAGAACGTACATGTGGTAGGGGACGGCCTGGAAGCTGTCAACGCGACGAAGGAAAATATATATTCAATGATACTTATGGACTGTCAGATGATAACCATGGACGGATACGAGGCGTCCCGGACGATACGCGAAATGGAGTCCGGCCGCGATCACCGCACGCCTATAATCGCCCTGACGGCCGATGCGATGAGCGGAACGAGGAAACGGTGCATCGCCGCCGGAATGGACGATTACCTCACCAAACCCACGAGCCTTTTAAACCTTCAGGCCGCGATAGAAAAATGGAACGATCAAATAAAATAGAAGTTTATGATTCGCTTTCAGAGGACATGAGGTTTTTAAAGCCGAGGCCGTATGAGATAAGAAAGGCGAAGCCGAGAATGGCTACGATCAACATCTGTATTCCGTGAAATAGAACGGCGAAGGAAAAGGATATCTCATCATTGACGCCGTAATATTTAAGGGCCTCTTTGCAGAAATAGTGAAATGTCCCGATAAATCCGGGAGGCGGAGGGATAACAAGCGCGAGACTTATCACGACCTGCATGAAACAGGCGCTGATGTAAGGTTCTTTTAATTCGATCCCCATCGACTTCACGGCGAACATTATGGTTACCGCTGAAACGAACCAGGAAGCCATGGTATAAAAAAGCACTTTAGAAAATTTAGCCGGGCCGTCTATTATTTTAAGGCCGTCCATGAAAGATCTCAACATTTTCAGCAGCTTTTCAGAAAATTCCGGAAAAGATCTCAATAGTTTATTTATAAGCCTTTCCACGAATGGAAGGTTCAGCTTCATAAGTATAAGAACGGCCACCGCGACGGATAATAACCCGGCGATAAGATATCCGGCGGAACGGATGTATGCCGGAAGCGGAACGAAAAATGATACGAATATGAAAAGAAGCACCTGGCCGAGAAGATCGAACAGCCTTTCCACGACTATTATTCCGAGGGTGTTCGTGAAGGACGCGCCGTATATTTTTTTCATAAGGGCGGGCCTTGAGAATTCGCCCAGCCTCGCCGGAAAAATATAGTTGGCGAAAACCCCGAGCCAGAATATCTTGAATATTCCAAAATAATCATATTCTTTCCCGGGCGAACTTAAAAGGACCCGCCAGCGTTCGGCGCGCATGAGCTGAGTGAAAATAAATATCGCCAGGGCGGCGAGAACGAAAGGAATATCGGCCTTCGATATTATCGAAAATATCCGGCCGGTATCCACGTTCCTGCACGCGAGCCAGATAAAGGCGGCGCCCAGCAATACGCTGAAAAAAATCTTTAAAAATGTTTTCATAGGCATAAATCAAAAAGGCAGGCATAACGCGTCAGACGCATAAAACCTGCCTTTTGTAATATATTCCAAAAAAAGGATATACTTTTTCCGGATATGATTAACGTTTTGAGAACTGGTATCTTGCACGAGCTCCGCGCTGTCCGTATTTTTTGCGTTCTTTCATACGAGGGTCGCGGGTCAAGAGGCCGGCTTTCTTAAGAAGAGGCCTGTAATTGTTGTTTTCCTCGTCAACTTTAAGAAGCGCGCGGGATATGCCGTGCGTGATAGCGCCAGCCTGGCCGGAGATTCCGCCGCCGAATACGTTAACGCTCACGTCGTACTGACCGGTCGTGCTTGTTATCGTAAAAGGAACTTCCATCTCGCGAAGCAATATTTTCAGTCCTGAAAAGTAATCTTCGGCTTTTCTGCCGTTGATCACTAATGATCCTTTTCCGGGTCTGAGTATTACTCTGGCGACCGAAGACTTGCGTCTTCCAGTGCCTAATGTTTTTACTTCCGCCATTAATTCTCCTCCTTTTTCAGTCATTTAAAAATTTTTTCGTTTATTTAAAATGAACACCTGTTTTGATCTTTAATAATTAAGATTCAAGCTTTATCGCGTTAGGCTTCTGAGCGGCGTGAGTATGATTCTCGCCTTTGAATATCCTGATGTTTCTCATAAGATCGCGGCCGAGAGGTCCTTTAGGAAGCATTCCCCATATAGCCCTTCTTAAGAGTTCTTCAGGATGGCGCCTCTGAAGTTCGACGAAATTTTCGGTCTTGAAGCCCTGAGGATAACCGGAATGCCTGTAGTATTTCTTTTCGATAGGCTTTTTGCCGGAAACCGTGATCTTTTCGGCGTTGATGATGATTACGTTGTCGCCCATATCAAGGTAAGGCACGAAACTTGGTTTGTGCTTTCCTCTTAATATTTGCGCAACCTGTGAAGCGACGCGGCCCAGGATCATGTCTTTGGCGTCAACCAGTACCCATTCTTTCTTAATTTCGCTTGCTTTTGTTGCATGCGTAGCCATTTTAAATCCTCCTTATGTGGTAACACACGTTTAGTTTATTTTATAAAATAATAAAATTTCATGTCATGGTCAAAATCGTTAAAAATATGATTTAGACAACAAGTGAGCAAATTATACACGAAGAAGTCAAAAAAATCAAGATATATTTTGCTTTTTTTTATAAACGGTCTGCGGTCGTTTTATGTTCACGGACTGCCATTAATTTTTTCGCGGCCATGACGGATATTCATCGGCCGTACTCCGGATTAATTTATCCTTGACACTTGAATTGATTTTGTATATAATCCTCTTTATAAGGCAAAAATAAAATTTACGCTTAAATAGATAGGGAACATTAAAACAAATTAAAAGGAGTCACGTATGAAGGTATCGGCAATCGGCAAAAAAAATGAACTTTGCAATGGCTGTCATGACTGTGAAAAAACATGCGCCAAAATTTATTTCAAGACCGAAGAACTCGAACGCGCCAGGCTTCGCGTAATAAAACAGGACCCCGCTAACAGGATAATAACCTGCACGCAGTGCGGCGTCTGTATGACCGTCTGCCCGACGCAGGCCATCACAAGGCTTAAAACAGGCGTCGTCGCTATCGATAAGAATAAATGCATCGGCTGCCTCTCCTGCGTCGGTTTCTGCCCCGAGGACGCCATGTTCCAGTATAAGGACGATACTCTTCCCTTTAAATGCATATCATGCGGCCAGTGCGTCAAAAAATGCCCGACCGGCGCTATTTTTATGGTCAAGAATGACGTCAGCGTCATCAATCAGTAAAAGAAATCAACGCCTGACACAAATAAGCCTATTCTAAATTATTTAATACGGAGGCAGAAAAAAGTGGAAAACAAACACACCATACAGGAAATGAAAGCCGCTCACAAAGTTTTGAAATCTTTCGATTATACGCCTAAACAGGTAGAAAAAGGCTACAGCGGCGAAACGCTCTACGTAAATCTTTCAAATAATGAGATAAAAACCAAACAGGTCACCGAACAGATGAAGGACATTTTCATCGGCGGACGCGGATTCGGCCTGTGGTACCTCTGGAATGCCGTAAAAGACACAACGAAATGGAACGATCCCGAAAACGAGATCATAATATCCCCGGGCCCGATCGCCGGCATCACGCAGTATCCGGGCGCGGGAAAATCGCTCGTCGTAAGTATTTCTCCGACCACGAATTCCGTTATAGACAGCAACGTCGGCGGATATTTCGGGCCTTACATGAAATTTTCGGGCTTTGACGCAATTGAAATACAGGGCAAATCCGAAAAAGACGTAATTATAGTTATCGACGGCGACAATGGAAAAGTTTCGATCGAAGAAGCGCCGCTTGAAAGCGTCAACAGCCATCTCATCTGCGAAGAGCTTACCGAAATGTACGCGGCCGACGAAGCCGACAAGCTTCACGTGGCTACCGTCGCCGCCGGCCACGCAGCCGAAGAGACGCTTATCGGATGCCTCAACTTCTCATTCTATGACCTGCGAAGACGTGTCGTAAGGCTCAAACAGGCCGGCCGCGGCGGAATAGGAACCGTCTTAAGAGATAAAAAGGTCAAGGGCCTGGTCGTGAAATTTTCGAAGCTCACGGGAAACGCCAATCATCCCGCCAATCAGGAACTTTTGAACAAGACAGGAATAAAACTTCACAAAGAGATAAATAAAAACGACGACAAACAGTGCCGCATGAGAAGGCAGGGCACGGCACATCTGGTCGAGGTCATGGGCGATTACGACCTTCTCCCGACGAATAATTTCAAATTCGGCGGATTGAATAAACCGGAAGTTAAAAACATGGCATCATGGATATGGGACAGAAAATTCACGCAGAATTCCGTTGACGGCTGCTGGTTCGGCTGCACCATGGGATGCGCGAAAGCGGTCGACAGATTCAAGCTTAAAACCGGCCCTTACAAAGGCCAGCTCGTAACTATCGACGGACCTGAATACGAAACCGTCGCGGGCGTGGGTTCATGCTGCGGAATATTCGATCCGGACGCGGTTTTAGAACTCAACTTCTATTGCGACACCTACGGCATCGACACCATCTCCTTCGGCACTCTCACTGCATTCATCATGGAATGCTATGAAAATAAGATCATAGATGACAAGATAACCGAAGGGCTTAAGCTGAATTTCGGCAACCATGACGCCGCGCTTGAATTGATCCACAAAATGGCGCGCGGCGAAGGCTTCGGAAAGATAGCCGGCATGGGCGTTCGCAGAATGAAGGAATACTTCGCTAAAAACTACGGCGGCGACGCTAAATTCATGCAGGACATCGGCATGGAATGCAAGGGCCTTGAATATTCTCAATATGTTTCGAAGGAATCCCTCGCTCAGCAGGGCGGCTACGCGCTCACGAATAAAGGCCCGCAGCACGACGAAGCCTGGCTCATCTTCATGGACATGGTAAATAACCACATCCCCACCTTCGAAAATAAAGCCGAAGCGCTCCATTATTTCCCGCTTTTCAGAACCTGGTTCGGGCTGAACGGCCTTTGCAAACTGCCCTGGAACGACGTAGAACCGGAAGATAATCCGAAAACTTCCGAACCCGCGAAGGTTCCGGAACACGTTGAAAACTACGTCAATCTTTTCAACGGCGTAACGGGAAAAAGCATAGATAAGACGAGTCTTATAAGATCATCCGAGCGCGTCTATAACTTCCAGCGCGTGTTCAATCTGCGCCTCGGCTTCGGAACGCGCCTGCACGATATGCCTCCATACCGCTCCGTGGGCCCCGTAACGAACGAGGAATACGAATCGAGATATGAACGCTACGATAAACAGCTCAAAGAAAAGATCGGAGTGGATCCAACCGGAAAATCCACGACCGAAAAAGTTAAAATAACTCGTGAATTCCGTGAAAAACAATATCAGCTGCTCGTGGACGCGGTCTATAAACGCC
This sequence comes from uncultured bacterium, assembly GCA_964551445.1. Lineage (GTDB taxonomy): Bacteria > Muiribacteriota > UBA9980 > UBA9980 > UBA9980 > DAOPXV01. The sequence goes on along the minus strand of CAZKCG010000054.1, from coordinate 16,986 downwards.
GCGGCTGGACGGAAGACGGTATTCCAAAACTCGAACTGCTTAAAGACCTTGGTATCGATTTTCCCGAGGTCGTAGCGGTAGTTAAAAAACATGTTAAATAATAAAACTGATATACGCTGAAAACATAAGGGACATGGATCTTTCGATCCGTGTCCCTTCAATGGTTTAAAAAGGAACGGAGAATGAGCCTTAACAAAAAAGAATTCGAGAGCGGTTTTTATCAAAGAAATCCGCCGGGCTCAGCCGAAAAATTAAAAAACAAAAAGGCCGGCGTCGCCGGAGCCGGCGGGCTCGGTTCAAATATCGCGGGAGCTTTAGTACGCGCCGGCGTTAAAAACCTCGTCATAGCCGATTTCGACACCATCGAATTATCGAACCTCAACCGCCAGCAGTTCTTCCACGATCAGATCGGCCGCGTAAAGGTCGAAGCGCTGAAAGAAAATCTTTTGAGGATAAACCCTTTCGTAAAGATCGAAGCGTTATGCGAAATGGTTGACGCAGGAAACGCCGCCAGAATATTCGGAGATTGCGATATACTTATCGAGGCTTTCGACCGGGCTTCCGCCAAGGTGATGCTCGTAGAGGCCTGGATGAAGGCTTTTCCGGAAAAATACATCGTCATCGGATCGGGCCTCTCCGGATACGGAATGACCGAAACGATCAATGTCTCGGCGCACGGCAGGCTCATAATCTGCGGCGACCAGAGAACCGAGAGCAGCCCCGAAAACGGCCTTATAGCCTCGCGGGTGCTCATAGTAGCGGCGATGCAGGCAAACGCGGCGGTCGAAATACTTTTAAACGGTGCGTTTTCATTTCCGCCGCATAAAAAGGAGAATGTTTAACCAATGCTGATCGTGAACGGCCGGACGGTAGAATGGCGCAAAGATCTTTCGATATCGGAGCTTTTGCGCGACTGTAATTATTCGTTTCCGCTGATAATAGTAAAGGTCGACGGCGAACACATCGAAAAACATGCTTACCCCGTTTACATCGTCAGGGACGGGTCCAATATCGAGGTCATCCATCTCATGAGCGGCGGCTAGGATCTTTTTATTTTTTTGAATTGAACACAAGTATCAGTGGAAAGGTAATTGAAGGGCGCCATGGAAAGAAAAACGATAAATTTACTTCTGGTCGAAGACGATCCCGATTTCGCCGTCCTTATCAGCGAACTCCTGGAAACGGCCAACCTCGTGTCTTTTAAAATAACGCAAGCCCGATCACTCGACGAAGCCTTTCACCGCCTCGACGAAATTGATTGCGACGCGATCCTTCTGGACCTGGGTCTTCCCGACAGCCAGGGACTCGGGACCCTTTTATGCATCTACGAACATTCGCCGGAGACGCCCATCATAGTAATGACCGGAAACAACTCCCAGGACGGAGATCTGAAAGCGATAAAAGCGGGAGCGCAGGATTTTATAATCAAAGGCGCCATAGACGGTGAAAGCCTCGCCAGATCCATATTTTACGCAACCGAGCGTCAGAGCATGCTCTACCGCGTCCTTCGCGAGAACGCGAGACTCGGCGACGAACTCGCCGAACACAGGCTCGCTGCCTCCGCGCTCACCCGCCATATCGAATTCGAGAACATAATCACTACGATCTCGACGAGTTTCATTCAGGCCGGTAACAAATATAAGGATTATTTAATAAACACCTCACTCGAAATAATCGGTAAATTTTCCGATATAGACAGAAGCTATCTTTTTCTTATCTCCGACGACGGGCGCGAGCTCTCGATGACCAACGAATGGGACGCGCCAGGCATTGAAACGCTTAAAGATAAAATAACGCCGATCCCGGTTTCGAAGATCCCGATAGCGATGAACATGTTAAAACCCCTCGAACCGATCCTTATTTCGACCACTTCGGAACTTCCCGCCGAAGCGTTATCCGAAAGGGAGCTTCTGTATCTTATCGAGAATAAATCGGTCCTGGTCGTTCCGCTTTGCGAAGAAAACAAGCTGACCGGATTCATAGGCTACGATTCTCTCAAAAAATATAAAAAATGGTCGGACGAGGACGTCAAACTTTTAAAGATGATCGGCGAGACGATAACGCATTATCTGAGAAACATTAAAAACGAAGAACTTCTCATCAACGAGCGAAACGTTATCCGCAATATACTCGAATACTCCCCGGACTCCATAATAATAATGGACCTCTCCGCAACCATAACCGACTGTAATCAGGCCGCTCTCGAAATGCACGGTTATAATTCCAAAGACGAAATACTGGGGAAAAAAGCCGCGGAACTCGTCGCGCCGGAAGACCGCGAGCGCTCCATAGAAAACGGGTTAAAGATCCGCGAAAAAGGAAAACTCAATAATATCGAATACGCTTTCATAAAAAAAGACGGCTCGAAATTTCCCGCGAGACTTTCGGCCGGAATAGTTCTGGACGCAAATAAAAATCCGGTCTGCATGATATGCGTCGCGGAAGATATAACCGACAGAAAAAACTCGGAAGAAACTATTAAAAAAATAAGCCTTCAGAATAAAGCATTCCTCGACAATCTTCCCGACCTGTCCTGGATGAAGGACCGGGAAAGCAGATTTATAGCCGTGAACGCGGTTTTTCACAGCATGTTCGGCGTCGAGCCTTCCAGCCTCATAGGAAAAACCGATTCAGATATACTCCCGGCCGGGTTAGCCTTAAGATACAGAAATGACGATATAAAGGTCCTGGAAACAGGTACCAAACTAAAAATTGAAGAGCCGATCATCGGCATTAACGGAGAAGAACGCTGGATCGAAACCCACAAAGCGCCTCTTTTCAATGATAACGGTGAAATATACGGCACGGTAGGCGTGGCCCGTGACATAACCGAAAAAAAGCGAATGCTTGAAGAAATATCCGATGCCGAAGAAAAATTTTACCTGATAAGTTCACTGGCCGCCGATGCTATCATCCTCATAAACGGCAGCGGCCTGATATCATTCTGGAACCATTCGGCCGAGATCATTTTCGGTCACAATATACCCGACGCCATCGGGCAGAACTTTTGCGAATTGCTGGTCCCTGAAAAACACCGCCAATTATATATGGAATTTTTCAATGACGCTTCATCAGGTCAGGAAAATATACATATGAGGATGGCCGTCGAAACCGTTATGATCAAGGCCGGAAAACATGAAATACATACCGAAGTTTCCCTATCCAGTATCCAGATAAAACAGAGATCGAGCTTTGTCATTACAGCCCGCGACATTACCAGACGCAAGGCGATAGAAGCCGAGCTTCAGAAAGCTAAAATGGCGGCTGAAACCGCGAATCTGGCCAAGAGCGAATTTCTGGCCAATATGAGCCACGAGATAAGAACGCCGATGACAAGCATTATAGGCATGATAGATCTTTTGACGGAGAACGGGACAACCGAAAACCATGAAGAATACGCCTCCATCATAAAAGATTCAGCGAAACTGCTTATAAACATAATAAATGACATCCTCGACATTTCAAAGATCGAAGCGGGAAAGGTAAAATTCGAGAATATCAGCTTTGAAATGGAAAAAATGGTAATGGCGACCGTCGAGATACTCTCGATAAAAGCCCATGAAAAAAAATTGAAATTGAGCGCGCATATCGATCCGGGCGCCCGTGAATGCTTTATTTCCGACCCCGGCAGGATACAGCAGGTCCTTTTAAATCTTATCGGCAACGCCATAAAATTCACGGATAACGGCGAGATCAAGGTCAGCGTGACGCTCGCGCCTTCCGAAAGTTCCAAAGCCCGCCTTTACTTCGAGGTCTCCGACACCGGGATCGGAATGAGCGAAGAACAATGCAGGAAACTTTTCGAGCCTTTTTATCAGGGCGATATGTCCAATTCAAAAAAATACGGCGGCACGGGCCTCGGGCTGGCTCTTTCCAAGAGGCTCATAGAACTTATGAACGGCCGTATAGGCGTCGCCAGCAAAATAAACTCGGGCTCCAAGTTCTGGTTCACGCTCGAACTGGAAAGATCCGGCGCTAAACCTGCGGTTGAAGCCGGTTTCAAGAAAAACATCACCGCCGCGGCGGAACCCATATCTAAAAACGAGGCCGCCGGCCCCGAAAAAAAAATAAAGATACTTCTCGCCGAAGACAACGCATTCAATCAAAAATTAATTAAAGCTCAACTGACAAGGGCCGGCTACGAAGTATCATGCGTCGACAACGGATCGGACGCCATAATAGAAACTATCAGCGGAAATTATTCGATGGTGCTCATGGACTGTCACATGCCGATAGTCGACGGATACGAGGCCTCAAAAAAAATAAGAGAGCTTGAATTAAAGAACGGATTAAAAAAAATACCGATCGTGGCGCTTACCGCCGACGCCATGGAAGGGGCCCGCGAGAACTGCATCCTTGCCGGAATGGACGATTATTTCGTAAAACCCATAGAATTCGAGATACTGATAAACAGCATAAGAACGCATACCATGTTCCCGCATACGGCAGCCGCTCCAAACACTGCAGTCAAAATCCGCTTTGATAATACATCGCTAAATGACGCGCCCGCCCCAAAAACCGGCGGTGAACATATAGATCTTAATATTTTCTCGAAGCTGAAAAAACTTCAGATACCCGGAAAGCCTGATATAGCGTCCGAACTTATAGATATTTTTTTGTGCGACACCCCTCCCAAACTCGAAGAATTAAAAGGGTGCATCGACCGGCTCGATCCAGCGGCCTTAAGATTTGCCGCGCACGGACTGAAATCATCCTGCGCCAACATCGGCGCCGTGACGGCCTCCATAATGTGCCGCGAAATGGAAGAATTCGCCAAAACCGATGGATTATCGGAAGCCAATAAAAAATACGCACTGAAAAAATTATTCGAACTCATAAAAGAATACGAAACGGTCAGCTTTATTTTAAATGATCTGAAAATTAAAAATAAGTGAGGTGCTCTTTAACATGACACAAAACCGCCAGATCGTACTCGTAGCCGATGACGACCGCAGCACGCGCTTTTTATTCCGTCAGATGCTCGAACAGGACGGGCTCGAAGTGATAGAGGCCCAAAACGGCGAAGAAACGATATCTTTGTGTGAAAAACGCCTGCCCGATCTTATTTTAATAGACGCCATGATGCCTCAGATGGACGGCTTCACCGCCTGTTTCAAGATAAAAAAAGCCATGGGCGAAAAACAGACGCCGATCTTAATGATAACAAGCCTCGACGACGACAAGATCATCGATATGGCCTACGAATACGGGGTAGTCGACTTTATAATAAAACCTGTCCATTTCGGCCTTTTAAGGCACCGAATCCGGGCGATCCTTCAAAGCCGACAGACCGCTATTCTTCTCGAAAAAAGCATCGCCACGGAACATTCGATCACAAACCTCATACAGGACGGCATAATTATAATTGACGGCGAAGACGTTGTAACCTCCTTCAACCCGTCATCCGAAATAATATTTGACTGCAAGGCTGCGGATATCGCCGGTAAAAAAGTAAACAAGCTCATCCCCGGCCTGGTCCCTTCTAAAATGAAACCGGACGGTTCAGAGGACATCGAGATCGCCAACGATCATTTAAAACTTAAAAGAGAGATACTCTGGCGGAAAAAGAACGGCGTTGTCCTTCCGATCGAAATAAAAGTGGACGGCGCTGTTTCAGGCGATAAATTCATAAACATAAGGGATCTCACGGAAAAAAAACAAACCGAAAGCAAAGCGCGCCTCATAGAAAAATTGTTCCAGAACATCGCCGAAGCCATAGTAATAATCGATAATGAAGAAACCATACAGTCCATAAATCCCGCTTTCACGACCATTACAGGTTATAGCGAGGCCGAGGCCGGCGGCCGCCACATCAGTTTCTTAAGATCCGACCTGGACCCTGAAGGTTTTAATAAAAATATCTTCGCCGCGCTCGAGCGCGACGGGCAGTGGCGCGGCGAAACTCTCATAAAAAAAGCTGACGGCGCTATATTTTCAGCTTCAATACTCATCAGCATCATAAACGACCCGCTTGAAAAAAATATGCGGCAGTACGTCATTATATTTCACGACATTTCCGAACAGCTCAAACTCCGGGCAAGGCACGAAGCGCTTCAGAAGGAAGCCGCGAAAATACAGAAAATGACGCTTTTAAGCACGGTCTCGGCCGGGATAATCCATGAGATAAACCAGCCTTTGAATTCCATCAAGATATTAGCCGACGGAATGCTTTACATGCACAAAAAAGGGCGCGAGCTCGAAACTTCCAAAGTTCTCGAGAACCTTCAGAAAATTTCGGACCAGATAATCCGCGTCGACGATATAATAAAACACATGCGGGCCTTCGCGAACATGAAACACACCCACGAGACCATGAAATGCGAGATCAACGCGGCCGTCGAAAAAGCAGTGGACCTTTTAGGCCAGCAGCTTAAATCCCACAAAATTTCTTTCACGAAAAAACTTTCAGGCCAGCTCCCGAAGGTCAACGGCAATATAAATATTTTTGAGGAAGTAGTTATCAACCTTATAGTCAACGCCATACAGGCGCTCGACACCGTCAGCAGGAACGACAAGGAAATAATCTGCGAAACCGTTTTTGAAGAAGGAAAGATCCACCTGAAAGTAAGCGACAACGCTTTCGGGATAAATAACGACATCAAGGAAAAGATCTTCGAACCGTTCTTCAGCACCAAAAGCGTCGACGGCGGAATGGGCCTCGGACTCGCGCTCGTTCAGACGATACTTTCTACCTATAACGGCATCATCGGCGTTTCAAACAACAAAAAAGGCGGAGCTACCTTCACCGTGGAACTTCCGCCGGACGAAACAAATTAAAGACCGGAGCGTGATCGAAATTGAAAATACTCATAGCCGAAGACGATAATTTAAGCCGCGCGAGCATTTCCGGCATCCTTAAAGATATCGGCCACAGCGTCATCGAATGCGGCGACGGCCGCGAAGCGCTTAAAATATTTAATAAAAATGACGATCTCGACCTTATTATAAGCGACATAAAAATGCCGGGGATCGACGGAATAGAGCTTCTTAAAAAAGTGAAGGAAGCCCGGCATGAGAATCACTCTGAAGTGATCCTTTTCACCGGTTTCGGCGACATGCATAGCGCCATAGACGCTATCCGCTCCGGAGCCTACGATTACATTTTGAAACCCATAAACATAGAAGAATTAATAAAAGCCGTAGAACGCCTGGAGGAACGAAACGCGCTTCGCCTGCAGAACGAAATGCTTTCACAAAAGGTCGCCGTCGCCGAAAAACTGACCGAAGATACCAGAGAAGAGATGCAGCTTCTCAAGAACGCCTACTGCCACGCCATCGGCCTCGACCAGATAGGAGTTTTTTCGGACACCCTCAAAAAAATACTGGCCGAAGCTCAGAAACTGCATACCGACAGGTCAATTCCCGTTCTGATAGAAGGCGACACCGGCACCGGAAAAGAAGTGATCGCAAGATATATACATTATGGAAAAGGGGAACTCACGGCGCCTTTTATAGACATCAACTGCGCCGCCATATCGCCTTCGGTCTTTGAAAGCGAACTTTTCGGATATGAAGCCGGCTCCTTTACCGGCGGGCTTTCAAAAGGCCAGAAGGGAAAATTCGACATAGCCGCCGGCGGAACGCTTTTTCTCGATGAAATAGCCGAAATGCCTATCGATCTGCAGGCTAAACTTTTAAGAGTTATACAGGAAAAAGAATTTTACAGGATCGGCGGCCTGAAAAAAATAAAGACGGATGTGCGCATAATATGCGCGACCAACCTCGACATCGAAGAAAAAGTCAAAGAAAATAAATTCAGGCCGGATCTTTATTTCAGATTGAACGTAGGCCGCATCTTTCTGCCGCCGCTCGCGGACCGGCCCGATGAAATATTGCCGCTCGCGCGCCTTTTCCTCAAGGATTTTTCCGCCTCGAAAAAAAAGAATTTCACGCGCATAAGTCCCGAAGCCGAAAAAATGCTTGTTTCATATAAATGGCCGGGAAATATAAGAGAACTTAAAAATATAATTGAAAGAATAGTTTTGATGAGCGACGAAAAAATACTCGACGCCGGACATCTTGAAATACTTTTAAAAAACGCCAGGGGCGGATCTCACGAGCTTTCAAAAAAACCTAAGCAAACGGCAAAAATAGATATAAAAGATTTCGAGCTTCCCGAAAAAGGTCTGGATCTCGAACTTTTCAACACGGAAATAATAAAAAAAGCGCTCGAACTAAACGGCGGCAATAAAAGCGACACCGCGAATTACCTCGGCATCTCCAGACGGTCGCTTTACTGCAAACTGAAACACATCACGAAGGAATGAACCGATAGGTTCATATTTTAATTCTTTATGCACCAATCGGAGCATTTTTTTCGGTGCATCGGAGCGGCACATCAGAACGGATCGATAAAACATATATATCGAAAACGGCATGTTTCTTGTTTATAAAGTTCTTGATAATTTGCTAATCTGGAATAAAAAAGGAGTGAAAGCCTTGAGGATCTTAATTATCGACGACGACCCGGGCTGTCTTGACAGCCTTAAAAGTTCCCTCGAACTCTCAGGGTATGACTGCGAAGCCTTTACTCAGCCCAAAAAAGCGGTTAAGGCTTATAAGAAAAGCAGGCATGACATAATTATAACGGACATGAAAATGCCAACCATGACCGGCCTTGAAGTTTTAAAAGATATAAAAAGCTTCAACCCGGACGCGAAGGTCATTATAATAACGGCTTATGGCGACGTAGAAACCGCTATCGCGGCCGTTAATAATCACGCCTACGCTTTTTTCGGAAAACCCTTGAATTTCCCCGAACTCATGGAAACCCTCGAAAAAGCTGAAAAAGATCACGAAGCCAGAAGACTCACGAGGGAAGAATACGAAAAACTGGTCACCGAATATTCAAAACTTAAAAATGCCTACCAGCAGCTTCAGAATATTTTAACTCCCCGAAAAACTGATTGCGAGGTGAAGAGCTGATGGGCACTACCACTAACGATGAAAAACAGGAATATATGCAGGAATTTATTCATTCCAGCCGCGAGCTTTTAGACGACGTAGAGCCGCAGATAATCGCCCTTGAAAAAACGGCGGTTTATTCAGGCAAGGTTGACGAAGAAATATTAAACACCATATTCCGCCTTTTTCATACGCTTAAGGGAACGGCCGCATTCGTAGATCTTCAGACGATCACAAGCGTGACCCATGAAGCCGAAACGCTTCTGGATATATTCAGAAAGGGCGGCGCCGTTTTAGAATCTGAGCATGTGGACCTTCTATGCCGCACAAGCGACTTCATAAGAAATATTCTCGACACGGTCGAAAAACAGCTCGACGACAAAATTTATGAAGGCGTGGCGCAGGAGATAGTATCCGATCTCAAACAAACCATCATTTCCATAGCGCCGGAGCAGGCGTCACGGGAAGAATATGGAAAACCTTTCGCGTACGAACCGCCCGCGGAAAAAAAAGACGAGCCGGTTCCGCAGGAAAACTCGCCGGAAGAGAAGCCGCAAAATATTCCCGACGATATGCAGCTTATAATAACTCCCGAAATGAAAGCGCGATTCGCGCAGGAATCATATGAGTTATGCGAAGAGGCCGAAATAATGCTTCTGGCGTTTGAAAAAGCCTCCTACAATAACGATCTGGCCGCTAACGCTTTCCGCGCGCTGCACAGCATAAAAGGCAACGCCGGATTCTTCGGATACGCCGACATGGAAAAGGTCAGCCACACGGCTGAAACGATCCTCGACGGACTTAGAAACAACCAGAGGACCCCTGACAAAGATACTATTTACGGGCTTCTCGCCGCCATAGATTTTTTAAGGAACGCCGCGAAAATCGTCACGAGCGGAGCTCCGATACCGGCCGCTGAAACTCAAAAAGCGTTAGCCGCCATACAAAAGATCATCGACGCTCCCGTAAAAACAAAGACCGAAATAGAAACCTCCCAGGCGGCGGCTAAATTAGACATTGAATCTCAGATATCAGCGGCGGTTAAACCGGCCAAAACCGCTGAAAACAAAACAAGCGGCGAAACGCCGAAAAAAGAGAGCGAAAAGACTTCCACAACCGGCGAAACACAGGCCAAACCAGTTTCAAACATACAGCAGGTTATAAGGATCGACATTGAAAAACTGGACACTCTGTTAGACCTTGTCGGCGAAATGGTCATAGCGGAAGCAATGGCGGCCAATAGTCCCGAATTAAAAGGGCTTCAGCTTGAAAAATTTGAAAAATCGATGACGCATCTTAACAAGATAACGCGCGACATTCAGGAAATAGCGCTCGCGATGCGAATGATCCCGATAGCCTCCACCTTCAACAAGATGGACAGGCTCGTGCGCGATCTGTCGTACAAAGCGAACAAAAAGGTTCATCTTGAAATAATAGGCGAAGAGACCGAGGTAGATAAAACCATAATCGAACAGATCTCCGACCCGTTGGTACACATCATACGAAACTCGGTCGATCACGGACTTGAAAGCGCCGAAGACCGCAAAAAACTCGGAAAAGATGAAACGGGCTATATACAGCTCGAAGCGAAACATTCAGCCGGCGAAGTATGGATAACGGTCGAGGACGACGGGGGCGGGCTCTCCCGTGAAAAAATAATTAAAAAAGCCATCGAAAGAGGGCTCATCACCGGCGACGGATCGAACCTCAAAGACGATGAGGTATGGAAATTCATATTTGAACCCGGATTTTCAACGGCCGAGGTCGTTTCAAATATTTCCGGACGCGGCGTCGGAATGGACGTCGTAAAGAAAAATATTGACAAACTCCGCGGAAAGATCGATATCAGGACCAAACCGGGCGTAGGAACGATGGTCATTCTGCGAATTCCACTGACGCTCGCAATTATAGACGGCATGGTCATAAACGTCGGCGGCTCTCAATACACGATCCCCATAAGTTCCATAAGACAATCGTTTAAAGCCAGGGAGGATCAGGTAACCCATACGCCCGACGGCCTCGAGATCGTAAAGGTCCGCGGCGAGCTCCTGCCGATAGTGCGGCTGCATGAACTCTATAACATTAAACCGATGTATGAAAAACTGACGGACGGCCTTCTTATAATCGTTGAAAATAACGACAACAAATGCTGCCTTTTCGTGGATGAACTCATCGGCCAGCAGCAGATAGTCATAAAAGGGCTTTCAAGCTATCTGGGCCACGTCAAAGGCGTTTCGGGATGCGCGATACTCGGAAGCGGCGATATAAGCCTTATCTTAGACATCGGGGATCTTATAAACTCGGTCGAAAAAGTGGCTTCATACGCATAATAAAAGAAACTTCGACCCGATGGAAAAACCGTAAACTTTTTTAAATATAATGAAAATTGAATATGCCGGAGGTACTAAAATGAGTATAAAAGAAAGAGAAAGGATCAACAAAGACCTTTTAGACGACGATTTTGACGAGGAAGACGAGAATACCCAGGAGGACAAGTATCTGACCTTCATTCTCGGAAACGAGGAATACGGCATCGAGATCCGCCACGTAACCGAGATAATCGGGATCCAGTACGTCACGCCGGTCCCCGATATGCCCTTATATGTCAAAGGCGTTATAAATCTGCGCGGAAAAGTCATTCCCGTAATGGACGTGCGCATGCGTTTTTCCATGCATGAAAAAGAATATAACGACAGGACCTGCATAATCGTGATAAACGTCAACGATCAATCGGTCGGACTCATAGTCGATCAGGTTTCCGAAGTCCTCGACATTCCTAAAACCAATATCGAGCCGCCTCCGAGGGTCCACAAGGGCGAAGGCAGCAAATTCATTCAGGGCATGGGAAAGGTCGGAGAGAAGGTAAAAATAATTTTGAACGCCGACAGATTATTGCACGGCGAAGAGCTCGAAGCCGTCCAGAATAATATCGCAGCGGTATAAATTAATATTTTCAAAATAACTTTATAATTTAAACCGTCGTAGTATTTACAGCATCTCTTCAACAAGACGCCGGAGGATAAAAGAATGACAGTTAAAACAAAGATAATGTTAAACATGTTTTTTATAATACTCATCAGCATTTTTTTAGGATACGCCGGAACGACAAACATGAAAAATATAGATGAGTCTTACAATAACCTCTGGCGTAATTACGGCGAATCGTTCGTTCACCTCGGCAAGGCTCAGGCCACTTTTCACCAGTACAGGCTTAATTTAAGAACGCTTGTGCTTATCGAGGACACGAAGGAAGCGGAAGCCACGCTGAAAAAACTCGGCGAACGCCTGGCCGAGAACGCTCAGGCGATAGCTATGACCGAAAAAACAATAGTGAACGAGAATGAAAAAAACGGATTTAATTCGATAAAAAACCTTGTCGAAGAAAGCAATAAAACCAACGCCGAAGTTTTAGCGCTTACCGCGGCCGGTAAAAAGAAAGAAGCGAAAGACCTTCTTTTAGGCGACGCCGAAAAAAAAGCGCAAGCCGCTAAAAATGCCATCGAAGAGCTTGTCAGGATCAAGACCGCCGGCGGAAAAAATATCGCGGCCGGTAATTCAAAAGATGCGGTTGACACAATAAACCAATTTTATTTTATAGTCGGAGCGATAATTTTATTTTCGATCGCCTTCGGCTATTTTATTTGCATGGGAACCGCAAAAGCCGTAATATCCATCATAGATGAATGTAAAAAGCTCACGCAGGCCGCCGTTGAAGAAAAATTCGAAACACGAGGCGATGTGAACGCCATGAGTCCTGAATTCAGACCTGTTTTAGAAGGCATGAATAAAACGCTGGACAAGGTCGTCGAAAAGATACACTGGTATGAACAGCTGTTAGACGCTATTCCTTTCCCGATATCCGTAACCGACAATAATATTCAATGGACCTTTTTTAATAAACCGGTCGAGGAATTTCTGGGCGCCAAACGCAAAGATATGCTCGGATATTCCAGCAGCAGCGAAGGCCTTGGCAAGTCGATCGCCGAACATACGGGAAAATTGTATCAGATAGATAATTTCACGCTGATAGATACAAAAGGCGAAAAGTGCGGCAATATTGAATTTATGTTTGATATAACCGCCAAAACCAGAGGCCTGGAATACTTAAAGCGTGAAGTTGACCGCATCTCAAATAGCCTTGCGATGATCGCGGCCGGAGATTTCAGTATTTCCGATAAAAACGAAGACCCTGACGAATACACCGAAAAAGAGCATGAATTATTAACATGGCTCAACATAGGCCTTTTCGACGTAAAAAACTCGATATTAAAACTTTCTTCCGGCACGCAAAAATTAGTCTCAGCGGCTCTTGACGGAAAACTCGACGAGCGCGCGAACGAGAACGAACATGACGGAGAATTCAGAAAAATAATCGAAGGCATGAATGCCACACTCGACGCCACGACGAAACCTATCAAAGAAGCCGTCAAATGCCTTGAAAAAATGGCTGAAGGTGATCTCGATACGGCCGTCACCGGCGATTATAAAGGCGATCACGCCATAATCAAGAATGCTTTGAATAAAACAATCGATTCGATAAACGAAATATTGAGCCAGGTTTTAATGGCGGTGGATCAGGTCAATACCGGCGCGCGCCAGGTATCCGACGCCAGCCAGTCGCTTTCTCAGGGAGCTTCCGAATCGGCCAGTTCGCTCGAAGAGATCAGTTCCTCGATGCATCAGATAAACGCGGGCGCAAAGCACAACGCGGAAAACGCTTCACAGGCCGACCAGCTCGCGAAGGAAACGAGCGGAACCGCCGAAAGCGGATACGCTCAGGTGATCGAAATGACCGCCGCCATGAACGAGATCAACGAAGCGGCGGCCAGCGTTTCAAAGATAATTAAATCGATAGACGAAATAGCCTTCCAGACGAATCTTCTGGCGTTAAACGCCGCGGTCGAAGCCGCGCGCGCCGGAAAACACGGAAAAGGGTTCACGGTCGTCGCCGAGGAAGTTCGAAACCTCGCTCAGCGAAGCGCGAAGGCCGCGAAGGAAACATCGGAAATGATCGAAAATTCAATAAAAAAGACGACGGCCGGAACGAAAATAGCCGATAATACTTCGAAGGCGCTCGAAGAAATAGTCAAACGCGTCACGAAGGTCACCGATCTTGTGGGCGAGATAGCGTCATCGTCAAAGGAACAAACTCAGGGAATAATGCAGGTGAACCAGGGCCTCGGCCAGGTGGACCAGGTGACGCAGCAGAATACGGCTACGGCGGAAGAATCGGCCGCGGCGAGCGAGGAACTTTCAAGCCAGGCGGTCGAACTTGCGGCGCTTCTGGCTAAATTCAAGCTCAAAGGCGGGAAAACGGAAGTCGTCACGGCTTACGTCAAGAGCGGAAACCAGGCCGCCAGGCAGGCTGTGGCTGGAACCAGGCCTGCTCAGACAGCTTCAAATAAAAGCGCGTCACATGAAAATAAAACCGCTGCCTCAAGCGGCGCCATGAAAACAGTAAAAAGCGTAACATCAAAACAGCAGGCCCATATCAAAAATACACCCGGAGAAAAGCGGTCAGGTGAAAAAATAAATCCCGGGGATATAATATCGTTAGACGACAAGGACTTCGGCAAATTTTAGCATTTTTTTCCGGCAACCGAATTTATAACAAAATTCTGTTATTAATGTAAATCAGAAACCCGGCTCATTGACAAAAAACTCAAGGTTCAAATCTTAACAGGATTTTCTTCCTATGAAAGGGGGGACATTATGAAGATCACGATAAAATCAAAGATCATATTAATGGGTATATTTGCTGCTCTCACTCCAATTTTGATAATGCTCGCCTTGATAAATTATGAGAAAGATCGCATGAAAGAACATATAGAAGAAGAAATAAGCGCCCTCATGATGACCGATCTGCAGAATATCGTGAAAAATGTCCACTCTCTTTTAGAATCGCAGAACGACCTTTTGACCGAATTCGTCGCGGCGAATCTTAAAGTGGCCGGAGGAATCATCCAAAAGGTTGGTGGAATATCAGTTTCCAAAGAAACGATAAAATGGTCAGCCGTCAACCAGCTTACTAAAGAAGCATCCGAAATAGAAACCCCTAAACTGTCGTTTGGAAAAGCCTGGATCGATCAGTCCGGCTCATGGATCGGCCAGAACTATGATGCCGAAAAAACAACGCCTGTCGTCGATGAAGTCGTCAAACTCGTCGGCGGCACATGCACGATCTTTCAAAAAATGAATGAAAAAGGCGATATGTTAAGGGTTGCGACCACCGTTATAGGATCCGACAAAAAACGCGCGGTCGGGACCTTCATTCCAGCCGTAAATCCTGATGGAACGGCAAATCCGATCGTTTCGAACATCCTTTCCGGAAAAGAATTTCGCGGAAGGGCTTTCGTCGTCGATTCCTGGTATGTCACATCTTACGCCCCGTTAAAGAACGATTCCGGTGAGATCATAGGAATGTACTACGTCGGAATAAAACAGGAAAGCGTTCCGACCGTAAGATCCGAAATAATGAAGATAAAGGTCGGAAAAACCGGCTATGTGTATATTCTTGGCGGAACGGGCGATCAGAAGGGCAAATATATAATTTCCAAAGACGGAGCGCGCGACGGTGAAAACATCTGGGAATCCAAAGACAGCGACGGAAAGCAATTCATTCAGAGTATGGTGAATAATACCGTTTCTAAAAAAGGCCAGACGCATATCGAACGCTATAACTGGAAAAACAAAGACGAAAAGGACGCAAGACATAAAACCGCCGTTTGTCTCTATTTCGAGCCGTGGGACTGGGTCATAGGCGCCGGAACTTACACCGACGAATTCATGGCGTCCGTCGGCAAAGTTACGGGTATTGCAGACAATCTTTCACAAAGCTCTATAAAAACCGGTTTAATAACCTTCGCCATATCACTTTTTTTAGCGTTCATTATCAGCGGAGGAATTTACCGCAACATCAAAAAACTTTCCGAAGAGTCGGAAGCGATCACGCTCGGCATATTGGAAGGCGACCTTTCAAAGCGCGGAAACGTAGAAGCCTTAAACTTTGAATTCAAACCCATAGTCTCAGGAATAAACGAGATCATGGATGCCTTTATCAAACCTCTTAAATTAAGTTCAGATTATATCCATAAAATTTCTCAGGGAAACATGCCGCCTAAGATAACCGAAGAATATAAAGGCGAATTCAACGATATAAAAAACAGTCTTAACGAATGCATAGACTCGGTCAACCGCCTCATAACCGACGCGGTAAAACTTTCAACGGCGGCCGCCGCGGGAGAACTTATGACCAGAGCTGACGAAACGAAACATAAGGGCGACTTTCAAAAGGTCGTAAGCGGCATGAACGGAACGTTCGTCGCATTCGTAACGCCTATCAACGAAACCATAAAATACCTCGAGGATCTCAGTAACGGAAAGATCGATAACAGCGTCACAGGTGAATATAACGGTGAATTCAACAAACTGAAAGACAGTTTGAACCAATGCATTTTAAACATCAATTTTCTTGTCATGGACACCGATACTCTCATGCGCGCGGCGCACGATGGAGATCTTTCGAAACGGGCGGACGCGTCCATACACTACGGCGAATATAAAAAGCTCGTGGACGGCGTCAACAAAATGCTCGATAATATTATTATACCCGTCAACGAGGCGCGAGGCTGCCTTGAAAAAATGGCCGGGGGCGATCTGGATACCGCCGTCACCGGAGATTATAAAGGCGATCATGCGATCCTGAAAAACGCTTTAAATAAAACCATAGATTCGATGAATGAATTATTAAATCAGGTATCGGTCGCGGTCGATCAGGTAAATACCGGAGCCAGACAGGTTTCCGACGCCAGCCAGTCGCTTTCTCAGGGCGCTACCGAATCGGCGAGCTCGCTCGAAGAAATAAGTTCATCGATGCAGCAGATAAATTCCGGCGCGAAACAGAACGCCGAAAACGCCGCACAGGCAGATCAGCTCGCCAAGGAAACCAGCAATACCGCCGAAAGCGGATACGCCCAGGTTATCGAAATGACCGCCGCCATGAACGAGATCAACGAAGCGGCAGCGAACGTTTCAAAGATAATTAAATCGATAGACGAAATAGCCTTCCAGACGAATCTTCTG
>CAZKCG010000053.1:0-37308 GCA_964551445.1 uncultured bacterium | reverse complement strand
GCATTATCCGAGAATGAAACTCCAGGGGCGCGACATGCGGATATCTTGTTTTCAAAAAAGTACATACCGTTCCGGTTTCACTCTTGTCGAGCTTTCAACCGTTATCGTGATACTCGGCATTATAGCCGCCGTTTCATATCCCGCGATGCTCAGTTCGTATCATCACGGCCGGATCAATTCCACGTGTTTTGAAATTATCAGCACGCTGAAGGTTGCGCGCGGCCTTTCGGCTACGGCTTCCGACAACCGCGTTTATGGCGTCATATTCAAGTCCGACGGTGAATACTGCATCTACAGTTTCCCGTCGGATACGGCTATAACTTATTCGAATTACAATAACCCCGCTCTCGTTAAACCTTACGCCGAAAAACAGTTTATCGACCCGAGTCTTGTTATAACCAATTTTCAGGCGAATCCCCAGCCTTTCTGGATAATCTTCCGCGACGACGGAGTTCCCACCGACGACGGCGTTTCGGTGCCGGTCCCCGACAGCGCGGCGCTTATTAAATTAACATCATCGGCGGTCAACTCCGAGGCTGTAATCAAGATAAGCAAATCGACCGGGATCGCGGAGGTCAAATGAGCGTTATTACTGATTTAAATTTAAAGGGCCTTTCGGGCCCGTGGCATTCGTTCCGGCGTTTTAAGGGTTTTACCCTTTCCGAGGTCATGATGGTCGTCGTCCTGCTTGCCATCGTTATGCAGGCGGTCTATCAGTTTTACGCCGTCGGATTGAGATCTTACAAGAACTCTCAGATACATGCCGAAACCGTAGGATCGGTAAGATATCTGAAAAAATTGATAGAAGACAAGATACAGTTCAAGTCTAACAACAACCATAATATTTTTATGAGAAAAGAGGGTTTTTTTGCCCTTGGAAGCCTCGCGAGCGTCATGGTCGGAACTCTCGAGGGGACCAACCTTCCGCTTTATGATAAGCTTGGTTTCAGCCAGTATCTGACCCATTCCGGTCAGAATGTTGAAGAATGCACGCAGGAGGTTCTCATTAAGAAGCTTTCGGCTCTGGGCTATGTTTATAATGGCGATTTCCGGGGCAGCTACGTATGCGAAATTTTCAAGGAACAGGGCGCTTTGAACAACGGGTCGTTTTCGTTCTCGTTCGGCTCGAAACCTTCGAAATTGCTGGTCGGAAGTTTTCTTGGAGACGCCGATTCAGTAAAGTTAACGGCGAGCGTCAGTCCGGGGTCGACCGTCGAGATAAATACTTCGTCGGTTAGCGATCTCACTCATTTGCTCGACGGCGCCGCGGCGGGACCGGTCGATTTTTTCATCGGCGTCAGGAAACAATCGGCGGCCGTGCGCTCCGTCTTTAATATATTTTCATCGTTCGATCAGAAGCAGATACCGGTCGTTTCGCCGGGGACGAATATGGGCGCGCAGGATAAAAAAAAATATTTTATAACGGGCACCAACCTTTTTTGCGATGACGGCATGATGTTTTACGAGGAAGACACTTCGGGCGCGCTTATCAATCACGCTTTTTACGTTAAAACTCCCGTCACCGAAGAAGCCGAGCTCGACGACGAGGGAAATGTTCTGAAACAGATAAGATATTCGTTCGCGCGTAACGAAGCCGGGAATTATAAATATGTCGACGATACGGTCATTTCAAACGTTGAAAAAATATCTTTTTCTTATTTTGACAGGGACGGAGCGCAGATAGCGTGCGACAAGAATTTCTGGGAGTGGCACAGGGGCGACGAGATCTATTCGATCAACATCGATATAACCACTAAAAAAGACGACATTAATGAAAGCTTTAAAATGATAGTTGAATTATGATGAAAAAAAACAAAAACAGCCGCGGCGCGTCCATTGTGGTAGTTCTTATGGTCGTTATGACCATAATGATGCTGGCCACGGTTTCGCTGAAAACATCGTCCGACGAGCTCGACATATCGTTGCACGAACTCGATTCGATACAGGCTTACAGCGCCGCCGAATCAGGGCTTTCTCACGCGGCTTCAAGCGTTTCGAACGACAGAAAGTTTCTCGGCGCGATAGACGGCACGATCGAGGTCAAAATCGATGAGGACGAGTCGAACGCGGATATTAAATACGCGTATTACAGGGCTGAGATCAAGGACGGCAATGGCGATGGAACCGCGGATTCGATCTTTTCGACAGGGACCTATAATGGGAAAAAACGCGCTATAATGTCGCGAATAATATCTCAAAGCCCGCTGGTGCTTGAAAAATCAAGAAAGGTAAGGTTAAATTAAACTGGTTGAAATCGGTTAAATTTACCGGAAAATAAAGAAACTTTAATTTTAATGTCAATAATAAAATTTTTATGGAGGTTGTTATCCAAATGAAGAAAAGAAGGTTGCTCATTTTTTTAGCCGCTTTTGTTATGGTGTCCGTTTTCAGCGCCGGTTATTCAGGCGTTAATTTATTCGGGATATCTGAGCGCGCGACGGCGTCAGCGTCCGAAGAAGAAGCGGAGGAAATATTTCTGGGGACCGTCGATGTCGCGGCTATATACGCATTTCATCCGATGATGCAGTATTACGATCCGAAGGTCGATCTTTTTATAAAGCTGCCGGCTAAAAACACTACTTATGATGATTTTTTAACCGTGACGCAAAACAGGCGGAACGAATTTCAAAAAGCCGCGGACGCTAATTCTTCCGAGATCAAAAGGCTGAAGGGCGAAATGGATGTTTTGAACCAGGAGATCCAAAGGCTCGGCGCGGATAAAGCGGCCGAGGCCATGCCGGTTAATGAAAAATTCGATAAACAGATCCAGAGCGCCGGATCAGAGGATGCTAAAAGGAATCTTCTGGCGCTAAGGACCGAGGAATTAAATAAGATAGAGGCCAAGTTCGACGGCGTTCTTCAGAATAAAAACAAAAAAATGTCCGACCTTCTGGATTCCTATGAAAAGATACAGCGATCGCTTTTAAAAATATATTATCTCACTCCGGAGGAAACCGCTGAAAAATTCGAAGAGATAAACAATGAAATAAAAGAAGAGGTAAAGATCGCGGCCAAAAAGAACGGAGTAAAAGCCGTAATAAATTTCAGTCTGGCGGTATCAGAATTTCAAAATGAACGCCCCGGCGATAAAAGCCTGGAAGAGAAAAAAAAGATAAATTCAGAACTCGAGGAACTGCTTTCGGGCGGTCCGGATTATTCCAAAGCAATGAACCTTTTAAATACGTTCGACGCGAAATCGCTGAAAAATTCAGATGATGAGACCATGAAGGCGCCGGAGCACGTGAAATTTCTGAAGCAGCTCTCTGCCGACAATGAAAAGAAGAACGCGTCAAAACTCTTTTTTTCAAAAAAGTATCTGATGAGGCTTAAACCGATCGCAAGCGTCACTTCGACGCCCTTCATATACGGCGGCACCGACCTTACCTGGTTCACTCTTATAAGCATTATGGTGAGGAACGGAGTGCCGAAGGAAAAAGCCGAAGCGGCAAGCGAAGTGATCTCAAAAATGTATTACGATAACGTGAAAAACGCCGACCGGTAAAAGCCGCGTCGAATTATTTCAGTTTATTTTTCAATGGTTTCGGGGTTGTTTCATTGAAGTCAAAAGTTTAAATATTGAAAAAAGGTTGATAAGTTTCGCCTTATTTAATATAATTAGTATAAGAGGCGATTTTCTTGTTGTTATTTATTATTGAAACAGCCTTTAAATGAAGGGACGGTGTTATTATGCTCAAAAGAACGATCATTTTCGTTTTATCATTATCAGTTCTTATTAACTTATTCGTTATCGGGTCTTTTAATACATCTTTCGCCGCGGATGACGTGTACAGCCGTAACGGCGAGGTTTATGTCATGATCGGCGAGGGTTTGCGAATGGGCGTTTACGCGAGCCAGAAGATCGACGCTACCGGAAAGCGCGTGACGATAAATCCGGACGGCGTTAAAATGTTCGGCGATCCCACCAAAATGAACAACTACCAGGCCATAGCCGTCGACCAGTTCAGAAATATTTACGTTCTGGCCGGAAAATATGACGCGGGGCTGACGAGCGTTCAAAACGTTCAGCCGGCCGGTGAATTATACGTTCCGGTCGATCCGCCTCACGGCTGCGGTATCGCCGGCGTAGGGCGCGACATCAATAACAAGGTTTTTTATGACGTTCTCAATTTCGTGTCCAAGGACGGCGGCGCGGATATCGCGCATTTGCACCAGAAAGAGCCTTTCTGGAGCGAAACTATAAAATGGTCCAAGCGCGACCGCCCTTTCGCTTCAGACTATCACCTGACGGCCGGGCAGTACGGCGGTTCCTACAAGGCGAATTTTATCGATATGGTTTCGACCCCTCCCGCCACTACCAAGGGATTCGATTTCATTACAAAGGTCACCGACACCTTTAACACCAATTACAGCGCGAAATATCCGACGGCGAACGCCGCCAAGATAAAGCGAATGCCCGAAGACGTCTGGTTCCCGGGCGACTATCTCGCGTGGAACAACATCAAACTGACCGGAAACCATGAAGGTATGAAATTCGCGAAAATGTGGATACATTATGACTTTCAGATCCAGCGAATATCTTTATGGGTCAGTCATTACGTCGAGAAAATTCCGGCGGGGACCGTTCTGCCCGCGGGCATGATCGCCGGGACCGTCAAGGATATATTTGAAAACGTTTTCAATACCACCAATATGAAATATAAGTTCATGCGCCATAGCGGTTGCGAATCCGGGCATGTCGGCGATACGCTGGCGACCGATTCGGGAATTACGACCGAATATAAGATCGGTTTTACCACGACGGGCGCGGGGCGCCGCTATGTTTATTCGTCGCTTCCGACGCCGAAAATAAAAAGAGGCACCATCCAGCTCGTCGCCGGAAACACTTTCGGCATACCGCAGGTGGACAGCGCCGATTACCCCGGACTCGACCCTTCGCAGGCGCTGCTCCCTCAAACCTGCAGTATCGGCGCCGCGACTAAAAACGCTGCGGAAGACTATGTTTACACCGCTCCCGTAACTTACGGCGGGTGGGATGTCATTGATTTCACGGTGGCCGATCAGTGGGACGGTACGGGCGGCGTAAGGTACCTGCTTCTTCAGGCGGCCGGCGCGGCCAATAAACAGTTCGATCTTGGAAAGACCAAAAAATTGAAATGGAATAAAATGACCGCTTATACTCCCGTCACGGGCGATCCAGTGAAAGACGGAGAGATACCCGTGCCAAACGACGTTAAGGCGATCGCGGGCGACGGAAGCGGAAGCGTCTATTATCTTACCGACCCGCGTGCGGTTTTCGATAACGCTTCGGGCTCGGACACTTTCTGGAGCAAGGATTCGACGGTCACCGATCTGAAGCCTCTTACGACGCCCGGAAAACCTGAAGGTCCGACGCTTCAGGATGGCAAGAACGTGTGGATGTGGTATCGTAAATTTTCGGCCCGCGCCGCTACCGAGCTTTTTCAGATCGAATACTATACCAAGACCCAGACCAAGCTGAACGACTTTACGGTCGGCAATGAAAACGCAATCGTGCTGGAAACCTTCTCCGACGCTAACGGCACGATTCTGGTTTCGCGCGGCAAGCCGGAACCTATACCGCCTCTGGTCAACAACATAAAGATCGACCTGGCGACGATAAACCTCGCCGGCCCGCCTTCCGGAAACGACGAAAGGATGTGCGTCGATATCGTGTCTTCCGCCACGACGGCCACACAGAACATAAAGCTTAAAGATCTCACCTATTCGACCACTACGGCTGGCGGTATCACCGAGAGCGTCACTCCCGGCGACGAAGTGGCAGAAGATACTCAATACCGCTGCTATATGGAAAACACTCCTTTGAAATTCTCGGACGATCTGGTTAAAAAGAATATCATTTCGGGCCTCGTGCTTAAAGACGAGAATAACAACGGAATAAAGGGCGGATTCGACTACTCCGTCCGTCCCGCAACGGCTTGTTACTACTGGCGCGTTGAAATGGTCGAGCCGATGAAGAAGGCTGTCGTGCCTGATACTAATTTTACTTCGACCACAGCGCCCGCCCGAAATATCACTCTGGGCAAAATGACGGCCGCTCCGACAAGCTGGAACGCGCTGGGCGGAAAAGGCGCCAAGTCCAATTCAGTGAACTTTGCCGACGGTTCATGGTACAGTTATACTCCGAGAGCCTGGAACGCCGATAAGACGCCCGGGCTGGAAGACGCTTTCAAGTCTGACTCGCCTTCCGATTTCGCGTTCACACCCAAAGAACCGGGAATATATAAAATAAGCCTTATCGCGTCAGCTAAAAAATGGGATTATTCCAAGCTCGGATATCCTTCATATATATCCGACCGCGAGGTCGCTCCAGGCTGTAAGGACGCCACGACGCACTATCTGTTCTTCGATAACGGCGCCGGAGGCGGCACGGCCGGCAACGGCATCAAAGACGGCGGAGAAGACTACGTTTCCGAAAGATACGTTGTCGTTACCGCGAAAATGCCGGTACCCGACAAATATATAACCAACATAGCCATAACCGGGCCGCAGATCGTCGATGAAAATTCAGTTAATATCTGGACCGCCACGGCGGACCTGAAATTCATCAGATCGTTCAACCATGAAAATCCGGGCGCCTTAATGGAAACTTTCAACGGCATAGGCGTATGGGATTATCCGAAAACCGTATTGGCCGACTGGGGCCTTCCCGCGTTCAACGGCGAAGGCGAAGATTACGCCAAGGGAGCGCCCGCCGAACCTACGAACGCGAAACTTGCCAACGGAACGCTCGAAACCGAGACTAAAGCCAGAAATTTCGGCGAAGTTCCCCCGGGAGGGATCGTTATCGGCGCGGCCGCCGGAGGAGCGTCGATCTACGGCACCAATAACACCACTGCTTTATGGATAGCCGGCGTCGGAACCACTTCCGATCCGACGAAAGCGTTAAACCTCGCGGACCGCGGCTGTATCGAATACGAGTGGTACATCGCGGCCCAGGACTGTAACACGGGCGAAGTTTCGGCTAAATACAGATGCGGAACCACCATCGACGCGACCGTTACTAATTCGTCCGACCCAAAAAGGGTTCCGGATATTCTCATAGCCAAAGGCAGGCTTTCGGATATCACGCCTTTCGCCGGAACGAACACGAACGCCGTTACCTGGTCCAAGATCCAGGACGCCAACAGGAAATTCACGGCCACCCTTAACCTTCAATACGCCTTTGATATGCCTCTCGCACCCGGCAAATACTTCCTGTATATAAAATTCAAATATCCGAAACTTAAATGGGAAGGCAGGTCGCCGAAGAAGGACAACGCCGGAACTCTCGTAAAAGACGCTGCCGGAAATCAGATATACGCTTATTATGATCTTGTGAAAGACGGCGATTTCGGCCAGACGATGTATGTGTCCGATAACTGGGCCGCGATAAACGCTACGGCGGCGGAGCCGGCCGGATATCAGATCACGGTCAACGATAAACAGGCGCCCCAGGCTTATTTTATGGGCAACGCCGATCCCGCCAATAACCCGAAACCCGCGGACGCGCTGGCTGACGGCAAAGCCCCCGCGGCCGGGATCAAATTCACCGGAGGAACTACCGGCGACCCTTATCCCGAAGATATAAATTACATCGTTTGCGACAACAACCCGAATACATCTCTGAACGGCGCTTCAAAATTGAAGGCTCTTCTCGGAAAAAATTCTCTCAGCCTCGCGTTCAAGGACCTGCCGACGGATACCGTCAGCGACAGTGAAATGGCCTTTGACAGAGCCACCGTGGAGAAGGCGCTTTTAAGAACGATAACTCCGGCGCCCCAGGCGAAACTGCCCGGCCAGGTCCAGAGCGTCAACCCCGCGACGACCGGCCCGGATTCCATCAATCAATATCCCGGCTACGGTCAGAGCGCTCCGTACCGCCAGGCGGCGTTTCTTGTAAACGCTCCGGACGCCGGCCAGAACGCCGACCGCGGCGATCTCGGGTCGAACGATATTCCATATGACATGGTGGGCAGGCTTCCGATGTTCGCCACCGGCAAAGACGCCTCCGGAAACATCATAGGCGACGCCGATAACAACGGAAACACCGGCGAGGTGAACGTAGCAAGCACGAAAAAGACCCTCGATGTTAACGGAAGCCCCAACGAGCTCGAATATTCGAATGCTCCGGCCTATATAACGGTCGAAGACAACGACGCTCCGACCGTGACTTTCACCGCCCTCAGATCGCGCGACAATATTTACCGTAAATACGCCATAACCGCCACCGGCGCCAACGTCAGCGGCACCAGCGGCCACAAGCTTCATCACGCTTCGTATAACGACGTCCTCGACAAAGATCCCGCCAATCCTGGAAAACTGGTGTTCAAAACGTTCGGCAGCGCTAACGCGAGCGTAGGCGATTTTAATCTCGATAATTCGGCCGCTGCCATACCCAATCAGAGTAATCCCGTATTTCCCGACACGCCGATAGCGGACGCCACTAAATGCAAGCAGTTCACTCCTATGACCATGGATCCGGACATAGCGGTCGGCCTTGTGAACGCCCAGCCTGCCTATATTATTAAGTTCGACGGTAAAAACGTGGGATTGTCGCCCGCTTATAACGACTATTCGCCCGTGAACGTGGCGTATTATAATTTCGACGAGATCGTTAAAAACACTGGCGGCGACACGCTTGAGCTCGTCGAAAAATCAAGGACCAAGCTTGAAATAACATTGAGCGACAACGTCGACGGCGATATGTCGCCCGCGCCCTGCCCCCCCGGAGCCACCGATATGGGCACGGGCAACTGTTACGTCGATTCCAGAAATCTTGGCGACGCCGAGACGCTCAGTGAGATAATGAACGGCTGGCAGACTAACGGAAATCTGCTCACTTCATACGGTCAGTTCAGAAATCCCACTCCGCCCGAGAATCTCGCTCCCGCGACCAAGCCGTTCTTTTTCATAGTGGCCAGGGACGGCCGGAAGAACACCACCGCGATAAAACTGCCGATAGTTGTTCTTCATACTCTGATGAGGACGAACGTGCTTAATGTTGAGACCAGGCGCACGGAATAGTTTCATAAAAAAATTAAGACGGCCGCCGATTTTGTAGATATAGATCAAACTTGATTCCGGCAGCGGGAAGTTCTTCAGTAACTTTCCGCCGCCGGAATTATTATTTTTGCGCATTTTTAGCCATCAAAAAAATTTTATTTAAAATCGGCGGAAAAAAAGCCGATATAGAGATAAAGTGTAGTTTTAATTTTAACCGGAATAAAAAAATTTGAATAAAGGGGTCGGCTTTTAGCTATGTTAAAAAAACGGAATTTCTGGATCGGTATATTCATTTTGACCGTCCTTTGGGCATTTATGAATTCAACCGGCTGCGTCTCCGATAATTACAAACTGGGAAGGAATGACGCGTATTACGATGTCACGAGTATCAAAGCCTACCGCGCCGGCGCCGAAGTTAAAAGCGTGTCGAATATAAAGGTCAGCGATCATCTGATAATCGAGGGCAAAGCATTTAACGAAAGAGGGGAGACCATACCCAACACTTATGTGACGGCCGTATCGACGGATGAAAAGATAGTGAAGATACTTAACGGGTACGTTTCAAATGATTCCTATTTCGCGGTATGCAGGGGCGAGGTCGTCGGAAGCGCCGAGATATTGCTGGCCGCCGGCAACAGGACCTTAGCGGTTCCTTTCGGCGTCGGCGAAGGCGCCGTAGGCGAGACCAAACCCTATATAAAGTTTAAAAACATAACATCTGATGCGCTATTGGTAGGAGCGTCGCGCGAATACATAGCCGAATATGTTAACGAACAGTCTAAAACTGCCGAGACCTCGCTTATATGGACTTTGAACCCGGACACGGGGCTTCTGGCTAAAATATCGAGCACTACGAAAACGAGCGTGACGATAACCGCGATTTCAACAGGCGAAGTATCGCTTCTTGTTCGTGACGCGACGAATACGGCGGCGGCCGGCGTGACGGTCACGGTAAGATAAGTTTTTAAAACATAAAATTTAAAATGACGGAAATGAAAAATGGCTGAAGAAACCGCTAAAGCGGCAGTAAATGAAACGATACTAGGAATAGACATAGGCACCGCCGCGATAAAGATCGCCGAAGGTACGGTTTCGGGCGATATCGTTTCATTTAATAAAGTCGCGGTAATGAGCGTTTTCGGGGCGGAAGCGTCCGGCAGCGAAAGAGCCGCCGAATTGATCCGCCAGATCATCGCGGATTCCGGAATGACGAGTAAACGAGCTGTTTTCGTAATGAGCGGCTCGAGCGTTATCGTTCGTCAGATGGATTTTCCGAAGATGCCGGTTGAATCTCTTGAAAAGACGATCCGGTTTGAGCTGAAAAAAGAGATAACCTATCTCATCGACGATTGTTATTTCGATTATAAGATAATAAAGGAATTCGACGAGAAGAACGAAAGCGGGATAAGTCAGAAAAAGATAAAAATAGTAGTCGCCGCGGCCGAAACAAGGCATATTTACAATTTTAACGAGATAGCGAGGATGGCCGGCCTCGAGATAGCGGGCGTCGCTCCGGCGGCTCTGGCGGTACATTCTTTCGCTAAACGCACGGGCGTTTTAGATGATCTTAATTCGGAACAGGTGGTTATGTTCCTGGACTTCGGAAGTTCTCAGATGACGGTCAATTTCGTTTCAAAGTCCGGCTTGAAATTTTCAAAGGATATAAACATGGGCGGCTCGACCTTAACTACCGTTATCAAGACCATGCATCCGGATTCGCAGGATATGACGCTCGCCGAAGCGGAAGAGAAGAAATTCGAGGTCGGCATAATATCTCAGGATGAGGTCGATAATTTAGACGACTCGCTTCCAAATTCAAATCTGCACAAGGTTTTGAACGTATCCTTCAAAAAGCTTTTTCAGCGCGTCCGTTTGAGCACGGGTTATTTTTCGGCCCATTTTCAGGATTCGACGGTAACGACGCAGGCGCTGAAAAAGATAGTTCTTTATGGAGGAAATTCAGAGATCCCGGGTGTTCTGGAGTTTTTTATGGACTCATATGACGCGTCCGTCGCCAAGGCCGGGACATGGAAAGTGATAGAGAACGGCAGCTGCAGCGTTAGCATATGCGAAAAATTCAACACATCGTTTTTAAGCCTCGGCGCGGTATTCTGCGAATATTTCTTTCCGGAATACGGAATAAACCTCTTAAAGAAGAAGGAGCAGGAAAAGACAGTTCAGCCGCAGGCCGCGGACGCGGTGACCAATTATTTATCGGCGAAATTTCCGGCCTTCAAAAAGATCACCATGCTGGGTTTTTTGAATTCCGCGTTAATGATAGCCGCCGTTTATTCATTCGTTTTTTCGTCACTGCTTGTTAAAAATTTTCTTACCGGCTACGGTTATTCTTCTGAAACTGCCGTTCTTGAGGCCAGATCTAACGAACTCGGATCGGCCGAGGCGCTCGCGAAAAGAAAGAAAATATCCGAACAATATGACGGTTTTCAGAAGAAAATGCGGGCTAAAGAGTTCATCGAGTTCAAAAAAAGCGGCATTGATATGTTATTGATAGCCGTTTCGGATTCGGTTCCCGCCGACGCCAATCTTACGGCTTTAAATTACTCCTTCGATGATAACGCGGTGCTGAGTTTTTCGGGATCGACAACGGTTTACGACCGCGTCATAAAGATCAATGAAACACTGAAAAAGAACAGGAATTTTAAAAGCGTGGTCGTTAAAAAAACCGAACAGATAGATAATCACATCGAATTCGAGTTCGAATGTCAGCTCGCCATGGCCGGCGATAATAAAGAGGCGGCCCCGGAACAATGATAGAGAAGGTAAAGAAATACTATAACGCCGCGCTTGAAGGCTCCGAAAAATTAAGAAGCGGCGACCGGGCGATAATAATAACCGCGCTTGTAATAGTCATGCCGCTGGTTTTTTTCAGCTTCGTGTATCCCGCGCAGGAGTTCTCTCTTAAAAAGACGAAAAATATTTGCGATAACGCGCGCTCGAAGTTCGACAGATTAAAATCCGAGGATGACGCGGCGCAGGCGAAAGCGGAGGAGATGGCTTCCAAAAAAGCCGAGCTCGATCATCTCAACGGTTTGATCCTCGGGTCGGACGCCGCGATACAGCTTTTGAACGCCGTTACCAATTTCGCCGAAAAAAATTCGCTCGATATAAAATTCATGAAAAAACACGCGCAGTTCGACAGGATCTATGAAAGGGTGTTTTTGCCGAAAGACGCATCCGGCGCGCCGGACGAAGCCGCAAGGATATTATGCAAGGTGCTTCCGGTGGAGATAGTTCTAAGATCGACGACGGCCGAATTTCTTATGTTCATGAACTTTATCGAAGGTTTCAAAAAATTGAATTTCGCGACGCGGAAATTCAACGCTTCGAGAACCGATGACGGAAAAATAGAGGCGGTAATAACGCTGGAAATGATACTCGAAGTAAAATTCGCCGCCGGCGGTGGTACTTTGTGAGAAGAAATATTATTTTTGTTCTATATTTATTCGCCGTACTGGCCGCGCCTTTCATTTTACACGGCAGAGCCTGCGCCGCGGCTTCCTTCGAGAACGGTTCGGATATCAAAAAATTCAAGGCGCTTATAAAAAAAGACATGTTCTACAGGCCGGGCGAAAAACTCAAACCGGTGGTCAGGGACGATGAAGCCAGGACCTATGCCGCCCCCGAGAAAACGGCGGCCGATACTGTGGCGTCTAACGCTCAAAAACCGAAAGGCCAGTCGCCGGATGAGAATTTCAAGGTGGAAGGCATAATAAAAACAGGAAAGGGCGGCTGCGCGATAATAAATTCAAAGATATGGTATTTTGAAAAGCCCTACCTCGGATATAAAATAGTGGAGATCGACGACGAATTCGTCAACATAAAAGCCCCGGACGGCAGGATAATAAAGTGCGTTCTCGTGAAGGAAAAAAATATTGAAAGAAATATGGAGCAGTGATATGCGGAAAAAGATGAACTCAACACCTCATTATTTACTATATGTTTCATTGTCGCTGATATTCGCCGCGGCCGTCTTCGCGGGAGGTCCGGTAATGGCTTCCCTGGACGGGGCCGCGCGCGCGGAGGAATTCAAAATGCCTGCCGGCGACGCGGCGTATCTCGAGATACAGGAATTCGTCGACGGCCGCGAGACGCGCGAGTGGTTCAATCTCGCCTATCAGAAAGGGTATTCGCTGTGGAAGATCGATTTCGTCAACGCGCTATCGAAATATTTCAAGGATGAGAACAGGTTCGCGCTCAAGGAAAAGAACGAGGTTCTGACCGAAGTCCTTCTCGATAATGAAAAATACGCGAAACTTTCCGATCTCATATCAAAATTGAAAGACGAATTCACGAGCCTCGGCCTTCGGATAACCGAACGCTCCGAAGTTACAGGCCCCGCTTACATCAATATCCTCATGAGCGACAACAAGCTGTTGCGCATAACGAAGTCCCAGACTGGAAGCATGGGTCACGCCACTGATTTCAGGGTGTCTTCCTCATCCCGCGGCCAGTCCGCCGGTCCCGCTTCCGGCGTTGCCGCGGCCGATCCCATGTGGGTGTTTTCGAGCAATAAGGACGCCGATAAAAAAGAGGCCGTGTTAGACGCCGAAACCGAGAAAAAACTCGCTGAAAAAATTTCTTTTAACGTTACCAACAGGCCTATATGGGAAGTTCTCGAAGGCTTTTTGCGTTCCGCCGAACTCAACGCGTCGGTCAGCCATAATATAAACGGCAATGTAACGTTATACGTCAAGGATACGACGGTTAAAAGCGTTCTCGAAAACATATGCAAAAATTACGGACTGGCGTACACGATAACCGATAAAATGGTCGAGATAAAACAGGCCGATCAGACCCAGATGGAAACGCTTATCGCGCGGCTTAAAAACTCCAAGGCCGCCGATGTCAGCAACATCGTCATGAACGTGAAGTCGCCGAACGGCACGATCATTGTCGACAAAAAAACGAATTCTCTCATAATAAAAGATAACGCCGCGACCATTGAAAATCTTAAGAAGATGATCGAGGCGCTCGACCGTATCAACGGCACCGACCGCGTAATGACCAAACTCATTGTTTTAAATTACGCCGACGCCGCGAAGATAAAGGCGATGCTCCAGCAGACCCTGACGCTCGAGATCGGCATGATGGAAGTTGACAGCAGAACGAATACTCTTATAATAACCGACATCGAAAGCAACGTCGTCAAGATGGAATCCATAATCAAGCGTCTCGACATGGCTCAGACGACGTCGAAAATAATTCAGTGCAAATACGTGGCCGCCGAAGATCTTAAAACGACGCTTAATTCAAGCCTTAAAACTGTTCTCGGCGTGACGAGCGACGCGTTTTTGATCGAGTCCGACAAGACGACGAACAGCCTGATAATAACCGCTTCACCCATAAATCTGGCTAAAATTGAAAGTTTCATAACCCAGCTCGACGTCAGAACAAAACAGGTGCTGATAGAGGCAAGGATAGTCCAGGTCAACCTGTCGCGCGACGAGAACATGGGCGTCAACTGGAACAGGCTCATGCAGGGCGGCGGCGAGGGCCAGACGGAGAACGGCCTCGGATTTAAAACTTTCGCGCCGATCGGCGACGACGGCATCGGCGGCATAACCTATAAGGTCGGAACTCTTTCGACCATGCAGCTTCGCATGATAATGCAGGCGCTTCAGAAAAAGGACAATTCGAAGGTCATAGCGTGCCCCGGCATTGTTACGGCCAACCGCAAAAAGGCGTTCGTGAACGTCGAGACGACATACCCCGTGCGCCGCGAGACGGTAGTTACCACGACCACCGGCCCCGTAACTTCCATCACTTATGAAAAACAGAACGTCTCGGTCAGGCTCGAGGTCACGCCGGCCATAAATCCCGACGGATACATAGCCATGGAAGTAAATCCCAAGGTTCAGGGCCTCGCGGGCAAGGTCGACAACAGCCAGCCTATAGTATCAACGAAGGAAACTCTCACCAACGTAATAGTCAAAAACGGCCATACGATAGTGATCGCGGGATTGATCGAAGAAGAAGATTCCAGGTCCCGGACCAACGTGCCTTTCTTCGGCAATCTCCCCGGCGTTTCGGCGCTTTTCAGAAATCAGTCCAACACGACCAGAAAGAACGAGACCATAATATTCATCACTCCTAGGCTCATCGACGGCGGAATATCGAGCGCGGAGACCCCTGATAAAAAATTGAAGTAAGCTTTTAAAACTGAAAAAATAAATTAAAATACGCGCGTGCCATGGTTTATGGGCTGGCGCGTATTTTAATTTGCACGGCGCGCACCGTTGTTTTAACCGATTGATTTATTTGAGAAAATATGATAATATACAAAGATATTAATATTATATATACAGGCGGGCGTTTTATGAAACAAAAAAGTTTATTTATAATTATTCTTTTCTTCTTTTTTTTGACATCACTTTCGTCGTCGTTTTCCACATCTTCCGCGGCACCCCTTTCGCATACGGTTTCTACTGCGGGCCTTGCGTCTTTGAAGATACTTAAAGTCTCACCTTCGACCCTTGAAGGCCTTATAAATATAGACGCTTCGTTCTCGGCCGAATTCAACCGGGACCTCGACGCGAACACAGTCGACGCGAAATTCGTTTCGCTTTCCGGAAACGGTTTGCCGGTGCCGGTTGAAGTAAAATATATCAGGTCGGCGAAAACCGTCGCTGTCAAGCCGCTGAAAAAACTCGCTTATGACAGCGAATACAGGCTCGTTTTCAAGACCGGCCTCGCGGATAAGACCGGCAAGCGCCTTCCGTCGGCCATGATGTATCAGTACTACACCGCGCCTTCGCCAGACCGCCCGGCGATAAAGGTATCATCGGTGTTTCCGGAGAACGGATCGGGTATTGTTGAAGAAAAACCCCTGATCTACGCGGCGTTCGATCAGAAAATGGCTTTTGTGAAAGGCGCGGACCTTACGGAGCATATATCGTTATATCAAAACCGGGATAAAATTCCGATCGAGGCGTCTTATAATCAGAGCGCGATGCGGCTCGAGGCCCGTCCGCTGGTGGCTTTAAAAGGCGGCCTTTCCTACAGGATCATGCTGAGCCGCAAGATCGCGGGCGTGAACGGCAAATGTCTCGCTGAAACCTATACCTGGTCTTTCGGCGTTTCGAAGGTCCTCTTCTTTTTGAAATATTCATATCCTAACGCGAAGGTCCGTGAGATCAATTCATTCGACAGGATCCTTCTGACCTTTTCCGAAAGTATCAGTCCGCGCACCTCGTTTGATGATTTTATAAATGTAAGCGACGATTCGAACAGGGTGATACCTGGAAAATATCATGTTTACGGCCCCGCGAGCGTCATATTCATCCCGGAGTTCCCATTTTACAGCGGGACCTATAAAATATTCATTTCAAAAGACTTTAAATCGCTTCACGCGAACGACATGATGAAAGATGTCAAGATCCCTTTCACGGTTAAATCCGACCATTTTAATTCCGGGGAGTTCTCAAATGAAAAAAAATAACGGCGTTATATATTCGAAAATATTAATATGCCTTTTTTTCGCGTTTGCCGGCGTTATGCTTATTTCAGGATACGCAATGGCGGCCGATCTCGTGTTATATACCGAAAAAAAACCGGATAACGCGATATGCGGAAACGTCACTCTTTACGGAAAGCCTGCCGGCACGGGAATAGTCATTCCACTGATCTCCAAGATAATCGCCGCGGACATGAAAGAAGAGAAGAACGACTGGCAGAACATCGTGGCCAACCGCGTAAAAAAAATAACGCCGTCCTTTGACAGAACCAGGATCATGGTGCTTTTTGAAAATTCGGCTTATGATGTCATCGAATCGGCCACCGGCAAGAAACTCTTTTCGGAGCCCGCCGGCTCTAAAGGTCCGGTCTTCGATGTTAAACCGCTGCCCTCGGGTTTTATGGTGCACGACTCATCCGGCGTTCATGAGCTTCGCGTTTCGGACTTTTCAAAAAATCAGATCATAACTTCCGGCGACGCGGCGGCTGTCTCTTCGTTATACGCCGGAGATGGCGGCCTGTGGTTCGCGGTTTTAAAGGAAGGTTCTTTCGAGATCCATAAAGGCGACGCTAAAGGCGTTTTCAAACTTGAGTCAAAGGGCGCCGGCGTTTTTACCGCGAATGACTGCCCGTTTCTTTTCTATCCTGACACGGCGTCCGCCGCCGCTTCAAAGCCGGCTCTTGCTATAGCCTTTAAAAATCAACTTAAAATATACGATATTTCCGCGCCGGCGGCCGTCGAAAAAAAACAGCTTACGCTTGCGGGTAACGCTTTATCGATGACCGGCGCGCTCGATCCTAAAGCCGGCAAGGCATATCTTGCCGCTACTACCACCGCCGGTTACGCCGGGTTCGACCTTCTGGATGTGACGGCCGTATGGGAAATAAAAACTCCGGTATCAAAAAAATATAATACTACTCCGGTATGCGCTTTTTCAAGCGACATTATGGCTTTTATATGCCTGACTTCGGGCGGGACGCGCGTGTCTATAAACGACATAAGAACGGGCCGGGTCCTGGCGGAGCTTCCGGTCGAAGGAAAAGTGCTTTACGAAACTATCGAGGCCGCTCCGGCCGAGGGCGGCAAAGGTCTTTATCTCGCGGTGCCGACGGTAGATTCCGTCCAGATATTGAAATTTAATATTGATGCCGCTTTCTCCTCATTCTATCCCGTGCCGTCGGAATTTGTTTTTGAGGGTCAGGCCGCCGTTCCGGCCGGCGATAAAGGCCCATCGCAGCTTCCCGTTAACATGAACGAAGTAAAGGCCATGTGGGATATCCACGGCCAGAAAGTTATTATAGCGATCTCGGTTCTCATGGGCCTCATTATTTTAAAAAAGGCCGCCGGCGTTTTCATGAAAAAGGCCGGAAGAGAGGTCAAATTATCTCAAAAAGATATGGACGCCCAGATTAAAAGAATGAAGGAAATGCTTGATTCGACGCCCGAGAACATAGAGATCATTTTAAATCTCATAAATTACCTGAAGGCCGCGAAACAAAATGAAGAGGTCATAGAATATTATAAAACGCTTATAAAACTGAGGCCGGTCGAGGAAATATATTACGAGGAACTTCTTAATATGAAACCGCCTTATTTCGGATTCGTAGGCGAACTCGTATCGTTATATAAAAGAAAAGCCAAGATCAAAAGCGCTATTTCGACTTTTGAGGAAAAAGCCGGAAAGCTCACGGCGGGAGAAGCTCCGGATATCGCGGTCCTTCGGATACTTGCCAGGCTTTATATCGAGGATAAACGACCGAAGGACGCGGTTGAAACGCTTGAAGCGGTCGTAAAATCAGGCCCGGATTCCATCGAGGACCTCATGCTTCTCGCCGACTGCCTTTCACAGTCCGAAGAATTCGAGCGCGCCGCGGAAGTTTATAAAAAACTTTTAAGCGTCGATAAATCGCACAATGTCGTTAACCATTACGTAAAACTGTTTCAGCTTAATTACAAGATGGCGCTTCATGAAGACGCAGTCGAGATCTTCAGAATAGCCATGGAAACGAAGAATGCCGCGCTGGAAGCGCTTCTTCCTCACGCGAACGGGTACTTTGACGAGGCTGTAAGGCTCGGCAATAAAAAGGTCATTCTTTTATACGGCGGATGCGTTATCGACGCCTATAACAAACAGAAAAATGTTAACGCGGCGATAGCCGCCATAGATAAGGTTCTCGCGATCTTCCCGAAAGAAAAATCGCTTCTGAAGAAAAAGGCTTTCCTGCTGCTTGAAAAAGGCGAGGAAGCTAATATTATCGAGATATTCAAGGAATTATACGAATCCAATCCCAACGACATCAAGGTCAAGACCGAATACTGCAGGCTTTTACAAAAGGTCAAAAAAACCGATGAATGCATCGATATCATACTAGACGCTTTGAGAAAAAATGAAACTATTGAAAAGTTCACTGAAATTTTTATAACTTTAAGCGGCGATCTCATAAAGGCGAAGCAGTTTCCGAAGGTCATAGAAAGCGCCGGTCAGGTCTTTGAAATAACTAGATCCTCAGGCGTTTTACAGGTCACGGCTGAAGCCTGTTTAAAGAGCGGCGATATAGACCGCGCCTGCGAGATTTACACGAAGCTTTCCGGTGAAGCGCCCGATTCGGACATTCTTTCAAAGAGGCTTAAATACGTCAGATCGCTCATTGAAGAGCGAAAGCTCGCGGAGATGAAAAATGAAGGCGCCGATAATATAACGCTTCTTATAGACGGCGAGAAGGTCGCCGTTAAAGGGCTTCAGAGCGAAGGCGGCGAGCGGCAGACGGCGAATCCGATAGAAATAAAGATGGCCGAGGCTAAACTTTATTTTGAAAGAGCTGAATATAGAAAAGCCATCCCCGTATTCCAGGAATTGTCGAAACTTTTAGAAGGCAAAAAAGAAGGGCTTATAGTTCAAGTATATCTCATAACCTGTTTTTTGCGTGAAAATCTAAGCGCGGCGGCGGAAAAAATTTATGATTCCATAGATCCGGTAAAACTTGGGCTTTCCGCGAAGGAAGAACTCTCCTTTAAATATAAATGCGCCGGGCTTTTCGAGGATGGGCGCGACCTGAAAAAAGCAGAGGCTGTTTTTTCTGACGTCATATCCATCGACATGGGTTACCGCGACGCCGGCGACCGTCTCAACGGAATAAAAGAAAAGATGCGTCAGGCAACGGCGACATCGGCCAGGATCGTATCGGCGTCGGCCGAAGATGACTCTGAAAAGACAACTATAGGAATGGTTTTGACTGAAGCTGATTATATCGATAAACGCTACGAGATAATTTCACAGCTCGGAAAAGGCGGAATGGGAATAGTTTTTAAAGCGAAAGATACCGCCGGGAACAGGGATGTGGCTATAAAGATACCCATATTAAGTTTCAAGGATGACAAAGGTTTCATGGACCGCTTCGAACGCGAGGCTTCGGTCCTTAAAAAGCTGAAACATCCTAATATAATGAATATTTTCAGCGTCGAGGGGAAGGAACTGCCTTACATTGTGATGGAGATACTTACAGGCAGAAGCCTCAAGGAGATAATCAAGGAGAAAAAGATCATCCTGCCCGGTGAAACGAGGGACCTCGCCGTTCAGTGTTGCGACGCTCTCGCTTACACGCACGGTTTGAACATCGTGCACCGCGATATAAAACCTGAAAATATAATGGTCATTAAGGATAATGTGGTTAAAATAATGGATTTCGGCCTCGCGAAGGCCCTCGATGAATCGACCGTGACAAAGGCGGGAACGATCCTGGGGACTTTCGCTTACATTTCGCCGGAACAGGCAATGGGCGGCGCCGTTGACGGAAGGGCCGATGTTTATTCGCTTGGCGTTATGTTCTACGAGATGCTTGCCGGTGAAAAACCTTTTACTTCGGGCGATTTTGTTCATCAGCACCTGAAAGTGAAACCGGTGCCTCCGACCAAAAAGAACGGAAAGATACCCTATCAGGTCGAGGCTATAGTACTTAAATGCCTCGAAAAAGAACCGGCCAACCGCTTCAAGAATATGGAAGAGCTCAAGGATGCCTGGACGAAGATCGTCTAAGTTTCCCCGGGCTTTGTGGACCGATTTGAATTAAAGGAACTTAAATATCCCGATTACCGAAATATGCCGAAAACAAAAACATTTTCCAGCCGCGGGTTTACGCTTATAGAGATAATGACCGTGATGATAATAATGAGCGTCATCGCAGCTTCCTCATATCCGGCCATGCTCACCTATTATCACAACCGGCAGCTTTCGTCTAACGCGATAGAACTTGTCAGCGCACTTGTCAACACCCGAAGTTTGTCGATTGGTAAAACCGGCGGAAAGATATACGGCCTTGTTATACGGCCGACCGGAGAATACGCGGTGTACGCTTTCAAAACCGGCGTTCTCATCGACCAGAAAAATTACGATCTTGAAAGCGTAGGAGCGCCTTATGGCGAAAAATACGCGCTGGCTTCAAGCGTCGAATTCGCTAATTTTTCGTCTTATAAAAAACCGGTGATACTCATAATTTATCGCGCCGACGGCGTGCCGACCGGCGACGGCCTTAATTTTCCGATGCCTGACGACTCTTCTCTCATAAAGCTTTCATCTACGGCGTCTAACGCGAAAGCGGTGGTCAAGATCCATAAATCAACCGGTTACGCGGAGGTCAACTGATGAATTTCAATATGAGCCGCCGCGCGCTGAAAGGGTTCACTCTTTCGGAGATACTTGTGGTTATTGTATTGCTTCCGCTTGTTACGGGCGCCGTTTATTCATTTTTTTCGATAGGGGTCAGGACGCACCAGCGCTCACAGCAGCTATCGATGTTCAACGCATCTACGCGCATGGCGCAAAAGCTCATATCCGAAAAACTTGAAAGGCGTTCCGACAGGAATTTCAGTATTTTTATGAAAAAAGACGGATTTTTAAATATCTCTCCGGTTATCTCCGATATAATGAAACAGCCCGTTTCAGGCGTTAATAATAAGCTTTATCAGGCTCTCGGATTTTCCAATTTTGCGTATCATCAGTTGACCGCTATCGAAAACTGCACTTCCGAGACCGTAATAAAAAAATTCGCCGAAAAGGGTTTTATTTATAACGACGATCTTACCGGTCCTTATATTTATGAAGTCGCAAAAAAAGAGGAAATGGTCAGCGAAAAACTTTACAACCTTGGCTTTGATATTAAACCCGCCGGATTTATCGGCGGAAGTTTTTTAGAGCGCACCGATTCAGTTCTGCTTACCGTCGCGCCTTCGCCGGCGACCATTGAAATAAATTTCACCGCCAGGGTGTTAAAAAATATGTCTTCGCTTTTAAAGTCCGAAACGGCTTCGGACGGGAAGGCCTTTTTTACTCTCACCGTGAATAAAGGAAGTTCGGCATTACGAAACGCGTTCGATCTTTTTTTCTCTTTTGACTCGAAGCGGCCTCCGGTGGCGGGTCTTTCCGGCGGGTTCACGGAGGACGCCGTAAAAAAATATTTTGTTGTTTCGGCTAATATTTTTTGCGATGACGGAATGATTTTTTATGAAGAGGAGACTTCCGGAGCCGTTATAAATCATGCCGTTTATGTGAGCGACGGGCCGCCCGAAGACGCCTTGTTTGATGATTACGGAAAAAAGCTCAGGCAGCTCCGTTACTCTATAGGTAAAAATAACGCGGGGCAGTGGATTTGCCTTGATGATGTTCTGATAGGCGGGATCTCGGCCGCCGTTTTTTCATATTATAACGCCGCGGGCGCCGAGATAAAATGTGACAGTGACGGCTGGAAATGGCATAAGGGGAACGAGATATCCAAAATAGTTATCGAACTCATCGTTGATAACGCGGGGTATTATGTTCCGACAAGGCTGGTGTTCGACCTGTGATGATAATGGATCCGGCGGGATTTAAAAGGCGTGAGAAGGCTATGACCATATTTCTCGCGCTGATAATTTTTACGACTCTTTTAATGCTCGCGGGAATATCCCTGCGCGTATCTTCCGATGAGATCGATATTTCATCGAACGACAATTATTATATGCAGGCGAGATACGCCGCGGAATCGGGAATATTAAAGGCGTCGTCGGTCCTTCGCGGCGAAAGAGGTTATAGCGGCAATATTTCAGGCACGCTCGAAGTTTTAGTCGAAGAGGACGATAAGAATGAAGATCTGAAATATGCAGTTTTTTTGGTTAATGTCAGCGGGCGGAAAGATCCGGCCGAGCCCGGGACTATCGTATCAAAAGGTTTTTATCGCGGCAGCTCCGTTGTTCTCTCGGCGGAAATAAGATCCAGGGAGCAACTTTTTATATCAAAACCTTTCGAGGTCAGGTGATTTTTTGTAATGAAGCGTGACAGAAAGCGGTCTTCCGCGTTCACTATCATCGAGATAATCATGACGATGCTTTTCGTGGCGGTCGTGATAGGCCCTATACTGAACGCTTTCACGCTGAGTAAAAGAATGGGCGAGCGCGGCCGTAAGAGTTTTCTGGCTCAAAATCTCGCCCGCGAGATGATGTCTGAGATATCGCGGAAACCGTTTTATGATCCGGATGGAAACGACACTGAAAGCGCAGCTTTAAAACCAGGCCCGACCCATGAGGAATATATCGCGGAAATGCTCGCGAAAAAAATGCCGAACGGGACCGATGAAACAAGCTTTAAACCAAGACTTTTTAACGAAACTATTCTTGATCGCCGGAGATATTATGACGATATCGACGATTATGACGGCTATA
The DNA here is from genome assembly GCA_964551445.1 of uncultured bacterium. Taxonomy (GTDB): domain Bacteria; phylum Muiribacteriota; class UBA9980; order UBA9980; family UBA9980; genus DAOPXV01. The sequence continues at coordinate 14,162 of CAZKCG010000053.1, read as the reverse complement.
ACAGCGAAGAAGTCCTGCTGCCGACGCTTGCTGACGGGCGGGAGTACCTTTTTGACGGAGAGAACGTTTATAAAAATTTCAGGGTCGGCGTAAAAGTCGTTTCCGATAATGTTTCGGGCGGAAAGCCTCAGCCTGTTCTTAATAATGGCGGGGTTTTAGGGCCGGCTCCAGCATCTCTCGCCTTTCTGGAAAATGGGGAAAATGCCGGGAAATATGCCGCAGTCATCGATTCGAAGGACAATAGCGCGGCTATTGTTAATTTAGCCATCGGTTCCGAGATCGATAACGGTCCTTCAGGCATGGACGGATTCGGATGGACGGATACGCCGGTTACAAACGGCCGCGATCGAATAAATTTAAGCGCCAGGGAAGTGCCTTATTTTTCAGGCTGGTACGAGTACGACGGGAAATTTAAAACCGTGTTGACCAAGGAAATTCCTTCTAAAGTATATGAGTTGGGAAGCGCTTCTAAAATTATTCTTGGTCCCGCCGGGGACAGGTTCTATGCGCTTCACAGGTCGGAAGCGTTGAGCGGTAAATATTCCGGCGTAACCGCCATAGACATGAATATTTATAATACTCCCGAAGTTTCGTTTCACAAGGTTGACGATGTCGGCCTGATCGCCCGCGATATAAGATCGAATTCGATAAATTCGATAACGGTTGACGCCCAGTTTAACGTTTTTGCCGCTACAAACGGCGGCGGTCTTATGAAAAGCACGGACAATGGTGAAAGCTGGGAACAGATCCCGCTCGAGGGCGACGCGTCAAAAGCGCCGGTGATAAATTTCGTTACCTGGGCCCGTTACACCGAAGAATGCATGATATACGCCTGTGGAAAAGGCGGCCTGTGGATCTCGTCCAACGCGAACGGCGGCAAATGGACGCGCAACGGATTTATCGGAAGCACTTATAACATGACGGCGGCCGCGGTGGCCGCAAGCGGCTATATGGCAGCCGGATCGGACGACGGCACGATATTTGCGGCCAGAAATTTCGGGGTCGGCGGCTCTGCCTCCTCGGGGTTTATCTTAAAAAACGGTCCCGCCGGGTCCGGTTCCATTAATTCTCTGACCATCGGAAAAGATCACAGGGTGTGGGCAGCGACGCCTGCGGGCTTATTTTACAGCGATGATCTTTTCTCTGACCTGGAAGGACCTGAATGTACCTGGAACCGTCTCGAACCGAAAGGCGATAAAAAGGCGTCAGGGTTCAATTTCGTTCATATTGACGGAAGCCGGACCTATCGCGCGCCTTTTATCAAGGTTTTGAAAAAAGAAGTTTACCCCGGATATTCCGGCGGCGGAGTCCCTTTCGCGCCTTCGATGATCGTAAATGACGGCGGCATTTACCTTTTTTATCTTGATAACAGGGGCGATTCGACGAGCGGTCTCGCTTACGAGAACATGAAATTATGTTATACCCGTTCGAAGGATTTCGGAGTCAGCTGGTCGAAGGAAAAAATCATATCATCTACGCCTTCCGGCGCCACTGCGTGGGCGCATTCCGAGGTCATAGACAACAAAGGCTGCATTCATGTCGTATGGAATGAGAACAGACAGCCCGGTTCGACCTGGAAGGTTTGTTATCAAAAAAGTTCTGATGGCGGAAACACATGGCTTTCAAACGATAAGGTAATAACCAACCGTGACGGTTCGAAGCTGGTCTATGATTATAAATATAAAAACGGGGAATTGAAAAACTGGACAAATTGGGGGTCTGATTATTTTAAAAGGATCGACTGTTCAAATAATAATTTGGTCCAGGCCGCGTACAGCGTTAAAGCCCCGTCAGCGCTCGTGAGCGGTATCGATCAGTTGGTTAATATGCTCTACTCTCATGACGGTGGAAAAACATGGTTTGAAGGCGATGGTTCGGCCTTTACCGGTTTTCCGATAACTTATTATCAGGCGGGATATTTCATAGACAACAGAAATTATATGTTCAGCACTACCTTCAATTCAAAGTTTGAAGGAGAAGGCTCCGTCATGGGAATAAAATCAAACGTTGATGGATCCGAAGCAAATCTTCTTTCAGGTTTTAACGGGTTTTCATATAATCCTGTTTCAGTGAGCATGCCTCCGGTTTTCAACCGTGAAAAAAACATGCTTTTTGTAATGAAGTCCTATCATAATGTCGCCCAAAAGAACAGTCTGGATTATTTAGTGTCAAAGAGCTTTCCGTACGGGGTATTTAACGGAACTGTCATGAGCCTGAAATGGCCGGACGGCCAGGTCCCTGCGCCTGAATTGATAACCGATCTAAGCACGCGAAGTACTATGACGTCCATAAATCCCGAGCATCTTTATAAATCGCAGATATCCGATAACAGATGCTATATTTTTTCCGGAACGCCGAATGATTCGACCGTCGCTTCGTCCGAAATATCCGGCCGGGTTTTTATGACTTTTTCAAGGGATTCAGGAATTTCTCGATCGGTTCCGCTATTTATAGATTATCGTTATGGCGATTACGATTCCCTGACCTCGGCGGAATACGGGTCGACCGTTTATATACTGAAAAAATCGCCCGATGCGGCCGCGGCGTCCAACTTTTATCTTTCATCCTTTCCTGAAGAACTTGTTTTTGCCGGTACAGATGATGAATTAATGACAGTTAATCCCGGAACGCTTCCGCTGAACGAATTCGAAAGAAATGAGATCGGCGAAAAAGCTAACTGTTTTGCCGGCGACGACGAAGGCAACATGCTTTATGGAACTTCCACGGGGCTTTATATAAGAAATATAGGCCAGCCTAACGCCATAATAGATGCCGGCGGCGGTGAAAATGTCAAAGGCCATATAGCGGTGAATTTTCCGGTCAAAGTTTCCAAATATGAGAAGTTTCCGGACGGAGCGCCTAAAAGTTTCGGATGGCAGAAATTTTTCGATAAGATCTGCGTTACATCCGTTTATGCCGAAAAAGGAGGGGTTTACTGGGTAGGAACTGCCGACCGCGGCATCTTCAGAACGACCGACCGCGGCGCCAACTGGACGCATATCGAGTCTAAAATGTCCGATGTCGTCGATATAGGCTATATCGCGAAAGGCCCGGCGGCAAAGATCAATAAGCTTGATATTTTTTCGAGGCGTTTTAATCTCAGGGATCCAGAGAATAAAAATTCGATCGTAAGCGAACTCGTTCTCAATGTCTATGATCTATCGCGGGGCGTTGTTGAAAGTTCAACATTGATAGCGCGCGATAAATTGGTTCCGGGAACTTCTTTTATCAAAGCCGAAGATTCTTCGGCCGCAGTATGTTCTGACGATGGCTCAAGAATAGCGTGTTTTGACGCAGGAACAAGAAAAATATTCATAAAAAAAATCGACAGAAGTTATAACCATTTCGTTCAAAAGGTTTTAATGGAATTTATAAATACCGGAGTTGTTGCGGAACCAGGCGATTCAATAGAAGTATTCGCGGGCGGTATGCTTATGACATTCGCGGATATATGGAGATCATATCTTATTCCGTCCCCGGTTTTTTATCCCGCATCGGCTGAGAACGATTTTTACGCCGGCAAGCTTGAAATGAAAATAGGCGCCGCCGTGATGCCCTGTTTTCAACATAGTTTCGCGGAAGTTACGGCGACAGGCGAAATTTATTACAGGATAAAATCAAATGACGCGCAGACTACCTCACGCCTTGATGCGAACGGGCTTACGGCGGGAAGCGATATAGGACATAACGGATATTTCATGGTAAAGACCATTATCAGGTCAAAGCCGGTCGAGATTGGAAAGATCAACGCTTCAGTCGCGAAGCTCGTTTTTGCGCCGGACGGCAAAACGATTTATGCCATAAGCACTTCAGGGAACCGGGTCTATGAGATAAAAAATTTTGAAGGGCCGGGCGCGCCCGTTTTCAGAGAATATTCTAAAAATGTTATTAACCCTTTCAGCGTTATTTTCTCGCATCCGACCGTGACCGGGAATTTCAAGACCTATATAGTTTGTTCTAATTCCATAGTGGATCTTTCAGGAAATAAATTTTTCGACGACGGTCAGACCTATAATATAACTGACGCGGCAGTAGATATAGCGGATAACGTCATTTTTATCGACGGTATTTCCAAAAAAATGTTTAAATGTTCAAGGACCGCTGAAAAAACTGTTTATGTAACCGTTTCCGAGAATGATTCCAGCGTGGCCGGAGGCATGCCGCCTTTGATCATGTGCAAGAAGTTTTATTCCGGCGATGTCCGGGAATCCGCTTCTTCCGGAAGAGATTTCATAAAATATGAATATGTGTATTCGTCGAAACAGTACCCGGACGGAATAAATTCCAACGAGCAGTTCACGCCTGAAAAATTCGGCGATAAAAGGGTAATGAAAATTTATGTTATTGACAGTCACCTTAAAATTAAAGCGCCTCTCGAGATAGCTCCGGGAACCATTGTTAAATTCTCTACTGCTGATAAACAGATTTTTCCAGGTAATTATTCAGGCCGCTCGGGGGCGGGCATAAAAGTTGAAAAAGCCGGAAAACTTTATGTTATGGGAAATTCCAATGAAGATGAGCATGTCCTTTTTACGTCGATCGACGATAATTCCGTCCCGCCTACGATATATAACGCTCCGGATGGCGAGTATCGATCGGGAGACGGGCTTCCGAATGCCCAGCTGCGAAGAACTAAAGCAGATCCGGCCAATCCGCATGATTATAAAAATACCGGCGGCCCTTGCTACGGCGACTGGGGAGTATCCGACGGAACTGACGTCGGGTCTTTTGGCGGGATACATATTACCGATAACAGCGATATGAGCGTTAATTATCTTGATATGAAATACGGGCTTTTTTATACGGGATCTCTATATCCCGACGGCACGATGCCCAGAAATTTTTCTACCAGGGTCGGAATATATGAATGGAAAAAAACAAATGTGTTCGTTTTAAAAGACTCCGGACCAAGAAAATTCGAGGTCGTCGATAATACTTTTTTCAAAATAGATCAGGGAACTATCGTGAAAGCGGTGACCGAAGCGTCGCTCAATTTAAATACCCCATCCGGTCAGTCTCCACCTTATTATTCGATCATAGTTGACGGCAGTCCTCGCTATCCCGTTAATTTTGCCCACGTTTCCATCGCGTGGACGGACGGCCGTACCCCTAATGACGGTATGGGCTTCTGGAAAGGTATATCCGCCAACGGTTCAGGTGAAGTTGCTGTTTTTAGAAATGCCCGTTTGGGATATTTTAACGATATCGACCTTAAGAACAGGTCAAATATTTACTTTAATGGCTGCACTTTTGGAAACAATCAGCTTATAAGTTCCAATAACTATAATATAAATTCCAGCATATTCAACTCAGGCGATTTTTACAATTGTGATTTTTATATGAAATCCCCTGGAAAAATAACGGCCAATATCGATTCGTCGTTGAAAATTTCAGAATCCAGATTCAACCTTTATTTCGATGACGGAGCGGACGCTCCCGGGTCATGCTTTATAAGGTCCCTTGATGGTTCTGTCATTTCAATGGATGGGAACCATCTTGTTAATGAATCGATCAATGATAATACACAGGCCCTTTTTAATGGCCCGAAGTTAAGGCTCGAGTCGACGGCTTATATTACCAACAATGTGTTCAAGTCACTTGCGAGTCAGAGTTCCGCCGAAATTTATTGTATGACGACCTATGACGACGAAGTATGGCCTGTCATATCCGGCAACGAGTTCAGAACGCCCCGTACCGCTATCACGCTTCAGGGATATGAAGGCCGGACCGGAATGCTTTCCGGCAGGATCACTAATAATGATTTCAGCAGGGCGGGCGTTATAACCCGGTTCGAACCCTATGGAACGGATAAGTCCTTTTACGGTTTCGGCGCGCCTTTAAGTCTTGCGGGCGGAAGCGACGACAGGATATTGATCGGCGATGAATTGAATAAATGCCTTTTCAGATATTCTCCGAACGGCGAACTGCTTGGCAAATTGGGAGATTACGGAAAAAACAGCTTTTTTATAGGTGAGCCGACAGCTATTGCGTCTAACTATAGCGGCGAGGTTTATATCGTAGATTCGATCTATAAAAAAATAAAAAAAATAAATTCCGCAGGCAGCGAGATCCTTGATTTCGGTCGTGCCGGCTGGGAGCCCGGCATGTTTCAGTCGCCTTCATCGATAGCGCTTCTCACTACGGCCACGGCTGAAATGGTTTTTGTCGGCGACAAGGTCAGAAATATGCTGATGCGCTTTGATTCGCGCGGAAACTTTATCGACGAGATAGGCGGTTTTGGAAGAGACCCCGGACAGTTTGACGGCATTGCCGGGTTAGCCTCTTTCTCCGCTAGCGGCACCATATATGCCGCCGATCAGGGAAACAACAGGATACAAAAAATAGTTCTTGGTTCAGCCGGCAGAACCTCGGATTATTTCGATTTCTCCGCCGGGTCTTATTCCGTTTCAAATCGTGATAACAATGATGTCGTAGAACTGGCAGGTTTTTCTGATTCGAGATCAGCCGCTGAAGGCGAATATATTCAATTGCTCGTCAGGGCGGTGGATCCTTCCGGTAAAGTTAAAACAAATTACGCTTCGAGCGGCACTATAACGATAGCTGAAACTGGCGGCGCGGTCAGATGGGAAGGCCCCGGAATTACCGGGACCGGAAATTCCGTCAAATATGACAGCTCGTCATTTTTCAGCGGCGCCGCCGTTTTTTACGTGAGCGCGGGAAATGCCTGTCAGAAAAGGACCATAACTATAACCGATTCTTCGAATCCCGCCATGAGAGGTTCGATCGAAATTTCATGGACGCCCGAATCTCCAATTCCCGGAGCTGTCTGCGTCGGAGTTAACGGCGTCGGATTCCGCCGCTATCGCTGCGTCAACGATCCAGGCGTCACTCTTATAAAAATACCGGCTTCAAATTTTGATCGTGGCGATTCATTACTGGGTATCCCGGCCGCAGAGGTTAAAATGAGCAGTTATTATATATCCGAAACTTCCGTTACCAACCGACAGTTCAAAAAATGGCGCGATAGCGAAAACGCTCCGCCGCTCACCGGCGGATGGAAATGGTCCGAACCCGACCCGGGCGGAACGGCCGCTTCCGCTTATCCTGAACATCCCGCGGTCTTCGTATCATGGGCTGACGCAAAAAATTATTCTTACTGGCTTATGCTTGGCTATAACACCGATCAGGACGACAGGTTTCTTCCCACTGAAGCACAGTATGAAAAGGCGGCTCGCGGGCCCAAGCTCGTAAATTTTGATAACGATTCTTCTAAAAGGATCTATCCGTGGGGCACGACTTTCGATCCGCAAAAATGTAATGAGGGCGTTTTTAAGAGCGCGGCGGAACGCCCGATAAACGGCCAATACGGAACTACGCCGGTCCTGGAATATCCTCCGCAGGGACATTACGACCTGTATGATATTGCGGGTAACGTTTACTGCTGGTGCAGGGACGGATATACCGTTCCTTATAAAGGCGTAAGGGTCGATCCGTTAAATTACGCGCAGTCCGAAACGCGTGTGATAAGAGGCGGTTCTTTTGATGAAAGCGACCACGATAAGTTCAAATGCTCTTTCAGGAGTTCCGCTCTATCCGGCGGAAGCTATAAAAATATCGGGTTCAGGGTCGGTTTTAAAAAATGATCGGGGGTTCGAGTTGGTGAATAACATTAAAATTACATACAAAAAAATCACGACGCCGGCCGTTTTTTTTCGATCGAGGTCCGCGTCGTTGATTTCTTGCTGTCTTGCCTTGATATTTTTAACCATGTTTTCTATCACCCGCATATCGGCCCAGCAGATATCGGTGGCTGAAGAGTGCCGTGTCAAAACTGATTCCGGTCTTTCTTTCGTCAGTCACAGAGTGCCGACCAGATTTAATGTCAGGGTCGGCGCGTATTATTACTGGCGCGTTATATTCGCGGGGGTTTTGAGTGACGAGTATTATTCGCGCAATTCGGGGAATCATACTTTTGAATTGAAACAGGTTCCGTCTCCGTCAGTAGATTTTACCCCATATCGCGTTCAGATACAGAGGCGGCTTTACTCATGGGAAGAATGGACTGATTACAGTTCGGATATAAATCGTTATTTTGTAGATGATATGCCGCCAGATCTTGCCGTATTGACAGAGCCGCGCCAGGGCACTACCGTTGGAGGGAATGCTGTCTTTAAGTGGGATTTTACTGATATAGGGTGCGGCCTTCATATTGTTTCTCCATATCATATGGTTCTGAAGGATTCCGGAGGCGGGGTCGTTTATGATAGCGGATGGATGAATGGTTTAACTTACACTTCGCCTGCCGGGCTCGATGTAGGTTCTTATTCATGGACCGTGTCCGCACGTGATAATGATGAAAATATTACGACGAAAGGGCCTAATTACTTTAAGGTCGGAACCGTTGATCAACCGCAGATATACAAGGTTGAAACCCGGAATTTATTAGGCGAGGAAAAAGGCGCTACTAATTCCAGAAATATTTACGTGCTTATGGGCGCGTTCGACGAATATAAGATAGCTGCTTATCACATATCTGAAAGTCCTGCTTTTCCTGCTAAAAACGACGCCAACTGGAAATATATCTCTCCTTCAAAAAGTTTTGAGGACAGTGTGCATTTTGAGCTCAGCCCCGGCGATGGGTCCAAGAATATTTATGTATGTTTTAAAGGGGTCAGCGGAAACCTTTCTGATATTAAAAACAGGATTGTTGTTTTTGACAGCGTTCCGCCATATTCAGCCTCGGCTAAAATAAACGACGACGCGGTCTATACCGCTAAAAAAAATGTAAGCGTAGAGATTACGGCCGCGGATAATGTGGGAGTTTATTCCTACACGATAAGAGAATCACCGGATGTTCCTGTTCCTAATGATTTCGGCTGGCTCAAGTTTTCGGATGATATCTCAGTGTCCGTTTCCAAAAAGGTCGAATACACCTTAAGCCCGGAAGAATCTCTTAAAACGCTTTATGTATGGGTCAGGGACGCGGCCGGAAATATAACGGCGGCCGAACCTAAAACCATAAGATATACGCTGCATCCTCCGCTTGAAGCCGTGACCGGCAGACTGAGCCTTAAAGGCGGTTATTCTCTTGTCAACACCCGCGAGGTGACGCTCGAACTTTCGGCGGCCGGAAGCAAAACGTTAGACGTTACAGGGTATTATCTCGCCGAATATCCTTTAGGGACGACGGTTTCCAAGCCTTCGCCGGACGATGCCGGCTGGAAGGCGATAACGCCCGCTCCAGGTTTTAACGCTCAGGTGGCGTTCACTCTTTCGTCTTATGATGGAACTCATGAGATATACGCATGGTATAAGGACGCCGTAGGCTCCGTTTCGGACCCGGCCAGATGTCTGGTCGCGTTTGATACGCTTCGCCCTTCCGGGTCTGTAAGCGTAAAAAATGTCAGAAGCGGAGATTGGGTTAACTCTGAAGTCGTGACGCTTCATCTTTCGGCCTCTGATTCACAGGGAATTTCCGGTTTTTTAACATCCTCAAGGCCTGAAAATCCTTCATCTTTTGATTCGCGCTGGATGGATGTCCCGCTGAACCGGTCTTTTTCAGACGAGATAAGTTATTCGCTTGGCAGCGTTAACGAGGAAAAAAAGATCTATGTGTTTTATAAAGACGGCGCGGGAAATGTTTCAGAATCCGCCGTGACAAAGGTTATGCTGGATACCGTTCCTCCGACGGCGGGCACCGAGGAAGCTACGGTCGTAACGGTCGCCGGATCTTACACGGGGACTTCCGAAGGTGATTACCGCGACGGTCAGGGCACTTCCGCGGCACTGGGAAAGGTCGCGTCCGTCGACGTCGATGCCGCCGGAAACATTTATGTCGCCGACAGTAACAATTACAGGATCAGAAAAATATCCGGTCCCGATTATATAGTGTCCACCTTTGCCGGGAACGGCGAGGAAGTGGGCGATCATAATACCGTGAACGGAATATCCAACCCGTCCCGTAACGACGGCCCGCTGCTGACAAGCGCCGTAGGAAATGCCTCCAAGGTCTCTATAGACAGGACCGGGGCCATATTTTGCAGCACTTACCACGCCATCCGCAAGATCGCTAACGGAAGAATTAAAAAAGTTTTCGGCAATTCCGATGAGAATAAGCGGATGCTTCTCAGAAGTGAAGGTCCGGCGCTTGAAATTTATGTGGTTAATCTCAGTTCTATGACCTGCGACAGCAAAGGCGATCTTTTCGTTTCCACCGCTTCCGAGAATCTTATACTTAAAGCTGACATGAAAAGATCATATTCGACCATTTACGCGGGCGTGAAAAATTCTCAAAACGACAAGGGCATAAAAGATGGATACCGCACCGACACGCCTATCGGTTTCGTTTCCGACATGTGCGTTGATGAATGCGATAACCTTTATTTTGTGAGCGGCAATAATTACCTGATAAAAAAAATAGGTGCCGACGGTTATATCAAAACTTTGGCAGGAAGATCCGGCAGCGACAAGTTCACTGCCTCGCTTTTGTCGACCGAAGGATATGGCGACAACGCTTTCTTTAACGTCCCTTACGGCATATGCGCCGATCATTTTGGAAATATATATGTGACCGAGATGGGCGGATGCTGCGTCAGAAAGATAACCCCGAACGGTTACGCTTCGATACTGGCCGGAAAAGGATACGCGATCGACGGCGAAAAGGGAGATATGGACGGCGTCGGCCGCGACGCGACCTTCGAAGGGCTGCAGGGCATAACTATCGACGCTTCGGGAACGCTTTACGCCGCGTCATATTCGAAGCATAAAATAAAAAGGATCGCCGTCGCTCAAACCGCTTATCTTGAAGCGGCCCCCGCGGTCAACGGCGAAGTTGCCGTCAAAATTTTCACTACGGATAATTTTTCCGGGGTAAGATCTTTCATGGTTTCGGAAGATCCGGTTCCGCCTGTTTACGGTTCTTCCGGCTGGACCGGTTTTCGCGAAAGATCGGGAGCGTTCCTTTACACGGAAGAAGTTAAAATAAAGCTTCGAGACCCGGCCCGCGCTTCAACCATTTATGCATGGTACATGGATAAGGCGGGTAATATTTCTTCCGCTTCCAGCATAGAGGTCAACAAAAAGAATATGAAGTCCGCCGGAATTATCGGCAGTTCCTCAAACATGTCCGCGCCTTATACGCTTACGGTCACAAAGGATGAGGATGTTCTCTTCGCCGATAAAAGCGATCCGCCGATCGGCAGAGTTGGCGTTGACGGATCGATCGCAAGGCTTGGCGCTTTGCAGGACCAGGCTAACAGGTTAAGTTCGGAGATTTCAGGAATAGCGTCTTTTAAGGAAGGTTTTTTCGGAGTGCTTGAAAAAAATAAGAGCAGATTTTCCGTTTTCGATCCAACGGGAAAGTTCGTGAATTATTTCGCGTCCTCGATCGATATTTTTTCTAACTTTCACGCCCAGTCCGAAGACGCTCTTTTAAGAAAAAAGATCATCGACAAATACATGGATCCATATTTTAAAGATTACGATGTCAAGGCTCTCGCGAATCAGGACGGCATAACCTTTCCTGACGCTAATTTTACGGCTTCAACCATGGAGGTTTTCTCCGACCCGGCGTGTACTGTTCCGCTGCCGGAAGTGGTTTCCATGGCTTCCGAGCCCGAAATTTTCGTTAAAGTTAAAGGATGCGGAACCAGTTCCGAAAACTTAAACTCTATTATCCTTGAAATTTCATCGACCGACGATCCGGCCGGCCTTTCCGTTCCGCTGATCGAAACCACTCCTTCGTCTAACGAATTTCGCGGAAAGTTCAGGCTCGGCAAGTACACCGTGCGCTCCGAAGGCCGGATAGGAGTATCCATCAAAAAAAGGGTCGCCCTGAAATTGTACTCCCGCAATGGTCTCAGATCGCTTAGTTTCGCCGTTGACGGTTCATGGAAAACGCTCGGAAAAAGAGGCGAGGGTTCGGACTGCCCTGTCGAGGAAATATCGATGGCCATAAGCGGTTCGGGCGTTATTTATACGGCTTTCAGAGACCTTAACGCCGCAGGAAAAGTTTCGGTGAGAAGCTTTGAAAAAGGCAAATGGCAGAATGTCGGTATCCAGGGATTTTCACTGCCCGCGAAGGAAATACGGATATTCGTTTATCAAGAGATCCCGTTCGTGGCTTTCGCGGAAGATATGCCCGACGGCTCCGGCAAAAGATTGTCCGTGATGTTCCATTCCGGCGGGGCATGGTCCTATCTTGGACAACAGGGATTTTCGAAAGGCGATCCGTCCTATATATCTCTTTGCGTTTATAACGGCGTAGTTTATGTCGCATGTTCCGATTCCGGCGACAGGTACAGGGCGATGGTAAAAAAATATGACGGAAGGAACTGGGTGAATGTAGGCCCCACCGGCTTTACGGATCCGGATGTAACATATCTTAACGTCAAAGTTCACGCGGACATAGTTTATTTAGCTTATAAAAATTACTATTCCAGAATTTACATGCAAGGAGAGGAAGCTCTATATAATGACAGAGCCATGGCCAAGGTTAAAAGATTCGTTAAAAACTCATGGGAAGATGTGGCGAGCGATTCCATCTGCCCCGACCAGATCGAGGACATTTCCTTATCCATAAGCGACGGTGTTTTATATCTCGCCTTTCGAAACAATAAGGAAAAGGGCGGCGTAACCGCTCTGGCTGAAGGTTATCTTGAAGTGAAAAGCTTTGACGGAACAAAGTGGAACAGCATCGGCGAAGAGCATATAACTCACGCGTTTCATTACATATCCATTGATGTTGAGAATGCGACTCCTTACGTTTCTTACGTGCGCCGCCAGGATCAAATAGAAAGCCCCGGAAACATACATGTGTTGACATACGACCAGGGAAACTGGGTCGATGTCGGCCAGGAAGAAATATCCGACAGCGGGGTTCTTTTTCCCGTCGTCAAAGTTTTTAACGGCTCGGTTTATATCGCTTATCGCGACGAGGGGGATACCGACAGGCTTACGGTTAAAAAATTCGAATGGTGATCATATCTTAACGATAGCGTAAAGAAGGCTGATTTTAGTGCAAATTTCCGGATACAAGAACATAGCGGTGGTCATTTCCGCCAATTCCGAGTGGCGCGAAACTCTTTCGGTTTTGAAGCCGCGGTCGGTCCAGAGGTCGCCTTATGGTGATCTTTTTTTCACCGAAACGGATCATGAATATTCTAAATACGTAATGTTTTTTCACGGCGGCGTCGGAAAAATCTCGGCCGCCGGTTCGGCCCAGTATATCATCGATAAATTCGCCCCGGACCTTCTGGTCAATATCGGGACCTGCGGAGGTTTCGAGGGTTCGGTCAACAGGGGCGATATAATACTGGCCGACGAAACGGTCGTCTATGACATTTACGATTCGATGGAGGGCGGTGAAACGACATTGAACCGCCATATCACGAAAATTCCGGCCGGCCGCTGGAAGGAATTATTCAAAGATGAAGTTATAGTTCATAAATTGATCTCCGCCGACCGCGACCTCATCCCTTCCGAAGTTGAAACTCTTAAAGATAGATTCGGCGCCATCGCCGGAGACTGGGAATCAGGCGCGATAGCGTATATCGCCCGAAAAAATTCCGTTGATATGCTTATCTTAAGAGGCGTGTCGGACATAGTTAGCCGGCATGGCGGTGAAGCCTACGGCGACGTCGAAAAATTTCACGATGGAACCTCCGTAGTTATGGCAAAACTTATCAGGATGCTTTTTAAAGCGCTGGGGCTTCCGGAGCTTCGCGTCTGAATCGAACCGGTTTCAGCTTTTTTATAGATCACGCTTTTCAATGTCTTTTCTTCTGGTTCGGCATATTTGAATTTAAGGGCCTTTTAAATGCTCAATCTATATTTGCCGCTCAAGCGGTCGTCCCGGCCGGTAAACATGCCTGATATGCCAGCATTCCTCTTTATTTTCGGTACTTTTGGCGATATATATATCGGAAAAGATTGTTCGGATAAGGTTGAGCGGATTATGTTATGACTTCGAATATCATTTGCCGCCGGATAAATATTTTGTGTAACTAATGCGCTTTTAATATCCGCACGCGGGTTCGGAATATTAAAATAAATCTTTTTCGAAAAAATCTTTTTTGCCCGGCGGCGTATTTTTAAGTGCTTTTCTTTTTATTTAAAATGATTTAAGTTATATATAGGGACGAAATTTTTATTTAAAATAGTTTAAAAACTTCTTGACACGGCAAAAAGATTATGATATTATG
>CAZKCG010000052.1:0-37681 GCA_964551445.1 uncultured bacterium | reverse complement strand
TCGTTCCGTTCGAAACATCTCTTTTTCCGCCGTGAACGCGATTTTCCCGTATCTGGCCTATAAATGCCGGACCGAACCGACGAGCCAGCTGGCCCAGTTCGTCAACGACGCCGCCCAGACGAGTTATGATATCGATCCTAACGGCGACCCCCTGCTTTCAAAACTTTTCAACGAATTCAAGCCGACCGTGATAGAAAAGATAACGCTTAAAGCCGTAAGCCGCGACGAGGTAGGTTCCGCCGCGGAAGGCCAGAACGAATTATTCAGCGATCCGCTCGAAAAAAAGGTCATTGTCGAGATAGCCTGCACCGTTCTCGCCAACAGGATCCGCTATGAATGCCGCATTAAAAGAAGAATAACAAGGCTTTTATCGACCGTTCCAGTTTATTCGAAATTCACTTTGATGGTCCGCAGTAAAACTTCCAATAAAATGGTTTATAACCTTTTTGCCAACAGCATTTCAGGTTCGGCCGAAGATAAGAACCAATTTCTTCCTGTAACCCTTTTCAACCACAACGCTTCCGAGGATCCGGAGAGCGCCGGGTTCACTATGGCGCACAAAGCGTATCTCAAGCGCGGCTACATTTATTTCGGCGGCGATACGATACTCAATAAGACGGCGGGGTTCCACAAAAATTACGGTGAAATGTTCCACTTTTTGAAGATGGGCGACGATCTCGGCATAACGCGCTGTTACTCGGATATGGGCGGTTCTCTCCCCTTCGTTTCGCCCAATCCGCCGGGCGGCTACCTTCTTGAATATACGCCGCTCGGTTATTATATCGATATGTTCGCCGACCCCAGTTCGCCTAACGTTCTTAAAAAATATAACGGCCTTCCGCCTTTCTCTTCGTCGCTGCATCTTTACGGCAGCCAGCAGAATCCGTCGCCGACGCTGGTGCTCGGGAAAGTTTATCAGTCCTATCCCGTTTATAAATGCCTGACCAACGACCTGAATCAGAACACGAAGGTAGAAGGCACGCCCGATCTTGAATACGTTCTGGTCAACGCTCTGGCTCAGAAGGCCAATTTCTTTTACTGCCCGGAGCTTACGAGCCTGCCGGTAAATTTCAAGCAGAGATCCGGCGGTATCCATAACTCCTGGCGCGAGTTCTGTAACGACGTCTTCGATAACTATTCGAAGATGATGAGTCTTATCGTAATGGAGCCGTATAACAAAGCTTATAATTATCTGCTTTATCAGGGCTTCATGGGCCAGGAGGTCCAGCCTTCGATCGTAAATCAGCTGACCGACGCGGAAATATCCGAAAACATGAATAATCTGGCTAATTTCAAACTTACCGTCAGGAACGCGGATGGTTCCGACACATGTTTTTTTACTGGCGATCCCGGGCTGATCGATGTTACGAAGATACTCGCGGGCCGCGTTCAGAAAAAATATAAAAACCAGCAGGATTTTTTTAAGGACTGCCTCAAGGGCAAAACGCTTACCATTTCTCAATGCGTGATAGAAATAGAAAAAGGCCCCGTTGTTTTTCCTGAAAATCTCGAGGTCGCCGAAGGAGGCGTGGTGCTTTTAGACGAGGGGAATTTCGAGATCAGCGGTGTCAACGCGCAAAAGACGCAGATATTATCTCTTTACGCCGCAACCGGCGGTATAAAACTCGACGCTTCATTCAAATATAAATATATCAGCCTCAACGCGCCGGAAGGGTTCGTCAGAAATTCCGCCGCGAGTCACGCGCTCGATCTTATCGGAAATATCGCCTGCAAGCTTTTCGACCACACATCTTTTCCGGCCGGTGGAAAGATCCAATATACTCATTACCTCGACCCCGCTTCGACCAAATTCGCGGCGGCGCGATATAAGCTGATAATGAATCCGTCAATTTTAACGCTTGAGTTCAATAGAAAGTAATTTGCCGTGCGGGCATGTGAAATTTGAAGTTATATAAAGTCTTTTGAATCCCGATTCCGATCCGGCTCTTTTATTTTACGTAAAAATCATAGGCGGCAGTGGCTTTTGAAACAGGAGCGTCTTTGTCGTCACAATGGGTTGAAAGGGCGGGGATGTCCTGTTCGTTATATGAGTGCGAATATTTATCGGTCAGGGCGAGATTCGACTTTCCGGTTTTCGGGTCTGATTTAAGCCTGTAACACTGTTCTTCGGTGAGCTTGTTTTTTTCATTGTATTTATAGTTCGCTTTATAAAAGACCTGACCGTCCGATCCGGAGTAATTTTCTCCGATGAGGTTCTTCACTTCATCATATTCGAATAATTTTTTTTCAATGGTCTTTCCACTGGCGTCGGTTTTTACGGACGAGGTCATGTTCCCGGCTATATCATACGCGTATTCCGTTACCGTGTCAACTTTTCCGCCGCCATAGGCTGTGACCGTCGTTTCGTTGCCGAGCGCGTCGTATTTCGTGTTGACTTTAAGACAGGGTTTGTCATTGGTCACTTCGTATTCGTCGGCCTCGGTCCGTGAACCGTTTTCGTCGTATTTAAATACGGTTCTCTTGAAAACCTTTTTTTCTTTGTCGAGTTCGTCTTTTTTTATCTCATTCCAGTCTTTGTCGTACCCGCGTTCGACGCTTCCGGTGACCTCTTCTTTCTGATTATAATTGATGGTCTCGACAAGTTTATTTTTGGAGTTATAATTATGAACGCTTTTAGAGACCAGATCGTAAGAATTCGCGGCTGCGTTTAATTGACGGTGGCTTTCTCCGATAATGTTTTTGACCTCGTTGTAGGTGTAATTATAGATATCGCTGACCACTTCGGCTTTGGTTTTAGAGTCGTAAGAAATGCGGCGTTCCTCTGTTTTGTCGCCGTTCTCGTCGAATATCGTGACCCGTTTTGAAGGATTCGGGTCATAAGCTTTAAGTTTTTCGTCGTAATCGTAAAATGCCTGCGATATGCTTTTGATCTTCTGCGCGCGCACGAGATATTCCAGTTTATTTTTTTTCGCCATCAGTACGGTTCCCATCTCTTTTTCAAGATCGTTCCCGGCGGGCGCCGGCGCGGGAAAAAGTATGGCAAGGCAGAGAGCCGCGGTGAGCAGGATTTCTGATTTATGTTTTAACATTTGATGCCTCCAGAATTTTAATTTTAAATTGTCTACTTTGATTATATATTATTTGGCAAAAGTAGTCAACGGGATATTTTAACGCCCGGTTCTCAATTTTTTTCACAACTTTTTCTTGACAAAAGTATCGAATTATTATATAATCCACTGACTAAACATAAAGAATCACTTAGGAGGATGAGTTATGCCGAATCCAAAACACAAACACAGTAAAACCAGAAACAGACGTGACAGAGCCGTCTGGAGCAAAAGGGTACAAACAGCGAAAGAGATCGCTACATGCGCTAATCCCGAATGCAGACAGCCTGTCCGCCCGCACCACGTATGCCTTTCATGCGGCACTTACGGCGGAGTAAAGGTCCTCACAATAAAAGAAAAAAAATAATTTCGTAAGTCCCAAAAATTATTGAACCTATTGAAAATATCAGTGAAAAAGGGGAAATAATCCTGTGAAAATAGCAGTTGATGCTATGGGCGGCGATCATGCGCCTTTTGAAATAGTTAAAGGCGTGCTTGAAGTCGCGGCTGAATTACCCGAATTAGGGATCATATTGGTTGGAGACCGGGACGAAATTAAAAAAGTCGAAGGTTATAAAGACATGTCTAACGTTTCGATAAGGCATGCCGAGGGCGTCATCACTTTCAATGACGATCCTGTTTCGCGTTCGACTCAAAACTCAATAGCAGTTTGCTGCAATCTAGTAAAAGACAAAGAAGCCGATGCATTTGTTTCCGCCGGTCATACCGGGGCGTGCATGGCTTCTGCTGTTATATTATGGAAGAGAACCGCGGGGATCGAACGGCCCGCGATACCAACTCCCATTCCGGTTCCGACCGGTCAGGTGATCTTGATCGATGCCGGCGCGAACGTTGACTGCAAGGCATCGAATCTTCTTCAGTTCGCGCTTATGGGTTCGGTTTATGCTGAAAATATTTTCGGCGTTAAAAACCCGCGTATCGGAATATTGTCGAACGGCACCGAGGACAAGAAGGGCTGCAAGCTTTCTCTTGAAGCCTTCGCGCTTCTTAAAGAATCAAAACTTAACTTTGTCGGAAACGTCGAAGGCTCAGGGATCTTCAAAAACGTCTGCGACGTGGTCGTTTGTGACGGATTCGTGGGCAATGCTCTTTTAAAGGCGATCGAAGGGACGGCGGATATGATATCCGGACTCGTCAAGATCAATATCGCCGAAATGGCCTCTTCCGCAGGAACTTCGGGCGGAATGCTCTCGGCGATGGCTTCATCCTTCATGGAAAAATTCAAAAAGCGCCTTGATTATTCCGAATATGGCGGCGCTCCGCTTCTCGGCGTGAACGGCACCGCGATAATAGCTCACGGCTCTTCAAGGGCCCGCGCCATTAAAAACGCCATACTGGTGGCTAAAAAATTCGTAAATGAAAAGATAACTGAAAAAATAGAACAGGAGGCCGCCGGCCTTCGCTAGACGATAAAAGTTCAAAGGGAGATGTTGACTTTACAATGAATAATAATATCGCTTTCATATTCCCGGGACAGGGCTCGCAATACAGCGGAATGGGCGCCGAACTTTATTCGGCGTATCAGGAAGCGCGCGACGTTTTTAACGAAGCGCAGACGGTATTAGGCTACGATCTGGCCAAGATGTGCTTTGAAGCTTCAAATGACGTATTGACCCTCACTATAAACGCTCAGCCGGCGATCTATACGACCTCCATAGCGTGTCACAGGATAATATCGAACCGCTTATTCGGCGGCGCGAAAATGAAACCAGCCGCTCTCGCCGGGCATAGTCTCGGAGAATACAGCGCGCTCTGCGCGGCGAGCGTATATTCCTTCACCGACGGACTCCGTCTGGTCCACAACAGGGCGAAATTCATGCACGAAGCCGGCCAGGAGACCAAAGGTACTATGGCGGCTATCGTAGGAATGCAGAAACCGAAGCTCGACGAGCTTTGCGCGGAAGTTACGAAAGCCGGAAAATACGTCGCCGTGGCGATATTTAATTCTCCCGAACAGATAGTCATATCCGGGTCCATCGAAGGCGTGGCCGAAGCGGGCGAAAAAGCTAAAACCGCGGGAGCCAGCGTTTTCCCGCTCTCGGTTTCAGGAGCTTTCCACTCGAATATAATGAAACCGGCCGCGGACAGGCTTTCAAAGGTCATGGAAGAAATTAATTTCTACCAGCCGGATCAGCCGGTCGCGATGAACATACTCGGAAATCTCACGCAGGACATAGCGACCATATCCGACGCAATTATAAAACAGATCTACCAGCCGCTCCTTTGGGTCAACTGCGTTAATTCGTTATACGACATGGGCGTGCGCACGATGGTTGAACTCGGGCCGAAGACGGTTTTAAAAGGCCTCGTAAGAATAATAAACCGCGAGATAACCGTTTTAAACATAGAAGATCTCAAGTCGCTTGAGAGCACGATGAAACAGCTTGAAGTTATTACGACCCAGGCTGCGAACGCGTAATTTTAGAATTTCAGAGGTAAATATTCATGGAATCCGTAAAAAAAGTGGCAGTCATAACCGGAGGCTCGAAGGGCATAGGGACTTCCATCGTCATGGAATTCGCTAAAGCCGGATACGACGTGGTTTTCACCTATAACTCTACGATGCCGGATAGCGTTATAAACGCCGCGCGGGAAGCCGGCGCCGAAGTAATGGCGGTCAAGTGCGACGTTTCTAACGAAGCGGAAGTGGTTGCGCTGTTCAAGTCGGTCGAGGATAAATTCTCGAGGCTTGACGCGCTCGTTAATAACGCGGGAATAACTAACGACAAGCTCCTGCTGCGAATGACCACGGAAGACTTTACGAAGGTCATAAATACGAATCTTACTTCGTGCTTTTTGACCACTAAAAATGCAATAAAAGTTATGGGGCGCGCGGGCGGCGTTATAGTCAACGTCAGTTCCGTCGTGGGTCTTATGGGAAACGCTGGCCAGTCGAATTACTGCGCGTCGAAGGCCGGCATGCTGGGTTTCACTAAAGCGATAGCCAAGGAATACGGCGGCCGCGGCATACGCGTGAACGCGGTAGCTCCGGGGTTTATCGAGACCGATATGACATCTAAACTCGGCGACGACGTTAAAAAGAAATATCAGGAACAAATACCTATGAAGCGGTTTGGAACTTCCGCCGACGTGGCGCATCTCTGCGTTTTTCTCGCGTCTGAAAAAGCTTCATACATAACGGGACAGGTTATAACCATAGATGGTGGAATGTACATGTAAAGGAGGTGACGTTAGTGGGACTTACTTACGAAAGCATTTACGAAAAAGTCGCTAAGATCGCTGTTGAAGAATTAAGCGTTGAAGAATCCGCAATAAAAAAAGAATCGAATTTTCAGGATGATTTAGGTGCTGACTCGCTCGCGCTGGTTGAGATCATAATGAAATTAGAAGAAGAATTTGACATCAACATACCGGATGATCAGTCAGAAAAGATCAAGACCGTAGACCAGGCCGTTAAATTCATACTCGAAGCAAAGGCTTAATTTTCTTTAGATATAAGCTATAGCCTTCTTTGTCTTTAAAGGATCATATTCTTTAGATAAAAGAGGGCTATAGAACTTATTTTTTATTTTATATTAGGAGGAAACACGTCATGGCCCGCAGGGTTGTAATAACTGGAATGGGAGTCGTAAGCCCGGTAGGACACGGGCTCTCAAAATACTGGAACGCCATATTGAACGGAGAGAACGGGGTCGATCTCGTGAAATCGTTCGATGTTACAAACTATACTTCCAAGATGGCGGCCGAAGTAAAGGATTTTAACTGCGAGGACTATTTCGATAAGAAAGACGCCAAAAGGATGGACCGCTTCACTCAATTCGCGGTCGCCGCGGCTAAAATGGCTATTGACGATTCCACCATCAAGTTGGATGCTATCGATAAAAATAGATTCGGCGTTATAATAGGATCTGGCATCGGCGGTATTCAGACCTTCGAAGCTCAGTTCGACGTTTTAAAAGCAAAGGGACCAAACAGGGTTTCTCCGCTTCTTGTGCCCATGATGATAGGAAATATGGCCGCGGGCCAGATAGCCATTCAATTCGGCGCTCGCGGGGTCAATTTCACTACGGTCACGGCCTGCGCTTCAGGAAACCACGCTTTAGGCGAGGCTTTCGAAGTAATAAAGAGGGGCGCCCAGGATATCATCGTATCGGGCGGTTCCGAGGCGGCTATTACGCCTATGACCTATGCCGGTTTCGCTTCGCTTCGCGCTTTCTCTCAGAGGAACGACGATGTGAAGACCGCCTCGAGGCCTTTCAATAAAGACCGCGACGGTTTCGTAATAGGCGAGGGCGCCGGTATTTTGATACTCGAGGAATTTGAACACGCGGTCCGCCGCGGCGCCAGGATATATGCCGAGATCGTCGGCTATGGCGCCACCTGCGACGCTTTCCACATAACCGCCCCCGCTGAAGGCGGCGAAGGCGCAATGCGTTCGATGAAACTATCCCTTGAAGAAGGCGGGGTCTCGCCCGACGCGGTCGATTATATCAACGCCCACGGAACTTCGACCGATCTTAACGATAAATATGAAACAATGGCTATAAAAGGCGTATTCGGCGAACACGCGAAGAATATTTCCATATCGTCCACTAAATCAATGACCGGACATCTTCTCGGCGCCGCGGCGGGTATAGAGGCCATAGCTACGGCAATGGCTATATACGAGGGCAAGATACCGCCGACTATAAACTATATAACTCCCGATCCCGAACTCGATCTGGATTACACACCCAACAAGATGCGCGAGCGCAAGGTTAATTACGCCATATCGAATTCCTTCGGCTTTGGTGGCCATAACGCAACAATATGCTTTAAAAAGGTGGATAAATAAACTAACTATAGATGGATGAATTTACAAGAAGGATATCCCTTCAGACGTTTGAAAAGGTCTTAAACTATAAATTTAAAAACATATTACTTTTAGACGAGGCATTGACACATGCCTCGTTTTCACATGAGCATAAAAAATGTTATGATTATGAGCGCATGGAAGTTCTCGGCGATTCGCTTTTAGGGCTCATCGTGATCGATTATCTTTTTAAAAATTACCGGAACATGAACGAAGGCGAGATATCGAAGGCTAAAAGCTTCGTGGTGTCCGAACCCGTTCTCGCCCGCGCCTCTATCTATATCGGCGTTCCCGAATATATTCAGATCGGCCGCGGCGAGGAACAGAACGGCGGCCGTAACCGCGCCTCCATGCTCGCGGACGTCTTCGAAGCAATAGTTTGCGCCATATATATCGACTCCGGGTCCCTCGATCCCGCATATGATTTCGTTATACACAGTTTGAACGAGGAGATCGTTAAATTCACGAAGCTTGACCACGGAGTTAATTACAAGTCCGTGCTACAGGAATATTCGCTTAAACATTACGGGGTCAAGCCTGAATATAAGCTTATAAGAACTCTCGGTCCCGAGCACGACAAGACCTTTATAATGGCTGTTGAGATAAACGAGGCCCAGCTTGCCGTCGGGTTCGCAAAGTCACGCAAGGAAGCCGAGCAGATGTGCGCCCAGAGCGCCTATAAATCCATAATAGAATTTAACAGCAGGCCCGAGCCTGAGCCTGAAAATGTTAAAAAGTAATAAACACATAATAATTCCCGTTTTTATAAATAATCTCGGATGTCCGTCAAACGGTAAATGCATTTTCTGCAACCAGGAAAGCTCCGGCGGAGCCGCTTCCGATATAACCGATTCAGCTTCATTCATCAAAAATTATATCAGTGAAATATTTCGCGCTAAAATTATCCCGGCCCGTCTTTCGTTTGAGATCGCTTTTTACGGCGGCACGTTCACCGCGCTTGAAAAAGAAGTTCAGATAAAAGCTTTTGAATCTTCACGCGGCGCTCTGGAAGAAACGCTGGCCGCGGCCCCCTGTGAATGCGTTTTTAAAGGTTTCAGAGTCTCGACGCGCCCGGATTTCATAGACGGCGAAAGGCTTCAAACGTTAGCCGACAACGGTGTTAAGATCGTTGAGATCGGGGTCGAATCCTTCGATGACGGCGTATTGAACTTTTCAGGCCGCGGTTATACCGGTGAAACGGCCAGCGAGGCCGCGAAGCTTATAAAAAGTTCAGGTTTCGGTCTTTGCGTCCATCTGATGTGCGGGCTTCCGTATCAAACGCGGCGCGTTTTTTTCAGCGACGTTAACAAGGCGGTTTCACTCGCGCCTGATTACGCCAGGATCCATCCGCTGTGCGTTATTCGCGGCACGGCCGCAGCCGATATTTTCAAGGAAAGGCCCGAACTTTTTTCCGGCGATGAGGATCTTTTAAACCAGACCGCATACGCGCTGGCGAGTCTCGAACTTTCAGGCACGGTCGTTATCAGGGTCGGGATACTGGAAAACGACCGGTTTCGAAAGGACGTCATAAGCGGCCCGTCGCAGCCGAATTTGCGCGAATTGGCCGAGAGCCGGATCCACTCGGCTATATTCGACCATTTAAGAAGATCGGTGCCGGGGAACGGACATTTTTCCGTCGAAACCGCCGACGAAAAAATAAAAAGTCACATTATTGGCTACCGTAAAGAAAATATCCTGAAAAATAATGATATAATTCTTGAAATTAAAAATAAAATGTTATATAATGGAACGGAAGCAGAAGCAGCATACATTTATGTTTCAAGTACTCGGCGCGAAATCTTCACGAAAACATTTACCAGAGCCGAAGTTTTGCGGGAGTACATAGATAATATCTAATATACTCTAAAAGGAGGCATAAGGTGGCAGAACATCTTAAAGTTGCAGCACAGTCCAATCCTAAAGCCGTAGCGGGCGCACTCGCGGCGGTAGTAGAAAAAGAAAAAGAAGTCGAGCTTCATGCGGTCGGAGCGGCGGCGGTCAATCAGGCCGTTAAAGCTATCGCTATAGCGCGCGGCTTTGTAGCGCCTAAAGGCATTAATCTTTTAACCATCATAGCTTTTTCTAAAATTGAAATTAACAACGAGGAAAAGACCGCGATCAAGTTCATAATCCAAAGCGGAAAATAATTGTTGGTTAAAAAAACATTACCGTGGCCCCAAAGCATTATCCATTTTAAAAATAAATTGAAATGGGATAGTGTTCTCTTTTCGTTTTTATAAATGATCTCTATTTTAGATTATCCTGATTTAAAAAGAAAACTTAAAAGCATCACCGGCATAAGCTCCACTCTTCCTATAGAAGTGCTATATGCGGCCGGCCGCACCGTGGTCGATCTCAACAACATTTTCATCACTTCGAAGGATCGCGCGGACATATCGAAGTCTTCTGACTATGTTCCAAGAACCGTTTGTTCCTGGACTCGCGGAATACTGGAAAGCGCAATCGCTTTAAAGCTTCCCGAATGCGTTATAGTCACTGAAGGCGACTGCGCACACACCATACCGATCATGGAGGTGCTGGAAGCGAACGGCGTAAAGTCGGTTCCTTTCGAGTTTCCGATCGGGCGTGAAAAGAACAAACTTGAGTCGGAGATCGCCCGTCTTATGAATTATTACGGCGTCAATGAAAAAGAGTGCGCCGCAGTCAAGGAAAAATTCGATATTACGCGAAATTTATTGAAAGAGATCGACGAACTAACTTATAAAGAACTTAAAGTAAGCGGGTTCGAAAATCATTTATATCTGGTTTCGGCTTCCGATTTTTCTTCATGTCCCGGCAAATTTCATAAAAGCGTAGAAAAATTTCTGAGCGAAGCGCGTTCGAGACGGCCGAAAAAATTAAGCCTCCGTGTCGGATACGCCGGCATCCCGCCCATATTCACCGATCTTCACGATTTTATAGACGGACTCGGCGCAGGCGTTATATATAACGAAACGGCCCGCCAGTTTTCCATGATCGGCGGCGCAGGAATGAATATGGTTGACGCGTATCATCAGTACACTTATCCGTACACGTTCGGCGAGCGTCTGAGCGACATAAAAAAAGCCGTCAAAGAAAGGGAGCTCGACTGCCTTATCCATTACGTTCAGAGTTTTTGTTTCCATCAGATAGAAGACCGCATATTAAAAGATGAACTGGGTGATTTTCCGGTCCTTACTCTTGAAGGCGATCATCCGGCTCCGCTCGGCGGGAATGAAAAATTAAAACTCGAAAGTTTTTTCAGTTCCGTCGAGAAACGAAAAAGGCCGGCTTCTAAAAAGGGAATAAAAAAGGGCGGGCGGCCGGACGAAAAAATATTTTCCGGCAGGCAGTGCGCCGGCATAGATATAGGTTCCCGGTCGGTAAAGATCTTTTTTTCAAATGACGGGAAACATTCGTTTAAAATATTCGATACTATGGATTTCATATTAAAATACATGGGGGACGGCGGCGCTTTAAAATTCGCCGCAGAAGTGCTCCGCATCGGTTCGTCCGAAATTTTGAACGCCGGATATTTTTCCACGGGATACGGCCGTTATAAAGCGAAGATTTTCGATGCCGCGCCGCATCCGGAGATACAGTGCCACGCAGCCGGCGCGGTTTTTACGACCGGCCTTTCGGATTTCACGCTTCTGGATATCGGCGGGCAGGATATGAAGGTCATGGAGATCGTGAACGGAGAAATAAAGGGATTTTCGATGAACGATAAGTGCGCGGCCGGGTCCGGGCGCTATCTCGAGAATATGGCCGGAATTCTGAAGGTGCCCATTGAAAAGCTCTCGGAGTGTTATCGCGATCCCGTGGCGCTTTCGATAACATGCGCCACTTTCGGCGAGACGGAGGTAATATGCAAGCTCATGGAGGGCGTTGAGGTCGAACGCATACTCGCCGGCGTCAATTATACCGTTTACGCCCGCGTAGAGCCTATGCTGAACGAACACCGCTCGCCTTCGGGAATTCTGGCGGTGACCTCAGGTATTGCGCATAACGCCGCTTTTATCGAGATATTGAAGAAGGAATCCGGCTTCGAAAAAATAATCATACCGGACCATCCGCAATGGATGGGCGCCGTTGGCGCATGCGTCCTCGGTTTATCGCGGCCGGACTGAGCGCCGCGCGTCTTTTATTTTCCAATGCAGAACTTTTCGAATATTTTATGAAGTATGTCCTCGGTGAGCGTTTCACCGGCTATTTCGCCTAACGATGAAAGCGCCGCGCGTATGTCGACGGTTAGAAGGTCCACCGGCGCGCCGGATCTTATGGTTAAAATCGCGTCGTCGAGGCTTTCGCATGCGTTTTTCAAAGCGGAAGCGTGCCTCGCGTTAGTTATAACGGTTTTCGAATATTCGGCATTGATGTTGAGCATTCCGCTTTTTTGAAGTATGGCTCTTTTCAGTTCGTCAATCAAAATATTTTCCTTCACGGATATCTTGACCGTTTCCTCGCCTTCCGCGAGATAAGGCAGTAAATGAAATTGCCCGGACCTCTCATCCATCTTATTCAAAACGATTATTCGCGGCTTTCCGGCGGAGCTTTTAAGCGCCGCGACGTCCTCACCGTTCACGGCCCGGCTCATATCGAACATGGCGATCACTATGTCGGCCTTTTCGATCTCGCTGTTAGCGCGCATAACGCCTATCTTTTCGATCTCGTCCTGCGCGTCACGCATACCGGCGGTGTCGATGAGAGTGAAGGGGACGCCGTTGATATTTACCGTTTCTTCGAGCGTATCGCGCGTGGTTCCGGGTATCTCGGTCACTATCGCCCGGTCCTCGCGGAGAAGGAGATTGAAAAGAGAAGATTTGCCTGTGTTGGGGCAGCCCGTTATGACGGCCCTCAGGCCATTGCGGATAACTTTGCCGTATTCGTGGGTTTTAAGAAGTTCTCCGCATTTTTCGCGCGCGCCGTTAATATTTTCAAGGATCTTTTTCATGTCGACCGCTTCGACGTCGTCTTCAGGAAAATCAAGGTTCGCTTCGATCACGGCCAGATCCTCGATCAAAAGCCTTTTGATCGAGGATATCTCGAACGAAAGCGATCCCCGGACCTGTGAAATGGCTATATCGTGGAACGCTTTGGCTTTCGAGCCGACCACGTCAAGTATGGCCTCTGCCTGACATATATCCATCTTGCCGTTTATGCAGGCGCGCCTGGTGAATTCACCGGGTTCGGCGTATCTCGCGCCTTCTTCCATAACGGCGGTTATCACCCGCTGCATATTATATGATCCGCCGTGGCAGAATATTTCCGCCATATCTTCGCCCGTATATGAGCGCGGGCTCTTGTAGAAGCAGAACATTACCTCGTCTATGACGCGACTTCCGTCTCCGCCTTCCAGCATGAAAGCGTGGCGCATTCTTCCGGGTTTTATGGAGCCGCGCTCATCTGAAACGGCGGCGCCGTCCTTCAAAAACACTGTATTTAAAAGTATTTTTCCGGCATCAGAGCCGGATATCCTTATCACGCCGATGGCTGAAGGCACGTTGACCGGCGTTGCCGGCGCGACTATGGTGTCGTCTAAAAGCATAAGATCTTTTTCTCCAGTTCTGATTTTCGCGATCCGTCACGATAACAATTAAAAAGCGCGAAAAAATTTAGAAAGTTCCGGTATAAATTTAAGGGCAAGCCTTTTTCAACTTGCCCTTTTAACTGGTCGTTTATTATATATTGTTTTCGCGCCGTTAGTTCGTTGACGTCGTATTATTGGTAGTAACGGGCGCCGGGGAATCGGATGAGATCGAAGGCGTCGCAGCTCTTGCCTCATCGTTGCTCTTGATTATATTGTCGAGAGCGGTCCGTCTCTTAAAGGTCGGTTCCGGACGGGCCTGCTGCTGCTGAGCATCCGGCTTTTTATCGCCGCGCGGCCTGTTGTCGCCGGCGGAGTTCCTGTCGGTTCTTTCGCCCTGCGGCCTTTCACCCTGAGGTTTCTGGTCCCGCGGTTTTCTGTTGTCGCGGCCGCCGCGTTCGCGCGAGGGGGCTGGTCCGCTTTTCGGCCCCCGTTCTTTATTTTTAGCAGATATTACGACCTTGCGGTAGGGTTCTTCGCCTTTTGAGTAAGTATAGACTTCCTCGTTATTTTTAAGGGTCATATGTATTATTTTGCGTTCCTGAGAGGTCATCGGTTCGAGCTCCATGCTCCGGTTGGTCTCTTTAACCTTCTGAGCGAGTTTGAGGGATAATTCCTCGAGGCTTTTCACTCTTGATTCGCGGTAACCGGAAGCGTCTATTGATACGTTGATCTTGTCGGCGCCTTCCTTGTTGACCATTACGTTCAAAAGGTACTGAATGGCGTTTAACGTTGATCCGCGTTTTCCGATAACGTTTCCCACGTTCTCTCCGTCTATAAGAAGAGTGGCCATGTTCTCGTCGGCCGCCTCGAGCTTCACCGTGCACGGAACGTTCATGTGTTTCAATATGTTTTCGAGAAGTTCACGGGCGAGGTCTTTTTTATCTTCTTTAAGCGTTACCCTTATTTTAGCGTTGCGCGCGCCGAATATACCGAATACGCCTTCTTTTTCTTCTTCAAGTATCTCAATTATAACTCTATCTCTTGAGGCGTTTAATTCGCGAAGCGCTTCTTCAATCGCCAGATCTTTCGTTTTTGCGGTTTTTTCAATAAAACGCATTTTTAAACATCTCCTTTGGCTAACATTATATCACAATCATTTTTAAGGCAAAAAACATACGGGCTAAGCAAATGGTGTGTCCACCCTGTCAAAAATTATTCGGGACCAACCTCCTTTTTATTTTTCTTGCTTTCATTATCGCCGCTTTTTTCGGCTGCCGCTATCACCTGGACTTTAGTGTCGTTTCTTTTGTCATACCATTGCTGGGCGACCTGGAGAATATTAGAAACTCCCCAGTATAAAAGCACGCCCGCGGGAAGCGTATAGGTTATGAAGAACATGAATACCGGCATGAACTGGAACGCCGCGGCCTGCTGCGGATCGACCTGCATCTGCGACTGCTGCAGGTGCATCGATATGGCTATGGCGATCGGAAGTATC
Organism: uncultured bacterium; assembly: GCA_964551445.1. GTDB lineage: Bacteria > Muiribacteriota > UBA9980 > UBA9980 > UBA9980 > DAOPXV01. Next base: position 22,772 of record CAZKCG010000052.1, on the reverse strand, counting down.
CAGGTCGGGTCGGCCATCGAAAGGTCCGGCATCCACAAAAAGACCTCGCCTTTTAATTCGACCGACGAGCGAAGCGCGGTGAAAAGCGCGAAGAGTATCGGAAGCTGAAGAAGAAGCGGCAGGCATCCGCCGAATGGATTGACGCCGTGCTCCTTATAGAGCTTCATGACTTCCTCGTTGGTTTTCTGCATGTCGTTGGCGTACTTTTTCTTTATTTCGTTGATATACGGCTGGATCTTCTGCATTTCCCTCATCGATTTGGTCTGTTTATTGGTCAGAGGCTGGAGCATGAGTTTGATCGCTACCGTGAGAAGTATTATGGACAAGCCGTAATTTTTGGTGATCCCGTAAAAGAAAGTCAGGGACTGAAGGATGAGAAGGGCGAGAAAATTGAATTCACAGATGTCCTCAAATCCTTTATTAAGTTTCTTGATCTCGTCGTATGATTTAACGCCCATGTAAAGGAAAAAATCATAGGATTTAACTTCTCCGGATTCTAAAGTGAACGCCGGGAAATTGACCTTGAAGTCGGAAATAAATCCCATTTTCTTTTTCATTTCAAGACCGTTGGCCGCGCATACCGCCGAAACGGGCTTATCTCCGGTTTCAAATCCCAGCATGGCCACGTAATATGAGTCGCGCACCGCAACGTACCGGACATCGTTAGGCGACGCTGGTTTGAAATCGTGTTTGAAATTATTCGAAGTGACCATCGCTTTATAAAGCGATCCGCCGAAGTTCGCGATCTGCTCGTCATCGACCGCGTTCTGGCCGAGATTGGAAAGGAAATTAAGGGCCATTGCCCTGTGGTTCGAGCCGCCGAATGAGACGCTCGATTGAGACGAATTTTTAACTTTGATCGAGATCGCAGTTGTTCTTTTTGCGTGATCGATGTTATAGGTTTTGACTATCGTTACCGCCGCTGAACCAACCGGAAGAATTCCTGTGAAAGTTAGTTTGGTCATGGAAGCGCTCTGTTTTTCTTCCTTGAGATCATAAAGCAATCCGGCGTCGGAAAATAAAACGCCGTCGGTCGCCGCTGAAAAAAGAGAAAGCGTGAACGGAGAGTTCTTTACGAGCGAGGCATCCATCGTTTCGAGGTTCTGGCCGTCGTAGCAGAAATTATCCTGATATTTAAGCGTTTTAAGATTGAAATTTTTTAAAGAGGCTCCCTCGCGTGAGAATGAAAGATTGAATTCGTTCGAGGAGACCGATACCGTATCCTGGCCTTTCGCGGCCGGCGCTATCGAAACTTCACCTGAAGTCTGGGCCAGTGACGCGCCCGTGAATGAATGAAAAAACGCGATAAAAAAGAACGCGGAAGCGATGACTATGTTGAATAACCTTTTATTTTTCAATTTATATTCACCTTTTTTAAAACTATTTCAGCGGATCGTACCCGCCGGAGAAAAACGGATTGCAACGCAATATACGGCACATTCCGCGGAATATGCCTGAAAAGACGCCATATTTCATGATGGCGTGCCTGGTGTATTCTGAGCAGGAAGGGACGTATCGACAGACGGGAGGAAGGTTTGAAGAGAAAAAGTTCTGGTATAATCTTATGGGTTTAGTGAAAAAAACCCTGGCCGCTATCTTTGTTTTTCCCCAAAAACTATTATTTTTGTGGCTGAAATATTCAAATTTTATTTCGTTCAATTTGCTTTTCCTGCCGGGCTAAGACAGCTTTCACGAATTCCGAGAACCTGTCATAAACTTTCCAGTAATCCTGTTTAAGGACGTTGGGCCGGGTTTTCACTACAAAATCAATCCCCGGTATTTCGCATACCGGAGCTTTTGAAAGCCGCGCCTGTTTCCATAGTTCGTGGCCGGCGTTTTTCAGCCAGCGGCGAACTAAATTGCGTTTACAAGCTTTCCCGACTTTTTTTGAAGTGGAGTAACCGGCCCTGATATAACCCGCATCATTGGGCGCCCAGAAAAAAACCATAAAACTACAGTCAAAACGGGTGCCCTCTGAGTATACCCTTTCAAAGTCCTTTTTTTTCTTTAATGTCTGATCCAAATGATTCAGCAAATTATGCCGTGAGGCGTTTTCTGCCCTTGGCGCGGCGGCTCTTTATTACTCGCTGTCCGCCTCTGGTGCTCATTCTTTTCATAAAACCATGATTTCTTTTTCTGCGGCGATTTTTGGGCTGATAGGTGCGTTTCATTTTAATCCTCCTAAGATTTAGATTTGAGTAAGATTATCCTGAGGATTTTACCACATTTATATCTTTTTTGTCAAGAAAATTATTGAAAGATGTTGAAACTTATCGGAAATATAAGAAAATCTTTGCTTGAAAAAAAATAAAAGATAGAATATAATATCATTATTAGTAAAACTTCCGTGTTGAAAATATTAATTTCCGCAAATGCTTGTTTGGACGCCAAAACGATTAAAACGAGGAATTTTCATCAATGAAGATCAAAGACGGCGGCTCTATCGTTGACGCTATCATAGAAAACGAAAAGCCGGCAAGAAAAACCAGGATGGTCAGGCAGCCGGAAGAAGAACTCCCCGCTTTTTTTTCCGGGCGGGTTTCGCATTCTCCACAAAAAACAACCAAAAGTTCCGGCGGCGGAGAACGGCAAACGCGTCCTCTTTCGCGGAGAAAACCGAGCGATGAAACCGCCGGCGTCATCATTGAACAAAAAAAAGATATAGCCCGCAGAGGTGCCGTTAAAAACACCGGAATTGAAGCTTTAAAAGGCGGCACCATAGAGGTTCACGGAATGCCGATCCCAAACAATGAAGCGGCCGCCCCATACGGTTCAGGCAAAGCGCGTTTCCCGCAGGAGACCCCGCACGATCGCCCTTACGCTCAAAACAATAAAACCCTTCTTATAGCTGTTATAAACACTCTTATAGCAACGATATTCGCGCTTTCTATCAACTACTACACCGAGGCCAGGATAAGAGACCGGGAGGTGCGAAAGAGTTCGGCGATATTATATTCCGACATACAAAATTCAGCGGGCAACTCCGAAGGTATAATCAGCGAACAGGACAAAAATCCAGAGACCCAGAGCGTTCTTGAAGTGCCTCATTCAGGGCTTCTCGGGAGTGCCACCGAGAATTTTCTTATATATCTCAACAGCCTTCGCGAGCCCCTCGGCGATAAGAACTATTCCGCTATCCTCGAATATTATAATACCCTTCTGACGCTTGAGGCGGTCAGAAAAAAATATCTTTATTACCAGATATCCGGTTACACTCAGAAATCAAAGCCTATGCAGACCTCTTACGCGTCCTATTGCGAAATCGTCAGAGAAATAGACGCAATGTACAGGAGCCGCGCCGAAAGTTTCGAAAGCGTGAGAAAACTTTTCAGAAGCGAGAACTATTGATCTTTTTCCTTCCCAAAAATCGATGCGAAAAGTCATTGTTTCGCCCCGGCTTTTTGAAGCGTCGCGATGACCTCTTTGTTGCCTCTGTCGAAAGCTATTTTTAATAGCGGCTTCCCGTTTTTTTCCCGTATGTTCAGATCGGCGCCGCGTTCGATGAGAAGTCTTATTATCTCAAGATTTCCTTTGTCCACCGCCAGAAAGATCGGGCTTTCACCCTTGTTATTGATCGAATTCACTTCCGCGCCTTTTTCAATAAGCAATTTTACTATTTCGAACTTGTTTTTCAAAAAAATCTCAAACGCTTTTCGCTCAATATCTTTTCCTGCGCCATTCTTATTTCCTGCGCGTTTTTTTAACGGTTCTGTGTCAATAGCATAGTTTAACGCGGTGTTTCCGCGGTCGTCCTTCAATTTAACGTCGGCGCCTTTTTCGATGAGAAATTTGATCATGCCGGCGTCCGCTTTGGACATTACTATCATCAGCGGGGTTGCGTTCTCGTTATCGCGCGTATTTATGCCGGCGCCCTTTTCAATTAATAATTCGAATATTTCAGGCAGCGGTTTCGGACTGTCGGCTGCGCACATTAAAGCGTCGTTGAAAGAATCGTTCTTCAGCTTTATATCCGCTCCTTTTTCGATCAAGAATTTTATGAGTCCGGTGTTTCCGTTGTAGATCGCGAGCATCAGCGGCGTCGATTCAGAATTGTTTTTAGAATTTATGTCCGCGCCCATCCCGAGAAGCGATTTTATCATATCGATATTTCCGCGGTAAACGGCGTATCTTAAAGCGTCGTTCCCCGATCTGTCGCGAATGGAGATATCCGCGCCTTTTTCAATAAGTTTTACGGCCGTTTTATAATTGCCGGATTCTATAGCCGCCATGAGAGGCGTTTCGCCTTTTCTGTTCTTTGAGTTAAATAACTCCCGGTCCCGGCCCGCCGTAAAAAGCTCGATGCTTTCCGTATCGAATGCGCGGATGCTTTTCATGAAGCTTTCCGTATCATATTTAAGACCTTTAGCTTCAAGGGCAAGGATCATCTCGGGTTCCGGGGCGTTTTCGGCGGACGCCGCGGCGGCAAATATATTACTGGATAAGAATATTGTAAATAAGATAATTGTGATATATCTTTCATTATGTTTATTCATACAGACCCCCTTTTTACATTTTCTTTTTGTATCGGCTGTCAAGATTTTAATATATTTTTGTTTTTTGTCAAGATATTTGTTTCAAACGGTTGTTATAAGGCCTTCGTTTATTTTTATTTCGCGCATTTTAACCGCGTCTTTTTCTTTTTATTATTTTATGATATAATGATTTTGAACCGAAAAGTTCCGGGGTGATTTGCGTGTTAACCTGGAATATGCAATTGTCATTGCGGGGAACGCGCGCGGCGAATGGCGCATCTTGCCTGTCGGTATCGTGTCTTCGGCGGCTCTTCCCGCCTCCGCGCGGTTCGTATGACAGTGTTCTTCATCATTTTTTGAAGTTTAATTTTGCTTTTCCGGTCAAGACCGGTACATCAGATCGTTTTTCAGGCCATTAAAAATAATAAAACGGCGGTGTTTTTCATGAAGGAAATAGTTGCGGACGCGAATTTGATAGCTAAATGCGGGTTATACTGCGGCGCATGCGGATCTTATCTTAAAGGAAAGTGCGGCGGCTGCGCGAAAAACGAAAGCGCGACATGGTGCACGGTAAGATCCTGCTGCGCCGAAAATAATTATAAAAGCTGCGCGGATTGTAAAACTTTTACCGACGCCCGCGATTGTAAAAAATTCTATAATTTTATCTCAAGGGTGATCGGCTTTGTTTTGCGTTCGAGCCGGCCGAAATGCATAGCAAGGATAAAAGAAACCGGGTATGAAAAGTTCGCGGATGAAATGACGAAAAATAAGGTCGCGAGCATAAAGCCTTAGACCAAAAACTTATTTGGAGTTCCAGAGGTCTTTTATGAATTTTGAGGCGAATCTCCAGATCGTCTTTCGTATGTTTTTCTTCCAGAGCGCCTCGTAACAGAGCATAAGCATGTTTTTAACAAAGCGGAATATGTGAAAGCTGGCTGAAAATTCCATTTCGCCGTAAAGATAATTATCGTGGCAGTAGTCGGGTTTTATTTTTATAAGAACTTTTTTATTTTTCAAAAGCTGCTTCGCCGCTTCGACCGCGCCGACGGTATAGCCCATGTTATCAGGTTTCGACATGCCGACGTTCGCGTTTATATCGAGCTTTCTGAATGAAAATGAATTAACGACCTTTAAGAGCAGGCGCCACGAAAGAGCGATCAGATCGACAGCGGTACCCTTATATTGAAGCAGCAGCCGGAAATACCTATAAACTTTCTTCATCATATAATATTTCCCTCTTCTTGAAAACTGAACGCCCGAATAGCGTTACGCCGTACTCGTAATAACCGCTTATATTAGCTGACGCGAATATTGTTACGGCTGAAAAAAGCCAGCCGATCTTAAAGATAACGTTGTCCTCTTCGTCCTTCAAATTCTGCGCCCGGAAATTGAACTTTATCGGTATGAGCGCGAGTATGAGCGCCGCAAGCGCCGCCAGAACGGTGATCACGAGCGCCGCCTTTAAAATGAAAAGGCCCGCGTAGAAGATGAACGAGAAAATTGCGTAGATGTAGGACATTATGCGTCAACTCTGAAAAATAAAATATATGCGCCGGGTGAAATTCTATCATAACCGCAGTATGTTGTCAACATTTTAAAGCTTCTTCTTGACTTTTAAGCCGAAATCTGCGAATATTATCGGAATTGAACGGAATATACCGCGCGCCCGGCGTAACTTTAAACATAGCCGTTGGCGGGGGAATCACCCTGAACAATTTTAAAAATTGTTTTTAGCGCGCGAAGTTATTGATCATTCCAAAAAATAGAAAGGAAGAATAAAATTTTGGACCCGAAAAAAATTAAGATAGCGATTGTTCATTACTGGCTCGTAAACATGCGCGGAGGCGAGAAGGTCATCGAGGCGATCCTCGATCTTTTTCCAGACGCTGAAATTTTTACGCTCGTGCATGATCCGAAAAAAATATCCGATAAAATAAATTCGAAAAAAATACATACTTCATTCATTCAGAATATACCTTTCGGCGTCTCGAAGTACCAGAATTTTTTCCCCCTGTTTCCATTCGCCATTGAACAGTTCGACCTTTCGAAATTCGATATAGTTATATCTTCCGATTCCGGTTTTACTAAAATGGCCCTTACGCGGGCCGACCAGAAACATATTTGTTATTGCCACACGCCGCTTCGCTACGCCTGGGATAAATATTTCGAATATCTCAACGAGACGGGCCTCGGTTATTTCCAGCGCAAGGCAATGCAGCTTTTTATGCATTATATCAGGCTTACCGATCTCGCCTCGAGTTTTCGCGTGGACCATTTCATCGCGAATTCAAAGAACGTGAGATCGCGAATCAATAAACATTACAGGCGTGACGCCGAAGTTATATGTCCGCCGGTCGATTGCGGCCGCTTCGATATAGCTTCCAAGCCTTATACGGGCGACCCGTTCTATCTTTTCGTGGGTCAGCTTATCCCTTATAAAAAACCCGATATCGCCGTGCGCGCTTTCAATGAACTGGGCCTCGATCTTGTTATAGCCGGCGGCGGCCAGATGGAGCGCGGGTTAAGAAAGATTGCCGGTCCGAACATAAAATTCGCCGGAAAAGTTTCGGACGCCGAACTGATTTCATTATATCAGAACTGCGAGGCGCTCATATTTCCCAATGACGAGGACTTCGGCATCGTGCCCGTCGAATGCATGGCGGCCGGAAAACCGGTGATAGCGCTTAACCGCGGCGGCGCCGCCGAAACGGTTATCGACGGGTTAAGCGGAGTGCTTTTCGATTCATGCGATGAAATCTCGCTTAAAAACGCCGTAAAAAAATTCATGGCGGTCAAAAAGAATTTTTCGCCGGAAAAGATCAGAGCGCATGCGCTGACCTTCGATACCAAGGTATTCAAGGAAAAATTCGCCGCATTCATGGAAAAAAATACGGCCGAATAAATTATCGGGCATTGCTTGACAGTTTACATTTCCAAATTGTATAATTAGGATAGGATTATCAGCGATAAAATTTTTATTGCTATGTTTTTATTATTTTGTTTTCATTGTCATAAATTTTTAAGGAGGGATGTTAATTATGAGGACATCTTTTAAGTTATTCCCGCCATTATTACTATTTATCTTTCTTTTCTTTTTTTTCGCCGCGATATCTTTCGCCAATCCAAATCAGCAGCCGCCGGTCGATAACGGATCCGACCGCGCCCAGGGAGCGCCCAATCAGGGTGGAAATAATTCATCCGGTGATGATTTCGCGAGCGATATAGCGATCGAAAGGTTGAAAAAATTCTCTGAACGCGGCACTGGAAAGATCGATACCACCAGGCCCAGCGGTGGATTTGTAATCCCGCCCGCTGTTTCAAATATACCAGGCCCGGCCATAGTTTCTGACGCCGGCGGTACGTCGCCCCTTGTCGGAAGCAATATTAAATATCACATCGCGGACGGTTTTTCATTCGGAAACGGAAATATTTCTTCCGCAGTTATAGAATGGACGGCAGAGGCTCCCGGCGGTAAAACTTTTAAAAAGACCACTCCGCTTGTTCCTCAGGGCGGGACGATCGCAAGTTTCGGCCATACTTTTTTCGAATTGAAACCCGCTGTCGCGGCCAATTACAAAATAGATTTCAAGATCAAATATAAAATACTGGGATTGAACGCTGAGTTCATAGCGAACGCTCAGCCGCTCATGACTGCTTTCGTCAGCGGCAACGCCGGCATCGACAATATTATCGCGATCGGCGGAACAAATCCGGTCGTTATTATTCCGAATCTCGGAAATACGGGAGATACTCCGCCGGATTTCAAATCAAAGGATATCTGCGTAGATTTCTTCAGAGACAATGCTTCTATGGAGGTCGGCCTCAAGGAAGACCATCAATATACATGGAGATGGCCCCGCGTTGAACCGCAGGAGCCGAACGCCAAACCCGGATCGATTTGGGCTTACCTGCGCGGAGCGATAAAAAGAGGCCAGGAAGCCGATACCGAGGACGAGAATGGAGTGGCGCAGCTTCCGGACGAACCCAAGGCGGTCGAAAAATATGTTGAGATAGGCGGTATGTTCTTCAGAAAGGGCGGCGTAAAGGTAGGCGGGTCGGGTCCCGTTCCCGGAAGTCTCAAGCCGCTATGGACAGTGCGTTATCCGTCTTCCAATCAAAACGGGGGCGCGTGGAATACTCAATATAATCTTGATAGGATAGGCGGGTCTCAGCTTCCCACGGACTCGCAAATCGATAATTTTTCGTTCAAGCCCACGGAACCCACGGAACCGTTCTTTTTTGAGATCAGCATGAAAATAAAACACAAATGGCGTGAATTTTATTACGACAGGACCGGAAGTCTGCTTTCAAACGCTATCTCTTACGCGGCTCAGCTCCCCGGCGTGCTTAACGCCCAGGCTCAGGGCGATTCCGATTTCAGAGGCTTTGTCAAAGCTGCCGATGCCGCGTCCAACTCTATCAATCCGTCGGGAGGCGAAGGCAATCACGGCAGCGCTATCAATGTCGCGATAGCGAACTCATGCACATATAACAAACAATACTGGAAAGAAGTGGATGACGGCTTTGAGGCCGATGGCGTAACCAAGAAAACCAAAAAGGTTGAAGACGGTCCGCCAAGACCTCATACCATTTCCGGCGGAGCATCTTTTTTCTGCGGCAAGTCCAAGCACGATCCCGAACCTGAACAGAATACCGATCCCTGCATAAGACATGAACTGGTTCTTGACACGACCGCACCGAAGATAGCTTTCGATAGCGGCAGCATAGGCAACGGCCAGGGCGACGTGCTTTGCGGCTCGGGTGATCTGGTTTTAGTGAAAGTTGAAATATCCGACAATAATTTATATTCACCCCTTTCAACGCCTTATCTTACTTATGAAACAGCTCCGTCCGGCGGCGTCGGCGCTAATGACGCCTGGTCTGCTGTTCCGCTTCAGATGGTTCCGGTCCTGGCGGTTCCTGACAATAACGCTTCGAGGCCTTATGCCGCTAATACAGGGAAATTTCAGGCTCTGGTTCCCGTTCCTCATAACATCAAAGGCGCTAAGGCGATCAGATGGTTCGTCGACGCTTTCGACGGTTCGAAAGCTCCTCATACTCCTGAATTCCAGGGCGCTCCGTCCAACGGCAACCATAATAAAGGTAATTTCTGGACAACAAGCGGCGGACACGACGGCAATACTCCCGATACTCACGAAGTACCGCCGAATATAAACGGGACTATCTCCATATACGATAACGACAGGCCGAATATCAATGTGCGTATGTGGAAGGTCGACCGCGCCGGAGTTTATTTAGTGGGCGATTTTTCAGCAGCGGAAGACTATTTTGTCGAAGACTGCTACTACCAGACGAATGATCCGAAGCTGGTAGATAATACTGCTACAACAGGCACATATAGCGGATTTAAAGGAACCATTCCGACCGATCCAGTTTTGACCGCGGCCGGATACACGCCCGCATATCCGCAAACAACTTTATTTCCCGCGGCTAAAAAACAAAAGATCATCGATACTCTTGACCATCAATGTGAAAAAAGCAATATGTGGTTCAATTATGAGGCCGGCGACGGAGTCAAACGCCAGAACGGTAATTGCCCCGTCGTGTTTGAAGACGTAAAATATATATTTACGGTCGACGCTTCCGATAATATCGAGGCTCTCGTAAATAGCGGCGCGCGAACTGATATCCCTAAAGTTGAACGCGCGGTTTTGACCTTTAACTTTCAGGATAAAAATGATAACAACATATCATCTACGAAAATGGAATTCGTCCCAGGGCAGAGAGCTCCCAAAAGTTCAGCCGGCGGGGCCGTTCACTGGTATCTGGGACCCGAGGACCCGAGTATTCCGGTTGCCGATCCGACCATGCTGCCGATGGAAGTTCCGACGTTTGAATACGTTTTCCATTCAGTTTCAAAAGCAGGCGATATAAGGCGCATGAACATCAATGTCGAGGATTGCGTCGGCCATCGCCGCGAGCTGAATATAAATTTCAAGGTCAACGAGGTTACGAACGAGCTTCGCATACTCGAGGAAAAGGTCAAACGAGAACTTAAGCAAAACCCTAATCGTCCTGTAGGCGGCGGTTAAAAAGTAAAAATAACGCTTCATAAAAAATTATGAAGTTTAAATAAAATTATAAAGGGACCGTCCAAAAAGATAAATTTGGACGGTCCTTTTTTCGTGCGCCTGACATGGGCGATAACTTGGCTAGTAGGGAAAAGCGTGCCGCATGACATTCCCCGATCGGCTAAACCGCCCGTCCGGTTCCGTGGTAAGCATTACGGATAATGGCCGGCTTCCATTGATCGATCTGCGGTAATGTGAAAGCGTTTTTTCCGATTGAAAGTCATGCGTCAGCAGTGGTGTATCACGGTAAGGGTATCGGTGACGGAAATATTAAATAAAAAAGGCCGCCTTTTCAGACGGCCCGTTTTCATTTAATGGGGTTTAAATATAGTTTTTTATTTATCGAATTTTAAATTTACGCTTCTGGGCGTTCCAGTTTGTGGTCTTCGGCCTTTACGTCTAATAGCTCGTAGATCTTGGCCGCGTCTATGGTCTCGTATTCAAGAAGCGCTTTGGCTATTTTGTGAAGCCCTTCGATGTTCTCGTCGACTATTTTTTTGGCGTCCTCGTAACAGCCGTTGACTATTTTCGAAACTTCGTCGTCGATCAATTTCGCCGTGTCTTCCGAATAGTCCTTGACCTTGGTGAGTTCGCGGCCGAGGAAAACGTGTTCTTCGCGCCTTCCGTAAGTTATCGGGCCGAGTTTCGCGCTCATGCCCCACGCGCAGACCATGTTGTGAGCTATGCTGGTTGCGACCTGCATATCGTGCGAAGCGCCGGTGTAGATCTGACTGAATATGGTTTCTTCCGCAACGCGGCCGCCCATGAGACGGGTTATCTGGTTCAAAAAGTGCGTCTTGCTGTAGTGGTAGCGGTCCTGTTCGGGAAGGCTGTGCGTCACGCCGAGAGAACGGCCGCGGGGAATTATGGATACCTTGTGGACGGGATCGGAGCCCGGGATCTTGACTATTACGAGCGCGTGGCCGGCTTCGTGGTAAGCGGTGATCTTCTTTTCGTCCTCGGATATAACGCGTGATTTTCTTTCGGAACCCATAAGGATCTTGTCTTTGGCCTGTTCGAAATCTATCATTTCGACTTTGGTTTTATTTAATTTAGCGGCTACGAGAGCGGCTTCGTTGACGATGTTGGCAAGGTCCGCGCCTGCGAGTCCGGGTGTTCCGCGGGCTATAAGCTCGAGGTTGACGTTCTCGTGAGCCGGTATCTTTTTAACGTGGACCTGAAGTATCTCGATCCTGCCTTTAAGATCGGGGTAATCCACGGTTATTTCACGGTCGAAACGGCCGGGCCTTAAAAGCGCGGGGTCCAGAACGTCCGGGCGGTTCGTGGCCGCTATCAATATGATGCCTTCGTTGGTTTCAAAACCGTCCATTTCGACGAGGAGCTGATTCAGCGTCTGTTCGCGTTCGTCATGTCCGCCGCCAAGCCCGGTTCCGCGCTGTCTTCCGACGGCGTCGATCTCGTCGATGAAGATTATGCACGGAGCGCTCTTCTTGCCCTGATAAAAAAGGTCGCGGACCCTGGAAGCGCCGACGCCGACGAACATTTCGACGAAATCGGAACCGGAGATGTTGAAGAAGGGGACTCCGGCTTCGCCGGCGACCGCTCGCGCGAGAAGAGTTTTACCGGTTCCGGGCGCTCCGACCAGGAGCACGCCTTTAGGTATCTTTCCGCCAAGCCTCTGGAATTTTGGCGGATTTTTCAAAAACTCGACGATATCGGTGAGTTCCTCTTTGGCCTCGTCGCATCCGGCTACGTCCTTAAAGGTTTCGCGGAGCTTGTTTTCCGAGCATGGTTTCGTTTTAAGTTTTCCGAAGGACATGGCGCGCGAGCCGTTCCCGTTGGTTTTCTGGAGTATGTAGATCCAGAAGCCAATGAAAACTATTATCGGAAGCCAGTTAAGAAGGACCTCCAGATACCATGGCAGGGACGAAGGCGGCCCTATTTTAATAGCGACCTTGTGTTTTCTCATAAGGGGAAGAAGTTCCTTGTCCTCGGGCGGATAGAACGTAGAAAACTGGGTTTTATCGGTGAAAGAACCGTTTATCTGTTTTTCCATCAGAAGCGCTTCGGTGACGTTATTGCTTTCGACCGCGTCGAGGAACTGGGAGTAAGTTATTTCCTTTACCGGGTTTTGTTTTACCATACGCCCGAAAGCGGTGAAAAGGATCAATAGTATGAGTATGTAAAATGTAAGATTCTTAAAAACTTTATTCACTGTTTTTCCTCCAGAAATACCTTTAAAACGAAACGAAACAGTACTTATAAGGTCCGTTTCGCTTCGGAAAAATCATTATACAATACAATGGAAAAAAATGCAATTAAAATTTATGGGGATCATAAAAACTTTTGAGTATAAAAGGGTTATTGACATTTGATTTATATGATGATAAAATAAACCGGCGTGTTTAGCGAAGCAAAGCCTTTTGTGTCTGCAAATTTTTATGTTTCAGGAATGATATATGAACTATCTTAAATTTTTTTTGGCGCGGTTCTTTTTTATTTTCATTGTTTTTTTAATGCTTGCCGTCAATGTTCTCACATTGCGCTTTTCAGGGCAAAATACCTATGACGCCGTCCGCGGCTTCGGCGCCTGCGATCTTTATTTCAGCGCCGCTTCGGCAACCTCGTCCGGCACCGTCTCCGTTGAAATGAAAAAAGCCGAGCCTTATATGGAAACGGCGAAGGGAAGCGGCGGTAATGAAACCGGGAACCTCAAGTACAGCATGGGTAAAAACAGGATAGCGCTTTTATCTTACAAAATGTCAAAACCCGCCAGAATAAACAGAATAACAATAAGCGTCCGCGAGGATATCGAACACGAGAAGCGCGCTAAAAAGATCGAGATACTCACTTCAGAGCTGGATTCAGACGACGAGAACGATTTCATGTCGTCCGGCGCCTTCGATCTCGGCGACACGAACGAGGCTCAGGTCTGCGCCTTTGAGCCGGTCATCGCCCAGTACATTAAAATAAAGATACTCAAAAGCTACGGCCCGCAGACATGGCCGGAGCTCGGAAAGGTAGCCATCGGCGTGGCCTCTTTTAAGATCGAGGGAAACATAGTCGACGCGGTTTCATCTTCGCCCCTGGCGGGTTCCGAGATAAGCATTTCCGGCGCCGGAAAAACGTTAAGCGACAGTGCCGGTCGTTTCGTTTTCGAGGACTGCGAGTACGGCACCATAGAAATAACCGCCAGGACCAACGGATATCTTGACGCGCATCAGCTCATACCCGTTTTCGCCGGCCGCAAGCTCGCCATAACTTTTAAAATGAAGAAACACAGCTTTGCCGTGTCCGGCCGCGTAACCGATACCGAAACGGGTAAACCCGTCGCTCTGTGCGAGGTCTCGATCTTTTCCGCTCCGTCCGGCGCCGTGGGAAAACCGGCGGCAGCGACGGTCACGGATGAACTCGGTTTTTATTTTTTTGAAAAGGCCCAGCCCGGAACGGTTGAAATAAAGGCTCAGGCGGAAGATTACGCCGAACTTTTCCAGCGCGTGAATATTGAAAAACAAAAATCGTACACGATTAATTTTCTGCTCAAGTCCAGATTCGCCGACACGCCTTTTACGGCTGTCGATATTCTGCCGAAAAGCGGCGAGGACGTAACAAGCGAGATCAGAATAGTTTTCAGCCATCCCGTTTCGGAAAATTCTCTTAAAATAGATAATTTCGCGTTCGAATATCATGAAACCAGCATAGAAGGGGCCATGGCGCAGAAAGAACCGCTGGATGTGGAAAGCGTCAGCCTGGATCCATCCGATCCGCTTTCGAGGACCGTCATCGTTAAGGTTAAAATGGATGGCGATATAAAGAAAATGCCGTCTCTCGACCTTAATATAATGAACGTTTCCGATACCGGAAAAAGGCCTGTCGCGGAGGATGGAGTCCTTATATCAAACTATAATCAGGAGTGATTCCCATAAATTATAATCAAGCTGTCGAATACCTTGAAAGCGCGATCTTTCAGGGCGTAAAAAATAACGCTACCGACGTTTTAAGGATACTTAACCGTTTCGGCGATCCTCAGCGGAATATGAGCGTGGTCCATATAACCGGCACTAACGGAAAGGGTTCCACCGCGGCCTGCGTTGCCTCTATTCTTGAAGTTTCGGGGCAGAGGGTGGGGCTTTTCACTTCGCCGCATCTTTCCGATTTCCGCGAAAGAATAAGGATAAACGGGAAAAATATCGAAGAGAGCGCCGTGGCTGACCTGCTGGAAAAAATAAAGAACGCGGCTGAAGCGCTGGGTCTTTCGCCTTCATATTTTGAAATCATGACCATCATGGCGGTGCTTTACTTTTCTGCCGTGAAATGTGATGTTTCCGTCGTTGAGGTGGGCCTTGGCGGGAGGCTTGATTCCACGAACATACTGCACGGGAAAGTTTGCGCGATAACCGGGATAGATTACGATCATACTGAGTATCTAGGCAATACCCGCGAGGACATAGCGCGGGAGAAGGTCGCTATCGTAAAGCCCGGGTCCGCTCTGGTCGTTAACGTTTCCGACGGCGAATTATACGCTCTTATCGAAAAAGCGGCTTACGCTCACGGCGCTTCGGAAGTTATCCGGATTGGCGAATTCGTGCGAGGCAATATAATTTCATCCACCACGGACGGAGTTTTATTTGAAGCCGTGTCGCCCAGTCTTTCATCGCGGAAGCTTAAGATGCCGCTGGTCGGGGATTACCAGTTCGAAAACGCGAAGACCGCGATCGGTATCGTCGAAGTGATGAAAAAGCTGTCAATGACGGAAGCCGGATCAGACTGCATGGAAAAGGGGCTTCTAAAAACCAGATGGCCGGGGCGTTTTGAAATATTCGGTGAAAACGCCCGTTTTGTGATCGATGGCGCTCATAACGCTTCCGGAATGTCTAATTTCGTAGAAAACCTGCGCCGGCTTTTCCCGCTGCGTCGCATCCGCTCAATTGTGGGCATCCTTAAAACCAAGGACTATGGCAGTATGCTCGCAACCATCGCTAAAGCTTCGGATGAAATAATTTTAACCGGCCTTGATAATTCTAAAAAACCTATTGACGTAGAATATTTAAAAGAATACGTCACCGGCGTCCATAAAAACGTCAAAGATTTTAAAACCGTTTCCATGGCATTGGAATATGCCGAAAAGACAAGTTCGGCCGATGATATCATATGCGTTACGGGGTCGCTTTATCTCGTTGGAGAGGCCCGCGCTCTCATAATAAAGCGGTTTCAATAGCTTTTTTTGATGACTGGTCAAATATTTTTTATCAGAAGATTGATTTATCAGAACTTTTTTGATAAAATTGAATTATCAAATTATAAAATCAACAAAAAAACATAAAAATTGATTTTTAATGTTAAGAGTACATTTTGTAATGCAGTAGGAGAAGTATCCAAATGAATCTTTTATCACTTTTGTCTTTTTTTTCTTATAATGAGATCGTTTCGAAGGTCAGCGACCTTCTAATACTTACGGATCCTTCCGGAAGAATATTGAAATATAACCAGGCATTCTCGGATCTTCTCGGTTACGGCGCGGAAGAACTTAAAGCCGTTTTCGTGAACGATATGATAAGCGAAAAAGAGCGCCTTAATTTTACGGAACTTTCACGCCTGGCCGAAACGGAAAAGAACTTTTCGATAAATTTTATTTCCCGTGATGCGTCTGAGACCGCTGTAAAAGCCTCCATCGTAAAAATAAAAAACGATTCGAATAATGAACAGGTTTACGGCTTCATGTTCGTATGTCAGAATATCGCGGCGCTGCCGGATGAACGAAAAGACAGGATCAGAGAACTCGAACTCGAGCTCAAGGCGGCCAACCACAGGGCGGATAAGGCGACAAGCCTGAAAAACGAATTTATTTCAAACATCAGCCACGAGATACGCACGCCGATGAACGGAATAATAGGCTATTCCGATCTTATGTTCAAAACCGAAATGAGCGAACGCCAGCGTGATTTTCTTCAAAATATAAGGACCAGCGGCAACTGCCTTCTTTCGATAATAAACGATATGCTCGATTTTTCCAAGATCGAGACCGGAAAATTCTCTCTTGAAACGACCAGTTTCAGTATTGAACAGCTCGTGTGCGAAGTAATCAGCGTAGCTAACGTTGACGCCGCCAATAAAAATTTAAACATTTTGTACAGCATCGATCCGGCCGTAAAAACGAATGTGGTAGTAGACGCCGGAAGGCTTCGCCAGGTCCTTTTAAACATCGTCGGAAACGCGGTTAAATTCACCGAGCGCGGAACCGTGCGGATAAACATTTATTCCGAGCTCGAGACCAAAACTAATTATGAACTTAATTTTGAGGTCAGCGATGACGGCATCGGCATTGAAAAAGCAATGATCGAAAAAATATTTCAGCCGTTCTTCCAGGTTGACGGTTCCGATACGCGCTCGCATGGCGGAACAGGCCTCGGGCTTGTAATTTCCAACAATATAGTCCGGCTTATGGGCGGCGAAAGAATATTCGTCGAAAGTTCTCCCGGAAAAGGAAGCCGTTTTTATTTCAAACTTACCCTCGCTAAAGCGGCGGATCCTAAAGGCGCCTTTTGCGACAAAGGATTGAATGCCGTCGAATCTGACGATCCATTCGCCCCGGGAACTGACGAAAAAGCTTATAAGATACTGCTCGTTGAGGACAATATTTCAAACGCGGAACTTGTAATGGAATTATTGAATAATTTTTGCGGACATAAGGTCGTGTGGGTCCAAAATGGAAAACTTGCCGTGGAAAAAGTTGAACAGGATGTTTTCGATATTATATTAATGGACATCCAGATGCCGGTCATGGACGGAAAAGCCGCTACGCGGATGATCCGAAAGAACGGATACCAGACGCCGATCGTCGCTCTCACCGCGTCCGTCATGCCCTGGGATTATGAAGAATGCATAAACGTCGGAATGGACGCGTACGCTTCGAAACCGGTTAATATAAGCAAGCTCAACAATCTTATCACAAGCGTAATAAATAAAAAAAGCAAATGCGATCCGGAAAAAGCGCTGAAAGATAAAAAAAATGAGAAGGCTTTTTAGAATTTAAATTTTATAAAAACAGTAGTTTTAATAAAGTACCGCTTTTACCGCGGTATTTTATTTTTTTTGAGCGCTTTATTATTTTAAATTTATTATTTATTTATAAATGAAAGTATGTTATAATTTTTTTGTTTTATCAGCTGATCTGATTTAAATTTTTTGCCGGAGTATATTTAAAAATGACTGAAAATATCGCTAAATGTCCCGCATGCAATTCGCATGAGGTCCATTTCAGAAAAACACGCGGGGACTGGTTATGCGATATTTGCGAGAATATATGGAATACTTCGGAAAAGACCGGTGACGCTCCTAAAAAAAGGATATTTATCAGTTACGGCCGGCGTGATGCCAGCGATCTGGCTTTAAGGCTCAAATACGATCTTGAGATGAACGGATATGACGTGTGGCAGGATACGGAGAAGATCAGAGCCGGCGCAGAATGGGAAAAACAGATAAGAGAGGGGCTTAGAAATACTGAACTTTTCATATCCATACTAAGCCCTCACGCGGTCCGGACCTCTTCCGATGTTTCCAACGCGGCCGATAACGACAGCGTCTGCCTTGATGAAATAAGTTTCGCCAGATTTTCAAGGCCCGCGACGCCAATCGTTCCCGTCATGGCCATTCAATGCGAGCCGCCTTTTTGTATCTTCAGGCTCGATTACGTGGATATGTGCAAGTGGGAAGAGTCCGAGGAAGAATTTCAGAACGGGCTGCGCCGCCTGCTGGAAGCCGTGGAAGACCCCCTGGGCGGCAATGTGCGGTACAGATGTTGGGAGCAGCAGCTCAAACCATGGGATTTTTCATCTTTTCTCAACGAAAAACGCTTCGAGTTCTGCGGCAGAAAGTGGATGGCCGACATTATCGAAGAGTGGCGCAAATCTCCCAACGAGAGGGCGCTTCTTATATTGGGCGATCCGGGCATAGGAAAATCCGCTCTGGTCGCCGATCTTGTCCATAAAAATCCGGGAGATCAAATACTTGCGTATCATTGCTGCCAGGCCGACACCGAGTCTACGATCCAGCCGGCGCGGTTTGTCAGAAATATAGCCGCGATGATCGCGAGCAAGATAGAACAATATGCTCTTATGCTTTCAAATCCGGTCATTGCGGAAGCCCTGGATGAGGAAAACTGCATGAAGGACCCAGCCAGCTCCTTTGAGGCCGGCATACTTTCCCCTCTCGAAAACGTCCGGGCGCCCGAACATGGCGTCCGCTATATAATAGTCGACGGCTTAAACGAAGCTCTTGAACTTAAACGCGGCATAAACATTGTTGATCTTTTAGCGTCAAGGCTTTCACGCCTGCCTTCATGGCTTCGAGTGCTTTTTACTTCGCGCAGGGAAAGCGCGATACTCGACAGGCTTCGCGGGATAAGAAATCTCGAGATCAACGCCTCTGATTTCTGGAATATTCGCGATATCGAGGAATATATAGATATGCGTTTTTCCCAGATCGATATCAAGGAGCGGACCGCGGTTCAGAACGTTCATGTCAGGACGCTGAGAAAATCGCTCATCGAAAACTGCGGCGGTAATTTTCTTTATTTGAAGAACGCCTTTGCGGAGATCGAGCGCGGCGGCAATCTGTCATTTGACAGCGAAAAAATTCCGGAAGGCCTGTACTCGCAATATTTTTCGTTTTTTAAAAGAAATTTTCCGAATGAACAGAGTTATTCGGAGGTCCGTCCCCTTTTAGAGACGATCACGGCGTCCGGGATACCTCTCAGCGAAGATGCCCTTTCAAAGATAACCGGTCTTTCCGCCGCGGATGAGCTGCCAAAAATATTGCGCGGGCTTTCGGCCTATCTTCCGGTTCGCGACGGGAAATTCTCGGTCTATCACTCATCGTTCGCTAAATGGCTTACTTCGCCGGATATGCGCGGTTCGCTGCATTACGTAAATATCGCATGCGGCCATGAAAGGCTCGCCAGATTTTATTTTTCCGAATATAAATGCGGCGTTTCAAAGATGTCGACCGAAGCATTAAGATATCTGCCGTTTCATCTTGCCGCAAACTCGATGCGGAAAGAACTTGAGCTTGTTTTAAGCGATATTTCCTTTATAGAGGAAAAATGCCTCAGAGGAACCGTTTGCGATCTGATAAAAGATTATGACGGATTTGTTAAAATTTCTGAAAAGTCATCTGATGCGGGTGAAGGGCCGGCCTTTCAATTTTCGTCTTTCATAAAAAGATACTCGCATGTTTTCGCCGGAAATCCGACGGCGATCATTCAATATGCTCTTAACGACGCTGAATTTCCGCTTGTTTCAAAGGCCGCCGCCGCGTATATGGCTTCGAAGGAACAAAAAAAACCGTGGTTGAAACTCATCAATCCCGAGCATAATTTCTGCCAGTCGGCGGCGCGGTTCGTTCACCATGAAAAAGGCTTGAATCATTGTGAATATTCGCCTGATGGAATGTATCTGGTGGCGGGATGCGATGACGGCTCGATTTCGGTTTGCGATTCGAACACGGGCGAAATTTCCTTTAAAATAGACGCCCACTCCAGTAAGATAACGGGCTGCGCTTTTTCTCCCGATGGAATGAGTATGGTCACTTCGGCGGAATGGCCTGACAACCTCGTTAAAATATGGGATTTTGAAAGCCGTGAAGAACTTTTTTCGCTTTCCGGGCATGATATGGGAGTTACCTGCTGTTCATTCTCGCCGGACGGCAAAAGGATCGTTTCGGCGTCCCATGACGGAATGGTCAAAATATGGAATTTTGTTACGGCATCGGAAATGCTGTCTTTCAAGGCGCACTCAGCCGGCGTTAACCACTGCGTTTTTTCTCCCGACGGCCAATTGATCGCGACAGCCGCGGCGGACAGGACGGTCAGGATCTTCGACTCGTCTACAGGCGGTCTGCTTAATTCTTTTTCAAAACACGCTGCCGCGGTTTTGTGCTGCGCTTTTTCGCCTGACGGTAACTTCCTCGTCTCGGCGTCCGCGGACCGCACCGCGCGTTTATGGGATATAGCCGGCGCCAGGGAGATAGGGCTTCTTCAAAATCACTCTGACGCCGTTTCATTTTGCGCTTTTTCTTCTGACGGAAATCAAATTGTTACTTCGTCTCATGACAGGGCCGTGCGCGTTTTCGGTGTCAGCGACCTTAAATGCGTTGATGAGTTTTACGGGCACGCTTCGAGGGTCACCTGCTGTTCATTTTCTCCGGACGCAAAAAACGCCGTATCTTCTTCCGCTGATCACAGCGTCAGGGTGTGGGACGTGACCAAAAGGCCTTCGCGCAAAGCGCAGCGCGTTCATTCCGGTTCCGTCGAATGCTGTGTTTTTTCAAATGACGGATCTTTATTTGTGACATCTTCGGAAGATAAGAGCCTGAAATTATGGAAAGTTTCATTCTGCCGCGAACCACTGGCTTCGATCTCAAACACCGTGGCAACGAGGTTCTGCTCATTTTCACCGGATGGAAAGCATATCGCGGCGGGAGCGGAGGACGGATCGTTAAGGGTGCTCGAACTTCCGGCGCTTCGCGAGATCAAGTCGTTTGCGAGGCAGGACTCGCCGGTCGAATTTTGCGCCTATTCTCCGGACGGCGCACATATAGCCGTACGGATGTCCGACGGCGCTCTGAGACTTTTAGACGCTCAATCCGGAAAGGATACCTGCCGCTTTTCAAGCCATACGCAGGATATACTTTGCTGTTCATTCTCGCCCGACGGCGCCTTCATTATGACGGCGTCGGCCGACCGCACGGTCAGGCTCTGGGAAACAAAGAGCGGAAGCGAGGTTTCTTCATTTAAAGGTTACGCGGAAGCGGTAAAATTCTGCGCATATTCTCCGGACGGCAAGACCGCCGCGACGGCGTCGGCCGATAAAAGCATAAAGCTTAGAAATGTTTCGAACGGGCTTGAGATACGCTCTTTTTCCGGACACACGGCGGCGGCGCGCATATGCTTGTTCTCTCCCGACGGTGTTTATCTGGCATCGGCCGCCGGCGTGGGCGATGAGTGCGAACTGAAATTGTGGGATATTAACTCATCGTCACCGGTCAAAAATTTTTCGCCGTGGAAAGGTTTTATAAAATCAATGACCTTCTGCCCTGATGGCCGTTTTCTCGCTTTAAGGCTTGGCGGAGGGCTGATGAGAATATTGAATATACCTTCCGGCGAAAAGGTTTTTGAATATTTCTGCGAGGCCGAGATCAACAGTATTATGTGGCATCCGGGCGGCCGAATCATTTCAGCTTGCGACGCCGGCGGTAAGTTTCATATTTTATCGCTTGAGAACCAGCCGGTTTCAATTCCGCTGGTCACCGCGTGGCTTGTCGCTAAAAACTGGTGGAACCGGCTTTCCGATGCGTCGGGGGATGAGAGGATAACGTTCGGTTGTCCCTGCTGCCGCGGATGGCAGGTAGTGTCAAAAGCTTCAGCCGGCCGCGAAATACTCTGTCCCGCTTGCAAGGGCGTTATAAAACTCAACCCTTTGCTTATTGAAGGAAATTTCGAGGCGGTATCGAACGCCTGGAATAAAAAATGATCCGGAGAACTTTCATTTGAAAATTTCAAAACTTTTATCCTGCATGTTTGGCATGGAATTTGCTTCTTATGATTGTGAGATTGAAAATTTAATAATATGCCGAACGATGGAGGTGTACGAGTATGGAGAATAATCAAAACATAGTAATAACGGTAGATTTTGACGGAATAACCAAGTGGCAGGTTTCGTCGAATGAAGAAAACGATGAATCCCATTATTCAGTTGACCTTTAAAAAATGAAAATGATGGTTAAAAAATATGCATTTTCTGACCAATCTGTCTAAAAATTATTCAGTCTGATCATTAAAATTGTTTAATAACTGATATTATATTTGAACATGATAACAAAAAAGGGAACGAAATTTAATTTCGCTCCCTTTTTTCGTTTGAATATTTTTTAAAAATAGCATTTTATGAGATCAGGCCGCGCTGGCCGTGTTGTTTGAACCTGAAGGAGCCTGCGGTATGTTGTGGATAGGCATGCTGTTTGAATTTCCGGTGGCTTTCTGTTTGTCGTTGGCCGTCGCTACATCCATTCTTTTAAGCATTTTCACGAATATTTCCGCGAGCATCGGGTCGAACTGGCCGCCCGCGCACTTTATGAACTCGCCGTAAACTTTTTCCATGGCCATAGCGTCGCGGTAAGGCCTGTTGGATGTCATGGCGTCGTAAGCGTCGGCTACTGCGATGACCCTCGCGGAAAGCGGTATTTTTTCGGC
>CAZKCG010000051.1:0-37789 GCA_964551445.1 uncultured bacterium | reverse complement strand
AGTATATCTGCGTATTGTTGCGGCCAGCTTCTTTAGCTCTGTAAAGGGCGTCATCGGCCTTTTTAATAAGATCCATCTTTTCCGTGGCGTCATCGGGGAATATGGAGATGCCAAGGCTTATCGTAACATGTAACGGCACAGCCTGGCCGGGATATTCATAAGCTTCGATGCGTTTTCTGAGGCGCTCGGCGACGACAAACGCTCCGGCCGCGTCGGTCTCGGGCATTACTATCGTAAATTCCTCTCCGCCGTAACGGCAGGGAACGTCGATGTTTAAACGAACCGAGTCTTTGACGATCTTGGCGGATTCGATAAGAACTATATCGCCCTGTTGATGGCCGTATGTGTCATTGAATTTTTTAAAGTGGTCGACGTCGAATAATATGAGGGCGATCTTGGTTCCGTAACGCTTGGAACGGTTCAATTCGTCGTCAAGCCTGACCTGGAAATATCTGTGGATGAAAAGCTTCGTCATGCCGTCGGTTATCGATTCCTCGTAAACCTTCGCCTTGCTTATCGTGCTTGCTGCCTGTGTTCCAAGAACCTGCATGAGCTTGGTATCGTTCATATTGAATTTTTGATTTTCTCTTTTATTGACTATGTTTATTACGCCTATAACGCGGTCCTCTACCTTGAGAGGAACGCACAGAAGCGACTGGATGTGTGAGCGTTCGATGAAATCGCTGTACTTTTTAAACAGATCGTCTTCTTCGCCTCTGTTGATGATGAAAGCCTGACCGGTTTCAGCAACGGTTCCAGCGACGCCGTCGCCGAGTTTAAGTTTGACGAGCGATTTTTTCTCGTATGCGTGGCCGCGCACCAGGCTTAATTCAAGTTCTTTATCTTCATTTAAAAGCATTATGGAGCCTTTTTCGGCTTTTAAGGCGTCGATGGCGTTATCAAGGATGATATTTAATAATTCGTCCTTGTCGGAAACATAGTTCATCTTGTTTGAAATATTGTATAAAACGGATATGTTATAAGACATCCTGTTGAAAGTTTCAGCCAGAAGCCCGAGTTCATCGGATGTTTTAACCTTGATCTGGTGGCCGAAGTCGCCGAATGATATTTTATCGACGCCGCTTACGAGTTCGGCGACGGGTTTCAAAATGATCCTGGCGAGAATTACGGAAACTAAAAAGCCGAGTATGATAGCTATAAGCGAGATCCAGATGACCTGTTTGGCGGTGGAATAAAGTTCTTCTTCAAGTTTTTTAAGTGAATAGCCTATCCTTATTTTTCCATAGTAGGAATTGCCTTCACTGATCGGATATGAGATATCAAGATATTTTACGGATGAGGCTTTATCTTTCCATATCTGGGTCGTTTCTTCTTTTGAACCGAGAACTTTCAGTGAAACTTCATCGGTGAATTTAGATATGGACATTCCTTCGAAATTATCGGTGCCCGTGTTATTAACATGCACTACGCAGGTTTTTGTCTGATCTTCAAAGATATAAGCATAGGCCACTTCGCGGTCTTTTTTTATATCTTCCATATAACCTTTTAATTCGGTGTAATTGCTTTGAAAAAGAGGGCCTTTGGAAACATTGGCAAATGTCTTGACCAGAAGAAGCCCCGAGTTTTGCATCTTGTTGGTTATCATGTCCTGCTCATGGGTAATAACGACATAAGCTACTGAAATGAGCGTTACGATAATAAGGGCCGTGACGAATATGATGAACTTATAAGTGAGACTGAATTTTATCTCGTCGTGATGAATCATCTATCTTCAACTTTCTTTATTTTTTTATCGAGGCTTCCTGAGTTGACGCGGCATGTTCTTCATGCTTTTTAGAGTTTTCAGCGGTCTGTTCGTCAAGAAGCGCCTGGTGTTTTTCGACCATCTTGACCAATTCGTCATACTCTTTGTCCGATGATGGTACGAATGCTTCTACGTTCCCTAAATGTTCAAGGATCGGCGCCGTTTTCGGGTCATCTTTTTTCAGTTTTAAAAAAGCTCCTGTGATCTTTTTGACCAGATCGTCGGAAAGTCCGTTCCTTATAAGTATAGGTTCGTTTAGAATATCGGCAGTTTTCCCGATCACCTTTAGCTGAGCTCTTTCGGCGTCGGTTTTCAAAAGTTCGCGCGCATCATCGTAAACCGTTCCGGCGTCTACTTTCTTGTAAAGTATGTTGTATAAGATGTTGTCGTGTTTTTTCAGGTAGTCGATCCTTGAAAAGTCTTTATCGGGATTGATTCCGGCTTCCAGAAACATTATTTTCGGAAAAAAATAGCCTGACGCGCTTTTTTTATCGACGAAGGCGAATGATTTTCCTTTAAGGTCATTAAGAGTGTTTATATTTGAATCGGTTCTCGCAACTACAATACCGCTGTAGGATTTTTTCTTGAAACGCATCGGCATTACTATTACTTTGGCGCAATCAGCAAGCCTTGCTTTTGGATAGTTGAGAGTGCCGTGCCAGGCTACATCGATCTTGCCTTCTTTTAAGAACTTATTCAATTCGTCGTAATTCGGAGTCAGGATAAGCTTGACCTCTTTTACGCCAAGCTCGTTTTTGAAATATTCAAGAAGCATTTGATGATCGCTTACCATTTTCCGGGGTTCAAGATAAGGTATTCTGCCGATCCTTAAAACTTCGATCGAAGTCGTCGAATCGCCGGCGGCCTGAGCACGCAACTCGCAAACTCCCGAAATAAAGAGGATGCCAAGCAGAACATTTATAAAAACAAGATATTTTAAAAATCGGTTCATTTCAACCTCCGGATTAGGTTTTGTGATATTTTATCATATAAGTTATAGAATAGTCAAATGAAAAATATTAAATATGATATCTATTTTTTTACGGCGGTTTCCTGCGTCGTCTGAATTTCTTTATTTACGGTTGAAACTTCCGCCGTACCGTCTTCAAATACCTGTTTATATTTTTCAACGATTTTAACCACTCCGTCATAATCGGCGTCCGTTGCTTCAGCAAAACCGTCAATATTACCGATATCTTTAAGATAAAGCGAGGTTTCGGAAGAATCCGAATGCAGCTTTAAAAACGCCGTTTTTATCTTTGCGATAACGCTTTCAGGAAGGCCTTTTCTGACCATTATTGGTTCGTTCAATATTTCGTCGGTCAGCGCAAGCATTTTAAGCTGGGCGCGCTCTTCGTCATTTTTTAAAAGAACGAACCCGGTATCGTAAACCGCCCCCGCGTCAACTTTTTTGTAAAGAATGTTGTATAAAATATTGTCGTGCTTTTTCAGGTATTCAACCTTTGAAAAATCTTTGTCGGGATTGATGCCGTTCTCGAGCAGAAATATTTTGGGGAGAAAATAACCTGACGCGCTTTTTCTGTCGACGAAAGCGAATGATTTCCCTTTGAGGTCGGAAAGTTTTTCGATATTCGAATCGGCGCGAACGACTATCATGCCGCGGTAATTTTTCTTTTTGGACCATATCGGAGTAAGAATAGCTTTGCCGCCGGCGATCTCTCGCGCGCGGGGATATGCGAACGTGCCGTGCCATGCGATATCGACTTTTCCGTCTTTTAAAAATTGGGTCAGTTCGTTATAATCCGGAGTAAGCACAAGGCGCGCTTCTTTGATGCCCAACTCGGTCTTTAAGTATTCCATTAATTTTTCGTAACTTCTGACCATCTTGCGGGGATCGAGATAGGGTATCCTTCCGACTCTTAAAACCTCTATCGAAGCCGTATCTGAAGGAGTTTCCAAGGCGAACGAAGCAGATGGGCCTTCTACCATAAAAAACACGAACGATAAAAGAAATATCATCAATAAATAAAAGGTTCTTCTCATATGCTTCTCCTTATAACCTTGCGGTTTTACTTTGCAAAAGCGTTTTTAATTATTTTTACGGCCCGCGGGTATGAATTCCACGACAACATTATATCGGATGAGAAAACACGCGCAAGCCAGTATGATAGCGTAAAAAAAACCACTGCCGTGAAAAAGCCCGTTGTTTCGGGTTGTTCATATACCATGTAAATTGAAAAATAATATCCGGCGATATAACCTATGAAAAAATCCGCAACAGGCATAAAAAACTCGATGAACAGGTTTACATAAAATATATTATCAGAAACTTCTATTTCCACGCGGTCATAGAGTTCCGCTCCGATATCGTTCTTCAAAGGAAGCACCTGGCGGTATGTTTCAGCGGCGGCGGGTTCTTTGGCGAATTCATCTTCTTCATCATCCATTTCGGAAACATCTTCAGGTTCTTCCATGCAACGCCAACATTTAGAGCAAAACTCGTGCCGTGTAAGCTCGACAAAAATATATTCGTCCTCGACGTTGACGACCTTGCCTATTTCTCTCATTTATTTTCGTTAAACCTTCTTTTCGCCGGAATTGAATTTGGACCATAATTTTTCATAGACCGGAGGCGTCACGAGTTTCCTGTAGTCGCCGTTATGTTTGGCGATCTCCTTGACTATGGACGAACTTAAGAATGAGTATTTTAAAGAAGTTATTAAAAAAACCGTTTCAACCTTGAAGTTCTGGTACTTGTTCATCAACGCCATCTGATACTCGAATTCAAAATCAGAAACGGCCCTGAGCCCTCTTACAAGGACGGGATTTTCATATTTCATGGCGAAATCCACTAAAAGCCCCGTAAATCTGGTTACTTCGATATTCGCGGCATCGGTTTTCCTCTCTTTTGAATAATATTCGATGGAATCCCTGATCATTTCCTCGCGTTCTTCCAGCGTGAAAAGACCGTTTTTGCTTGAGTTCACGGCGACCGCGAATACAAGTTTGTCGAAAAGAGATGCGGCCCTAAGCGCCACGTTAAGATGGCCGTAAGTGACCGGATCGAAAGAGCCCGCGTAGATGGCAGTCCTCATTATCTGGCTTCCTCTTCGTTTTTCGGTTCGGAAGTTTTCAGGTAAAACGAAAGCTTGGAATTTCCGTATCTTCTGGTGTCGTATAACTTAAGCGTTTTGAAACCTTCCGGCGGCAGGACCTTTTCGAAATGTTTGAGGATGAGTTCACCGCCGTTGTGCAGGATATCGTTATCTTCGACGGCCGCGAATACATCCAGGTCTATTTTATCGAAAAAAGGCGGGTCCATGAAAACAAAATGGAACTTGGTTTTGAGCCTTTTTATGGATTCTTTGCATCTGGCGTTAAAAACGCGGCATTTATCGTCAAATTTAGTGAGCGAGATGTTTTTTTTGATTATGGAGCAGGCTTCGCGTGAAATATCCACGAAAACTGAGGAATTGGCGCCGCGCGATATGGCTTCGAGGCCGACCGAGCCCGTTCCGGCGTATAGGTCCAGAAAATCGGCGTCGGTTATTTTATCACAAAGTATATTGAAAAGAGCTGTTTTGGCCATATCGGTGATCGGCCTTATTTCTTCCGTGGCAAATTCGGCGAGCTTCTTTCCGCGCATCGTGCCGGCTATAATTCTCATAAAAACACACCTTTATATCAATTTGCGTCATTATAATACATTATTGTTTTAAATTCAACGATTAAATTTTAAAATTTTTTTACGGACCGAAAAATACTGGCAAAAATTAAAAACTTTATGATATAATACCCCGAAATTTCAAATTAAGGAAAGTAAAATGGACTATCAGGTAGAAAAAAACGGCCTCGTTGAATTAACGGACGGATCGAATGAAAATATTGAAAAAAATTCTTTGTATAGCGAAGACATGAAACCGGCCAGCATAGCCGAACGCACATGGAATAAATGGCACGTCGCATCATTATGGGCGGGTATGAGCATCTGCATTCCAACCTATACTCTCTCATCCGGTCTTATATCCAGCGGAATGAACTGGCGCCAGGCAATTTTCACGATATTTCTCGGAAACATAATAGTTTTGATCCCAATGATCTTGATCGCTTTTGCCGGAACCAAATACGGCATATCATATCCGGTCTTCTGCCGCGCTTCTTTCGGAAAAAAAGGCGCGCATCTTCCTCTGCTTTTACGGGCCGGTGTCGCATGCGGTTGGTTCGGCATCAACTGCTGGATAGGCGGCGAATTCATGTATATGGCGTTTGCCGGATTTTTCCCGGTTTTGCTGCTTTACCCGAACATTAAATTTTTAATATTTTTCCTGTTCCTTCTGGCCAATCTCGCTATAGCTTATAAGGGCTGCGAAGCGGTTAAGATCCTCGAGATCATCTGCGTGCCCATTCTAGTCTGCCTTGGATTAACAATAGCGGCCTGGGCTGTCTATGAGGCCGGTTCTCTCGCATCGCTTTTCGCGGCCGGCGAAAAGTTCAACCTTAACCATTCCGTTGCGGTAAAGCCTTTTTCCGTGCTTTTCCTGCCGTCGCTGAACGCGATGATCTCTTACTGGGCGCCGCTCGCGCTCAATATATCCGATTTCACGCGGTTCGCTCACAGCCAGAAAGACCAGGCATGGGGCCAGATAATCGGTCTTCCGGCGCCGATGGCATTCTTTTCAATGGTCGGCGTTTTCGGAACGCTCGGCTCGATGATAGCGTTCAATGAAATGATATGGAACCCCGTCTATATGGTGCTGGCGTTTAAAATGCCGTGGCTTAACCTTTTGGGCGGAATACTCGTTTTCATAGCGATCATATCGACGAATATAGCAGCGAACGCGATCGGCCCTTCAAATATATTTTCCAATCTCAGTCCTAAAAACATACCCTACAAATACGGCGTTATAATGACCGGGATCGCCGGCATAATCATAATGCCGTGGAAATTATACGCCGATCCGACGGGTTATATTTTCAACTGGCTTGGAATATACGGCTCATTTATCGGGCCGCTCACGGGGATCTATATCGCTGATTATTATTTCATTAAAAAACAGCACATAAGTCTTTTCGACCTTTATTCGGATGATTCAAATCTTTATAATTATACCGGCGGAGTAAATTTCGTTGCGTATTCAGCTTATGCCATTTCCGTAACGCCTTTTATGATCGACCTTATTTTCAACACTTTTAACGGCAACATCGTCAATAATTCATGGTTCATCGGACTCGCTTTATCCCTTTCAGTCTATACTCTGCTCATGAAAAAATTCCCGCAGCATGTTGACGATTCCATTATGTAACTTGCGGCATCGACTGTCTTATAAAAATTGACAATTATAAATTAAATTAGTAAAACATCCCCCTTCACAATTCAACAAAGGAAATTTTATAATATTTTATGCTGAAAAAAATTTTATTATCACCCCTGATATGGTTCAACGAAAGCATCAGCGGCCCATCGAAACGCTGGTGGATACTTGCCGTCGTTCAATTTTCAAACCTTCTCTCAGCCATAGATTCGAGCATCGTCAATATCGCCATTCCTTCCATATCTAAAGATACGGGCGCCGGCCTCGAACTTACGCACTGGGTGGTCACGGCCTATCTTATCACGACGACCGTTTCGTTATTGATAACCGGGCGGCTGGCGGATATTTTTGGAAGGACCAGAATTTTCGGCGCCGGATTCATTTTATTCACCGCGGCGTCAGGACTCTGCGGGATCGCGACCGACTGTTACTGGCTCATCGGCGGAAGGGTCCTTCAGGCTATAGGCGCCGCGAGCCTTCTAGCCAACGGAAGCGCCATTTTAACCGAAACTTTCGAGGGCGGCGAGCGCGGCCTGGCTCTGGGTTTAAATTCCACCGCCGTGGCCGCCGGATACGCTCTGGGATACGTCGCCGGAGGCGTGCTGGTTCAATACGCCGGCTGGCGGTCGATATTTTTCGTGAATCTGCCTATCGGCATTATTTCGATGTGGCTTTGCCTGAAGGTTTTAAAAGCTGACGCGATGAGCGACGGACCGCGCCCATCGTTTGATCTTATAGGCGCGATATTGATCATTTTAAGCGTCGGACCGCTTCTTTTCGTTTTCGACAGCGTGGGCGCGAAACATCATATCGATAACCTCGATACCGCTTTATTTTTGATCGGCGCCGTTTCGCTTGTTTTATTCATTTATTTCCAGTCAAGATGTAAAAGCCCGCTTATCGACATGTCGCTTTTTCGGATCAGGGCTTTCGGCATGGGGTTTTTCTGCCTCATATTGTTCGTACAGGTCTTCGCTTCGATCTCATTTGTTTTACCGTTCTATCTCCAGGGCGTTTTGAAATTGAACGCCTCGCAGGCCGGTTTTATTATGTCGCCCTATTCCATTATCATGTGTTTCGCCGCGCCCATAACCGGCTGGCTCTCGGCCAAGATATCCGCAGCGAGGCTCGCAACCGGCGGTTTCGCTACCGGTATCGCCGTGACGCTTCTATATGCGTCCCTTGGTCAGAACGACTCCTGGTGGTGGGTGGTCCTCGGCCAGTTCATCATGGGCGTCGCGGCCGCCACATTTCTGGCCCCCAACCGAGTATCGATGCTATCTTCCGTGCCTAACGAAAATCTTGGCATCGCCAACGGCCTTCAGCAGTCCGCGCGGTTTCTCGCACTCGCCATCGGAACGACGATCGCGTCGATATTTATTGAAAACATGTTATCTCCGCTTGGCGGCATACAGAAATTTTTCAGCGCCGGCGGCGGAAATACGCTTATAATGACCGCGTTCCAGAGTGCGCAGTTCAAAACTTTCATGCTCATGACCGCCCTTCTGGTCTTCGGAACATTTGTAAGCGCTTTGAACGCGATCACCCCCGTAAAAAAATGTGATAATAAATTAACAGCTTAAAGGAGTTAAAAATGAATAATTCCGTTTCCAGGCCTCCGTACGAATTAAAGGTTCAGGCGGCCGTAAAGCTTCTGCCGGCCGTACTTTCCTTCGTAAGATCGGCCGGGATATCTTTCGGCCTTTCTGAAAACTCGGCTTCAAGGCTCGAACTTGTCGTTGAAGAAGCGTGCATGAACGTAATAGTTCACGCGTACAGGCCGGAAGATAACGGATATTACGATGTTAAAATATGGCGCGAACCAGGAAAGGTCGTTGTGGATATAGAAGACAGCGGCCTCCCGTTCGATTTTTTCTCGAATATTCGCGATAAAAAACACGGTATCGGGACGGAGCTTATTGAAACCTTCGCGGATGAGATAGAGTTCTGTTTTCTCGGCACTAAAGGCAAAAGATTAAGGCTTGTCAAAAAGATCGAAAGCGCGAACATCGATGATTTTATAAACGCTGCCGAAGATCAGCTCGTGACCGAAGATTCAAAAGCTTCTCCTGCAGCTGAAAAGATCGAGGTCAGATTCATGCGCGAAGAAGACGCTATCCCGCTGGCCCGCTGCATTTACAGGGTTTATGGATATACCTATATTGACGAGGATTATTATTACCCGGAACGCATCGCGGAACTTGTCAGAAGCGGAAAAATGGACGCGTGCCTCGCAGTCAGCGAAACCGGCGAGATCGCCGGCCACTGGCAGATATCAAGGAACTCCGCCGACGACCGCGTCGCCGAATCGGGCGCGGCTGTCGTCGATCCAAGATACCGCGGTCACGATATCTTTGCCGGGCTCGTCAGGGTGATAATGGAGCGGGCAGCTTCAAAGAATATTCTCGGCATCAACAGCAAGGCCGTCACGGTCCATCCGGTGTCGCAGAAAACGCTGCTTAAGATCGGCGCGAAAGAAACCGGTTTTATATTTGGTTTTTCACCTTCCAACGTGGTTTTTAAAAATCTCAAGGAAGAATCCGAAAATACCAGGCGCGCAGTATGCATGTTCTACACGAAGGTGCTTCCGGAACCCGAAAGAGCGGCTTATCTGCCCGCGCGTCACACCGCGTTCCTTCAAAATATCTATGAACACGTCGGTCTCAAAAGAACTTTTCCCGCGGCGGACCCTGATAAAACAAAGAACGGTCAAAAGATCAACAGCGATCTGGAGATCAAAACGCTTATCGATAAATCAAGAGCGTTCATAAAAGCGCATGAGATAGGTGCGGATTTTCCGGGCAGGCTCAAAGACAGGCTTAAAGATCTATGCCTGCAGAAGATCGACATAATCATTCTCGACCTTCCGATCTCTTGCCCTTCGGCGCCGGCGGCATGCGAATACGCTGAAACGCTGGGCTTTTTCCTCTGCGGAATAGTTCCTGAATCGATGAAAAACGGCGACATTTTGCGCCTTGAATATCTCAACAACGTTGTTTTCAAGCCGGAAAATATCGTCGTAGTTTCCGATTTTGGAAAGGAAATATTCTCGTATATCACTAAATTGATGAATTAGAGCCGGGGACGGCCATAAGTCCGTCGCGGACTGAGAGCAGTCGTTATTTTGCGTTACGATAAGCGCCGGAGTATTTTTGAGATCCGTCGCGCGTCTCGTTCATTTGCGTGATAAAATCGCACTCTCTTTTGTATAGCTCTTTCACGGTATGGACCGTGTTGCCAAATTCCATGGCAATATCGGAATCGCTTTTGTACACGGGCCATTCCGGGAGTCCGGGGCCGTTAGGATCGCCTGTTTTAGCGAATTTTACCCAATAGGCCATCATTATTTTCGCGAGCTCGAAGTCCGCGTCAACATAGCCTTCAGGCCTGGTCTGGTTGCCTAAAACATATGCCAGGGCGGCTCCGTGATGGGCCCCGATCCTTTTTCCAAGGGCCGTGCCCGGCAGGCGGGTGAAGTGATAAAGATACGCGTTCGTTCCGGCGTTCTTCATGCATCCGGCGATGAGCCTCGCGGGCTGAGCGTTAACCGCTACAGTTATGAATCTGTCGATGACGGGCGCGACGTCTGCGGCGTAACGGGCGGGGAACATTTCGAACGCTTTAGCGTAGTTATTAGAAAATCTCGCTTTTAAAAAATTCACATATTTTTTAACGGGGAGATATTTTTCATTCATCAGATAAAGATTGCCTTCGTTCAAAGTGCTGCCGGTGATGAGCGGCACGGCGTGCTGTGAACCTGAAGAATATGCCGCGAGAGGGTCTTTCGGAAGCACATAGCCGTCAAATACCGGCGCGAAAAAAAGATAATCGTCGAATATGCTGGTATTACAATTCGCGGCCGTGATAATTTCCTGCGCGGATTTTTTCCGCATAGCGGCAATTACGTCTGAAGACTTATCGCAGCCAAGCCTGGACGCGAGCGTTTCTCCCATTTTTGAAACGCTTCCCATATCGCCGTTAAAAGCGGTCGATAAGTATTCGGAGCCTATTATCGGACCGCCGCTCTGAGCGATGGCGCGATGGAATAATCCGGCCGATAACGGGCTTATTACCTGCAGAGAAACGGACCTGGAACCCGCCGACTGTCCGAAGAGCGTTACGCGCGATGGATCTCCGCCAAACGCGGCGATATTTTTCTGAACCCATTTAAGGGCAGCTATCTGATCGAGAAGTGCGTAGTTACCTGAAACGCCGTTCGGCGATTCTTTAGAAAGCAGCGGATGAACGAGAAATCCAAGCGGCCCGAGACGATAATTCAAAGTAACTACCACGACGCCTTTTCCGGCGAGATTTTTGCCGTAATATTCGCTCTGCGCCGCCGAGCCGAAATTAAAACCGCCGCCGTGTATCCATACCATTACCGGCAGTTTTTCATCAGGATCCTTCGCGGGCGTCCAGACGTTCAGATAAAGACAGTCTTCGCTGTAATTGCCGTCTTTGTTCTGCTTCGGCTGCGGACAGGCCGGGCCGAATTTAACGCATTTTTTTGTCTTCTTCCACGGCGCGGCCTCCTGAGGCGGCATCCAGCGAAGTTTTCCTACCGGCGGCGCGGCAAAGGGTATGCCGAGGAACGCGCGGATATCGCCTTCAAACTTTCCGGTCACAGGACCGCTGTCAAGACGGACGACACCTGTTTTTTCCCCGGCAGCGGCGAGATCGCCCGCGGACAGGATGACCATTAAAAAAAATATCGCGGCCAGTTTTATGATCTTCATGAATATTACTCCTTTTTATAAATTATGGGCATTTGATTTTTGGGGTCCTTCTTAATTCGTGTGGATAAAACATATTTTTAAATTAAATTCATGTGCGATCGATGTTGATAATAGTTCATGAAAGTTAGTTATCGTTTAACGTTTTTAACCTTATAGCATATACGCTATATTTTTTAACGAAAAAATGCGGGTTTTCAGCCGAAATTTATAGCATATGCGCTATACGGCAAAATCAGCATTTATAAAGTAATTCTTGCCGGCCGGGACCTTAAGTTTACTCTCGTTCACAAAATTTACGGCTCAGAATTTGTTTTTTGCGTGTTATTACCGTTTGTTTCCGATCTTGTCAAAAGTAATGTTCTGGATAGGATATTTGACCGAGTCCAGCCTGTAATCAAAGTGCCACCATTCATCGTCGAAAACGGTAAATCCGGCGCGGTTCATATAATGTTCGAGAAGTTTTCTGTGCCAGCGCGCGTTAGTTGTGGCGCCCGCGAATCGCGGCAGGGCGCGTTCGCTGAATTCGTCGTATCCGCTTCCCATATCTATAAGTTCGCCCGTTCTCATGTTATAAAGTCCGACATCGACCGCCGTGCCGCGGTTATGGCGCGAACCTTTCGACGGGTCGGCGACGAAGTTCTTCTGTTCATCCGGCGTCGCGTCATAAAACATTTTCGTGACGTACCACGGCCTGTAAGCGTCATAGACGATCATTGCAAGCCTATGGCGGGCGAGCGATCTGGCCACATATAAAAGAGCGTAAGCCGCAGGCTTTTGCATATACGCGCCCGGAGTTTCGTAAAAACATTCTCCCATAAAGTTGTTTTTCGTCGCGTACCTGATATCGAACTTTAAATTCGCGTCTATCCTGCGAAGGTCAAAAAGCTCGCATTCAAGAGTAAGTTCGCGTTCGCGCGGCGGTCTTGCCGAAAAAGCTGCCTTCTTCAATTCATCAATAGGTTTGAGCGGCTTTATCTTATAAACGCCGCCGTCGCCGCCGTAAGTTATCAGCCTGTAAAGGACCCCGTTAAGCATGCAGTGAAACCGGCCATTTCCGATCTGCTCAATAAATTTAACTGAATTTTCGGCACAGCCGCAGCCGGCCACGAAAAAATAATTCAGGTCATCTTTTTTCGTAAGCGGATAATATTTTTCGCGGTAAAGCATTTTCAAAGCGCCCGAATCCTCAAGTATCAAAAAAGTTTCCTTCGTGTCGCGGATGTTCTCATAACGCCCGAGAAGCGGGACGATCATGGCCGGCGGAATAGGCGGCTCCTGTCTGAAATTGAAGCCGGAGACGTTTGTGTTCTGAAACGCTGACGCGGGGGCGATATTTGAAAAAATAAAAAACGCGGGCAATAGTACCAGTAACAAAACATTGGTAATCTTTATTTTAAAATTCATGTTCTATAATTCCTCGATATTCATAAATTTAAACCATCTGAAGAAAAAGTGAAAGCGGATATTTTCAGAAGATGAAAGAATTAAGTGTCTTTGCAATCGGGACCGCGCGGCGCGCAGCCCGTTGTTAGAAGATCTCAATATTTCAGCGGTTCTTAGCAGTTTGCGGTGGTCAGGTAGGTGCCGCATGCGCCTTTGCCCTCATTCGCTTCCGCAGCTATGCTCACTCCGGCGCATATGATACCCAAGGAAAGGATGCTATTAGCTATCACTAAACCTTTGATTTCCCCGATAGAAGCCCCGCCGGCAACGGCGACAAGGTCTTTTTCGGACAGCTCGCCGCCGTCGTTCACTTTGTCGGCCAATTCGGCGCGGGCCGCCAGAAGGTCGTCCTTTGAGAACGCGAAGCCTGAGGCTTTTCCGAGTTCGACAAGTTTATCCACCAGGTTTTTTTCGGTTTCGATCTGGTGCGCCCTCATAAGCGATGCGTATTTTTTCTGAAGTTCCGCGTCTTTTTCCATTTTACCGAACATCTGTTTTACGTTATCTTTACTCATTGATATCACTTCCGCCCTTTTTAGAATATTACTGAATTATACCATAAGTTTCGCGAAGATTTTAAGTTTAATTATATGCTTTATAATTAAAAGTATCCAGTTAAACATCCGGGCCGTTCCCGGGCCGACCGCATAAATGAAGAGCGCCCTGCCGCGTTTATCAGAACCCATTCGACGGCAAAAAGCTGAACCGGAAAAAGCTCTGTTAATAAAATCAAAACTCCGCGAAATTTTATCGTTCGTCGTAAAGTTTTCATTTATATCACGGCGAAAATGTTATGTGTTTTTACAATTGGGATCGCTCGTCGTCAGCACTTCACCGCATTGGCCTGTGCGTTCAAAATAAAGGCTGGTCAACAAGCATGCGACTCCAAAGCCGAAAATACTTGTGCATACGCCTACTGTTTTTTGCTGACCGCCGCCGGCCAAGCTGGAAAGGTCGCCGTCCGATAATTCACGGTTTGAGTTAGCATTATCCAATATCTCTGAGCGGGCCGCCATAAGATCATTCTTTGAAAATGCGAAACCTGACGATCTTCCAAATTCGATAAGCTTTTCAGCCAGAACATCTTCCGTCAGATTCTGGTTCCGGCGCAACATTTCCAGATATTTTTCCTGCAGCTGAGCCTCTTTTTCCATTTTGCCGAACATCTGTTTTACGGTGTCTTTACTCATTTTCATTCTCCTTGCGGTCATTTATTTTATCATGACCGTCCTTTGCAATAGCGTCTGAATTAATTGCCGCTTAATTGACAGGGCGGGAACGGTTCTCGCATAATCTTCCCCATGGAACCATGAAGAGCGGATAATGCCGGAATAATAAAATTCGAAACTATCATTTGCCGTCGAAAACTTTATCCAGCCAATCGAATAATTCCTGGCTCATAAGGCTCCGGTTATCCATGACGCAGTGGCTTGAAGCGCCTTCTTCGTCAGGCGTTATGACGAGCCGCGTCTTAGGGTTCGAAAGGCCGGCGATCGAAAGTTTCGTCTGCCGCTGTACTTCAGGGCTTTTATATTCTCCGCCGGCCACCAGAACAAGCGCGGGTTGAGTTACTTTTGACGGATCGTATCCGAACCCTTCGTTAGCTTTGAGAAGCCCTTCGATGTCGTCTATCTTTAATCCGTAGCGCCATGCCATAGCCTGATAGCTTCCGAGTTTGAACGACGACCAGACTTTCGCGGCCTCATGCGTTATCTTCGGCATATTGGCGACCTCTGCGTATCCGTCAACGACGCTGTGGCTCGCGGCGACCGCTTTAATTCTCGGATCGTTCATGGCCGCGCGCGGAGCGATGAAACCGCCGGTGCTGTAACCATAGACCGCGAGCCGTTCGGGATCTACATCGGCGCGGCCGAGCGCGTAATCAACGACGGCTTTCACGGGGACGTCCATCGCGGGATTGAAGTATTTTCCGGCAAACGGAAGCAGCCCCTGGCCGGGCAGGTCGACGGTGATAAAATTATAGCCGTGATCGAAAGACTGAGAGGCGATATAAAAGTAAAGGTCCTCGGCGAAGGTTTCTGAACCGCCGATCATTATAAGCGTCCGGCGCGGCGTTTTCCCGGCCGCCGCTTTGCGGAAATATCCAGGCAGGACGGTGCCTTCAAAAGGGATCTCGATATATTCAAGTTCGGGCTGAAATAATTTTCCGGCTTTTTTAAGAAGTTCACGCATCTTCAGCGCAGTGCTCTTAAAGCGCGGATCGTCAGGGCGCATTGAAATAAGGGCGGCCCGGTAATAATAAGAGGCGCGCTGCAGCTGGTCCCGGGCGCTTACAAAATGTCCGCCGGTAAGAGAAGCTTCGCCGCGGGCTTCGGCCAAAACGGCGATCTTCATCCATTCGGCCTGCCAGCCGGCAGCGTCTCCTTCACCGATCCCGGAAGCGGTATAAAAAGCCTCGCCGATCTCGCATCCGTGATTCACCGCCGACGCGAGCAGCATCGGGCCGAAGATGAAATCCATCTCGCGGTCCTGAAAATGAAATTTTACATACGCCGCATGGGGGTCGATGGCTTTTTCGGCCGCGCAGGCAGGATCAGCCGGCAAATAACCCGATGCGGCAAAGTATGCATAAAACATCAGCGCTATTATACTTTTTTTATTCAACATTTCGATCTCCTGTTTTTAGAATATAACTTGGATCAGATCAGCACTTTCGCGATCCATCAGCCGAAAATTGCCTTGCGCATTGTCCGGCTCCGTCACGCGCCTCATAAACGATGCTCGCGATCGCGCATCCGACGCCAAAATTCGCGAAGCTAAAATCAAGCGCCCATTCTTTTGACCCGCGTCCGCCTGCCACGCTGGAAAGGTCGCCATCCGATAATTCCTTGTTTGAGTTGGCCTTATCAATAAGCTCGGCGCGCGCTGCCATTAAGTCGTCTTTCGCGAAAGAGAAGCCTGAGGTTTTGCCGAGTTCGACAAGCTTGTCAGCCAGCGCTTTTTCAGTTTCCTTTTGATGCGCCTGCATCAACGCGGTATATTTTTTCTGAAGTTCCGCGTCTTTTTCCATTTTACCGAACATCTGTTTTACGGCGTCTTTACTCATTGCAACACATCCCTTTTATTATTTACGATCTGCGCTGAATTTTGGCCGGAAACCGTTCGAAGCTTTATGAAATAACCTGCCCTCGCCGGATCTGCCAGTGAAGACAGGATATCGTCACAATTAAATTTTCATCGGCCTATTTTAAGCGTTTATCCACCCAGTTGAGAATTTGCTCGATCGAATTCATTGGCGAACCGATCTGGCAGTGGAACTGCGCGCCTTCGGCGTCGCTGAACTCAAGGTAGGTTTTGGGCGATCTCAAAGCGCTGTAAAAGAGTTTAGCCTGTTCGAAAGAACCCGCGACCTGATCGTTAACTGAACCGATCACAAGCATTTCGCAATTTATTTTATCAAGACATTCCTTAACGCTGAACTCTTTCAGCTTGCGGAAAAGATTAAATGGAGAATCTACCCCGAATGTCCAGAGCATCTGATTAATGAACTGGTCGATGTCGCCCCGCTTCTTCTGTTCTTCGGCGATCATCTTGTTTACCTTGTTTTCAGCGCTGTCTGAATCGACAAGCGTTTTTACTTCGGGCGCGAATTTTGTCATAAGCCCGTCGAAAACGCTTAATACGCCGCTGTCGACGACGCAATATTTAATGCGGTGTTCGAACGCCATGGCTCGCGGTACCAGATAACCGGCCATGCTGTAACCGATAAGCGCGATCTTTTCCGGGTCCGCTTCAGCAAGTTTTAAAGCATAATCAACTACAGGAGTTACGACCGTTTCCCAGTTGTGGCGGAACGGTATTTTCTTTATGCGAATGACTTCGCCCTGGCCCGGGCCTTCAAAGATAAGACAATTATAACCGCGCTTAACTGCGTTAGGCGCAACTATAAAATAAAGATCTTCAGCGGTCCCGTCCAGACCCGTCTGAACGATAAGAAGCGGACGCTTTTTACCGGAATCGTCAACCCTGCACCAGTATGCCGGAAGAACCGTATCTTCAAAAGGTATCTCGACGAATTTTACGAGGCCCTTTGAAAGTTCGCAGGCTTTGAGAAAGCAGTTGCGGCCTTTTTTCCATGTGGCTTCGCCGCGCGGATCTTTTGATGAAACATATATTTCAGCCGCGCGATAATAATTGGCGGCCCTGAAAAAAGCGGCCTGCGCGCTTTCGAGGTTGCCGGCCCTGAGATATTGCGAAGCGATACCGGATGTGTGATCAGCCAGATCGGCCCACGGCTGATACCAGCTTTGATGATCATTATCAACGACGTCTCTCGCGGCTGTCAACATTTCAGCAAAATCGCCGCCGCCCGCGGCTATGCTTCCGAAGCGCCAGAGGCACTGAAAACGAAAAGCGGGATCTTTAAATGGAAGGATGTCGAGAATGGATTTCGTTGCAGGCTTCTTTTCAGAAGCATTTAAAAAAGCGGGCGTTACCACTATCATCATGATAACGGATAGAATCAGGCTTTTTTTGATCAAATTGAACATTTTATACTCCTAAATCGAAAAATTACTTTTTATCCGTGGCCGGAGCTTCTTTGGTCTCTTTAGTTTCTTTGGTTTCGCCTATAAAATCGCTCCATTTAGCCATTTTTCCTGAGATATAAACATGTTCCGCTTTGCCTACATGGGCCTGGATAAATACTAATTCTTTGGAGATCTTCGTGTGTTTTTCGATCGAATTCGCAAGACTTACCATAACTTCGCCGACCTGTTTGTCATTCATGAAACCGGGAGCATAAAGGTCGACGAAAATTATTTTTGCCTTTTCGGGTTCTTTTGCGCTCGGGCAATAAACCGCGTCGAAGGTCTGCCAGTAATATGTGATCATATTTTTGGCGATGCCAGTGTCTTTTGAAACGTCATCGCTGAGTTTTACCATGATCTCGTTGACATTGAGCCCGAGTGGAAGACTTGTGATGCGGACCATCGGGTCTTTGGCGTCTATTTGAGCATTTACAGGACCGGCAAGGACAAGAACGAGTGAGGACACCATTAAAAGATAGAACATTTTTTTCATTTCAGATACTCCTAAAATTTAAATTTTGAATTTCGGGTCATTTATCATTTCCAGAAATTTGTTGACTGTATTTTTGAATATTGAGACCCCCCCTTTTATAAAAAATCATTCGGATATTTTGCGTTTTATTTACCGGTCATGGGTTCGTTGCACATCTGTTTATGCGACGTAGAGAAATAATCCGCGCATGTCGCGATCGGAGTATTTTCCTTGGGTTCGATGAGGCTTGCGACGGCGCAGGCGCCCATCCATATGAACATTACGCTGACGACGATCCCGTTTTCTTTT
Source organism: uncultured bacterium (assembly GCA_964551445.1). Lineage (GTDB taxonomy): Bacteria > Muiribacteriota > UBA9980 > UBA9980 > UBA9980 > DAOPXV01. The sequence goes on along the minus strand of CAZKCG010000051.1, from coordinate 19,241 downwards.
CTCGATGCGCCTCCGGCCACATTAGCCAGATCGCCGTCCGCTAATTCTTTATTCGAATTAGCTTTGTCTATCAGTTCCGCGCGGGCGGCCATCAGATCTTCCTTTGAAAAAGCGAATCCAGATGTTTTTCCAAGTTCGACAAGTTTATTAGCCAATGCTTTTTCGGTTTCGATCTGATGCGCCTGCATAAGTTCGGCATATTTTCCTTTTAAACCAGCGTCTTTTTCCATTTTTCCGAACATCTGTTTTACGCTGTCTTTACTCATTTAATGCTCCCTTTATAATATTTTTTTGATTTTTTCAGATTTGTCAGCCGCGTTTTTTCCGGCGGATAATTCTAATTACTGATTCGAGGGCTCCGGCGCGCCGCCTTTGGGCGCTATAACGCCGGGATATGGCTGCATCTTTCCAGAATCAAGCACATACTGGTAAAGATCTCTATATTTCTGAAGATATACCGTATCGAACTTTTCAGATCCGATGACCAGAGGATGTGCTTCGCCGGCTTTTCTGACCCTGACCGCCGCGAAATCATTTTCTACGGAGTGGACACCGAGGCCGACGTCGCATTTGGCCGCCGTGGTGAAAGCCTTGAAATATTCGATCGAAGTTTTATAGAGCCTTGTTTCAAGCTGAGTGGCCCATGCGCCCGTGCCGCCCATAACGCCCGCCATATGTTTTTTCCCATGATCGACGACCGGGAAAATGAATGAAACACATCCCGCGCTGTGGCCGGGAGTTGAGACTATCTGAAAAGCCGTGCCGCCGGCTTTGATCTTCATTCCATCTGTCATATAAATGTCGACGGAGCGGGGCCGCGGGTTAATGTAACCGGCTTCCATGGGGACGGTCTGTAAAAAATTCCAGCCGATAAGGCTCAAAGCCACTTTGGCTTTAGGGCAGACATTCTTTTTAAGATATTCCACTCCGCCGTAATGGTCGAAATGTTCGTGAGATATCAATATCAGAGAGATCCTGACCGGGTCGATCCCCAATTTTTTCATGCCTGCAACCATTACCGCGGCGTCTCTATCGCCGATCCCGGCGTCGAGCATGACCAGTCCGTCTCCCACATCAATTACGAACGCGCCTACAGCCGTTGTGCCGACAAAATATAAATTATCGAAAAGCTTTACCGGTTCGATCGCCGGATAGTTTTTAAGATCGCCAAAAGGCGTGGCCGGCAGAGGATCGGGATCAGGCAGGTTCACGAACGGAAACGCCGCGTCCGGCGGAACTGCGGCAGGATCGGCTTCGACAACCTGTGCGACAGCGCTTGAAATGCTGATGGCCAGAAAAATTAATAGTGTAAAAAAGATGTAAAAAGACTTTGTCATAATGATTTTCACTTTTGTTGACCACATCTGTTTTGCAATGACTTTGCTCATTTACTTGTCTCCTTTTTGAGGAAACGCTTTGGTATCGCAGTAATCGCCTGCCGACGACAAAATTTGTTCACAGCCTTTCGGCGTTATTAATGTCGCACCGGCGCTTAATATCGCGCATCCAACGCCAACGCCGGCAGTACTAACAATAATTCCAAGCTGCTTACGAGTAATATCGCCTCCGGCCACATTTGAAAGATCTTCATCGGATAATTCCTTGTTTTCATTTATTTTGTCGGCAAGCTCAGATCGGGCGGCCATTAAATTTTCCTTCGAAAATGTGAATCCAGCGGTTTTACCGAATTCAACAAGCTTATCAGCTAAATTTTTTTCCGTTTCGAGCTGGTGCGCCTGCATCAAAACGGCATATTTCTTATGAAGTTCGGCGTCTTTTTCCATTTTTCCGAACATCTGTTTTACGTTGTTTTTGCTCATTTATGTCTTTCCTCAATAATTTTTATTTTCTCGTAAAAATATCTTTCGTACACTCAGCAGTCAGAGATATATTTCTGCTGCAATCGCGTCCTTCGACTGCCGTCACAATACTTATAACCCCGGCCAACGCGCAAAATGTTCCAATTGATGCCAAACTAACCATTCCAACCATAGTTTTCGTGGCAGCGTTTCCTCCGGCCACATTAGCCAGATCGCCATCCGCCAGTTCTTTGTTCTCATTAATTTTGTCTGTAAGCTCAGATCGGGCGGCCATTAGATCGTCCTTCGAGAATTCGAAGCCTGACGTTTTTCCAAACTCGATAAGTTTGTCAGCCATTTTGTTTTCGGTGTCTTTCTGATGCGCCTGCATCAACGCGGCATATTTCTTCTGAATTTCCGCGTCTTTTTCCATTTTACCGAACATCTGTTTTACGTTGTCTTTACTCATTATTATTTACCTCCTGATAATTTTTTCTGCTGGTTTGCTGGTTCCGGCTCGCCGCCTTTTGGAGCAATGACGATCGGATTTAACTTATACCCGGCTGTCAAAGTTATCGGTCTATTACGTGGGACATCCCGCCTCCGGGGCTATTAGAAAGAGTTCAACTTACACTCGGCCGTTAAAGTTATCGAACCGGCGCAACTGCCTTCTTTCCCTAATTCATTAAGAATACTGAGCACGCCAAAATACGCGCAGCCCGTTCCGACCGTAGCAAGGCTTACTAACGCAAAACATTTTTTGCTTTGTTCGTTTCCACCGGCCACATTTGCCAGATCGCCATCAGTCAGTTCTTTATTTTCATTTATTTTATCGGCAAGCTCAGAGCGCGCGGCCAATAAATCATCTTTCGAAAAAGTGAATCCGGCGGTTTTACCGAATTCAACAAGCGTATCAGCTAATGCTTTTTCCGTTTCGATCTGGTGCGCCTGCATCAACGCGGCATATTTCTTCTGAAGTTCTTCGTTTTTTTCCATTTTTCCGAACATCTGTTTTACGCTGTCTTTGCTCATGGTCATTTCCTTTCAAATGAAATTTGATGTTATTTGCCTGTCGGGCATTTCTTTCTGAACCGATCGTCATCGATTCCTCGTAGCATCCGCCCTACTTATTGCTTTCCGCGACGATGCTTATGATCGCGCATCCGACGCCGAAGGACATAACGCTTCCCATGATATAATTTTTTTTATAATTTTCGGAAGTTCCGCCTTTTTTAGCCCCGCCGGCTACGACGGAGAGCGCATTGTCGTCGAGCACGCCATTCTCGTTGGCTCTGTCGATCAATTCGTTTCTGGCGGCGGCGAGATCTTTTGAAGTGAATTCGAAGCCGTTGGCTTTTCCGAGGCTTATGAATTTATCAGCGAGTGACTTTTCGGATCCTTTTCCCTGCGCCTGCATAATTTCAGCGTAATTTTTCTGAAGCGCAGCGTCTTTGTGGATCTTATCAAAGAGTTTTTTTACGTTATCTTTGCTCATATCATTCCTCCATGGCGTTTAACTTCAAAGGCGGGTCACTTCTTGCATTCAGGACTTGATGTTAAGGACAGGCTTGACGCGCATCCCCCCGGGCCCAACAAGTTATCTTGTACAATGGTAACAACAAGGCAGGCGATACCCGCTGTAATTATACTAAGCGTTACAGCTCCGCATTTCCTGCTTCCGTGTGGTGAACTTCGATGGAAGATCCCGCCTGCGACGTTGCTGAGGTCCGATCCGGAGAGTTCGCAGTTGGAGTTATTATCGTCCATAAGCTCGGCGCGCGCCGCCAGCAGGTCTTCTTTAGAAAACTCGAACCCCTCTGTTTTGCCCAGTTCTACAAGTTTATCGGCCAGCGCTTTTTCAGATTCGATCTGATTCGCCTGCATCAGTTCCGAGTATTTCTTCTGAAGTTCCGCGTCTTTTTCCATTTTACCGAACATCTGTTTTACGCTGTCTTTGCTCATTATAATTTCCCTCCATGTAATTTCTCCTTGATCCGGTGAATGATCTAACATTCTTTTTTCATAGCAAGATAAGCTTTTAAGGTATTTTTAGAATGAAAAAAATGCGGGATCAAATCAGCATTTTACGGTTATTGACATACCTATGCCGCAATCTCCGCCTTTATTTATTTCGGCGGCAATGCTTATAACGGCGCACATGGTGCCGGCCGTGAATACACTCGCTATTATCAAGTCACTTTTTTGTTTGCTGCCGCCGGCTACGCTTGCCAGGTCGCCGTCCGATAATTCCCTGTTCGAGTTGACCGTGTCCACGAACTCTGCGCGTGCCGCCAGCAGTTCTTCTTTTGAGAACGCGAACCCTGAGGTTTTCCCAAAATCAATGAGCTTTTCAGCCAGTTTATCGTCAGTTTCTATCTTGTGCGCCTTCATTAACTCCGCGTATTTACCTTTTAAGGCCGCATCTTTTTCAATTTCACCAAACATCTGTTTTACGCTGTCTTTGCTCATGATACTTCCTTTCACGGGCCGATCCCGTCAATAACCTTACTTGCCACAGGTGGCCGAAAGGATGTCGCCGCAGCCGCCCTTATAGTTCGCTTCCATCGATATGCTCCTTTCCAGGCAATAGATCCCGGCGGTAATTATGCTGAATATTACGGCATTGCTCTTGCTCCCGGTCGTTCTGCCAATACCTTCGCCGCCGGCGACATTTGCCAGGTCGCCATCCGTCAGTTCTTTATTTTCATTTATTTTGTCGGCAAGCTCAGATCGGGCGGCCATTAAATTTTCATTCGAAAATTTGAATCCAGCGGTTTTACCGAATTCAACAAGTTTATCAGCTAATGCTTTTTCCGTTTCGATCTGATGCGCCTTCATCAATTCGGCATATTTCCCCTTTAAAACCGCATCTTTTTCCATTTTACCAAACATCTGTTTCACGTTCTCTTTACTCATTAATGCAGCTCCTTTTAAAACAACCCGATAATTATTATATCACGCCGAAGCAACGCGCTTATAATTAATTATACGCCCTTTAATGAAAAGTATCTCAAAAATACAAACTGTCCGGCGATATATCTTTTGATCGATCCGCCGGACAGTTCATAAATTATTTTATCCTATTTTAAAACCTCGTCAAGCCAGTCGAAAAGAACCTGGCTCATAAGGCTTCGATTCTCCATTACGCAATGGTTGTTAGCGCCTTCGCTGGCCGGCGTAATGACGAGCTTTTTAAGCGGATTGGGGAAGTTGTCCATGCAGACCTGCTGCTGGCGTTTAACTTCTTCGCTTTTGAATTCGCCTTCGCCGACGATGAGAAGCGCGGGAACGGCGATCTTGGCGGGATCAAAAGTATAGCCTTTATTGGCTTCGGCGAGACCGGACGGTTTATCCATCGGTATGCCCCAGCGCCAGCAGATAGCTTTTACGATATTTCCGTGGAAGCTCGACCATGAATCTATGGCTTTCTGGTCAGCGATCACAACGGGCATCGTCGAAAAAAGCGGGTAAGCGTCAACGACGGCGCTGCTCATAGCGATGGCCTTTATGCGGGGATCGAACATGGCGGCCTGGGGAACGAATCCGCCGCCGCCGCTGTAACCGTATGAAGCGAATCTTTTGGCATCTACGTCCCTGCGGCTTAACGCGTAATCAACGACCGCTTTCATCGGGACGTTCATATCCGGTCTGAAGGGTTTTCCGTACAACGGAAGAAGGCCCTGGCCGGGAAGATCGCATGTCATGAAGTTGTATCCGCGGTCGAACGCCTGGGGAGCAATGTAAAATATGAGGTCTTCAGCGAAAGTTTCGCCGCCGCCTATCATTAAAAGTGTTTTTGTCGGCTTGTTCCCGTTCTGCGCTTTGCGGAAAAACACGGGAAGGACCGTTCCTTCGTAGGGGATCTCGAAATATTCGATCGGCGGATCAAAAAGCTGGCCGGCTTTTTTCATAACTTCGCGGCTTTTTAAAGCTCTTTCTTTCATGCGCGTATCGTCGGGCAGCATCGCCAGAAGCGACAGGCGATAGTAGTAAGCGGCGCGTGAAAGCTGATCGCGTGCGCTTACTTTGTGGCCGTTGATAAGCGATTTCAAACCGCGGACTTCAGAGAGGCAGGCGAGCTTGAACCATTCGTTCTGCCAGCTGGCGGCGTCTCCGTCTTTTATTTTAGAAGCGGTGTAGAAAGCCTCGCCGATCTCGCAGCCGTGGTTAACGGTTGAGCCGAGAACGAGCGTGCCGAAATTGAAATCCATATCCGTATCGTTAAAATGATATTTAACGCCTACATCATGAGCGTCGAATACTTTTTTGGTTTCTCCGCCGTATGAAACACCAGTTCCAAATGTTGCCAATAAAACGAACGCGATAAAAACAACTGTAATGGTAAAACTTTTCTTGTACATTTTAAACTCCTTTTATTTATAAAAATGTCCCGCCTGAATATACTTTTTTTAAAAAATAAAGTCAATGTGAAACAATGATTAAAATTTCACTACGCAGCCTGTTTGAGTCACACTACTTGCCACGCAATGATTTATCATCAATACGGTAGCGGTGGCATGTTCTCCCTTGCCGCCGGCTACGCTTTCCAGGTCCTTATCGGCAAGCTCTCCGTTGGCGTTTTTCCTGTCCATAAGTTCCGCGCGGGCGGCCAAAAGATCTTCTTTTGAGAATGCGAAGCCTGATGTTTTGCCTAACTCTAGAAGTTTATCTGCCAGAGCTTTTTCCGCATCCTTCTGGTGCGCCTGCATAAGTTCAGCGTATTTTTTCTGAAGTTCCGCGTCTTTTTCCATTTTCCCGAACATCTGTTTTACAATGTCTTTACTCATTTAATACACGCTCCCTTGTTTTTCAATTAATCCCCGGAGACGAAGTAAACTATTTTCCATTCTTCCTTTACTTTTTCCACCGCGAGTCTGAAATCAACTGGCGATCTCAAATATTTACCGTAAATATAACCCTGTTCCCCGTCTGCAAGAACAACGCTTTTCCAGGGATAAGACTCGCCGTTTATTTCTTCAATAGTTTCTTTTTCGTTATAATTGACGAAAACGACCTCGAGATCTATTTTTTTAACCACTTCCGACTTTGAAGAAGCCGATTTGCGAACATTGACGCCTTTGCCGGTTACGATGTGATATTCGAAAGAGTTCAGCCCGCCGGTTTTGGCGTTGAAAGTATATGGTGCATTGTAAGATACTGTTTGACCGTCAAAACTCCCGCCAAGCCCGAAGATCGTTTCAAGTTCTCTCCAAACCTTTGATCTTTCAGGGCTTTTATCAAGTTCCCACATTTTAACAAAGTCCTTTTTACCCGATTCGGCGCCAAACCCTGTTTTTATATCATCGGCAATGTATTTCATGAGTGATTCAACGCTTTTGTCTTTTACGGCTTTTTTAATATTAACTATAGCTTCAGAAAGCCCGGCAGGCGCTTTTGAAAGATCTTCCGCCGGCGGAACGACCTGGACGCGTTTGAAATTTTTGGGCGCCGCGCTCGTGTCTTCGGCAGCAGAACAGTCACTCGCGGATAAAAACGGAACGAATGATGTGATCATCGCGAAAAACAACGAAAAAATTACAAGTTTCAGAAAAACGCGGGGGGTTAAAAACATGGTCTGCTCCTTTTTAATGTGTTTTATAATTTACATTTGCCGTCTTTATTTTTTTCGCATGCCGAACAGTTCCCGCCCAGCGGACAATCAACAGTCCGGCCGCCCGCGACGAGTTTCAGATCTTCATCGCTCATTTCACCGTTGTCTTTCGTTCCTTCGTTCTCAAATTTAAATTTAAGCCTTAACTTCGCGAGCAAGGCTTGTTTCATATCAGATTCTTCCGAGAAATCGAATTTTTTATCGTTGATCATGGCGAACCTCTCCCGTTTAACTATACGCCCGGCATTTAAAAGTATCTCAAAAAATATGATCTGAATTCCCGTCCACGATAGACTCTGCGTTTTTAAGCCTGTCGTCAGGCGCACCGGATAAATCGCGACAATTCAAAAAACATTACTTTCGGATCATAGCCAAAATGAAGCGGGGGAATTGAAAGTGTATGCTTAAATAAATTAAAATATATCTTAACATCTTAGTCCTTTGTTATCAAGTTTTTTTTGCAGGCATTTGCGACAATATCACTCCGCTATATTATTTTTTATTGATAATTGCGTGTTGTTAAAACCGCGCGTGTCTGAAATAATTTCCGGAAATTTTCGCGCGCGCAATTTGTTTTGTTTTTTGGGTGTAAACAATGCTTGATCTTTTAATTTTTCTTATGTTTACTGGACCTTGCCAGGCGGCAGCGGTCTCTTTTTCGCTCACACAAGTTCTCAAGGCCAACCGTTTCATTCACAAAACCCCGGTTTTAAAAAAGAAACCGCCTTTGACCGCGAAAAGCCGGACCGAAATTTGAAAAACATCGCTCACAATAGCCGAGGGTTTTAGCATGACGATCGAAATGATCGGGCTGGCAGGATCACAAAATCAATTTACTTGACTTATTTGCCTTAAAATAGTATCATTCATTCAAAAAACAAGGTCCAAAACGGATTAATTTTTCAGTGAATTCCAGTAAAATTAAAGTTGATAATATGCCGTATTTCAAAAAAAAATCAAATAATAAAGGGTTCTCGCTAACGGAAATACTGCTGGCGATACTCATTTTCGCGATAACCGTAACGCCTCTGATACAGCTTTTCATTCAATCCACGAGGGAAGCAGAAAGCGCGTCCGATTTTTATCAGGCGCATCATCTCCTCACCATCGAAATGGAAAAACTTAAATCGCTCGCGAGCCTTTATCCGGATGTTTTCAAAAAAAGCTTTCCGGTAAAAGCTAAATATACCAAAACTTCAGGTAAATATTCGTGCTTCGTTTCGGTAAACCCTGAATTTGAAATGAAGGTCGCGTCGGCCTATGACGGGTCCACGATAGAAGTAAGATTCACGGAAGTGGCCGCGGAAGCCAACTGGATAATGACCTCAGGCAGGCCGCAGAAGCTTGTGTATAACACAACGCTTTATTAGGCCGGGGGAATAAGAGTGCAGAGTTGAGAACGGATAGTGGAGAGTTGTGGAATTCAACGACAGTTTTAAAACATCAAAAAGTCCTTTAGTTCTCAAGGAACACGATGTTCCGGGTGTCGCCGAAACCAAGGATGGTGAGAGGCGACCAAGGAACACGATGTTCCGGGTGTCGCCGAAACCAGGGATGGTGAAAGGCGACCCGCTTTCAACTCTCCACTCTTAATTTATAGTGAGATGGCTGTTATGAAATTGAAAAAAAATATTAAACCGTTAAAACTTAATAATGAACGCGGCTTTTCGATACCTCTCGTGGTGTCTCTCGCGCTTTTTCTGGCGATAATCACATACGCGCTGCAGGTCTTCACTTCGCAGGCCGCTAAGAATATCCACTATACGGTCGAACTTAAAAAGGCCGAATACATAGCCGAAGCCGGTCTTAAAAGGGCCGCGGCATTCATCGGCGCGAAAGCATTTGAATCGCGCATTTATAAGAATTTAGCGAGTTTTTCCTTCGGTTATACGAACAATTATTCCGAAAATTACGGCGACGGAAAATACAGCGTAACGATAGTCGACATACCGGCGATCATCTCAAACTTCGGAGTGGACCTTCCGGCGTGCGAATATCAGGGAGTTTTTCTGTGGGCGAGCGGAAATTACAGAAACGCCACGCGCTTCATTCTCGCGCGCTATATCCCGTCATTCGGCGCGCTGCCTATTTTCAAGTATAAAAAGACCATAACGCCTAATGAGGAATATGAATATTTCAATATCGAAATAAATTGAAAGTGTTGACCCAAATGATCCGTAAAAAAAGAATAATGATCAAAAAAAACGCGTATTCGCTTATCGAGCTTATGATGTATCTGGCTCTTCTGGGCGTTATAATGTCGTTCGTCATCATGATCTTTCGACAGATGACATGGCGCGACAGGCTTGAAGGATACGCCGAAGACAACGTCAAGATCAAGGCCGTCATGGACAGGGTCGCGGATTCCGTAAAGAACGCCGTGGATATAATAAAACCCTCGCCCGGTAAGATCTCAAACCGCCTCATCGTACTTCGCGACGATGGGACCTTTGAAAAATTCGGGATCCACAGCGTCGGCGGAAAGCTTAAATTCACGCTCACGCGCGATAAAAGCCTTGAAAAGCTTGACGCGAACAGCGAGGAAGAACGCGAAGCAAATGTTTTCTCGAATTTCGCCACGACCTTCTACGCCGCGCGGCCTTTTTATAATCATCTCATATTTAAAGTCGCGACGCCTAAGAATTCTATAGTCAGCGCTGGCGCGGCGGACCTTTTGAAATTTCCGCAGAACATTCAGATAACAAAATATTTCAGCTCCGATTTCAGAAAGAATTTTATTCATGAGAACCTTGCGGTTAACGTCACGCCCGATTTCAGGACGAAATATTCCGAGATCAAAAAAGGTTTTGAAAAGGCGGCTTTAGACGACAAAAACATACGCGGGTTCATGGACGATTTCGATAAATATTCAAAGGCGGCGAATTTTTTAAAGTCAAGGGCCTTGCTTAAGGAATTCATAAGCGACCGGCATTCGACGGATATCGGGAAAATAATTTATTACACCGCCGCTATCATCGAGAAATGCTCCGTTGAAATATCGCTTGCGTCGGGCGTTGCGAACTTTTCATTCGAACCGGGAACGCCGGGCGGTTCAGCCGAAGAAATATTCGGGCGGGAACTTATCACCGACTATAAGATAATAATGTCAAGGATCGCGAAATCATCGAAATCGCCTTCTCTTTTTTCAATAAGGCCGGATTGCCAGAGCCTTGCCTACGAAATAAAACGGGTCTGCGACGCCAACAAAAACACGCTTATTTCCGATATGAGCCTTGCCACGCCATATAACGGAGAATTGCTGGACGATCGCGGAAATCCCATAAGCGTCATCAACATCAATTACGGAAAAACCGTCCCGATATCGATAAATGACGTCAACATCTATTCAGAGATCGAAAAATGCCCGCCTTTCAGTTCGCCTGACACCAGATTTTCTTCTATCTATGAAGTGATAGACTCAAAACTTCCCTTCCTTTCAAATGAGCGGACGCTCGCTCAAAATCTGGAAGCGCTTTACTACGGGACCAAAAAGGTTAAAAAGGTCACTATTTATGGCAGCAACATTGATATTTTTGATTTCGAAGTGAAATTTCCGATCAAGATCTCGATGCGCGGTTGTGAATACGACCTGGCTTTTTTCGTAAGAATGGCTCAGGAAATGGCCCAGGTTGAATTTCCTGATCTTTCAAGATCGACACCTGTTCCGTCATCGGTCAAACAATAAGTGATGTTTTGGGTCGCGATTCGTTTCAAACCGCTTGATCGAATCACAAATCTTTACAATAATTTACAATTCTTTGCTCCAAAAAAATTGACAAACTTTATTTTAAATGCAATAATAGTTATAGAATAATTATTGTTTTCAATTATTCTTTATGATTTATTATTTAAAAGCCGCCGTTGTTTCACATTGTTTTTCACCAAAATCATTATTTTTATTGTAGTTTTGTCTTTATTAATTAATTTTTAAAAAAATCAGGGAGGGAGAACTTATGTTTAAAAGGAAATTTATCGCTCTTTGCATCTCGATTTTAATGATCCTGGTTATTGGCATTTCCGCGTTCTCGTACGCGGCTGAACCGCTTTTACCCGCGAACGGGGCTAATTTAAAAACTCTCACGCCCGATCTGGCCTGGACCAGCGAAACAGGCGCCACCAAATATGATATCTGGCTGTTAAAAAAATCCAAAACACTTTTTGGCATGTATCTTCTGGTCGGCCGTTCGGTCCGCGACACAGCTTCGACGACGATGAAAATTAAAGATGGAATGCTTCAGGACGGCGGAGACTACATGTGGATGGTCCGCTCCGTGACTCCTAAATCAACTTTTGGAAATTTCGGAAGATCGGCTAAATTCTCGATCAGAATAAAAGATACGACCCAGGCGACGACTCAGCCTGTCACAACGCAGAACCAGGGAACTTCGTCCGATCTTAACACCGTAACGGGTTTAATAAACGCCATTCGCGCCCAATTCGGCATAATAATGGAAAACGGCACGGCTCAGTGGGCTTTGAATACACTTAAAACCGTTTACAACGCGTTCGCGAAACTCCCCTCGTCTTTCTTCGGAAGAACCCAGACCGTTCAAAGAATTTCAACCACCCCTCTCGGCTCGGGCGTCATGGGATACGTAAATACGGGCGCTCCCGGAAAAATTTATATAACCGATCTCGGCGCTCAGCTCGATCTCGCCGGAACCCTCGTTCATGAAATGACACATTGCTTCCAGTTCAACGGCAATATAAGCACAATGAACACATGGTCACAACAGTTCTGGGGCGCCAGAAACTCATACAGCGGCCAGGCGCAATACGCGACCGCTCCTCCTACCGAATACGGGAAAACCAACGCCTACGAAGATATGGCCGAATCGGTAAGGGTTTATTTCGCTTCATCAGCTTCCCTCAAACAGAGAGACCCCGCCAGATATGAATTCGTTAAAACCCGTATCATGAACGGTAAAGAGTTTTAATAAGGAGAGTCCTTCACAATGTTTTTAAAATATTCAACGCTTGCCGTAGCCTTAATTTTAGCGTTTGTGGTATATAAACCGGCTATCGCCGCCGAACTCAAAGACATAAAAGATCTCTATTACAAGAATATAATCCCCGGCGTCACGCCTGCCGCTGAAGCGCTTCCTAAAATGGGCGCTGCTAAGAGCGAACGGAAAAATCCGGACGGCACCGTAAGTTATATTTTCGAAGAACGCAAACCAGGCTTCCCTGATGAAATGACCGTTGACGCAACAAAGAAAAGCGTCGTTCATCTCGCCATAGCCGTTCTTGATTCGACCGAATGTAATATCTCGGATATTAAAAAAATCCTTGGCGAACCTGACCGCAGCGGTTTCTCATTATACGCGTTCTTCCTGCGCGTCCATATTTACGCCCAGAAAGGAATGATCTTCATAACCGACGAAAAGGGCGGACTTTTCGAGAAACAGTACATCGAAAGAATGCCCGTCAGCGATTTCGAAAAATCGTTCGGAAAGAATTTTCCCGAGAAGAACCCTTATAAAATGTAAGCTATCAAAAATATAACCATCTTCTTTCAGTGAAAGAAAAAGCCGGCTTCGATCATCAAGCAGGCTTTTTTTATTACGGCCCCCGGTTTTCCATTGGGTTTACATTGCTTGATCCGCTTTGCCTGTGAGGAAATAAATTTTGATCAAATAACCGGTCATTTTAACTTTAACCGGACAGCCTTTTCAAATAATAATTGACTTTAAAAACCGTATGTTTTATAATAATTTCGAAAAGCGGATAAATTCGCACCGATAATTACCAATTTCATAAAATTCATGGAGGTTTTAATGAATATTCCAAAACTCACCGGCCAAAATAGCGCGGCCAGATCACTCATCGCCTTTTTGATCACCTTTTCACTTGCCTTAAGCGCCGGTTGCGGCGGCGGGGTCGGCGGCGACATTTTAACCGACAGCAGCAAGATCGTAGATATAAATACGACCATCGATTATTCGTCTCTGAACTCGGCCCCCGGACTTTCGGCCTCGCCTGACCGCGACATAATGGCCAACCGCGAAGCTGAGATAATAAATATCGAAACCGGCGCGCTCGTTTCAAAATGTGAAATAACCAATGACGCAAATTCCATCATCACCGCCAAAGCATCGATCCACGGACTTGCCGCGGGCAGCGCTAAAGTGTTCACCCTGCTTCAGTTCAAAGGCGACGGCAAAATATTGTTCCGCCAGCTTCTCGGCCGCATTCCTTATCAGAACGAATTTTCATCCCGCATCAGCGTGAACGTCAGGACCAATGAAAGATCCACAGCATGGGCGCTTGAAATGCTTCAGGATGTTAACGCCTTAAAATCAAACTTCGACGTTCCGATCGCGATCTCCAATTTCTCGGAGCTCAACGGAAAATCAAACATCGAATACCAGATCGAAAAAAACAGCGATTCGGCCCAGAGCGCTCAGTTTGCCGTTATCGAAAGCATAGTTAACCAGCTCTCTAAGATAATGCGCAACAAATTTATCTCTACGGCCGCTAAAACCGCGATATTTGAGACGGGAAACACGGACATCGCAAACCTCGTCAAAAACTATATGAGAGCTAAAGCGAGCACTGACAGCAAGATCAACGAATTCATCGACCCGCTTAGAAGCACGACCTCCGTCATGTTGAACGGCTATAACATAAATCTTTTTACCGACGAAACAAAAATTTCCTTCAACAGGCTTCCCGTTGTCTTTGGAGCTAGCGCGACGCTTGCGACCGGAACCGTCTCTATAATTTACCAGGTCAGCGACGCCGATTCAGACCCGTGCAGCGTAAAGGTCCTCTATTATCTTACTGGAAGCACTCAGGGCCTGCCGCTTAACCCTAACAGATACAATGCGACGAGCGGCATACAAAACATCATCACGGCCTCCGCTGACGTCATAGACGCCTCGAAAATATCCGGCTTCAAGATAGTCCCCTACGACGGGAAGATCGAGGGCTACGGAATTACGGTCGAGCTGAAAAAATAAGCGGTGGGCGTTTTAATAATGAGAACGGATCAAAATTTCAAAATATATTTGACGGCCTTTTTATTAGCCTGTTTAACTTTTTTATCCGCCTGTGTTTTCAGCGGCGACACGGCGGTCAACACCGGCTTATATAAAGATCTTACGCTTTATCATATCAACGATGTTCATTCTCATCTGGACCAGACCAAGGACGCGTCGCCGCAATATTACGGCGGCGCATCACGCCTTAAAACCCTTCTTAACGAAAGAAACCCCAACGAATCGGTTTTTCTGATGGCCGGAGATATACAGCAGGGAACGCTTTATTATAATTTCTTTCACGGCCAGGCAGAAGTTGAAACTTTCAACGCGATCGGCTTAGACGCCATTGCGCTTGGAAATCACGAATTCGACGGCGGAGCCGCATCTCTATATACTTATTATTCAAACGCGGCTTTTCCTCTGCTCGCGGCCAATATAAACTTCAAAACGAATTCCGGCCTTGCCTCGCTCGTGAAACCTTATATCATCATAAATAAGAATACCCTGAAAATAGCCGTTATCGGCGTCGACACGCCTGAAATTGTTTCCAATAATCCAATTTTGTCAGGCGATATCGACGTTAAAGATCCCGCTGCGGTTTTAAAAGAATACGCGGTAGAATTAAGAAACAAGGCCGATCTTATAGTCGCTCTGACGCATATTGGAAACGCCGAAGACCTTAAATTAGCTTCAGAGGTCGAAGGCGTTGACATTATTATCGGAGGCCATTCCCATACTGAGGTCCCGGATCCGGTCATGGTTAAAAATAAAAGCGGCGTATGCTACGTCGCGCAGACCGGCGCGTACATGAAATATCTCGGATATATAAAGTTGAAAGTCCGTCCACGCGAATTAACGGGCAGCGGCGAACCGCGCTTAATTTATAACGGCGGCGGTCTGACAAAGATCGACTCGTCCATCGCGCCTGACGCGGGGATCGACGCCATTGCAAAAAAATATTCGGACCAGATAGGCGAAAGCGTTAAAAAGATCATCGCAAAAACGGCGGTCGTTTTGGACGGCGACAGGGTCAACAATCGCAAACAGGAAACCAATCTCGGCGATCTATACGCCGACGCCCTGAAAGATTTTACAAAGGCGGATGTTGCGGCGGTCAACGGAGGAACATTCAGACAGTCAATTTCAGGCCCCGACATATCGATCGAGAACGTTATGACGGCTTCTCCTTACGACAGCCTCGCGGCGACAATAAACATTACCGGCGCGGAACTCATCGCCGACCTTAAAATGACCGCTTCGCGCTATGATGGGACCTGGGGCGGATTTCTGCAGTTCTCAAAAGGCGTAAAAATTACGTTTGAAAATCACTCATTCATTTCGGCGTCGTTAGACGGAATACCTATCGATCCGGCGCGGGTTTATAAACTGGCCACGAGCGATTATATAGCCGGCGGCGGAGACGGCCATTCAAGTTTCACCGGTAAAAACCCGGACCTCGGCGCTATGATAAAGATCAACGATATATTTATCGAATATATCCAAAAATTACCGCAGCCGCTCGATCAGAAGACCGAAGGCCGGATCGTTATAAACGAGGCCCTTTCTAACGCTAAACACTTCATTTTCGGGCCTTATTCGGGAATGTGATCCGCTTGAGATCGTGATATGAAAATCTGGAGATAAAAAAAACGGAGATCGTAAAAATTGCGGCCATAACTCAATATTCATAACGCCCGATAGGCCGGGGTATCAAACCGCCTGAAATTATGATATAATAACTGCATGGAGAATTTTTTGAAGATAATAGTCGGCGACCTGCTCATACCCGTCGAAAAAGACCGTATGGACGAATATATAAAGGCGGTCTCACAAAAACTCGATATCTGCGAAAGCGAAATAAAAAGCCTCGAACTACTCAGCAAATCACTTGATTTCAGCGATGAAACAAAGTTTTATTATAAAATTTCCGCGGCCGTAGGCGTCTCTGGCGAACTTTCGGGCGTTGAAAATTTTCCCGTATACTCCGAAGAGTTAAAACCCGAGCGCAAATTTAAAACCGTCCAGGAGCGTCCGATAATAATCGGTTTCGGCCCGGCCGGAATGTTCGCGGCGCTCGAACTTATTGCGCATGATATCAAACCGGTAATATTTGAACGCGGTAAAAAGATAGAAGAGCGCGACCGCGATATTCAAAGGTTCATCAGGGAGCGTAAGCTTGACACCGAATCGAATATCCAGTTCGGCGAGGGCGGCGCGGGGTCTTATTCGGACGGAAAACTTTTCGCCCGGATCAGAAATTCAGCTCACGCCAACCATGTTCTGGACACATTCATCAGATTCGGAGCGCCAGCGGAGATCGGTTATATCGCCAAGCCCCATCTTGGAACGGATGTTTTATGCAAGATCGTTAAAAACATCAGAAATTATATCCTCGAGCGCGGCGGCGAGATATATTACAGTTCGAAAATGACGGACATGATAATATCGGACGGCGAAATTTCGGGCGTGGTTATAAACGGGGAAGAGCAATATCACTCTTCACTGATATATCTCGCGATAGGAAATTCGGCGCGCGACACTATCGAAATGATACATGAAAAAGGCGTCAGTTTAGAAAAAAAGCCCATATCGGTGGGCGTTCGCGTCGAACATCCCGCGAAGATCATTAATCTTATAAGATACGGCAATAAATATAACGACTTTCCCGATATGCCGGCGGCCTGTTATTCTTTCAACTACACTGACAGAAAGATCGGCCGCGGCGTTCACACATTCTGCATGTGCCCGGGCGGTGAGATAGTCAACGCCTCTTCCGAAAATGGAACGCTCGCCATTAACGGCATGAGCTACTCGCGGCGCGCGTCGAAATTTTCAAACGCGGCGATGGTCGTGACATGTCTTACGAGCGATTACGGCTCTGACGGTCCGTTAGCCGGCATCGCTTTTCAAAAGGAAATAGAACGCAGGGCTTTTAGCGCGGCGGGCGGGAACTGGACGGCGCCGGCGCAGAATCTCACCGATTTTTTACAGGGCAGGGTCTCATCTGAATTAAATGAAACATCCTTTAAAATGGGCGTGGCGCCGGTTGATATGAATGAAATTTTCCCTGAATTTATAAATGTGATGCTTCTGGCCGCTTTAAATAAATGGAAGATCGAATCCCCTCTGTTCGTTTCAGAACACGCGATAATACTCGGACCTGAAACAAGAACTTCGTCAGCGGTAAAGATATTGCGCGGAGACAAATATGAGTCCGTAAATATAAAAAATCTTTATCCCATAGGCGAAGGCTCGGGTTATACCGGCGGGATCACGAGCGCCGCGTCAGACGCAATTCGGGCCGTGGAAGCAAGCCTTGCCGAATAAAAAAAACGACGATCACCCGGTCCATTATAAGCGGACATTGTGTCAGAGTAAAAACTAACGGCGTGAAATGAATAGTTTTGGACCTTGGTCCACGATCTTCACGATCCGGGCCAAGCCGGAAAGGAGAGAGACATGAAAAATTATTATTATTATCTGGCGATAACCGGGTTATTAATAGTCATAATAATCTTTTTCAACCGTTGCAACACGCCGGACGTGATGAGCCAGGCGCCTGGGCATGAATCATTCGCCGCTATTGTTCAGGCGTGAAGTTCGTTCATCCGCCGATTCAAGCTTTAAATTCTATGACGAATCTTGTTCCGTTCCGCCGTTCGATCGCTATAGTGCCGCCGATCTGCTGCGCGAGCATTTTCACCAGCTGAAGCCCGAAGCCGGAAGAATTTTCAAAAGTGATATGTTCCGGCATGCCGGGGCCGTTATCTTCAAAAGTTAAAACGACGGAACTTTCTTTCTTCGCGGCCGTTATGGTTATGGTTCCGTCAGTTTTGCCGTCAAACGCGTATTTCATGGAATTAGTTATAAGCTCGTTGATCATTATTCCAAGCGGTGACAATAAACTGGCGTCGAGTATGATCTCATCCATTCGAGTTTCGATGCCGATCAGGGCCTTTTGAGGAAATATGCCGGCGATCTCATTAATCAGGGCGGGAAGGTATTCCTTGATGGGAACGGCGCTTTCATTTTCACCGCGGTACAATTTATCATATAAAACCATCATGCTTTTCAATCGGCCGGCCGCGTCCTGTAAAACGCCTCGGGCAGCAAGATTCTCCGGCGCAAATGCCTGCAGCATAAGCAGGCCGGAAATAGTGTTCATGTTGTTTTTGACGCGGTGGTGAACTTCTTTAAGTATGAGTTCCTTTTCCCTGAGTAAATTGCGGATCTTTTCTTCAGCCAGTTTCTGTTCGGTGATGTCGCGTATCGACTCGATTGCGCCGACAACATTTCCGTTCTGATCATGCAGCGGGGAGACTTTCACGAATATATGCGCGCCGCGGCCGCCATAGAGCGCCGGACAGAAAGCCTCGGCACTCAGTGAAACCCCGTCATATCTAACTATATGCGAATATTTTTCTATAACGCTGCTGCCGCGATCCCATATAAGGTCCATAAGCTGAGAACGCCTGTCGCCATAGAAAGGGATCGTGTATTCGTAGTCGCCCTTTCCAAGCATATCTTCGGCTTTAATGCCCGTCATCCGTTCGATCGCTTTGTTCCAGACGATTATTTTCTTTTCGCTGTCGATGGCGAGCGTAGCGTCAGGGAAAAAGTCTATTACGTCGTTCAACCGCCGTTCCGATCTTTGAAGCGCCTCTTCCGAGCGTTTTCGTTCGGTGATATCCCTTACGTTAATGATGACTGCGTTAATAAAAGGATTGTCCAGCTGGTTCGCGCCGACGGCTTCTAAGTAAACCCAGCCGCCGTTTTTGTGTTTATGCCTGTATTGCGCCCCGCCGGAACCGTTTTTAATGATGTTTTGGAACGCCCCGAGAACCTTTT
>CAZKCG010000050.1:0-38491 GCA_964551445.1 uncultured bacterium | reverse complement strand
GGCGTCCAGCAGGCGATAGAGGTAATGTCCTAAAATGTGCTAATATATTGACCAGCGTCTATCGTTCTGTCCAGAAAACGCTCCAGCGAGGGGCTTTATCCGGCTATTGACCCGCTTCAATCCATTTCCAGGATGTCCGCTCCCGGGATCGTCGGAGAGCGCCACTATGCCATTGCGCAGGAAGTAAGGCATACGCTTGCGCAATACGAGGAACTCAAGGATATTATCGCCATGCTCGGCCTGGAACAGCTTTCGCCGGAAGACCGAGGCATAGTTTTTCGCGCCCGTCAGATCGAACGCTTTCTCACGCAGCCGTTTTTCACGACGGAACAGTTCAGCGGCATAGGCGGTAAAGCGGTAAGCCTTAAAGACTCGCTGGACGGCTGCGAGCGGATACTTCGGGACGAGTTCAAGGGATGCCGGGAGAGCGATCTTTATATGATCGGCGCCATAGATGAGGCGAAGAAAAAAATGGATGACGCTAAACCCGGCGGGAAAAAGGAGAGCTGAAGTGGAAGATACGCTCATGAATCTGAAAATTCTGCTGCCGTTTCGAGTCTTTATAGCCATAGATGGCGTGAAACGGATCGTATCCGAGACGCGGGAAGGTTCGTTCGGCCTTCTGCCGCGAAGGCTTGACTGCGTGGCGGTGCTTGCGCCCGGACTTTTCTGTTATGAAACCGAAGCGGGAGGAGAAGTATTTTTAGCTATCGATGAAGGAATACTCGTTAAGGTCGGGCCCGAAGTGCTCGTTTCCGTTCGTAACGCCATCGGCGGAACGGAGCCTGGAAAACTTCGCGAGGCCGTCAAAAAGGAATATCTTACGCTTGACGACGAAGAAAGAAAGAGCCGCCAGGCGCTGACCAGGCTTGAAAGCGGTTTGATCCACCGCTTTACGGAGTTTCATAATGAGTGATGATGCGAAAACAAAAAAGGAAAAGGGCCGGGATGAATTCTTAAGGCTTGTGGAAGAAAAAGAAAAGCGTAAATTAAGGGCGGGAAAGGACCTGCCGCAGATCGTCTGGCTCGGGCTTGCAAAATATGGAGTTATCGGCTGGACGGTCACCGTTCCGACGCTTGCCGGCGTTGCCGCAGGTATCTGGCTCGACCGGCATTACCCCTGCCCTCATTCATGGACATTGTCTCTCATGGCTCTGGGGCTTTTCGCGGGATGCGCGAGCGTGTGGTACTGGATGGAACTGGAAGATGAAAAAATGAAGAAGGAAAAAGAGGAGGACAGGGATGAATGATACTATGGCTCTCGCGCTTGCCGCGGCCGTCGGCGTTCTTCTCGGCGCGTTTTTTTTCGGCGCTCTGTGGTGGACCGTTAAAAAAGGGATTTTATCAAAAAGGCCGGCATTATGGTTTGCCGTAAGTTTTATGATCAGGACCGGCGTCACGCTCCTGGGGTTTTATATTGTTTCTCTATGGCGATGGGAAAGGCTTCTGGCTTGTATCGGCGGATTTATAGCGGCCCAGATAAGCGTTAAATTAATTTTAAAGGAGAAGCTCTATGAGGATAAGTCCCGATGAAGTGGCTATATTTGGAAATGGGTATTTAACGCTGAATCTGACGGTCGTTACGACCTGGTTTCTGATGATCGCGATGATCGCAGCCGCGAAACTTATCACGCGCGATGTTTCTACGGGTATTCACGTTTCGCGCTGGCAGAGCGGTCTTGAGATCATCGTTATAGCCCTTAAAGATCTTATCGGCGGAGTCGGCATTAAAAACCCTGAAAATTATCTCGGTTTTCTGGGAACGCTGTTTTTGTTTATAGCCGTTTCCAATCTTACAACGATACTGCCTTTCTATGAGCCACCGACGGGGTCATATTCAACGACGGCGGCGCTGGCGGTTTGCGTATTTGTTGCCGTGCCGTTTTTCGGGATCAGGGAACGCGGCCTGGGCGGGTACCTCGGGTCTTATATAAAACCGACGTTTCTTATGCTTCCGTTTCATATCATAAGTGAAATAACACGAACTCTTGCGATGGCCACGCGTCTTTTCGGCAACGTAATGAGCGGGACTATGGTGCTTGCGCTTCTAATTTCCATCGCGCCGCTCATTTTTCCGATAGGCGCTATCGCTCTCGGGCTTCTCACGGGGCTCGTTCAGGCATATATTTTCACGATACTCTCGACGGTTTATATAGCCGCCGCCACTCATGAAGAATAGTTGAGCGCATAGCGTCAACTGAAAGGAGATAATATGGATAACGTTACCATTATCGCGCTGGCTTCGATTATAGCGTCGTCGCTTACGATCGTTTTAGGATGCGTATTGCCGGCCCTGGCCGAAGGAAGGGCGATCATTACCGCTCTGACCTCTCTTGCCCAGCAGCCCGATGCCGCGCCGTCCATCACGCGAACGCTTTTCGTGGGACTGGCTATGATCGAATCTATGGCCATTTATTGCTTCGTTATATCTATAATTTTAATTTTTGCGAACCCTTTCTGGAATCACTTTATCGAAAAGATCGCAAAGCCTTAGGAGGTCCTTATGTTTGTTGACTGGTTCACTTTTATCGCTCAGATCGTTAACTTTATAATACTTGTCTGGTTTTTGAAGCGGTTTCTATACGGACCGATCATCAAGGCGATCGACGAGCGTGAGAAAAAGATCTCAGACCAGTTTCTGGAGGCAAACGCGAAAACGGAAGCGGCGTTGAAGGAACGCGAAGAATTTCAGAAGAAGAACGAAGAGTTTGACAGGCGTCGCGAGGAGCTACTTGCCGAGGCCGTCGATGAAGTTAAGACCAGGCGCAGTCAGATGCTTGACGAAGCCAGGGGCGAGGCTGACGGTCTGCGCGGCCGGCTTCATGAAACGCTTGAAAAAGAGGGGCATGATCTGGAGCGCGAGATCATACGCAGGATAAAGAACGAAGTGTTTGTGATCGCGCGCCGCGCGCTTATGGATCTTGCCGATGCTGGTCTTGAAGAACGAATGACTGGTGTTTTTATAAAACGCCTGCGCGCTCTTTCCGGTGATGAAAAGACCCGTATGTCGGCTATTTTAAGATCGCCGTCAGCGGCGGTTTTATTGCGCAGCGCTTTCGAACTGTCGCCGGACCAGCGCGCCGCGATCGGAGCCGCCGCCAATGAAACTTTTTCGGCCGATATTAAAATTGGTTATGAAATAATGCCGGAGCTGATCTCTGGCGTGGAACTTACGGCGAACGGATACAGGGTCGTATGGAGCGTTGAGGATTATCTGGCGTCACTCGAAAAAAGCGTTGCTGGTTTTTTTTCAGAAAAGCTGGAGATGGGGCCGAAAACTGATGAACATGGAGCATAACAAATTTAAAGACGGCATAAATAAAGCCTTTGACGATATCGCCCGCGCGCATGGAGCGTTCGAGCATAAAATGACGCCGCGCGAGGTCGGCGTCGTTACTTCCGTTTCGTCCGGGATCGCTAAAGTTTCAGGCCTGCCGGGCGTCGGTTTCGAGGAGCTCGTGAAATTTCCAGGCGATATATATGGTATAGCGTTTAACGTTGATGAAGAAGAGATCGGAGTGATCCTTCTCGAAGAACACTGGCGTCTGAGCACTGGCGACGAGGTCGAACGCACGGGTCGCGTAATGGACGTGCCCGTCGGCGAGGGTTTGATCGGGCGCGTGATAAGCCCGATCGGAGAAACTCTTGACGGAGGCGGGAAGCTCGTTTTCAGCCACCGCCTTCCGATAGAACGCGATGCCGCTCAAATAATGGACCGTCTGCCGGTGACCGTTCCGCTTCAAACAGGGATCAAGGCGATCGACGCTCTCATCCCTATCGGAAGGGGCCAGAGGGAATTGATATTAGGCGACAGACAGACGGGCAAAACCGCCATTGCGCTCGATACGATAATAAATCAGACAGGCCGGAACGTGATCTGTATTTATTGCGCGATCGGCCAGCGCACTTCTTCGGTCGCGCAGGTCATAGCGCGCCTTCGCGAGAAGGGTGCGATGGAACATACCATAGTCGTCGTTACCGAAGGAAACGATCCGCCCGGATTACAATATATCACTCCCTACGCCGCGACATCCATCGCGGAATATTTTATGGAAGCCGGCCGCGACGTTCTTATAGTTTATGACGATCTGACGCACCATGCACGGGCTTATCGTGAACTTTCCCTGCTTTTGCGCCGGCCGCCCGGCCGCGAGGCTTTTCCTGGCGATATATTCTACATTCATTCCCGCCTTCTCGAGCGCTCCACGCACCTTTGTAAAGAGCATGGCGGGGGTTCGCTTACCGCGCTTCCGATAGTCGAAACTGAGGCGCAGAACATCTCCGCTTACATTCCTACGAATCTAATATCCATAACCGACGGCCAGATATATCTTTCGCCGAAATTATTCGAACTTGGCGTCCTTCCGGCTATCGATATCGGTAAATCGGTTTCGCGCGTCGGCGGTAAAGCCCAGTGGGCTCCATATCGCGCCGTCGCCGGAGATCTCAAACTCGCGTACGCGCAATTCGAAGAACTGGAGGCGTTCGCCCGTTTCGGCGCGCGCCTTGACGATCATACCCGTAAAGTGATAGAACACGGGCGCAGAATAAGAGCATGCCTCAAGCAGCCTCAATTCGAGCCAGCTTCGGTCCCTGAACAGATCGTCGTACTGCTGGCTTTGACAAACGGCATTCTTGACAAAGTGCCGGTTGGTTCGATGCGCGATGCCGAGCTTGAATTGCGAAAGGCCGCCGCCGAACTTCCTGAGGTCATTCGCGGGAACTTTTTTTCACAGAATAAACTTAGCGACGGCGACCGTCAGACCGTTCTGGATGCCGCCGGTAAAGCGGTTGCACCGTTTTTGGAGAAAAAATGAGCGAAACGCTTCAGAGTTTGCGCCGTAAGATAACGGGGGCGAACGACCTCGAATCGGTCGTCCGCTCAATGAAAGCGCTGGCGGCATCGAGTATAGGCCAGTACGAGAGAGCGATGCTCTCGCTCGATGATTATTATCGCACGGTCGAACTCGGCCTGACCGCTTATTTCCGCCAGGCCGAACTTATGAGCCCGAAGGCTGCCGCCGCGGAAAAAGAAGAGCGGTATGAGGCTTTCATACATACGACCAACGCGGTTGTCTTTGGTTCGGATCAGGGGCTTGTCGGCCAGTTCAACGACGCGCTTCTGGAATTTACGCTGGCCGGATTGAACGCTTTTCCGGGTCCTAAAAACGTATGGGCCGTTGGCGACAGGATCCATTCCCGCCTCGAGGACGCGGGTGTCAAACCTGTTGGTTTATTTGAAGTTCCCGGTTCGGTTGCGGCTATTACTCCGCTTATAACTAAAATTATCATTGATTGTGAAACGCGGCGGGCCGGAGACGAAGGGACCCGCTTCTGCATATTTTACAACCGTCCTAAGTATGGCGGGATCTATGAACAGGTCAGCACCCGCCTTTTGCCGCTCGATGAAGCGTGGCGCGGCGATATGATCAAAAAAAGCTGGCCTACTAAAAAACGGCCGGAGGTGATGCATATGGGTCCACCGGCATTACTGGCTCTCATTCGCGAATATCTTTTCGTCGTCTTATTCAGATCATGCGCCGAATCACTTGCAAGCGAGAACGCGAGCCGTCTGGCCGCGATGCAGCGCGCCGAAAAAAATATCGATGAAATGCTTGAAGGCCTGAACCGTTCGTTTCACGGACTGCGCCAGAGTTCCATCGATGAGGAATTATTCGACCTTATTTCGGGTTTCGAGGCGCTTGGCGGTCAAAACGGAAGGCGGATTTGATATCGGTCTATCTCGCGCCGCAGCCGAGGCCTGAAATGATAGCCATAAGAGATAGAATTGCTATAAAAAGAAGGCTTTCGTTCAATTCTCTGAGCCAGAATTTTTTCATTTGCTTACTCCGTTCTATTTTGATTTTTGTGTTCTATTTTTTGTTCGCATCTCGTTTTTCTTAAATATCATGCGTCGTCTCTTACGCAGATCTTATTTAAAACGCAGCTTTTACAGTTTTTTCCTTCTTCGCCTTTTTTACAGAAGCCTGAAATTCCTATGTGGCATATCGCGAAATCATATTTAAGCGGGTCGGCGGGATCTAATTCCCTTAATTTCGAGGTGATGTCCTCGGAAGTTTTCAAGGATTGGTCGGTCCGTTTCGTGAGCCCGAGCATATTAGAGATCCTGAATATATGAGTGTCGAGAGGTATGACCAGTTTTGACGCGGGTATTTCTTTGATAAGGCCCAGATCTATCTGGTCGGGGCCGCGCACTATCCAGCGCAGCCACATGCAGAGGCGTTTGCAGGTCGAGTTTTTATCGGGATCGGGAAGCAGCTGTTTCACGCCGGCGGATAACGATCTTGAGAATTTATCATAGCTTACGGCGTCGGCGTAACCGAGGATCATTTTTACAAGGGCTGAAACTGCGGGCATTATGTTGATATCCGCCTCGTCATATTCAGATATCAGTATGTTTGAAAGGCTTCCATGGCGGCGCAGCGCGAGGCCGACAGCCTCCAGAAATATTAAAATATCAAGGCTTTTATTGAACCTGTATTCGACGCCGGCGAAATCTTTTTCGCGTTTTAGCGAATCGAATTTTTTCAGGGCCTCGCAGGGTTTCGGGCCGAGCCGGTCCAGGACGGCTTCGATAACCTTGAAGAACTGCGAAACCTTGCCGTAGGCGAAACACGCGGCGATAAATGAAACGGCCTCGATATCTTCACGGGCCTTGAATTGATGAGGGAACCAGACCGGATCGTTCTTAAGGCGTCCGGCAAAATCAAATTTTAAAAGATAATCGTCCAGAGTTTTTTTGACCTCTTTCATTTCTTTGTTCATGCTTCATCCTATCCATGTATTTTTTGACTCTTTAGTGTGTTTTATTAAGAGTAAAATATATCAGTGAATAGAGAATAAAGAATAGTGAATAGTTAATGTCGCGGCCTTCGGCCGCTTGTTTTTAATGGTATCGTTAGTCCGCAGCTATTCTCTGTTATCTCATCTCTGTTCTCTGTTATGTTACCAGTTTATCTTAACCTGAAGGAAGGTATGGTTGCTGTCGTGGAATTCACTGATGGCGCCGAGTTTATCGCCGCCGTCGTTTATGTGTAAACCGATAACGTATTTGACTATATCCGAATAACGCCATTCAAGAGTAGATTTCATAAGATATTCATTAGTGCGCGTGTTATAAAATCCCTGCACTTCCGTCTGATATTTATCCTGGAAATATCCTTTCTGAACGCGAAGCGCTATGCCGGACTCGCTTCTATAGCGCTGGCCGGCGGTCTCCCACATGAAATCGTTTATGTGCGTGAAGACGCCCTGAAGGTTTATGTAAAGGCTGTTTTGAAATGTCCTGTCGATGCCGATAAGCCCGCAGACCTGATCGCTTTTATACAGCGGAAGGAGCGTTTTGCCGTTGAAACCGGTGAACCATTTATTCTGATACCATGCCAGTTCGCCCCTTAAAAGATACTCTCCGCCGAGGCTTACGCTTCCGTCCGCGCCGAATATTCGATATTCCGGATATAAAAGCTGGATATACTGTTCGGAGTTGGGCCGCACTATAGCGACGTTATCGCGAAGCTTGAAAGTGTGCACGCGGAAGTCGAAGCCTTCGAAGGAACCGTTGAAAGCGAAGTGCAGCTGCGAGTTTTTAAGGCCCGTCTCTATTCTTTCTTCTTCAATTATCGCGCCTTTATAAACTTGCAGGCCGGCAAGGGCTTTCTGAAGGTTCGATCCCCACATGCCCTGTACCGTGGCCATTTCCGATTTAGTGAAATACGGCAGGATATGGCATTCGAAATTGAGGTTCTTGCTCAGATAGATATTTGTCTTAACCATCGGAACCGCTTTTTTTGTCTTATTGTAATCGCCGGCCGTGCCTTTATAATAACGGCGAGGGTTGAGGTTGTCAAGAAACGATATGTTGTCGCCGCTTCCGAGCGTTTCTATCATGTTGCCTATCTTCAGATCGAGCGAACCGAGCTTGATCTTGCCGTAAGTGTCGTCGAGCCAGACCTTTCTTTTATC
This sequence comes from uncultured bacterium, assembly GCA_964551445.1. GTDB lineage: Bacteria > Muiribacteriota > UBA9980 > UBA9980 > UBA9980 > DAOPXV01. Next base: position 30,508 of record CAZKCG010000050.1, on the reverse strand, counting down.
GTATTCATAGCCGTTTTCGCTGTAAGCTCCGACTTTGGCAAAAAATTGTTCCTTATATTTTGATGCTTCCGATTTTGAATCCACCCAGAAATAAAAATCGGTGTAATGTGTCGTGGGCGTAAAATTATCGTCTAAGCGGTTTATCCGTTTATACATTCCCGTCCAGTTTATTTCGCCGTTGAGCGTATAATTCGGCTTACTAACCTTAGGAGGCGGAGTGTAGAACGTATTTTCGATAAGCGTCTTTTTTTTCTTGGGCCCTATAGGCGCTTTTACGAGCTCTTTATAATTTTTAACGTCCAGCTCGCGTCCGAGTTCGCCCCATTTAAAATCGACGTCATTTTTAAAATCCTCGTCGGCCTTAAATTTTGTCGTTTTCGATTCCTTCTTTTGAAATTCTGCGTCGTCCTTCGCGCTCAGGGCTTCTTCCTGTTCCTTTAAAAATTCCTTTTCAGCTTTAGTGAATCCCGCGGCTTCCGCGGCGCAGCAAAAATAAAAAGAAAGCAATATAAACGAAAATAACGCCATAGCGGCTGATAATGCCGCGGCGTCCGTCCGGCGTATATTGTTTTTATCCGATAGTTTTATCATAGATATTAATATAATAATTATTATCCCGTGATAACATATCGGATAAATTCAGGATTTATTTCGTGAAATTTAAAAAGAGGCTGTAAACTCCCCGGCCATAATTAGAATCGCTTAAAAAAAACAGTGAAAAAAAGGCCGGTTGCTATACCCATAAGCATGAACGGCCCCTGATTTCCGAAAAATATGCCTGTGCCGAGGAATAAAAAGATCGCCGCGGGAAAAGCCAGGCCGCCTATTTTCATTCCATACATTTTAAGCTCGATGATCTGAGCGAGAAATCCGGCGCCTATGCCGAAAATAAAACCAGCTCCGCTCATGCCGAACATTTTTCCGAGAGCTCCGAAAAAAAACATGCATACGGGGACCATGATCCCGCCCATAAGTTTTGACCTGACGCCCTGTTCATTTTCAAGTCTGATCTTGATTTTAATACTTTCATCGCCTGTTTCTCCGGTGGAATTTTTTATGCGCGCCGCGCGAAGCGCCTTGTTGACAGCGGCGTTTGCGATCTCTTCGACGTTTGCGTTTTTTCCGGCCATGCGAATGGCCATCTTTTCGACGGATTCGTTTTCTTCGCCGTCATCGTCGTTTAACGGTTCATTTTTTTCAGAACCGTTATTTTTAATTTTCGGCCCGGCGGTCTCATGCCCTTCCCTTAAAACCTTGAATATTTTTATTTTATCGGGTATGCCCTTAAAGACCCTGTATCCTATCTCGGCGGTCGGGACCTCTGATTTATTCATGGCAAGATAAGTGGATTCGGTGAAATACACGTCGTTCGCCTCGGATATGCTCTCGAGCCTTGACGCTATATTCACCGCTTCGCCAAAAACATCGTTATCGATAAGGCTTACTTCACCGGTGTTTATCGCGACACGGACCTCTAAAAGGTCGTCGTCTCCTGAAGTTTTATTGTGCTCGCCAAGCTGTTTCTGCAGTTCTATTCCTGTAAGTACGGCATTTGTAGGGCTTTCAAACACGACCAGAAAAGCGTCTCCTATGGTTTTTATTATTTTTCCGCCCCGCGCTTCGAATATAGGGATGAGAATATCGTTATGGCGTTTCAGCAGGTCCCGCGTAGCTATCCTGCTCTGCTGGCTGGTTCTTAAGGTAAATCCTTTTATATCCGTGAACATTATGGTCAGATTTTTACATTCCATTTTCGTGCCGCCCTTAAATAATACTAAAGTTTTAAATATTATCCTATAAATGGAAGCGTTTGTCAAATTTATTTGAAAGCGGCCCCGGCGCAAAGGACGAACGCCGCGTTTGCTGTATCAGGCAAACGGATGATAATAAATATATTAATGTGATTCCAACGAAAAGAGTAACAAAATTATTTTTGAGCGAATATCTCGGAGGCGGCGAAGACCGAGGACGACGCGCCTGAGGCGCTAGTGTCGGCGGAGCCATGGATGGAGGGAGCCGACGGGTCGGGAGCCGCCGAGAGAGAAGCGGCGCAAATTCAAGGACATTGATATAATTGTCTTGCGCGCCCCACAGGATGTCGGCATAGGGATTCAAAATTCGGTGAAGCCGAATTTTAGAAAGCCCGACGGGCCTGGAAGCCCTAGTGTCGCCGACGCCATGGATGGCAATGAGCGGCGTTCGCTCAAAAAAATTTTGTTACTTATTTTTAAATTTCAAAACCGTTATATTTGGCTTGTGATCGGATGCGCCTTCGTATTCTTTTCCGCCGAGACAGACGCTTTCGCAGGAAAAAACGCCGGGAGTTGCGAAAACGAAATCTATAAAGTTTCTGTGCGGCGCGACGCCGTTCTTTCCGCCCCTGACCTTTGCCTTGTCATAAGCGTTATCGAGCACCGCGTTGATTATTTTGTAACTTTGACTTTTTTCAGAGTATCCCGTGTTGAAGTCGCCGGTAAGAATGACTGGGCCTTCAAGCTTTTTAATGAATTTGACAAGCTCTTTCGCCTGACCCGCGCGGGCGTGTTCGGGGAAACCGAAATGCGTCGATATGAAATTCACTTTCGTTCCGCCAAAATCGACAAGGGCGTATGATAAACCGCGCGTTTCACTGAACATGGGTTTCGGTCCCGCGCCGCGGGTCTTGAATTTGACGAATTCTTTTTTCAGCATTTCATGTTCCGATAAAACGGCGTTTCCGTGCTCGTTGATATTTTCATTCGACCCGCGTGCCGAGGCTTCATGCCAGAAATGATTCATTTTAAGCCGGTCCGCGATATAGGCGGCCTGATTCACGCCGCCGGTCGTGGCGCGGTTGTTGTCGACCTCCTGCATGCCTATCAGGTCCGCTTTTTCGTCTTTCAAAAGCCTGACTATTTCGTCGAGGAATCTATGCCCGACGAATTTGGCGCCGTTATTCGCCGATCCCTGGCCCTTGGCTATATTGTATGAGATAACCTTTATTGTCATGTCCTCTTTTGATATGTCTCCGACGGTCACATCACTTTCGTTCTTATCTGTGTTCGCCGTGTTTCCGCCGGTCGTGACATCTTTCGCTCCTGTTTCGAGTTCGTCATTGATATCGCCGTCAGCGTTTTTTATGTCCTGGCGATTCTTTATTATTTTAGAGAGTTTTGTCAGGATCTTCGCCGCTTCGTCGGGCCTTTCGAGCTTTTTCTGGCACAGGGCCATGTAATAAAGCGTGCGTAAATTCAACGGGAATTCATCGTGCACTTTTGCGAACGCCTCGTAAGCTTTTTCATATTCGCCTTTTTTATAGAGTTCGGCCGCCGCGCGGATCTTTTTAAGCCTTGCGCACGCGAGCGCGTAATCGACATTATTGAGTTTATCGTTCATCGCGTTCTTTTCGTCTTTTGGGCGTTTTATACTTTCGGGAATTTTCGCTATGGCCGGATAGAGCTTATCGATCTTTCTCATGCATGATCCTATTTTTTCATTCAGCTCTTTTTTCTGACCGGAGGTAAGCTCCGCATCTGACGTGTTTGAAAAATCTTCCAGTTCGCGGTCAATGGATTCACGGAGTTTTTTATTCTCAACTCGTTCCGTTACGATATTTAAAAGTTCGGCGGCAAGTTTCACAGCGTCCTCTGATTTTCCTTCTTTGGAGCGGCAGATGGTCATGAAATATAGCGCTTTTGAATTTTCGTTGAATTCGTTATAAATGTTTTCGAATGAGGCGAAAGAAGATTCGTATTTACCGGTTTCAAATTCATTATAAGCTTTTTTAAACATCGAGACATAGATCGCGTTTCTTTTTGCCCGCGCTGTTTCAATGGTCGGATCTTCGCCGGCTGTCCCGAATTCGGGACTCGCTATTGCCGCCGGCTGGCCGTCTATGTCCTGATCCACCCGTTTTATCTCCTCGAGGAGTTTATTGAGTTTCTCCATGAGTTGCTTATCCGGCTCTTTTGAATTTATGGAAACGCCGTCGTCAGACGCCATGGCTTTCGCGTCCGCTTCGTTATTTTCGCCTATATTTCCTTCGCCGAGCGAGTCCTGAAGTTCGTTCACTCCCGCGGCCGCTGAATTAGCGGCGGCAAGGAACAGCGTCATGGAGCAGATCAATAGAAAAACAGTTATTTTTGAAAAAAATCTCATGGAAATTCTCCTTATTTTATTTGCTATGAACAAAGGCGATTTATTTATGAAAATTCAAAAAAATCAAGTATATAAATTAATTTGAATATATCTTTTTTTGGCCGTGGATCTTATTTAGCATTGAAAAGTTCTTTCTGGACGTCGAGAATGCTTTTTCCGCCGCTTCCGGTGTCGGTCGTTTCGGCGTCTTTAACTACGCTTTCCTTCCGGCCTTCGTTTCCGGTTTTAGTTTCCATCACGGCTGCTTTCGCGGCTGCGCCCTTGTTGAATTTCAAAATAGCCCTGACAGGCCTGTGATCGGACGCCGTGTCGTATTCTTTTCCGCCGGCTTCGACTTTTTCAACGGAAAATGCGCCGGGAGTTATGAATACAAAGTCGATGCAAGCTTTAGAAGGCGTCATGCCGTGCGCGGTGTTGAGGGCGCCCTTGACCTTTGCCTTTTCATAAGCGTTATCGAGCGCGGCGTTGATTATTCTGTAACTTTCGCTTTTATCGGAGTATTTCGTGTTGAAATCGCCGACCAATATGACGGGGTCTTTAAGTTTTTTAATGTATTCGACAAGCTCTTTTGCCTGCGCCACGCGCGCGTATTCGGGGAATCCGAGGTGAGTGGATAAAAAATTGATCTTCGTTCCTTTTATATCCACAAGCGCGCAAGTAACGCCCCGGGTTTCAGCGGCCGCTCCGCCGTCGCTGGATTTGCCGTGGGCCTTGAATTTAACGAACTCTTTTTTCAGCATTTTATGTTCCGATAAAACGGCGTTGCCGTGTTTGTTGATCTTTCCGAAAGGCCCTACGGCCGATGCTTCATGCCAGTAGTAAAACATGCCGAGACGGTCCGCGATAAATTTATCCTGCTTGACGAATTTGCTGGTGAAGCGGTTGTCGTCGACTTCCTGCATGCCTATCAGGTCGGCTTTTTCATTTTTCAGAACTTTAACTACCTCATCGAGGAACTTCGTTCCCACATATTTGGTGCTGTTGTTTTCAGAACCCTGGCCGCAGGCGATATTATAAGAAATGACCTTGATCGTCGTTTCGTCCTGGGCGAATGCCGCGCCCGAAGTGATGAAAAGCGCAGCGAAAATGAGGAAAACTAAAAACATCCTTGAAAATTTCATTTGAAAATCCCCCTTAAAATATAAATTTTTATAGTTATAAAAATAATTCTTTTTTCAACATTCGGCATTGGCAACACTATTTTAGTGAATAGTGTAAAATGAATAGAGAATAGTTGTGGCGGGTCGCTTCTCGCCCGCCGCTCCTTGCCATCCCTGGCATCGCGGCACTTGCGCTTCCTGGCCCGTCGCGCCGCTTCGCGGCTGATTTTTAAAAAGTCCCGCCGACGGATGGAGGCGGCCACATCAACTCTTCACTATTATCTTTTTTCTCTTCTCTGACCATTATACTATCCTGTCCGGATTAATGTTTCAAAAATTTTAAGATCGTTATTTTCACTGATAAAAATAAAAAACGGCCCGGAGTTGTAAAAATTCCGGACCGTTTTTTATATCAGCTGAAAATTTATTATTTTTCCATGTTCCTCTGCGTGAAAGTGTCCTTGTCGAGGGCGAGATCGTATTCGATCTTATCCAGGACGAGCCTTGTCGAGCTCGAATTTTTAATATCTTTTATCGAAACTTCATAAGGCGTCCAGATATTTTTAATTTTTTTGAGCTTTTTATTGTCTATCTGTTTTAAAAGCGCGCCGTCTTTTTTATCGTAGAGCGATATCTGAAGCGGCAGCTCTTTTTCAACCGAAACTTTAAACACGAATTTTGAGTATTGCGTGTCCGCGTCTTTTTTCTTGCATTCGATCACATAAGCCTTTTCATTCTCGAAGGTCTCTTCCTTTACGGGCCCTTCGCAGACATAGTCGGCGGCGTGAAAATTGTCGAGGTCCTCGTAAGTGAAATCGCTTGAAACATAGCGGACGGCGTTGTCTTTCGAAACTATCTTTCTGGTTTTTTTAAAGGATGAAAGATAGATATATTTTTCCTGGCTGCCGTCTTTTTCGTTGATGAGAAAAGTGGTGTTCATCATGTCCGAAGGTGAGTGGAAGTGCTGGAAATTATTGAGGTTCTTGTTGTCTATTTTTTCGCGGTAGATAGTGAGCGTGCGCTCTTTTTCGGCGCCCGAAGAATCGGCGAGGATCATTTTCATTTCCGCTTTTGAGGTTTTACCGACGTATCTGTCCTCGACCTTTTGAAGTATCTCAAGGCCCGTAGCCGCTAAAGATCTCGCAATCGTTCCGGTTAAAAACGAAACAGCTGCTAAAAATGCCGCAGTCGTTAAAAGGATTTTCTTGAATCTCATTTGTTTATTACCTCCATTTTTGCTGGGCACGCGAGTATTTTGTGCCCGGTCAGGTTTACTTCCGGCGGTTTTAATATGCAAGACCCATGCCGACCGCTGCATGAAAAAAAGCCGGTCGATAGAAATTTTCGCTCATAGCGGCGAAAGTCATACCAAAATATTACCAGATTGCGCCCGCAAAGTCAAATCTATAAAAAAATGACGAAAATGATAAAACCGGTTGACAATGTGACGCCGTAATTGATAAGATAGAGCTCTAATGATTTTTTTAAAAAAGGCGCGAACATGAATTCTGAAAAAACGCGGTCTAAGTTCAAAATAGCGATCATCATAAACGAATTCTCCAAAGGCGGGGAATACAGGCCGCTTATAAACGAGGAACTGTACAAACAGGTTGACGCTTTTCAGAAAGAATCGGGCCAGACGATAGCCGTTTCCTTCACCAGAAATAAAACCCACATTCAAAAATGCGTCACTTCGCTTCAGAAAGAAGGCTTCAACACGCTTATCATATGCGGCGGCGACGGGACCATCAACGACGTTATCCAGCATCTGAACGAAGGCACGCTGATAATCCCTATCCCGGGCGGGAACGCCAACGATTTCGCGAGGCGGCTCAATATTTTCCACTGGCGCGACAGCATCCAGGTGCTCAGAAATCTGATGAAGGGCACGGTGAACATAATCGGCGTAGACGTGGGTGAGATAGCTTTCAAGGACAAGAGCGGCCAGCCGCAAAAGCGCAGGTTCGTGAATAACTGCGGAGTGGGCGTTACGGCCGATACGGTCCGGCGGGTCGACGGAATGGTCGATAAAGCTTATCTCAGGAGCGGATTTTTAAGCCTTATCGGCGCGCCGGCCTTTCTGCTCACCTATTATTCATCGATATTAAAAAGAAACATCCATATGAGCTGCGTCGGCATCGAGATGCTTTTGTGCAGCCGCGTCGGGCGCTACGCTAACTTCGCGCCTTACAAACACGAGAACGACGGGACCATTCATTTCATAGTTTTTAAAGATCTGAGCTTTTTCAAACGCATACTTCTCATGCTGATGCTTAAATTCGGAAAAGTGCTCGTGACGTCCGGGCTGGTCGAATATTTCCACGCGAGCCCCGACCGGCCGGAACTTCGCGACAGTAACATGTTCGGACTGGCCATCCGCGACGTCAGCAGTATCTGGGGAATGTTACACGATAAAACGCTTCTGCACGTCGACGGAAATCTCGTGCCTGAATTCGCCGAGGTCGTCCAGAGCGACTGCAGGGTCACCGTGCGGCCTAAATTTTTTAAAACAGCGGCTCCCTGTTAAATTATATATTTACAATATAACGCTTTTCTGGTAAAATTATATTCGAGATTTCAATGGAGCACCTATTTTAAGCCTTTTTACGGCTTTGACCGGCACCGATCGCTTTTGCCCGCTTATTTCCGGTTCTTGATAATTATGAAAACTAAATATTTTTCTTAGGAGATAAAAAATGAGCGCCAAGACCATATCATCTTTATTAAGGTTCACGGGTTCGCAAAAAACGGCTATTTCCTATTATACCGGCTCGGAATGGTGCGATATGAGCTATCGGGACTTTGATGATATAGTCCGGGAATCCAGGTCTTTTCTTTTGAAATCCGGCGTTAAAAAGCGCGACAGGGTTCTGATAGTGGCCGAAAATCACGCGAAATGGCTGCCTATTTTCATAGCCATAACCACTTACGGCGCCATAGCCGTTCCGGTCGACGGGCAGGCTTCGAATACGCGGCTTCTAAATATCATAACCGATTCAAAACCAAAGCTTGTTATAGCGTCCAAGCAGTTCGAGGAAAAGGTGATGGTCGTATTCAACGACATCCCTTTCCAGTCGGCGCTCGTTAATTTTCACTTCGACCTTCTTCAGTCCAAGGGCGACATAGTTCCTGAAAGCGTGCCGCCTCAGCCGCCGCAGGAAAACGACCCCGCGATGATCGTTTACACCTCCGGCACTACCGGCGCTCCCAAAGGCATAACTCACAGCCATTATTCGATATGTTCGGCGATAGAACATTCGCTCAAGGTTGGAAACATCGTGCCCGAGGACGTTATGCTTACCATACTTCCTTATACGCATGTCTTCGGTCTTATAAACGCCGCGCTCGTTCCGTTCTATCTCGGCGGACATAACGTTATCGGAAATACCCTCAATCCGATGGAATTGCTTTCCATAATATCGAATTACAGCGTGAATTACGTATGTCTCGTGCCCCGGCTCGCTGAAGTTTTCGCGGGACTTCTGGGGCAGATGGGAAAAAAATTCAACGGCCTTAAAATAACCATAGGGGGCGCGAACTGCCGCCCTGATATAATAGCTAAACTTCGCTCGCTCGGCATCAAGGTCGGATTCGGATTTGGAATGACCGAAACCTGCGGCGGCGTTTTCAATTCGTTCGACGCGCCCGCCGGATCGGTCGGAAAAGTAGTGGAACCGGTCGGCGTGAAAATAGACGGCCCTAAGAACGGCGTCGGAGAGCTTTTGATCGCGTCGCCGTCGAACACCATCGGAATATACGGCCGGCCGGAACTCAATAAAACGCTGTGGGCCGATCAGAACTATCTGCGGACGGGAGATCTGGCTCAGATAGACGAGCACGGTTTCGTTTACATTCGCGGAAGGCTTAAAGACGTCATAATACCCGCGGGCGGAATGAATATCTATCCTGACGAATTAGAGGAAAGGCTCGGCAGCCTTGCATATTTAAAAGAGTTTTGCGTGGTCGGCATAAATGATCACGGATCGGAATTTCCCGCGCTCGTATATCGCGCCGACGCGGACTTTTTCACGAAAAATAATATTTCAGACGTGCGCGAATATATCGAATCGAAGATAGGCGAAATAACCGCGTCATGGCCCGAATGGGAGCGGTTCCACTCTTCGTTCGAAATGAACGAGCCGCTTCCGAGAAGCTACAGCTTCAAGGTCCAGAGGAACAGCCTTATTGAAATGCTGAAATATAAAAATGAATTCGATTCGAAGTCGGCGTCATCGCCTGAAACCGGGGCATGCGACGCGGAGGTCGCGAAGCTTTTCGAGATCGTCAAACCTTTGATAGCCAATCATCTGAATATTCCCGCCGATGAACTTTCGATCTATAAGCCGCTTTCGCGGTTCAACAGGCTCGATTCGCTCGGGAAAATGTCTCTTCTGGCTTATTTCCAGCATAATTTCCAGCTTGAGGTGGGCGAATTCACCGAGAGTGATTTCACTACATTTTCGGCTTTCATTAAAATGCTTTTAAGGACGAACCCGAAAGAAAAACTTATGGGCGTCGATCTGAAAGATCGAATGGACGAAATGCCCATACCCGTTCCTCTCGACTACAGTGTCGAAGGCATAGCGAGGCGTCAGAAGTTCCTTGAAGAAAGATCCGGCGCGAACCTTTCAGTTCTGTCCAAACTTGATTATTCGGGTTCCGAGACCCTTCAGGGAAGCGTTGAGAATCTTTTCGGCTTCTGTCAGATGCCGCTCGGAATAATGGGGCCGCTTAAGATAAACGGCGAATACGCGAGCGGCGAATTCTACGTGCCTCTTGCGACCACGGAAGGCGCGCTCGTCGCGTCGCTTGCCCGCGGAGCCCAGCTTATAACGGTTTCCGGCGGCGCAGAAACTAAAATTTTCGCCGACAGCATTCCGAGGACGCCTATATTCATGTTCGGATCGATCGCGCACATGGCCGAATTCTCCGAATGGGTCAAAAATAATTACGCGAAACTGAAGGAGGTCGCCGAAAGTACGACGAAGCACGGCAAACTCCTGGCCATCGACCAGTATCCTCTCGGAGCGAATCTGTGCCTTCGCTTCAGCTATAACTCGGGCGACGCGTCGGGCCAGAACATGACCACTATATCGACCCACAAGGTGATGCAATACATAAAAAGTGAATATTCAAAAAATTTAATAGATTGTTTCCTCGAATGCAACCTCTCGGGCGATAAAAAAATGAACGCGCTCAATTTCACTCAGAACCGCGGAAAGAAAGTTATCGCGAGGGCGGTAATAAAAGGCGAGACCATAAAAACTTATCTGAGGACAACCGCGGAAAGAATGTTCAAATTCTATGAGATGTCTGTCATGGGCTCCGCCCAGGCTCACACTCTCGGTATACAGGCCCACTATTCGAACGCTCTTACGGCGATGTATATGGCCTGCGGACAGGACCCGGCTTGCGCGGCCGAATCGGCCTGCGGAATAACAAATTTCGAGCTTTCGGGCGGCGATCTGGCTGTAAGTGTTACCCTTCCGGGCATAATGGTCGGCACCGTCGGCGGCGGAACGAATCTTCCGACGCAGAAGGCCTGCCTTGAGATACTCGGATGCCACGGTGCCGGCAAGGCTAAAAAACTCGCGGAAATAGTAGCGGCGACGGTGCTGGCCGGCGAGATATCCCTTTCGGCGTCCATGGCGGCTGACGATTTCGCGGAAGCCCACGAGGTTTACGGAAGATCTAAAAAATAACGGAGCGTAAAATATGAGAGTCGTGCTGGTAACCTCCGAATCAACATATGTTAAAGATAATTATTACTCGCTTCTGGAAAAATTGACTGATAAGAATCAGCTTCCTGAAGGAACCGAGATCGCGGGCCTTGTAATTATAAAGACCGTTTCGTTCTCTCTTATCAGGACGGCGTTCTCGCTAATGCTCATCGGCGTGACGGGCATTTCATCGACGCTTTTTAAAAATATGTTCTCGGCGGTCTTTTCAGACCCGCGTTCGGCCCTTATGAAGTCGCGCAATATTCCCGTGTTGAAGCTTCCGAACATAAATCTGCCGGAATCCATTCAGAAAATAAAAGAATTAAATCCCGACCTGATAGTCAACATAAGGACCAGAAACATCTATAAAAAAGATATTCTCGCCCTTCCGTCCGTCGGATGCATCAACGTTCATCACGGGCTTCTGCCTGATAACAGGGGCACCATGTGCGATCTGTGGGCCTGGTCCGAGGGCCGGCCGGTCGGCTTCACCGTTCACTGGATGAACGAAAAGATAGACGACGGCGATATAATTCTAACTCAGGAGGTCGACGCGTCGAAGGTGGATAGTTATGTCGAGATACCATATCTTTCAAGTCGGCTCGAATCGGGGCGGCTTATCGAATGTTTCGCGAAGATCGCGAAGGAAGGGCGCTCGGCCGGAATAAAAAATATAACTGAAAATAAAAGGTTCACTAAAAATCCGACATATGAACAGATAAAAGAGATCAAAAAAAAGGGGTTGAAATTATGAGCTTCGTCGAAAAGCAGGTAAAAGTTAAAAATGGCGAATTCGATCTTTCGTACCGCGAATATGGCGAAGGCGATAAAAAAATATTGCTGTTCCACGGAAATCCCGGTTCCGTTTCTGATTTCGATCAGATAGCGGAAGAACTCGTCAAAACCGGTTTCTGCTGTATAGTTTTAGACAGGCCTGGTTTCGGGGCAAATTCTAAAACGCCTAATTTTTATAACGGCGGGTATATCGCGATCACGCTGTATTCGGAATTCATCGATAAGGTCTGCGGTGGGAAAACTTATATAGGCGGATATTCCATAGGCGCATATTACGCTTTGAAGCTGGCGTTCACAATTCCTCAGAAGGTTCTCGGGCTCGCGCTTATAACGCCTTATGTTTTCCCGAAACCGAACGACGCCGTTTCAGGGATACCGAAACTCGCCGAAAACAAGTTTATGGGCAAGATATTTAATTTCATTCTTCCGATCGTAGGAAAAGGGAAGCTCGCCACCCACTTTAAGAACGTATTCCTGCCGGCCGTCATCGACGCGGCCAGACTCGCGGGCCTGGTTAAAGAATACGGCACCGCCGGAATGCTGTTTGCGACGATGAGCGATAAGAATGAATTCATACAGTTTCCTCTCGAGTCGTCAAGGCTGAAAAAAATAATATGCCCTTGCGTTATGATAGGGGCGGCGAAGGACGAGATATCCAAGGGGCTGACACACGTCGAACTGTTAAAAAAGACCATAAAGGAAGCTATCGTTGAGAATCTTGAAAACGAGGGACATGCCGCTATCTTCACTCAGGCGGCGAAAATAGCTGAAATAATCAATAAGAACATAGAAAAAAAAATTGAAAATTCGGAGGGGTAAAAATGCATAAGTTAGAAGATCTCAAGAACAAACACTTCGGTTTTTATGACGCCGCGGATTATAAAAACAACGTGGTATGCCTGCTTCAGAAGAACGCCGTGAAAAAATCGGAAAAAATGGCGATCCAGTGGTCGAATCCGGCCAATAAACTCGAATGGAACGGCAAGATAATAGAGAATATTCCTCACCAGTCGGTTAATTTCAAACAGTTCTACGGCGCTATCGGCCATACGGCCGCCGGGCTTTTAAAAGCCGGCGTCAAGCACGGCGACTGCGTTATTTTATTCCTTCCAATGTCTCTCTATCTTTATCAGGCGATGTCCGCGATAATGATGATCGGCGCCCGCGCGGTGTTCTTAGATTCATGGGCGCGCCGCGGCCAGCTCGGCGTCAGCGCAAAGGTCGTAAATCCGACCACGATGATAAGTTTCGAACAGGCGTTTCAGCTTTGCGCCGACGTACCTGAACTCGCTGAGATCCCCATAAGGATAGTCGCCGGGCCTCATACCGGAAAATATACGACGTCGCTCGAAGAACTTATGAAAGGCCCAATGCTTGATAAAATTTCGCCGGTAAAAAGCGAGGAAACGGCCCTCATAACTTTCACCACCGGAAGCTCGGGCGTTCCGAAAGGCGCCGACAGGACCCATCAATTCCTCGTTTCGCAGCACCTGGCGCTTAACGAATGTATTCCGTATAACGACGACGACGTGGACCTTCCGGCTTTTCCGATATTCTCGCTCAATAACATCGCTGCCGGCGTCAATACGGTCATACCTATAACAAATATAGGCGTGCCGACCGAGAACGACGCTTTAATGCTCGTTTCACAGATATTGACCTGCGGCGTTACATGCACCACGCTTTCGCCTTCGATGGTAGCCGGCGTGGCTAAATTCTGCGACGAGAATAATGTCACGCTTCCCAAGATACGCCGCGTTATAACCGGCGGAGCGCCTATTTCAAACGACGTGCTCTCGCTTTTCATAAAATGCGTTCCCAACGCGAAGGTATGGGTGCTTTACGGCTCGACCGAGGTCGAACCCATAGCGCATATCGAAGCCCGCGATATACTTTTCCCGAAACACGGCAAGGCGTCTAATGAAGGCGTTAATGTCGGTCATTTCGCGGAAGGCGTGGATTATAAGCTCCTCAAGATCAATAAAAACGTCATCACTCTTAAAAACGACAAATGGGACGGCCTTGAAGTAGGAAAGGACGAGGTCGGCGAACTCGCCGTGGCCGGCCTTCACGTATGCAAATCATATTACAATAATCCCGACGCCGTAGCTAAAACCAAGATCATAGAGACGAACGGCAGGGTATGGCACAGGACCGGCGATCTGGCGCGTATCGACGAACAGGGGAACGTATGGCTCGTCGGCCGCGTTCATAACGCCATCTGCCGCGACGGCAAACTTTTGTTCCCCGTCAAGGTCGAGATACTTCTCAAGAAACACGCCGACGTAAAATCCTCGGCTTATATGGGCATGCCCGATGAAGCGTTAGGCGAAAAGGCTTACGCCCTTATCAGCCTCGTCGACGAACCGAAGGCTTCGAAGGAAGAAATATTGAAATTCCTGGCCGAGCTGCTTAAAAAAGAGGGCGTTCCGTATGACCGCCTCGACGTAGTGCCTAATATTCCTCTTGATTCCCGCCACCATAGCAAGGTTGAATACGAAGTGCTGCGTGAAGCGATATTAAAGGATGAAGCTTCGAAAGAAAATCCCGGATGCTCATGCGGTTCCGCGGCGAGCTGCTGTGAAACCGGCTGCGGCGGATCTGAGCCGGTCGAAACGGGCGCGTGCGAAGATTCTTGCTGCTGCTCCGCGGCGGATGACGATGATGACGAAGATGAAAAAGGATACTTCAAGATACTCATGATCGTTCTTGCGGTATTTGGATTCTGGTGGCTTTTCCTTAAGAAAAAATAGATTATACCGGCGGCCCCGCGAAATGAATAAGCGGGGCCGCCGGCCGCAAAAAAAATAAGATTAAAGGAATATCCGATGAAACTGATATCAGGGTGGTCCACATTCGTAAAAGAGAGGTTCGAGCCGGTGAGCCATACGCTCATGATAGCCGCGTTCGCATCCGCAAATGCCGCAATGGGCTACGCTTCGTACCCCGCCGGGTTTAACACGAGCCCCGGTTATCTTCTCACGGGACTTTTTCTGGTATGGCTCGTGTTTTTCCACATGAGACTCTTCGACGACATAAAAGACTATGAAACCGACAAACTCGTCAACAAAGACAGGCCGCTTCCGCGCGGCGTTTTAACGACGGACCAGTTCGGGGCCGGGATACTCGTGTGCGTGCTGCTTGAAATGGCGGTGGCCCTGATATTGGGGTTTAACGTTTTTACGACCTATGTCATGGTCCTGGCCTTTACGCTCATCATGCGTCAGGAATTTTTTATCGGCGACTGGATGCGTCCTAAAATGGAACTTTATGCCGCGACGCATACTTTTTCGGCGGCGCTTCTGGGAATGCTCATATTTTCAATAACAAGCGGAAAGATGATATGCGATATGCCGAAGAGTTTTCTTTTTATGGCGATCGGGAACTGGTTCGTCTTCAACGTCTTTGAATTTGGCCGCAAAACCTTTTCGACGGCCGAGGAACGGGAAGGCGTCGATTCGTATTCGCTCAGGCTCACTCCCTTCGGGGCGTTTGCTCTGCTTGGCGCGAATATTTTTCTGGCTTTCACGATGCTTTATCTTTCGGCCGCGAACATAATTTCGCGCGCGGCGTTAAATGCAACCGCGGCTTTTGATTTCGGTCCGATGCTCATATCGGCCGCGATAATTTCTTTCATCGTAGCGGCCGCCGGAATGATGTACAGCCTGAAACCTTCGAATTTTTACGCTAAATTCTACCGCGGCGTGGTTTCGCTGTATCTTGTAGCTTACCATGTTTCCATAACCGTTTGCGGTTATATTTATTTTAAATGAGCCGATCTTTAGAGTTTTTGAGGTACCAATATGGCCGATCTGAAAAGCGTTTTTGAAGAAATTAAAAATATCGACCCGAAGCTTTCCCCCGGCGGATACGTTTCAAACATCATGACCGTTATATGCGCGGGCTTATCTTATCACAAAGCTCTGACGGTAGTGTTTGACGAGAGCGGTTCCTCAACGGTTTTTTGCAGCGAAGAAGGCCGCGGGCCGTCCGAACCTTTCGCGGATGCCTCAGTTGCCGTAGCCGGAGCGGCGCGGGATATTAAAAGGACCATGATCCTGAGGTCCGGCGGAAGGATAAAACTTCCGGTTGGAATGAAAATGTGCGTTTCAGTGCCTGTTTCATTTGGGAAAGACGTAATAGGCGCCGTGGTTCTATACGGATTCGAGAAAGAGATGGTCTCCGACGAGGAAATAGAATTTTTAGAGCAGCTGAGCGCGCTTATAGCTTTCGCTTCGACGAAAAACGAATATTTAAAAGAGACCAGAGAGCGCGTTGAAAAGTTAGACGATAACGGGTTTAATTCCATAATGGAAAATATATCCAGAAAAGTTTTATAAATAAAAAAAGCTGTTAAAATATCAAAACGAAAGTTGTTTAAAAGATTTTTATAGCCCCCTCACCCGAGCTTAGCTCGACCGCGTCGCTTCCCGCCATCCATGGCTCCAGCGACACTAGCGCCTCAGGCGCGTCATCCTGCGGTGGGAGAGGGTTTTAAGTAATTACTTTTATATATATAATATTTAATTTATACGGGAGGCGTCGTGGATAATAATTTTATCGTTACTCTCAAAAACAGGAACGGCTCAGGCGATATAGCAAAGGTCGGCGGAAAAGGCATGAACTTGTTCGCTCTGACCGATTTCGGATGCAACGTTCCGCCCTTCGTGGTCGTTTCGACCGAATGTTTTTCGGCCTTCGTAAAAGGACTCGGAAAAAAATTCGATGACGCCGTTAAAAATATAAACACCGAGACACCCGCGTCGATAGCCAGGACCGGCCAGGAACTCAGGAAACTTTTTTCAGCTGAATTACTCGATAAGAAAACTTCTTCCATAATCGTCGGCGAGGTTCGTCAAAGTATCGGTAAAAACGGTTTTTTCGCGGTAAGATCGAGCGCCACTTCTGAAGATTCGAAGGATTTTTCATACGCCGGCCAGCTCGACAGTTTCCTGTTCCAGGAAACCGACGAACAGATACTTGATTCACTCACCAAATGCTGGGCTTCCGGTTTTTCCGACAGGGCTATAGCGTACAGAAATATAAAAAAAATACCTCACAGCGAAGTGAAGGTCGCCGTAGTTATTCAGAAAATGATAAACGGCGCTGTTTCCGGTGTCACCTTTACGGTGAATCCCGTTACGCAGAGGATCGACGAGATATTGATAAACGCGGCATACGGCCTCGGCGAAGGCCTCGTTTCAGGGCAATTGAACTCGGACCAGTTCGTGTGCTCAAAGGATGATAAACCCGCGATCTTAAGAAGCGAGATAACCCCGAAAAAAGAAAAAATAGTTTTTGATAAAGAACGCGGAACGGGGACCGTAAAAGTCGACGTCGAAGCCGCGGCGGCCGAAGCTCCATGTCTTTGCGGCGAACAGGTCATGGCCGTGGCCGCGGTCTGTAAAAAAATAGAAAAAGCCTGCGGCGGCGCTCCTCAGGATATAGAGTGGACGATAGATATCGAAAATTCAAGAAAAATTTATATAGTTCAGACCCGCCCGATAACGACGCTTGAATGTCTCCGTCCGTCGTCGGCCGAATACAGGACCATATGGGATAATTCGAATATAGTCGAAAGCTATTCCGGCGTTACTTCACCCCTGACATTCTCTTTTGCGCTCAATGCCTATCACATGGTTTACGTTCAGTTCTGCGAAGTATTGAAGGTCCCGCGCGAAAAGATAGTGGATAACGATTTTTATTTCGCTAATATGCTGGGGCTTTTAAAGGGCCGCGTCTATTATAACATCAAGAACTGGTGCAGGCTTATATCGGTTCTTCCCGGATACAACTATAACCGGCGCTTCATGGAACAGATGATGGGCGTCAAACAGAAGATCGATTTCACTCCCGCCGAATCCAAACACAAAGGTTTTTTCGGCAAATATTTCATCGAACTTCCCCAGCTTATCTGGTCTGGCGCGAACCTCGCGTGGCAGTTTTTAACGATCGAGGACAAGACCGAGAAATTCATGTCGATATATCAGAAACAGTACGACAAATATCAGAGATTCGAGTTCAACAAAGCCGAAAGCCATAAGCTCGTAGACATCTATAACGAACTCGAGAACACCGTTCTGCGCAACTGGAAAGCTCCCATAGTCAACGATTTCATGGCGATGATATTCTACGGCGTGTTGAGATCGCTTATCGAGAAATGGAAGTTAGACGATACAGGTTCGCTTTCGAACGAGATAGTCGCCGGACAGGGTAACGTTGAAAGCACGCTTCCCCTGAAACGCCTCCAGGAGATCGCGGCGTTCATAAGAACCTATGAAGATCTGGCGAAGAAGATAAAGGGAATGACCGAGGACGAGCTCACGAAAATTTTCGTGGGAGCGGACTGCAGAAGTTATCCCGAATCCGACAAGCAGCTCCATGAAATGATCAGGCAGTATCTCGACGAATTCGGTTTCAGGTCCATGAACGAACTCAAACTCGAGGTTCCGTCGCTCACGGAAAAACCGCAGTTCATATTCAGCATACTTAAAAATTACATCGCCGCGCCGGTCAGGGAGAACGACGACTCTCATTTGAAGGAACGCGAGATGCGCGAGAAGGCCGAGCGCGAAGTGGCTGAAAAAATGGGAAACTCTAGGTGCGTTTTCGGGCTTTTCGGCAAGAGCACGATATTCGACTTCGTAGTGAAATATACAAAAAAAGCGGTCGCGTTCCGCGAATACCAGCGCTTCGCCAGGACCAAGATGTTCGGCCTGTCGCGCATGATATTCGTCGGTATCGCGCATAACTTCGTTAAACTCGGCGTAATAAACGAGGTTTCGGACATATTTTTCCTCACGCGCGAGGAAATATTTTCTTATGTCGTCGGCACCTCGACTTTTTCAAACCTCAAGGAACTCATCTGCCTTCGCAAGAAGGAATACGAAGTTTATGAAAAGTCGGAAGAACTTCCCGACAGGATCGAGACGACCGGCCCCGTTTACTGTAATGATCTGACCATATCGGCCATAATCGAAGCGCCCGCTTCCGAAACGGATCCGGACCTCATGCGCGGGTTGAGCTGCTGTCCGGGCGTCGTGCGCGGAAAAGTAAAAGTTATTTTAAATCCTTCCGATGATATGTCGTTAAACGGCGAGATACTTGTCGCCGCGAGGACCGATCCGGGCTGGGTCCCGCTTTATCCTTCGGCTTCGGGACTTTTGATAGAACGCGGAAGCATACTCTCGCATTCGGCTATCGTGGCGCGCGAACTCGGGCTTCCGGCGATAGTCGGAATATCTAATATCACCAAGAGGCTTAAAACGGGCGATGAGGTCGAAATGGACGGCGCTAAGGGGACGATCAGAATATTAGTGAGAAGCGAAGAGAGTATAGCGAAAAGTGTATAGTGAAGAGTTAAGGCAGTGCGGCGCGGCCGCTCAGGATTTGAAGGACTAATTAAAGACAATTATGATTATCAGAAAGTCCTTTAACTCTCCACTCTCCGTTCTCAACTCTTCACTTGAAACGAACTCGCTCAGGCGCTTTAAGAAAAAATTAGATTTTTTAACTCAGGAGATTTAATGAAAAACGATAAAAGTGGTTATAGGTCACATAAAAGTTCTGACGAAAATCGAACTTTAGTTTCGCGGCTCGCCGGATCGGCGGACCGCGTTCCGGACGACTTCGTGTATGAAGATCTCGAGGCGTGGAAATACGCTCACATGAGCCATGGCGAGATAATCGATTTCGTCAACCGTAAGCGTGAAGAAGAGTCAGGAAAATAACCCGGGTCCAGTGAACGGATAAAAGCTGAAAAAAAGAAAAAGCCTGAAAGATTAAATTCAAGGAGAAAACATGGAAAATCCTGAAAACAACAGGAAAAAAAGTAAGATCATCAAAAGCCTTGCGAAATTTCTGGTCCGCTACAGCAAGATACTTTTTTTCACGACCCTGTTAACCGTCCTTGCGGGAAGCTACTTTATAAAAAATATACTTATCGATAACAGCATCGAGCTATGGTTCCTTGAAAATGATCTCACTCTGGTCGCTTATAATGAATTTAAAACGGTGTACGGCAACGACGAGGTCATTATTTCCATGATAGACGCGGGCGAGGGCGGGATATTCACGCCGGCTTTTCTGAACAAACTCAGGAAAGCTTCTCTGGACATCGAAAAAAATCCGGATATAAGAAGAGTTTTAAGTATTGGAAAAGCTCCTTATATAGGGCTTAGAGGCGCTCAGGACCTCATCGTCGAGGACCTTTGCGAAAATACTATTGAAACGCAGCTTCAGGCGGACGAGACCAGAAAAAAATTCTCCGAGAACAAACTATGGCCTAAGCTTCTGGCCGATAAGGACATTAAAAAGGCCATAATGATAGTCGAACCGATAGCGTCGAAGGAAATGGACGTTAAACGGCCCCAGATGATAAGCTACGTGCGCGACAAAATGAAGGAGCACGGTTTCGATTATAAGTTAGCCGGCATGGGAGTCATGTACGACGAGCTTAACAGGTTGAGCCTTAGGGACAGCGCGGTTTTTACCACAATGTCATATATGCTGCTGCTTGTAGTAGTTTATCTGCTTTACCGGTCGAAGCATCTGGTCGGCATAATTTTCGTCATAATGGTCGTATCGGGCCTCGCTTTTATTGACGTTTACGGTTTGTTCCACCAGAATTTCAACATGGTAACGATAGTTCTGCCGACGCTCATAATGATACTCTGCATAGCCGACGTGAACCATATCTTCAACCGTTACTGTCTCAGCATTCCGGCTATCATGAAAAACAAAGAGGAAGGCCTGGCCGAGGTTTTCGAGGATATTCTCGCTCCGAGCCTTTTCACTTCCGTGACGGAATGCATAGGTTTTTTATCCATCGTTTTTACGCCTATCGCCGTGCTTAGAACTTTCGGTCTTTTCGCGGCGTATTCCGCGATAGCCGAATATATAATCGTCTGGTCCATGGTTCCTTTCATGCTGAGCATAATACAACCCAGCCAGACGATCAAGCTTGAACGCCCGTTTGAAACGCTGAACAAAAAGATCCTCGCTTTCGTATTTCCTCACAAGGGCCTTGTAGTTTTAGGTTTCGTCGTATTAATAGCCGTAAGCTGTTACGGAGTTACTATATTGGACGTCGATACTTACTCGATGGGTTTTTTAAAACCTGACAATCCGGTGCGTAAAGACAGCGATACGATCGAGAGCGTTTACGGAAATTATCTTCCTCTCGAAGTGCGCCTTTTGACCGGAAAACCTGACGGGATCAAAGAACCGGAGTTTTTAAAACGCGTAGTGGAAGCGCAGGATGAAATAGAAAAAAATCCTGAAGCGTCCAAATGTGCTTCAGTGACGGATGTTATCATGAGGCTCAACCAGGTGTGGACCGATGGAAAGCCGGAATCATACGCGGTGCCTAAGGACGCGACGCAGGTCAGCCAGCTTCTGATGCTGTATGAAAGCGACCCCGACGGAGAAAAAGACCTTAAGTACATGGTAAATAAAAACTACAGCGAGATGCGCCTTACTATAAGGATCCCGATGGTGAGCGCGTCCAATATGAAAAAGGTCGAACAGAAGGTTTCGGCGATACTGGATAAAAAGTTCGGGAACACTAAAGTGAAGGTGATATTCGGAGGCTATGTTCCCCTTTACGTAAGGCTTCTGGATTATATCACATGGAGCCAGATATCGAGTTTCGCGTCGGCTCTGGTGTGGATATTCGTGGTAATAGGAATATTATTCCTGCGATTCAGCGCGCTGGTATGGGGTATAGCGCCTAACGTAGTTCCTGTCATAATGACGCTCGGGTTTATGGGCATATTCGGCATAAGGCTTGATATAGCCACCGTAACCATCGCGTCTATCACCCTTGGAATAGCGTGCGACGATACCATACACGAACTTTTCCACTACTACGCATATCTCGGAAAGGGAATGAATTCCACCGACGCTATAAGGGAATGCCTGAAAGACGAAGGTCCGGCGGTGATCGCCACATCCATCGTGTTATGCATAGGGTTTTCGATCCTGGGCCTTGCAAGCATAAAATCGGTCGTTTATTTCGGGCTTTTGATATCGCTGACCATGCTCTTCGCGTTCCTCGGAGAATTGTTCATGCTCCCTGCGCTGATAAGTTACTTTACTGAATTGTCCCTGATAAAAAAACTTACCGGAACGAAAAGATCCTTTGTAAAAAAAGAACAATCGATAAAATAATTTCAGAAGGAGATCTTATGTTTAAACATGCAATCGTCTACAGCAACGTCTGGGAAGATCCCGAATTGAACCGCAGGGCGCTTCAGGTAACGGCCGACGACGTCGTGCTCTCGATAACCTCCGGCGGCTGCAACTCGCTCAATCTTCTCGTTGAAAACCCGAAAAAGGTGGTTTCAATAGACGGAAATCCAACTCAGAACTATCTTCTCGAGCTTAAGATCGCTGCGATAAGGACCCTTGAATATGAAGAATTTCTGGAGATCCTCGGAGTTGAGATATATGGTAAAACCCCCATATTTCATTCCGAACACCGCGTGGCATTGTAT
Organism: uncultured bacterium; assembly: GCA_964551445.1. Lineage (GTDB taxonomy): Bacteria > Muiribacteriota > UBA9980 > UBA9980 > UBA9980 > DAOPXV01. Next base: position 8,260 of record CAZKCG010000050.1, on the reverse strand, counting down.
GAAAAGATAAAAAGTCAGCTGACCCCCGATGCCAGAAGTTTCTGGGATGAGAACAAAGCTATCATCAAATCAGGGATAATAATGTGCGGAAAGGTCGAAAAATTCTTTAAATTATATAGAAAAGCCCTTATGATCATGTACGGGAAAAAATACTCGCAGATCGAAAAGATATTCTTCTGTCCGGATCTGGGCATACAGAAAAAAATGTATGACAGCATAGAATTTGGCCGCTGGCACTTTCTAAACTGGGTGTTTTTGAACAGAAAGATATTAAGCCTTGTAAAAGGCTCACATTCGTTCAGATTCGTAAATGAAAAAGAATTCGACAAGAACCTTAACCGCAAGGTCGACCGCGCCATGAGAAACATCGATAACCGCCAGAACTATTTCTTCTCGCTTATCCTTATGGGAAAATTCATATCCGAGAACGCTCTGCCGCCTTATCTTTTAAGGAAGAACTTCGACGGGCTTAAAAAGAATATAGATAAAATTGAAGCGTTCCAGGGAATATCCACCGACGTCCTTAAAAAATTCGGCGAGGAATACTTCACTAAGCTGAACCTGTCGAACATATTTGAATGGATGGAGGACGATCTTTTCAATAACGTTATGCGCGAATTCATACAGATGTCAAAGAACGGCACGCGCCTCTGCTACCGCTATACGCTCGCACAGCCGAGAAACCTGGACGAGGCGAATTTGAAGCTTCTTAAATCCGAACCGGAGCTCGCCGCCGAACTTCACGCGATCGACCGCTCTTTTATGTATGAGAGTTTCCACGTTTACAGGCTTGAAAAATAATTCGCGCCGGCAGAAAAAATTTGAAAACCGGAATAGATTAAATAAAGCGTAAAACATATAAGAAAAACGGGCCCTGAATGTCGGGTCCGTTTTTCTTATATGTTGTATATAGATTTTTCGGGTCCTGGTTCGGAGTTTATTTTAAAGAAGCGTCTGAAACGACGTCGCGCACCCTTTGAGAGCGGTCGCCCTGGGCGATCTCGAGAGCGAAAGTAATCTGTTCTTTCTGGTCGGCGTTAACGCCTTTTTTTAGGTGAGCGACAAGCATTTTTACCGCGCGCACCCTTTCAACCTCTTTTTTGGAGCCTATTTCGATCAAAAGCGTCGGGACCGGCGTGAGGTTATTCACGTCTATTATCAGGTCTTTTTCGTCTATTACTTCCTGAGGCTGGCCGCCGCGTTTGCTGGCGGCAACCCTTCCGCCCTGGGTGATCTTCTGCATTTTTTCTTTTTCGGCCCGTTCGCGTTCTTTTTCCGCTTCGGGATCTATGGATATTTCAGTTCCGGCGTCGCTGATCTCGTCGTCCGCGACCTGATGAGCTTTTTCGTATTTATCGATAAGCTGTCTTATGAAATTAGCCTTTTGGGAAGGAAGCGAGTCGATTATCTCTTTAAGTTTATAATAGTTGGATTCATTGGTCTTTTTCTGTATGGACTGAACGCCCAGTTTGAATATTTCAGGGTCTTCCTCGTTATAAAATATCGACATCGCAAGTTCCATGGATTTATCGTCGGGGATCTTCGAGATCGTGCGGGCGGCAATGAGCCTGTACTCGCGTTCGTCCGCGTTCAGCATTTTTTCGATTATCTGTTTGGATTTTTCGTGATCGCTGGCCCAGAGAGCGGCGATAGCGGAAGACTGAACCTCAAGGTCCGTGTGCCTTATGAATTGAGGAATTATATTTACGAGGTTTTTATCACTTACGTAATAAAGCGCGTCAAGCGCGGCTGAAATATGTTTTGGATTGGGGGATTTGAGATATCTCGCTATTTGCGGAAGGAAAGAAGAACCGCCGTTTTTTCCGACGATCCTCAGATACCAGCAGGCTATTTCGATATTCTTTTCAGCGCCTGCCATTTCCGCTATTTTTGCTACGACGACGTTGTCGAGAAGGTCGTAGTCGCCTTCGTCAAAAACTCTTATAAGTTCGGCGATCTTTTTATCTTCGGGAAGTTTCGAAAGTTTCGTGAGAAGTTCGGAATCCGATATTTCCATTTTGGCGGCGGGCGGATTGGCCGGCGGCGCCGAAAGACCTATGCCGTCTAACTTTATAGGCTGTCCCATTTCTTCATCATGGCGTGCCGGCGGTTGAACGGGCCTTGAAAGAGGGATCTCGTGCCTGGCGAATTCTTCTGCCGGCGGCGTATGGGCCTGAGGAGGAGGTGGAACAGGCGCGGCGCCTCCCGCCGAACGGAGTTTGATAGCGTCAATAGCTTTTTTGACGAAATATCTGACCGTCTGGTTCGGAGAAGTGAACTGTTTTTCCAGGTGAGGCAAATGGCTTGCGTCGCCGGTCTGAGCAAGCGTTCTTGCGGCTTTGATCTTGTTGTCGTCGATGTCTGACTCCAGGTCGAATATCAATTCTTGAAAATCCGTACTCATAATTTTCAACTTCCCATTCAAAAGTATTTAATTATTAAAAATTTTCACTGAGATGCGATCCGCACTCTTTTTTAAAATGCCGCCCGCTATAGCGATCCGATATTTCGGGTAAGGCATTTTTTGCCGCTAGTCTGCCTATGTTGATTATATTTTCGATCTTTTCGAACTGCCAATAACCTATGTCGCCGAAATCCGGCTCGATCAAAATATCTTCCCGGCCTTTTTGAAGCTTTAAAAGTTCCCTGCCGAGCGTTACTATCGTTTGACCGGCGTACCTGAAAATATCGCCGAAGCTCTCGCGTAAATTGCCGAAACCGAGGTTAACACCTATTACCATAGCGTTTCCCCGGCCTCTTAATATCGAGGAAGGAACCGGGAGAAGCACCCCGCCGTCCACGCAAAGCGTTCCGCCTATATCGCGCGGCGGAAATAACATTGGAACCGCGCAGCTGGCCGCTAAAATATCGACTATGCGGCCGGATGAAAAAATAACGGGGCGGCCCTTAATAATATCGGCGCAAGTTACGAAAACCTTAGTTTTCAATTCTTCAAGCCTTGTCACGCCTATCCTTTTAACAAAAAGATCGGCCAGAAAATCTTTGAAGCGGTTTCCTTTACAAAAGCTTAATAACGGGAACCCGTAGTCGAATACTGCCGATCTTTTAAACGCGAGCGCGGCCTCTTTCATTTCGGCCGGGCCAAGTCCCGCGCCGTGTATGCAAGCGATAACGGCTCCGATCGAAGAACCGCTCATTTCTCGGATATCGATTCCGGCGTTTAATAACCCGGTTATGACGCCTACATGAGCCGCGCCTCTGACCGCGCCGGAACCTAAAGCAAGGCCGATGCCCGGCTTCTTTTCGCGTCCGTCTATGTTAAATTTCACTATGTTATTTATTTTCATTTTTCAACTGACCGTTTTTATCCGGGCTAATAGCTTATCTGCAAAGGCTGATAACCGCGAAGGTTGGTTTTAAATATGTCGAATCTGCTTTTGTTCGTTATTTTCTGAAGATATAAAAATATTTTTCCGTCTCTTGAAACGGCCGGCTGGGTGTAGTAATAATAATTAGAAAAATCTTTTACTACGCGTCCTTCGCGAAACGAGTAAGTGTTATTTGCCGAAGGCATAAGATAGGCTATTTCGATCCTGACGGAAGTTCCCGCGGTACCGTGAACATATGCGACCTCTTCGTCGTTGGTGAATTCTTTCGCGCCAGAAGGGAGAAATTCAGGATCTGAAGCGTCAAAGCTATTTTCTACAAGGAATTCTTTTTCTATCTTTTCCGTTCCGGCCGCGTCGACATAATAAAGTCCCCAGCGCTGATCGACCTTTTTCTGGAACATTACGGTTGAATTATTCGAAGACACGGTCGGCTTGCGCTTAAGAGAATCGCTTGTGGTGAGAGTTTTAAAATTTCCGCCGTTGATGTCGCAGGAACATATCTGTGAATATTCGGTGCTGCCGCTGTTATCGACCGCTGAAAAAACTATGAATTGACCGTCTTTTGAAAAAGCGGCGTCCATCGGGCTGAAGTTTTTCGCGCTTAATATTTCTACCGGGGTCGTGTTCGATGAATTCAGCTTATAAAGTTTTACGGCGCCGGAGCTGTTCTTTGAGGAATATATCAGGAACTGGTCATAAGCCGCTCCGCGAACGCAGATATTTTCATTTGAATCGTTTGTGATCGCGATCTCTTCGGTCGTGTCGAACTGTCTGTAATAAATATTTGCTTCTGAACCGCCGACCGAGCGTGAATAAAACATTCCGGTGTTATCGTAAGAAACGGCAACTGAAGCATAATTGATACCGGTGGCCGGGATCGTGGTCGTGTTGGTTTTCAGTTCGCTGAGGCATCCCGCCGATAATTGCGCGAGAAAGATCAACATTAAAAATAAAACGTTCTTTTTCATTTTTTTTCCTTCTGTATTAATTATAACAAATTTTTGTAATATTATATTTATTAAATTTACGGTATTCGAAAATATTATCATAATCGGCCTTAAAAGTCAAAAATATATTCCTCGCGGTGGCCGAATTTTACTGTATTATCGGTAAATATTATCTTTTCGGCTTTTAAAAGATACCAGCTGACCGAAACGGCGTGTTTTAAGGCTTCCGAGTCAAAAATGGCTTTAACGGCCGGAAACTTCCAGAAATATATCAGGGCCGCGGCGGTTATTTTCACCGGATCGGAAAGTTTTACGCAATTTCCGAATATCTGCGCGCCGCGTATTTTGGAATAATCTGAATGATCAGAGGTTATTGAAGCGCAAATGAGCGGATTAGCTGATATGTTTTTAGCGTGGGCCGTTCCCTCAAATGAAACGAATAAAAAACTGTTCAATATTCTCGCGAAGAAAACGGGCGTCGCCCGCGCCTCGTGTTCTCCGGGATAAACCGTGGAAAGAGTCATCACGCTATACGGATCGATGAAATTGTATATTTTTTTTGTTGAATATTCACTCATGATCTATTTTTTAAAACAGTCGATGTATTGTTTTATTATTTCAGGCACGTCTTCCGCTTTGACGCGGTTGAACCACAACTGTTCGGGGTATATGACCATATTAGGACCGTCTGCGCACATTGAAAAGCAACGCGACTGGGTTATTTTAACGCTGTCTTTAAGGCCGTTCGCCTTCACGTATTCCTTGAGTTCACGGTATATGGGTTCGCTTCCGCCGTTTTTGCAGCATACGGCGCCCTCGCCTTCGCGAAAATTAGTGCATATTATTATGTGGCGGGCGAATCCGGTATCTTTATTTAACTCCATTTTTGTCTCCCTTTTTGTTTTTTTTCAGCGTTACGATGAATTTTATGTTGTCGGGGCCGTCAGACGGCGGTTCCATTGAATCGATGTTCCAGCCTTCGTTTACAAGCTCGTCAAGTTTCTTCGCGTTATCGTCTGTCAGCATAAAAGTGATGACGCTTGTTTTAGGAAGAATCATATTAAGCGCGTTTTTGATCTTTTCCAACGGTTTTGAAATTAAGATCATCACTATTATTCCGGCTGAAATAAGGACGTATCCCAACTGTCTCAATTCTGATTCAGCGCCTTCGCGGCGGTTCAAGGCGTTCATCCAGCTCGTTATATCGATATAAGATATTCCTATGACGACGAATCCGAAGAAAATCACCAGGACGCAATAGTATAAACACTTGTAATAAAGCGCTTTTTTTGCGCCTTCATCGTTATGCGGCATATAGGTCTTTCTAAAAAAATTGACCTGAGGCTCTGAAGCGTCAGGTCAATTTCGGGTATCCCTATTTGATTAAACCGCCGGTATTATCGTGTCGGCGAAATTATCCATTATTCTCTTATCTATCATCTGGCGGATCGTCTTATGGAAATCGTCGAATTTCATTGTCTTCTGATCCGGCGTGCAATAGCGCCTCCATGTGACGAGAGATTCTTCCGCTTCCTTGCCGCCGACTATGAGAAGGTTCGGGCATTTGCGCTTCGTGTTGTTCCTTATCTTTTTATTGAAGGAATCGCTCGAATCGTCAACCTCTACGCGCATGAAACCGTCGGTCATCATATTGGCGAGCTTATAGCAATATTCGTTGAATTTTTCGGAGACGGGTATGAATATCGCCTGCTGCGGCGCAAGCCACGTAGGAAAAGCTCCGCCGTATAACTCGATGAGAAAGGATATGAACCGTTCGTGCGTGCCGAGAGGCGCCCTGTGGATTATATAAGGGCGCTGCTTATTGCCGGAGGCGTCGGTGAATTCAAGGTTGAACCTTTCAGCCATTGCGAAATCAAGCTGGGTCGTGGAAGCGGTCTCTTCGCGGCCGATGACGTTCTTGACCTGGAAATCGATCTTCGGCCCGTAGAAAGCGGCTTCGCCCTGGCGTATTTCGTATGCTATTCCTATTTCCTGAGCAATATCGCCCACTACTTTTTCGGAATAGTTCCACATTTCTTCATTATTGACGTATTTTTCGGGCTTGTCTTTCGAATGGAATGAAAGCCTGATCCAGAATTCGCCCATCCTGAAGAGGTCGTAATAATATTTGTGAAGTTCGAGGACCTTTTTGAATTCGTCCTTGACCTGTTCGGTCATGCAGTAAATATGAGCGTCATTCATCGCCATTCCGCGCACGCGAAGAAGTCCCGATACCTGGCCCGATTTCTCATAACGATAATCGGTGCCGTACTCTGCGATCCTGTAAGGAAGCTCGCGGTAGCTTTTCGGGCGCGCCCTGAAAAGAAGGTGGTGATGAGGGCAGTTCATAGGTTTTAAATAATATTCCTCGTTCTCGTCGACGGTCATCGGCGGAAACATGGAGTCTTTGTAATACGGGAGATGCCCTGATATTTCGTATAGTTTTCCTTTGGTTATATGAGGAGTGGCCACGCGTTTGTAACCGTATTTGAATTCCATCTCTTTGGCAAGTGCTTCAAGTTCGTCGCGGATAACGGTCCCGTTAGGCAGCCACATCGGAAGGCCGACGCCTACTTCTTCTTCGATAACGAATATATCCAGTTCGCTTCCGAGTTTTTTGTGGTCGCGCTGCATGGCAAGCTCGCGGCGTTTTAAAAAGTCGTCGAGCGCTTCTTTCGTTTCGAACATGAGGGCGTAGATCCTTGTCATCATAGGGTTCTTTTCCGAACCGCGCCAGTAAGCTCCGGCTATTCTGTCAAGTTTGAAGCAGTCTCTTTTAATTTCTTTAGTGGCCTCTACGTGAGGGCCCTCGCACATATCGATGAACGGGCCGTTCGTGTAGAACGAGAATGAAGTTATATTGCGTTCTTTAGCAAGATCTTCGAGATATTCGATCTTAAATTCCTGGCCCATTTCGCGAAGTCTCGCGACCGCTGCGTCTTTAGCCATCTCTTCGCGCTCGAACTTCTGGTTGGCCTCGATTATCTTTCTCATTTCTTTTTCAATGTCTTTGAAGTCTGTTTCGCCCAGCGGTTGAGGCAGTATGAAGTCGTAATAGAATCCGTCTTCGATAGCCGGACCGAATCCGAGTTTCGCTCCCGGCCTTATTTTCATTACAGCCTGAGCGAGTATATGCGCCATTGAATGTCTTTCGCGGTCCAGAACTTCGGTATTTGGTTTGTGATGTTCCATTAAACAATCTTCCTTTCGGTATTTATATTCATTTTTTATATTGAAATTTTCTTGTATATTTTACCAGTAAAATCTCTTATTGTCAAATAATAGAACGATTCTATTTTGCGACGGTCTGCCCCAAAAAAACGGCCCGGAATTGTTCCGGGCCGTCTGGACGATAATTCAAACTAACTGCCGTTTTGTCGGATCAGTTCTTTAAAAGTTCAACGTGTCTGACGTTTGAGATGTATTTGATGATCTCGAACCACGCAACGCTTACCACTCCAAGTGAAAGAGATAGAACTATGTCGTTGGCGTGCATATAGGCGAAGTGGAAAGTATCGCGGAGCACGGGCACGTATATCACCATTGCAAGAAAGATCATGGTTCCGCAAAATACCCATGAAATAGCAGTATTTTTAACTTTCATCGAAGCAAATATATTTTTGGTCCATGAACGGTTCACGAGTATTATTCCAAGATTCGATATTACCAGAGTTATGAACGCGAGAGTTCTGGCTTCCGCTTCGCTCCCGCCGTTATTAAGCGAATACCAGAATACGCCCGCCACCGCCAGCAGTGAAAAAACCCCCTGCAGAAAGCTCAGCACGAACATTCTTTTTCCGAAAAGCGGCTCTTCGGGGTCGCGCGGTTTTCTTTTCATGATGTTTCCCTCCGCTTCCTCGGCCTCAAAGATCACTGAACACGCCGGATCTATTATTAGTTCGAGAAACACGACATGTAACGGAAAGAGAACTACCGGCCAGCCCACCATGTTAGGCAGCAGTG
>CAZKCG010000049.1:0-38902 GCA_964551445.1 uncultured bacterium | reverse complement strand
CCCGAAATGGGTTATTACGGCCTCAGGGATATTACCGGAAACTGTTGGTACTGGCTTCGAGACAACGCTAACTTAGTGACCGGCGGCTCCTGGTACAACGGCGGGCTCGGCGACGAATCCTATCGCTGCTCATTCCGCACTCCACATTCGGGGGGAATGACGGGCGGCGGTTACGACGGCGTGCGTCCATGCTTCTACTGGCCGGTCAAATGATAAAAAGTGAAAATGACATACTTCCGCCATCGGGTGAGCGAAAGAACAAAAACTTCAAAAAGTAATCAATCTCATGAAAACCGTAGGAACGAATTAATTTATAAAGTATTTGAATGTGAAGCAAAGCGGTGAAAAAAGTGAAAACAAATAAAATAAAATTATTTAAAAGTTTAATCATATGTCTGTTTCAGCTGTTAATATCGGCTTTATTTTTTCCGCTTTTCGCCGCAGACCGTATTCCTTATCCAGCGGCCGCGAACATCGTTTCAGGAACGACAAATTACCTGAAACACGGACAATCGATTTCATTCTCCGGAGAATTATCAGCGAACGGCAAATACAAGGTTCGTTTGTACGGGACCGGCGGAACATTCGAAAGCTCGGAGTTCACCATTTCCGGCTCAGATGTTCCTTATACCGGTGTTTTTTCGGCTCCGGCAGCCGGAAGCTATAACGTTAAGCTGCGGTATAAATACACCTGGCCTATCGGATGGGACGACACCTTGTGGAGTTCAACGAACCCAAACACATATTACATCGACGCCACTCCGCCTTCCATAACCGCAATAACTCCCGGAAGCGGAGCCATCGTCGGATCCAATCCTACTTTCACCTGGAGCGCGATGGACACAGGCTGCGGCCTTCACGACACCAGCCGCTATCAGGTCATTATAGACGGCGACGCTCCCGTCTGGACCACGAGCGCGTCTTATACGCCCGGAACGCTGCCGGGAGGCACCCACACATTCACTCTCTATGCCAAGGACAGGGACGAAAACTTATCGGCGCCGCAAACTTTTAATTTTACCGTTGACGCCACTCCGCCGACCGGAACCATTGCTATGACTGGCGGAGCTACAAAATCCGGAACGCAAAACATCTATTTGAACATCAGCGCGAACGACGCGGGAAAGGTCAAGGAATATTCCGGTTTCACGGAAGGCAACTTCCCTCCCAACTGGATTTTAATATCGTCGCCCCTGATAAATTTCAGCCAAAGCGGTATGTCTTGCTCTCTAAGCGCCGGCGACGGCGATAAAACGGTCAGCATCTGGTACAAAGATATGGCGAATAACGTTTCCCCGAAGATATCGACCACCATTACCCTCGATACACAGTCGCCGGGCGAAGGTCGCGCTCCGTTTGCCGGACTTAAGGACCCGACGGGCCAATATACCGATTCGCATAACGTTAACGTTAACATCAATGCTTCAGACGCGGGAACGGGCGTCTCAGGCTACATGATAGTCGAAACTCTCCTGACGCCGGCCTACGGCGATTCAGGCTGGATATCCGTCACGCCGCAGAAATCGTTCTCTCAAACGGTCCCGTATACTTTGAGCGCCGGCGAAGGTCCTAAAACAATACATGTCTGGTTTAGAGACGATATGAACCACGTTTCCGGCGGTTCATCGCCGGCCAATATAACGGTCGATACGAAGGCGCCATCGGGTCCCGGCAGCGGAACATCAACGGTATCAACAATCGCAAGCGGTTTCGCCGTACAGGATCTCGCGGCAGATTCGGCGTCCAATATTTATGTAGTAGGCGGAGGTTATTTAAGAAAGATCTCATCTACCGGCGTCATTACCATTATTAACAGTTCGCTTTCAGCCTCGGTAGTGGGACTTTCCATAGACAAAAATAATTTTTTGTACACTTCAGGCTCAATGGGGTGTCCATTTCAAAAAATCAACTCAAGCGGGTCTATAATTCAAACTTTCGCCGGTAACGGTTCCTGGGGCTACGCCGACGGACCGGGTTCTTCCGCCCAGTTCAGGCATCCATACGGAAGCATGATCGATCGAGACGGACTCTTTTTATATTCTTCGGACAGCTGGAACAACAGGATAAGAAAGTGCGCGACCGATGGTTCATCCGTAACTACTTTCGCCGGGATGGGAATTTACGGCGAAACCGCTGGACATACCAATCAGGGCGAATTCGCTGACGGAGACAGAATGAGCGCCGCCAAGTTTTTCTCACCAAGCGATGTCGCAATAGACGGCAACGGAAATTTCTATATTACAGACAGTTTTAACCACAGAATAAGAAAAATAGACGCGAGCGGGTATGTCAGCACGCTTGCCGGAAACGGAACCGCGGGAACGCATGACGATCCAATAGGATCAAGCGCCACATTTTACTATCCCTGGACGATCGCGGCAGATGACTCCGGCTATGTTTATGTGAGCGGAGCGTCTTTTGATAAAAAAATAAGAAAAATAACGCCAGGCGGCGAAGTTACGACTTATGCCGGAACGGGATCCAGCGGTGCCGACGACGGACTCTCATCTTCCGCAACTTTCGGTAATATTTCGGGGTTAACCGTCGATAATGCCGGAAACGTTTATGCCGCCGATACCGGAAACAACAGCGTCCGTAAAATTTCACCTGGAATAATGCCTTCCGTTTTATTGTTGAACAACGGCGCAAAACTAACTACCGTCAGAAACATTAAAGCAAAAATTCTGGCGACAGATATATACGGCGGTGTTACTGGTTCGGGAGTAATGCAATACTGCCTGAAATTAAGCGCGGCGACTCCTTCCACTCCCGCGCTTTCAGACCCGGACTGGAAAAACATGCCGACGGGCTTTGTCAATTCTTCGCCCACGACACAGGAGGTCGATTTTACTTTTGACGCCGCCGAACCGGACGGACTAAAAACTTTTTATTTATGGTTCCGGGATAAAGCCGGAAATATTTCGACAATAGTTTCCAAAAGCATAAAATTAGATACCCATCCGCCAGTAGAGCCGATCGCGGGAAGTATAGGAATAGTGGGAACTCCTCCATTCACTTCCTCCAGAAACATATCGCTGGAGCTTCACGCTGAAAGCGGCGCCGATTCTATAACTCTCGAACTTTACGATATCAAGATAACCCATTATTTCCTCCAGGAGCGCGACCAGAGCGAACCGCCGGCGGCCGATCCCTTTCCGCCTGGCGTCAATGACATCAACTGGACAGCGATCGCGGCACCGGTAACGCCATATTCCGACGTGGTCCCTTATGTTATAAAGCCCGGCGACGAAGGCACGAAAGAAATATTCGTCTGGTATAAAGATGTCGCCGGAAATATGTCGACCTGTTCCAAGTGTTCGATTTATTTCGACGACGGCGTTCCTAACGGCAGTATAAAAATTAACGGCGGCGCAGAATGGTCAAATTCCCCGGCAGTCAAACTTACGCTCAAAGGTATCGATTCAACCGGCATAGCCGCATGTTACGTTTCATCCGACCCGCTTACGCCAGGAGTTAACGCGACGGGCTGGCAAAGCGTTTCACCGCCGCAAACGGTTTACAACGCCGAAATCCCTTTCGGGCTAGGCGCGGCGAATGGCTCAAAAACGGTTTATGCCTGGTATAAAAACACGCTTTCGTCTTTATCGAATGCGGTTGGCGCGACGATAAAACTCGATTCAGAGACTCCGGCCGGGGCGGGTACGTGGTCAGTTGTTGGCACTGCTGGTTTTTCAGCCGGAGATGTAAACTTTACTTCAATACAAGGTTATAACGGCGATATTTATGTTGCATATAAAGACGCCGGTAACGGCACCAAAGCAACTGTCATGAAATTTAACGGCGCCGGATGGTCAAATGTCGGCAGCGCCGGTTTTACACCTACTCAGGCCGATTGGATTTCGCTATGCATTCATAATGCTCAACCTTATGTAGTATTTCAAAATATTGCAGATTATAGCGCAACCATAATGAATTTCAACGGAAGCTGGAATCAGGTCGGACTGCCTCTTGATGTAGAATGGTATAGTTCTATATACTCCTTGAACGGCACTCTTTATGTTTCGTATAGAGAAGTCTATAACGCAGGCAAAGCCACCGTTATGAAATTCGACGGCAGCTCTACATGGTCTCCACTTGGCGGCAAAGGATTTTCTCCCGGCCAGGTTTACAATGTCCCGCTGGATTATTATGGCGGAAATATATATTGCGCGTATACTGACTTTACGACAAATAAGGTTTCATGCATGAAAAATAACGGTTCGGCATGGTCCTATGTCGGGCCTCAAGACTTTGCAAATGGCGGTGAATTCGTTGCCATGAAAATTATAAACGGTATGCCCTATGTGGCATATCCCGACAAGAGCAATAGTTATAAAGCATCCGTCATGAAATTTACCGGAACGGCATGGACGGCAGTTGGAGACACAGGCGGTTTTATAGGCGGCAATCACTTGATAGATTTGCTTGTTTATAAAAACTCGCCATGTATTGTTTTCTGCGACTCGGCAAATAGCGGTAAGCTTTCAGCAAAAATATTCGACGGCTCCACCTGGAACTTCATAGGCGCTCCCGGTTTTTCAACAGGCAGCGTTGGATATGTTTCATCAGGTCTGAGCAACAGAGAATTATATACGGCATATACAGACGGCAGCGTTGGAAGTAAAGCCACTGTCATGAAATACGAATCCAGTCGTTCTCCTGCCTTCACCATCAACAACGGATCAAAATTCACATCTTCAAAAAGCGTTAAATATCAGATCGCTTGCGAAGACAATTACTCCGGCATCACCGGATATCTTATCTCCGAAGATCCGACGCCTCCATTCGCAAATGATCCAAGATGGATTGCGCCGACGGGCATGGGCGGCACGGCATTATACTCGTTCACGGCGGAGGTCAGCCTGCCTCAGTTAAGCGCGCTCGGCAAAATGATAACGATGTATTGCTGGTATAAGGACGGAGCCGGAAACATATCGAAAGCCTCCACGGCCGTTATTAACGGTCCGACAATGCGGGCGGTAGGTTCTCTGGGCGACTCGTCGCAGTTGGCGGGCCCCGATAAAATAAACCTGTGTTCCTCGGATGAAGCGCTTTTAGTATCGGACGGTAAAAATCCGGCGGCCTTCAAATACACCGACTTTATTTCATCAAGCGGATCAAGGTTAGGCGCAACAGGTTATGCGATAGACAGACTCGATCTATCCTTGTCAGGCATAATCCCTCTTTCGGGAGGACATTTCGGCGTCATCGAACCCGTCAAGAAACGATTCTCAATCTTCGACGCTTCCGGAAATTACACCGGCAATTTCACGAAGAATATTAATGCCGTCGAAAACATTCACGGATTGAGTTCTTTGACGGATCTGCGCGCAAAAATATCGGATAAATACAGCATGACCAATTCCTATGTCCTCGCCGAGACGCGCACAGGCGCGGGGCAAAACCCAGGATTGCCCGTAGATTTTAATTTTTCAGCGGCGACGATCGAGGTCTATTCAGACGCAATGTACGCCATTCCTGTGACGGATTCGGTCTCACTTTCTGGAAATCCTGAAATTTATGTAAAAGTGAAGGGCGCGGGAACCGATCCGGCGGTTAATAACTCCATTATAATGAAAGTCGCATCAACCTCCGACCCCGCCGGCATAGGAGTCCAGCTTACAGAAACGACCTCGTCATCAGACACATTCGCGGGAAGCTTTAAAATAGGAAAATACACATCCGTCGATGGCGGAAGGGTCGGAACAGCCATCGGCGAAAAACTTTCGTTGAAAATTTATTCGAAAGACAATACGCTCTTCACTTCTCTCTTCGTTGACGGAAGGTGGATACCTATCGGAACGCCCGGCTTTACTAACGAAGAAGTGATGTACACCTCGCTTTTCGTCAATAACGGAACGCCTTATCTGGCCTATCGCATAAATATGGCTTCCACGAAGGCTACCGTTAAAAAATTTGCCGGCGGCGCCTGGTTGGATGCGGGAACCCCTGAATTTACAGCAGGAAGCGCCCTTCATACAAACTTATTTATCGACGGCGGCGCTATTTATGTCGCATACAGAGATGCGTCCGCCGGAGGCGATAAGGCTTCCGTTATGAAGCTTGACACTACAAGTCCCGGCTGGGCATACGTCGGCGCGCAGAAATTTTCGGCCGGAGCAAATGCACAAAATTCATTTTTCGTTTATAAAGGCACGCCTTATTTAGCTTTTCAGGATGCGGCCGCATCTTACGGGATCACGGTCATGAAGTTCGACGGAACCGCGTGGTCGACTCTCGGCGGCGCAGGATTTTCAGGCGCCAATTTCGAATTTCCTTCATTGTTCGTTGACAAAGATATTCCTTATATTGCATATAGAAAATCAGCGGGCTATAACGTTTTTGTAAAAAAATTCACGGGCGGATCCTGGGTGGACGTCGGAGCGGCATCACCGGGAATTTCTTCAGCTTCATTATATAGAACCATATCGCTTTTCGTGAATGAAACCGGAGTCCCATATATAGCGTACAGGGACAAAGCCGGTACTCCTTTTTCACAAAGCTATAAGGCCGTCGTGAAGAAATTCGACGGCGCGGCATGGGTCAGCGTTGGAAATGTGGGAATTTCGGACGGATACGCTGACGACATATCTTTATATATTTATAAAAACATTCCTTATATTGCATATATGAATACCACTTACACCGGAACGACGGTTAAGAAGTTCGATGGCACAGAATGGGTCAAAGTCGGAAAAAAAGGATTTTCAGACGGCGACGCGGCCTATCTTTCATTGTTCATCCATAAGGGCACGCCTTACATTGCATTCCAGGATATTTTCAATAGCAATAAAGCCACCGTCATGTATTTCGGTGAATAGCGTTCCCGTGATTTACTCGTCCGTCTTGGTCATGCGCATAACTTCAGAAAGCGTGGTTATGCCCATTACGGCTTTGGCCAGACCGTCGTAGCGCATGGTTTTCATGCCTGAAGAACGCGCGGCGCGCTTGATCTCTTCCGTCGAGTGGCCGTCGAATATCTTGAGCCTTATTTCATCGCTCATCATTAAAATTTCGTGAATAGCGACGCGGCCTTTGTAGCCCGTGTTCAGGCAGGCCTGACACCCCTTGCCCTGGTAAAACTTGAATTTTCCGGGCGGGACCTTTATACTTCTTAAGAGTTCGTCCTCATGGTGAATTTCCTCGCGGCAATTCGGGCATATTCGACGCACAAGGCGCTGCGAAACTATAGCAATGATCGTGGACGTCAAAAGGAACGGTTGGATACCCATTTCGATGAACCTCGTTATGGTGGACGCAGAATCGTTGGTGTGAAGCGTCGATAGAACCAGGTGGCCCGTAAGCGCTGATTCGATGGCGATATTAGCGGTCTCAAGGTCACGAATTTCACCGACCATTATTACGTCGGGGTCCTGACGCAGGATCGATCTGAGCGCGGTTCCAAAAGTATAATCTATATCAGCCCTTATCTGGACCTGATTTATAAGCGAAAGCCTGTACTCAACGGGGTTTTCAACTGTGATAATATTGATCTCAGGAGATTTTATGAGGTTGAGTCCGGCGTACAGCGTCGAAGTTTTACCGGAACCGGTAGGCCCCGTTACGAGTATTATTCCGTTAGGCTGTTTTAAGGCTTTTTTGAAGTTCTCGAGATTTTCCGAGGAAAACCCTATCGTGTCTATGCCTATCTGAACGGACGATCTGTCCAGAAGCCTCATGACTATCTTTTCGCCCCACACTATCGGAAGCGAGCTGACGCGGATATCGATCGTCGTCTTTTCGAATTTTATCTGCATTCTTCCGTCCTGCGGAAGGCGCTTTTCGGAAATATCCATGCCCGCTACGACCTTGATGCGCGCTATGAACCTGTTTTGAATTTTAGAATCGACGTCGAGAGCGTGAACAAGTACGCCGTCTATTCTAAACCTTATAACAAGGCCTTTTTCGGTAGGCTCGACGTGAACGTCAGAAGCTCTTTTTGCGGCCGCGTCCTTTATGACCTCTGAAACAAGTTTTACGACCGGATCGTTCTCTTCGTTCCTTCCGATGAGCTCGATAACTTCCGAATCGACCTTGTCCATCTGTTCCTGTTCGGACTGAAGCTCCGCTTCCGAAACGAGCGCGGAAACCGTCTGGTTAATAGCTCCATAAACCGAGGTTATGGCGTTGGTTATCTGAAATTCCGAACAGATGACGACATCTATAGGCATTTTAAGACTGTTCTCAAGTTTTTCAAGCGAGAAGACGTCGAGCGGATCGGCCATTCCTATGACCAGATGGCTGCCGTCGAACATCAGCGGGATAACGAGTTTGTCGCGCGCGAAATCCGGATCGATAAGATCGGCGACCTCTTTATCGACGATAACGCTTGATATATCCATAATAGGAATGTTGAACTGATCGGAGAGGACGTTCAAAATGTCCTTTTCGGTAACGAAATTAAGATCGACGAGAACCTTTCCAAGCCGCTGTTTTCTGAGCTTCTGCTGTTTGAGCGCGTCCTGGAGCTGCGGCTCCGTTATGAGGCTTTTCTCTATTAAAATGTCGCCGAGGCGTTTTTTTATCTTCTTCATACAAACCTTTTCATTTTATCATAATAATGCCAATAAATCAATTTTTTGATGCCGGCCGTTTTTTATTACTGACTCGATTTTTCTTTTACGAGCTTACATTTCAGGATCCGGCCATCGGGAGTTTTGATCTCGACCAGTTCATCATGGAGCTTGATAAGTTCATAACCGAGGTTGGGCTTTCCAACATACCATATCTTTGAATTAATAATGGCGCAGCCGCGCTCGCCAAGTTTTATTATGCCTTCGACCGAAAAATTTTCATTCTCTGATTGAGCCGGTTTTTCAATGGATACGGACGAGGTCCCGGCATTTACCTGATTCGCCGCCGGCTGAGGCGTTTGAGATGGAACCGGCTGCTGAGGCGCCGCGGGCGCCTGAGGCTGCTGACCCGTGAGTATGGCTTTTATATTGGCCTTTTCTACCTCCGTGTAAAATATATCCCTCTTTATTTTCGCCTTAAAAACGCCGGAGTTCGAAGCGTTGTCAAAAATGCCGGCGAAGGCGAAAGCCCCTGCCAAAAGCGCGCCGATGACCGAGATCACAAACGCGTATATTATTTTACCCCGCTCTTTTTTACAATACATTTTTCAATTTCTCCGGAAAATATTTGTTTTGGTTTTACCTATCAAGAAAATTTTATATCTATGAGTATCTCGATGACCATCGTCGCCTCTACGCTTCCATCCTCGGTCCGTTCGACCGTGATCTTTCTGGTCGAAAAATTAATGTTCTTAAAACCTTCGACCATATTGAAAAACGCCATCATATCCGCGGATGTCGACTTGAAGGAAATTTCAACCGGAAGCATTTTATAGGAGAATCTTGTCGTTTCGTCGGGCTTTCCCGACGAGTCGGGCGCCACGAATATTTTCTCGTAAACTCCGTCATATTTAGCGGTCTTTTTGATGAATTTTATATCGAGGCCGTTCTTTGCAACGTTATTCGAAATAGTATTGATAAACTGGACCCCGGCGTCCGAAGTAAGAATGAGAGCGTCGATCTTTTTCAATTCGCCTTCAGAATTCTTCAATTCGTTCGCGTTTCGCTCGACGCCGTCCGCCTCATTTTTGATAGTTTCATATCTCGCTCTGTCTCCGGCAAGCTGCGTCCTCATTTTTTTAATGGACGCCTGCTGGCCCGGATATATGAAATAAAAGAAAATAAAGGGCACGACCAGAATCGAAGTGATCGTAATGATAAGCCTGTCGGTAGTTTTCATACCTTCAACCTTCATCGCGGCATCGTGATATCGTCTTTTCATTTTATTCATGGCGCTCATTTTTTAGCCTCACCGTCCAGAGCGAGTTCGAATTGAAATTCGACGCGGTTGTCGACCTGGTCCGTTTTTTTAACGACGACCCCGGCCGTCGGCGGGTGTTTTTTCAGCGACTCGTTGAATTTAAGAGCGCTGTCGTACGCCGCCGTGATACCGGAAAGGCTTAAAACAGGCTTATCCTCGTTCACGAGTTTGACCGATCTGATCGAAACGTCGGAAGGTATGCTCTCTGAAACAGCCAGTAATATCTGATCGATAGAATATTTTTTAAATTCTATGACGCTGCGCGCGTTGATTTTTTTCTGAAAAGTATCATACTGTTCGCTTATCTGGCGGCGCTTATTTTTAGCGTCAGCAGAATTAAGTTCCTCGTATTTCGATCCGATCTCCCGCTTTTCCGCCGTCAGGCCGGAAAGCTCAAAAAAACTCCAGGCGAACATCGCCGAAAAAGATAATAAATACATAACCATAACGGCTGAAACTATATTCAACGTTCCATATTTAGAAAGAAGTTTAAGCGCCGGAATGTTTTTATCGATGAATTCGTCGGCCGAAAAAGGCTCGCGGCCCTTGACGCTCGCGGCCTGCTTTTTAACGGCGTTGAAATTCATGGAATATTCAGGATGGAAAAATTCGTACATTGCCCCGGAAAGATTGGCGTAAGAGGTATTATATTTATCGCGGGCCGCGGCGTCGCACATTTCAATATCAACGCATTCCCAGCAGTTTATCTTGAACACGCTCGCCTCGTAATATTCGGCGAAAAATTCCTTTATTCCGGGTATTTCAGCGTTGCCGCCCATGAGATATATCTTTCGAAGCGCCTGAAAACTTACCGACTCTTTAAAATGAGCGAAAAAATATCCCGTAGAAAGCCTTATTCTCTGTAAAAGTTTTTTAAAGGAAACATTGAGCACTTTATGAAGGTTCGCGTCCGGGTTCGAATCATCCATATTATCGATGGCTTCCTGCGAAAGTATGCCTATAGTGAATTTAAGTTCTTCGGCTTCGGCCATCGTCACGGGGGCGCCGCCCGGATTAAGCGTTTTTATGACGTTGGTAAGCGAAGCCCCTCCCATATTGATGTCTTTGGAAAATCTCAGCCCATCGCGGGAAACGAAGTTCGTGGTTATCTGGGAATTGCCGAAATCCAGATACATCAATACTTCTTCAGGTCCGAGCTTATCGAGCACCCGCATTTTTTTTGACAGAGCGTATAAAGAAAGGCTCGAAGAAACGATCCCGGCGACCGAAAGCCCTGAAAGTTTCGCGATGTCGTTTATTTTATCGACAAGCGCCGTTTCGACGGCGGCGATTATAACCCTGATCTTCTTTTGTGATGTGCCGTCTTCGTTCTTCGCATCAAATTCCTTCATTATCATGTGATGAAAAATATAGTTTTCGACGGGGTGCCCGAGTTCTTTTTTCAATTCGTTCTTTATGTTTTTCTCAAGCGCCTCCGGCGGCATTTTAGGGAAATCTATATGCCTTATGGCGACCTGGCTTCCGCTTAACGCGAAAACCGCTTTCGTCGATGAAATGCCTGTTTGCGACATTATTTTTTTTATAACTTCGGAAATATCGGCTTCGCTTACATGTTCGCGGCCGACCAGAGATTCGACGGCGATCGAATTAAAGGATACTCCGGAATCGGTTTTAACCGCTTCCGCTATCTTTACCGACGCCGTGCCTATATCTATGCCTATGAAAACTTCTTTGTTTTGTTTCTGTTGCTCTTCGGCCATAACAAATATTAAAACCTTTCAGAGAAAATATTTTCCTCCAACTCTTATTTTCGGTTTTATATTTGTTTTGTTTAATATAAAATAAAAACAGCCGCAAAATAATTACGCGGCTGTTTATGAAGCGGTTTATCTTCGGCCTTTAAATTACTTGACGGCCGCCGTAAGATCGAACATGGGCAGAAACATGGCTATGGCGATAAAACCTATGGCGGAACCCATAACAACTATAAGAACAGGCTCGATTATCGCGACGAGGCTGTCGGTCGATATCTCGACCTCATACTCGAAGAATTCGGCTATTTTCAACATGAGTTTGGGAAGCGCTCCGGTGCGTTCGCCCGTCTGAATAATTTTAACGACGATACCCGGAAAAACCCCTTTGGTCTTAAGTATCTCGTGAAGGGTCAACCCTTGCGCGACGCCCGCTTTAAGAGCAGATATAACATTTTTGATAACGAGGTTCTCGATTATTTTTTCGCATATCTCCAGGCTTTTTATTATCGGAACGCCGCCGTTCAAAAGCGTGCCGAGCGTTCTTGAAAATCTCGCGATCGAAGATTTGAGCGTTATTTCGCCGAAGATCGGAACGGACAGAATAAAACGGTCCAAAAACACGCGGGCCTTCAAACTCGAAGAGACGAACCAGCGCCCGATAAAAAAAGACGCTATTAAAAGTATTAGAATATGCCACATATAAGCCTGAATAAAATTACTTATCGCCATGAGCATGACCGTCGGAAGCGGAAGCGCCGTTTTCGATTTTATGAAAATTTTCGTGAATTTCGGAAAAACATAGGCTATCAAAAAGAATATAACGCTCGTAACCAGGATACAGAGAATGACCGGATATACCATCGCCGCGCTGACCTTGGCTTTAAGCCTTGCGTTTCTCTCCGAGACCTTCGCGATCTGGGCGAGGACTTCTTCCAGACCCGCCCCGGTTTCGCCGGCTTTTATCATATTCGCCGAAAGGTCGTCGAAAACGCCAGGATGTTTTGAAACCGCCTCGTAAAAAGACTGGCCGGTTGATATCCTGACCTTGACGTCATTAATAACGGCTTTAAATCTGGGATTCTCGCACTGGTCCATAAGCGACTCAAGACTTTCGACAAGCGTGACGCCTGCGCTTATAAGCGTTGAAAGCTGCATATAAAAATAGGTCATTTCCTTCTGGGTAGCGATACCGGTAAAAAACCTTTTTATCGCGCCGAGACTTATGGAAGTTCCGCTGTTTGAAGGTTTGGTCACTTCGATTATTTCTATTACGAAATAACCGCTGTCGACAAGACTGTCTATCATAGCCGAAGATGACGCGGCCTCGCCTTTTCCGGTCGACGTCTTGCCTTCGCGGCTGGTTATTTTATATTCAAAAAAAGCCATTTATCACATGCCTTTCATATAACTTGCGAACTGTCTAATTTTCGCCGAGCACGATATAAGCCTTGATAGGCTGCTCTTTTCCCTTAACGAGAAAAGGCGCGAGCGGCTTGCATTCTATCTTATCCTTGATCTTTTCATATACGCTTTCGTTTATGACGATCTCGTTAAAACCCGCCTTTGATTGAAGCCGTGAAGCCAGATTGACAGTATCGCCGATCGCGGTATATTCCATACGGTCCAAAGAACCCAGATTTCCGACTATGGCTTCTCCCGTGTTTATGCCGATGCTGAAACCAAAATCAATATCAAGCCGTTTCTTCATATCGGCCGCGATCTCCTGCGAAAGCGATATTATCCTCATGGCCACCCTGACGGCCCTGAGCGGATCATCCTCGCGGGCTACGGGCGCGCCAAAAAACGCCATGACGCAGTCGCCGATAAATTTATCGAGCGTGCCGTCGAATTCAAATATAATATCGGCCACGCCCGTAAAAACGTGGTTAAGCATAGCAAAAACATCTTCTACGCTCAGTTTTTCGGACATAGACGTGAAATTTTTTATATCGGCGAAAAAAACCGTTATCTCGCGTTTTTCGCCGTCAAGTTTCATTTCTCCGCCCTGTGAAAGCTGATCGATAAGATTCGGCGATATGAAGCGCTCCATATTGTTTCTTATCTGGCGCTCGCGTTTTATGGCCATTATAAGTTTAGTGTTCTCGACCGCCACCGAAACGGCGCTCGCGAAATTTTTAAGAAAAGCCTGATCTTCCTCGGTGAAAGGATTTTTTATGTTTTTCTCGAGATAAAAAACGCCCTGTATGCCCTGTTTCGAAACAAGCGGAACGCAGAGGATCGACTTGCCGCTAAGCGCCACGACGCTTTCGGCGGATGCGAACCTTTCGTCCGTCATGCTGTTTTTAATGAGGACTGGTTCCAATTTTTCTTTAATGAGCGCGAGTATCGAACCTGAGATGGCGTTCTCGCTGATCTTAAGATCGCCAACGCTCATCTTTCGCGTGACGTAAGGAACGAAATTCCCGCTTTTCTGATCGTACAAAAGAACGAGGCCGCGCTCAACCCGCCTTATCCGATTGATAAGATCAAGCGCGACATTGAGAAGTTCTTTAAGATTCAGTATTTCAGCTATCGACTTGGTCAGTTCAAAAAGAACTTTCAGTTCGGAGTTCATTCTGTTCGCTTTTATCCCGAAATCGCTTATTAATCCGCCGATATCGGCCTGAAAACTCTTCAGCCCGGCGGCATAGTTCGCGGGCGTGGCATTTTCACTGAATTTTTTAACGCTTTCGGCCACTTTTTTTTCAAGCTCGGCGACGATCTCGACGCTCGCGAATTTTTCCTCGACCGAAAGATTTCCAGCGGACGCTCCTCCGGATATTATCGACTGTAAAAGCTCGTCTTCGTTGAATTCTATTATATGATCGCCGATCCTGAGAACGTCATAATTGGCTATCTGCGCGTCCGTTATCTTCTTTCCGTTAAGCACGGTCCCGTTGGTCGAATTGTTATCCGAAACATGCCATTTTTCATCTTTAAAGAAGATTTTCGCGTGAACGCGCGACGCGAGATTTGACTTGATCACAACGTCGCATTCAGCCTGACGCCCGCAAAGATATTCCTTCGCCGGATCGAGGTCTATGGTCCTGTATTCTCTTGAACTGTCCACTACCGTGATCTTCAAATTCATTCACGCCCTTAAAATAATATAAAAACCGGCCTAATTAAAAACCGTGGGATCGACCACAGGAAGTTCCCAGTATCTGTCCTTATCTTTCAGGTTCAATATCAGCGGCCTTGATTTCAGGCCTTTTATATTCGTATTCGCTATGTTCGCCTGTATCTCGAAGGTGTAAAGCCCGCTCGGCAGCGATTGAAACCTTGGATCGAGCCTTAATACGCCAAGATAACCGGCGTTGTTAAAAGTCGGAAAGGACTGTTCGGTGAGGCCGGCGCCGGTATCTATATAAACGATGACGTAGTATTTAACCTGCTGGTTATATATCTTGACCTCGTCCCACTTCATGGTCTGGCCGTCGTTATTGAATCCAAAGTTCTCGATCTTTTTAACGTCTTTATAGGCCGGCCTGGAAGATACGACATTGAAATTAAAAAATTCGGAAAATTCGCCTTCTACGGTAGGCTGAGTATTAGGTATTATCCCCTTGACCCTGATGGTATGCTGACCGATCGAGATCGAGGCGGGAAGCCCGTATGTAGTGCAGTCTATCGGGTCTTCAAGCTTTCCGTCCAGTTCGACCACATAGTAGGCGATAATGCCCTTCATCTTTCTCGCGTCAAGCGGAAACCATTTGACGATATTACTGTCCTTATCATATAAAAAGTTTTTGATCGACACCTGTTCAAGTCTTGATTTGACCGGCGCGGCCGGCACCACTTTGAAAACGAAAGGATCCGAATAGGGTCCCTGGTTAACTATCTGGCTATTCTGCAATACAACCGCCCGGATCTGCGCCTCATGAGTATCAGGGGTCAGAAGGTTCGTGGAAAAAACGTTGCCGGTGCTTCTCGTGGTTAAAGCTTTCCCGTCTATTTTCACTATATATTCGCATCCGGTCCCATTCACGGTCACAGGGACCCATTTTAACACGAGGTTTTCCTTTCCGTATGAAAGCCCGGTCACCTTCGCCACTTCGACAAGTTCAACGGAACCCACCCTTGTGCTGAAAGCCAGGGATTTGGAATAAGGGCCCGCTAAAGGCGGAACCGAATTTTTAAGCACGGCGCGCACGCTTACTTCATGCGTGAGCTGTGTTATGGCGTCGACCGAATATTCGTTGGTTAAAATACCTTCTGAAACAAGGTCGCCGTCGAGCATCAGATCATAAGTATAAGACTGGCCGGAACCGCCCACCCGGGACCATCTGACGACCTTGATGTTCGGATCGTACTCGAGGCCCTCGACCTCCGGGATATCGCCGTCAATGACGATCGGAAGCGCTAAGGCGTTTGATTTCAAACCGGTATCGAATCCGTCGGTAGCGACAGCCTCTAAAACGCATCCGCTGGCGTCGCCGGGAAGTTTGGCGTTCACTTCGGCGAGCGTCACCATTTTTTCAGCAAGGTCCAATCCAAGAAACTTATTGAAGTAATAACTGCTTCCCGAGCTGTAAGTCGCCGCGATATCATATTTAAAAGTTCCCCCCGAATTCGATACATCCCACTTCATCGTTTTAGAGAGCCTGTCAAACTTCATATTCAAAGGAACCGCTATATTTTTATAGACCTTGTCGCCTGATACCACGCTGAAGAGAAAATCGGAACACCAGTTACCTTCGTCGACTATTTTAAATTCGAACGGGTCGCTCGCGTCAAGAACCACTGCCTGTATTCTGGCGGTGTGTTCTCCCGGCTCCAAAAAATCGGGGATGCCGAAGCTCGCTATCCTGGAAATATAATATTTCGAGATATCGTTGTCGAACATTATACGGTAATCATAGGCTTTTCCTAATTTATCAATTTTGGGTTCCCATGATAAAAAACCAGCCTGGTTATATCCGACGTTATTAACGGACGGAACGGTCACAGCCGTTGGAATTTTAAAACTGTACGGCTCCGAGTACGGGCCGCCCGGCTCGCCGTCGGCAAGCATAGTTTCCGTGAGAGCGCTTACCATGAGGATATAATTTCCCGGAGGAAGAGCTGAAGCGTCATAAAAAGGTTTTAAGGCCGGAGTTATGACCAGTTCAGAGTTGAGTTTTAAAAGATAAACATATTTTTTATTATTAGCGGTAACCGGCAGCCATTTTAAAGATTTGGTGTTTATATCAAAAAACATGCCTTCTACCGGCGGGATAGGATCGGGGGTTTTTATGTTGTAAACACCCGTAACGACCTCGGAGGTCCCCATTCCAGCCTTTACGGCGAAAGCGTTTATAGTGAGCGGCGAGCCGACCAGAAATGGCGCCGAATATTTTTTAGCGAGCCGGACAGGTTCCGTTCCAAGCGTGTAATAAATTTCAGAACCGATAGTTTCACTTGAAAGTTTGACCTCGACAGTCTCATAAAATATTCCGGGCGCTGGATTAAACACTGGCCGGACAAGGACGCCGGCGACCAGGTAATCAGCCGTGACCATCGATGAATCTAAAAGACCCGTCTTTACAGCCAGGACCTTTATAGTTTTAGAAGAACTTAAAATTATCTTTCCGGTGTACTGTTTGCTGTTTCTCGTGGGAAAACTCCCGTCTTCGGTATAAAATATCAAAGAGCCGGGCGTGACGCAGGCCATAAATATTTCCTGAGTTCCAAAATACGATCCCGATTTAAGACTTAAAGTCGGCGTCGCGGTGACACCGTTAAGACTTATTTTGTAGGGCGCGACGGCGACCTCTGAAGTGATATAGCCTTCGCGGGCGGCGACAGCTTTTAAAGTGATATCGGACGCGGAAACTATCTTTGACGAAAAGATCTTTGAAGACGGGCCTGGAACGGAACCGTCTTCAGTATAAAAAACAGCCGTTCCCGATACATTCGAAGAAATGATTATTTCAACGGTTTTATCGTAAGTGCCGGCGGCAGGCGTAAACACTGGCGGCAATAGTCTTTCAAGAGGTTTTATCGCCGTGACGGCCGGAGCGATCTCGTCGTCCTTAGTTGAAGCGGCTATCGTTTTCCCTGATAAAACAATAGTTCTGGGAAGATCCGCCGAATTTATCTCGTTCTGCGTTTCGTTTTTGTTTAAAACGCTCACAAATATCTTAAGCACCGAAGACGCGGTTGAATAGTCTGATTGTGGCGGGGCTATCTCTGTTTTAACGGCTTCGCTTATGTTCGGTGAAACAATTATCCGTGAAACGGTTTTAACCGCCCTGGCCATTTCGGATATGTTGACAAGGCCGCCTGACGCTTCTTCCACGGGCGATTCAAGCGCGGAAGATAACTCACGGTATTCTTTAACGACAATCTCGCCGGGCGTTTCAGAAGCTGAAAAAGCCGCGATCAAAGGCATTGAAACTTTTTTCTCGACGGCCATCAGGCTTCGCGCCGTTGAATTTTCGTCGAGCGGGACCTGGCTTATCCTGATGGTTTTAACCTGCGGCGGCACATCCGATGCTTTGGGAACGCGGCCTATAAAATTTCTGAAAACCGGCCGGCCGGAATCTTTTAATTTTAAAATGATGACAAGGCCGCGATTTTCGCCGGTTATTTGAATGACCGCCTTATAAGACGAAGCGGTTATGACCGCGGTACCAATTTCCGATCCGGTATCTTTATCAGATACGCCGATAACATATTTATCGCTTAAAGCAAAAACCTTAGGCGCGGTTTCAGCGGACGGGGAAAGACCCAATGACGCCGGAAGCGATCCTTCGATCTCAAGCGATTGGGAAACCGGGAAAGGGCCGCCCGATGTGCCGCCTCCTCCTCCGCCACCGCCGCATCCGGCGGCAAAACTTATAAATATGATCATCAGATAAATTAAAAATGTTTTTTTCAGCATATCGTTACTTTTAAGCATAATAAGTATCTTTCGCGCACAGGCATTTTAAATAAATTTTCATTCGTATAGATCAAAATTCCAAAAACCACATTTTTCTTGACCGTACCGCTCGTGTGAAGGTGATTTAAAGATCTTCAGAACAACTTAAGCTGGTTTGTTTTACGATTATCAACATGGCTGTAAAGATAACTCAACGGCTTACCTCTCACCTGGCGGCGTAACCGCCTGCCCGTCCCGCAAGGTGCCGGGAAATGCTTGCGCCGTTTCCCATTTGTAGTCATAATTATCAAAGCGGATCGAAACCGTCGCGGCCGGTATAACAAAGAGGACAGACCCAGTCGGAAGGGAGCGCCTCAAATGGCGTTCCAGGAGCTATCCCACGCTCCGGGTCACCGGTCGAAGGATCGTAAATATAACCGCAGCTTGTGCAAACATATGATTCAGACTTCATATTTCACCCTCCATACCGTTTATTTCCCCGAACAATAAACTAATCATGACAAAACAAAACGGATATTTTTATGTTTTCTGACCAAACAGCAAAATGTCGTGTGCCGTTTTGATAATAGTTCCATCAGATAATTTTTAAGAAAAATCTGCTTTAACACGTTAAAACCATTTTAAAAAGGCGCAGATCAAATTTTCGGCATCTTGTTTCCAGATAGATTCGGGTTTGTTTTGATCCGTTCCATAGCTTTTTAAATGACTCAAATGTATTATTATGATTAAAGAGCTTCTTTTGAGATAATTTATCAGATATCACGCCAAAAATCAATGAAAAAGTTAAAACCGGAAAATAAAAAATAGCGGGCCGGTGGGCCCGCTATTTTTTTTGTCGGATAATGAAGAAAATTTCACTTATATAAATTTTATAAAGTTAAGCGTTCATAATCTTCCCGCGCTTCAAAACGACTATATTCGGGATGATATGTCTGAGACCATTTCGTTTATCATCGCTGAGTTCAAATATGTTCCTTCTTTTACTCGTTTTTTTATCAAGGCGATCTTTTCTTCATTGATTGAGGGTGCGTCTTTTACCATTTGTACGTATTTTTTAAGTGTGGTGGTATCAATTATAGTATTGCTTGTGCTATGACTTGCCTTGGTATCAAGGCTAATGCTACGACTTGTAGTACGTGTTTTTGTACAGCTATTTCTTTGACTCATTTTGTCACTCCTCGCCTTTCACAACTTTTCACCGACCTTCTTTTTATTATGGGAACGGTTTCAAAACCGTCAGATTAAATATCGACCCCACGCATTTTTCATTTAACTTTTTTTGTGCTGAATTTTTAATCAGAAACTGAAACGCTAATTAAAAAGGCCATTGTGTTTAAGATAATATTTTACGGACCGGCTCTTAAAGTTAAGTTTGATAAAAAATGCGGTACCGAACGCATTCATTGTTGACTTCTGACGCAAAACCGTATCAATCAAGGATTTAGCGTTAAATTTTTAAACGGAGTGAGGAAATTTGATCAAGCAGGCGCAAAAAAACAGCCTCAAAAAATGCTCTACATTGTAATTGACAAACAAAGTTCAAATAATGTATAATTTCAAAATAATTTATTTCTTGTAGTTTCACATCAGCTCTTTTTTCTTTTTTGATTTGATTTAATATTAATAATATATATTAGGGGTGGTACAGTTGCCGGACAATTTCAGCATATCCAGAGTATCAGCTACGGAAGGTCAAACCCTTCTGTTCAAGAACGCGAGTGTCGTCGAGCTTATGAATAATGCCACTTTCTCGCAGTCCTTCTACCTCGCCGTTACCGGAAAAACTCCGGATATCAAAGTTTCACAGATGATCGACTGCATTTTGATCGCCATGGTCACCGAAACCGAAGTATCGCCTTCGACGCTTTGCGCGAAGGTCGCCGCAAATACGGGCGCGGACCTGAACGCCGCCATAGCCGCCGGAGTTTGCGCCATGGATAAGAGCCACGGCCTTCATCTCAAAGAGATCATGAGCGAACTTGGTTCATCCATAAAAGATATGCACGAGATCAATCTGAGCATCGACGAACAGGCGGAAATAACGGTTCAGCACGCGAACGACCGAAAGGTTTCGCTGCCCGGATACGGAAAACAAACCAGCTCGGTCGATATCCGCGTCCAGAAACTGCTCGAAAAAGCTAAAGAGCTGGGATTCGACGGAAACTTCGTCAAACTCGCTCAATCGATCGAGGTCGCTTATAAAAACGTTTTCAGCCTGGACCTGCCGCTCAACCTTGAAGGCGTAACGGGCGCGATACTTTTAGAGATCGGGATAAGCCCCGAAGCTGGGCCGGCGTTTTTCATGATGGCAAAAATTCCTTGCCTCGTTGCCAATATAATCGATATAAAAGGATGGAAATAACAGTGAAGTTTCAAAGCGAAGCCTTATTGAAAAAGATCCCCGAAATAAACCTTATAAAGGACGAAGGCCTGCGCGCGAAGGTCGTGAAGGTCTGGGAAGAGGCGCTCACGCGCGGCGGATGGAAAGTGGACGACATGGATAAGATACCGTTCACGCTTCTTATCAAAGAATGCAATATCAGTTTCTGCGAACACACGCGCGGAGTGACGAAGACCGCTATCGCCATGGCTAATGCTATTTCCGAAACCTACGGCGAAAGAATAACCATAAATATGGATTATCTTACCGCGGGCGCGATATTACATGACGTGGGAAAACTTCTCGAATATAAAAAGGGCGTCAACGGCTACGGCAAGAGCCGCTCCGGAGAACTTTTGAGACACCCGTTCTCGGGCGTTATGATCTGCGGAAAATTTGATATGCCGGAAGAAGTCGTTCACATGATAGCCACTCACGCCAAGGAAGGCGACCTCGGAAAACGAATAACCGAGGGCTATATAATCAACCACGCGGATTTCGCGAATTTCGAACCGTTCCACAAATAGAAGCGCGAGTGAATAAATTAATTAACAATAGAAAAAAAGAATAGTTAGAAATGCGAGTGAATAAATAATAGAGAAAAGAGAATAGTTTTGGCAGCCGGGCTGAAGCCCGGTCATTTTATAAGTATAATCAAATTTCAAAAATTTATTTGGGCGAAGCCCAACCACAACAACTATTCACTATTAACTGTTCACTATTAACTGAAAAAACACAGGGGGTTAGTTTATGGGTATGACAATGGCTGAAAAGATACTGGCGAAAAAAGCCGGACTCGAAAAGGTCGTCCCGGGCCAGATCGTCACCGTAGAACCGGATTTCGCTATGTCGCACGACAACGCGGGCCTGGTCATCAAACAATTCAAACAGTTCGGGGTCGCGAGCGTTTGGGCGAAGGACAGAATAATCATTCCGCTCGACCACCGCACTCCCGCCGAATCGGTAGAATCCGCGAACATCCACAAGGAGATCCGCGAATTCGTCAAGCAGCAGGGAATAACTCATTTTTATGATATAATCGAAGGCATCTGCCACCAGGTCATGGTCGAAAAAGGCCACGCGCGCCCCGGCGAACTCGTTGTCGGGACCGATTCGCACACGACGACCTACGGAGCGGTGGGCTGTTTATCGACCGGCATAGGCGCGACGGAGATGGCAGCTATCTGGGCGACCGGAAAGATATGGCTGCGCGTTCCCGAAACTTTGAAGATCACCGTTAGCGGCAAACTTAAAAAAGGCGTATATGCAAAAGATCTTATATTATATATAATCGGAAAACTCACGGTGGAAGGTGCGAACTACAAATCGGTCGAATTCTACGGCGAAACGATAGAAAATATGTCCGTTTCGGAGAGAATGACGCTTTCGAACCTTTCGATGGAAATGGGCGCGAAGTGCGCGCTTATACCGTTCGATAAAGTCAGCGAAAATTTCTTCAGCGAGAACGGGCTTGAATACGATAAAAACAAAGCCGTCTATTCCGACGCCGACGCTAAATTCGAACAGATGCTCGATATCGACGCGTCGGAACTCGAACCCCAGGTTGCCTGTCCGCATAACGTCGACCAGGTCAAAGCGATCAGCGCCATGCCCGAAACAATAGTTCACCAGGCGCTTCTTGGTTCGTGCACGAACGGAAGGTTAGACGATATAGCTATAGCCGCCGGAATTTTAAAAGGCAAAAAAGTGTGCAGGGAAGTCAGGCTCCTGGTGTTCCCCGCTTCGCGCTCGGTGCTTTTAAAGGCCATCGAAAAAGGTTATATATCAACACTTATAGAAGCCGGAGCCGTAGTCATGAACCCCGGATGCGGACCGTGCCTGGGCGCGCACGCCGGCCTTCTGGCCGACGGAGAAAGGGTTATATCATCCTCGAACAGGAACTTCAAGGGCAGAATGGGTTCGCCCACCGCCGAAGTTTACCTGGGATCGCCCGCGATGGTCGCGGCGTCCGCCATAACCGGCAAAATAACCGACCCTCGCAATTTCGTCTAACTTCGGAGGTATGAAGATGGAAAACATAATAAAGGGAAGAGTTTTAAAATTCGGCGACAACGTTGACACCGACATCATATATCCGGGCAGCTTCCTTAAAGAACGCGACCCTAAAAAAATGGCCGAATACGCCTTCGAGGGCTTTGAAAAAGGATTCTCGAAAAAGATCCAGCCCGGCGATATAATAGTGGCCGGCAAGAACTTCGGCTGCGGATCGTCAAGGGAACAGGCGGCGACATGCCTTAAAGCGCTGGGTATCGCGGCTATCGTAGCGAAATCATTCTCGAGAATATACTTCAGGAACGCCATCAATCAGGGTATCCCGATAATAACCTGCTCGGAGGAGATCGAAAAAATAGAGAATCACGAAACCGCCGAGATCGACTTCGCGGCGGGAAAAGTTAAGGCTAAGGCCGGAACTTTCAATTTCCCGGCGCTTCCCGATCACATGCTTTCAATATTGAAGGACGGCGGGCTCATCGAACACGTGAAAAAAGAGCTCGCAACCCATAAATCATAAACAGAAAAGAGAGAATTGACGCAAACCGCTAATTAGAGAATAGATAAGAGAGAAAAGAGAATAGTTATGGTAGGCTCGCACCGCTCGCTCATTTTAAATACACCACGCAATTTTTGCGTTTTATTTTTAATCGAAGACAACGCCCGACGGGCACGGAGGCCCTAGTGTCGCCGATGCCACGGATGGCAAGAAGGCGACCTCCGCAACTATTCACTATTATCTATTCACTTTTCACTAATAAAATAAGTTGGAGGTATGAAAAAAATGGCAAAGTACAAGATCGCATGGCTGCCCGGCGACGGCGTGGGCAATGACGTTATGGAAGCCGCAAGGATAGTTCTGGACGAAATGAAACTCGACGCCGAATACATACACGGCGATATCGGCTGGGAATTCTGGAAAACCGAAGGCAACGCCCTTCCCGAACGAACGATAAAACTTCTCGGCGAGACCACTTGCGCGCTCTTCGGCGCTATCACTTCAAAACCTAAAGAAGAAGCCGATAAAGAACTCGTTCCGGCGCTTCAGGGAAAAGGCCTTGTTTACGTAAGCCCGATCGTAACGCTCCGCCAGTCGCTCAATCTGCACACCTGCCTCCGCCCGTGCAAGGCGTATCCGGGAAACCCGCTTAACTT
Organism: uncultured bacterium; assembly: GCA_964551445.1. GTDB lineage: Bacteria > Muiribacteriota > UBA9980 > UBA9980 > UBA9980 > DAOPXV01. The sequence continues at coordinate 14,940 of CAZKCG010000049.1, read as the reverse complement.
CGAAGGCAGAAGCGACATCGACTGGGTGATCTTTCGTGAGAACACCGAAGGCATGTACGGCGGCGTTGAATTCCACCCGATCCCGCAGGAAGTTTTCGACGTCCTTGCCAAACACCACAAAAAAATGAAGCCTTTCGAAAAATACGGCCTCGAGAACCTCGCGATATCGACGCGCATAATGAGCCGCCAGAAGTGCGAGAACATCGTTAGAAAAGCTTTCGAATTCGCTAAAAAATATAACAGAAAATCCGTCACCGTCGTCGACAAACCCAACGTACTGCGCGAAACGGGCGGCCTCATGGTCAGGACCGCGCGCGAAGTGGCGAAGGACTTCCCGCAAATTCCTCTTTGGGAAACCAATATCGACGCCCAGATGATGTGGCTTCTGAAGAACCCGAAAGATTACGACGTGATAGTGGCCGAAAATATGTTCGGCGACATCATATCCGATCTCGCGGCTCAGATGGTAGGCGGAATGGGCTTCGCTTCATCGGCCAATATCGGCGATAAATACGCTGTATTCGAACCGTCGCACGGCTCGGCCCCTAAATACGCGGGCCTTTATAAGGTCAATCCGATAGCCATGATACTCACCGCCAAACTCATGCTCGAATGGCTCGGCGAAACCGAAAAAGCTGCGAAACTTGAAAAAGCCGTCGCCATGGTCATCGCCGAAGGAAAAGTAAAAACCTACGACATGAAAGGCACTAACACGACCATCGACGTAGCGAAAGAGATCGCTAAAAAATATCACGAAGCGTAACAATATCAGGTTTAACAAATATATAAAAAAGGGGCTGAAAGATCTTTCAGCCCCTTTTTTATTTTATGCGCCGTCCGGATCACGATCTCAGGAGTTGCTAAACAAGCGGGCTCTCCAGGCGCCTCATTCACGGCGAACCAAAGCCGCCGGGCGACGGCTGGCGGAACATCCGGCCTATTTTTTAAAAAGCATCGCGAGTTTCATCAAAAGAGCTTCTTCATCTATCGGTTTCGAAATATAATCGTCGATGCCCGCAAGAATGAATTTATCCCTGTCCTCACGAAGCGCGTATGCGGTAATAGCTATGATGGGAATACGCCCGAGCCCGTTGCTCATCTCTTTTTCGCGTATCGATTTCGTGGCCTCGAACCCGTCCATATCGGGCATCTGGCCGTCCATGAATATAACGTCGTATTTTTTTTCGCCATATTTTTTAATGACCTGCGCACCGTTTCCCGCGATATCTATATTCCACCCATTCTGTTCGGCAATGCTTTTTATCAAAAGCTGGCTTATGCGGTCGTCTTCAGCCAGCAGAACATTCAGCCCCGGCATCCTGCTCAAATCCTTTTTGTTTAAGTTCTCCTGTGGTTGATTCTGCTCATTTCCGCAGGCTATATAAAACGGTATCTCAAAAGCGAATTCGCTTCCTGAACCGACCGAGCTTTTAACCGAGACAGCGCCGTTCATCATTTCGACGAGACTTTTAACTATCGCGAGGCCGAGGCCGGCGCCGCCGTGTTTTCTGTTATAGGACTCCTCGAGCTGATGGAACATTTCAAATATTTCGCCTATTTTTTCTTCCGGTATGCCCATTCCCGTGTCCAATACCGCAACGCGTATCCTTGAAGTTTTTTCGTCTTTCATAATTTCGGACACCACGACCTCTATCTTTCCGGCGGCCGTAAATTTCACCGCGTTAATAAGAAGATTGGCCAGTATCTGATTAACCCTTACGGCGTCGCCAGTCAGGTTATAATCGAAATCATTCAAAAACGAATATTTTATATTCAATTCCTTTTTCATCGTCTGAGCAGAGATCGCCGTAACCGCATTTTTAACGATCTCTTTTATGTTAAAAACCTTCATATCGAGTCTTAATTTTCCGGCCTCGATCTTTGAAAAATCAAGCACGTCGCCTATTAGTTCCAGAAGATTCTTCGATGAAACGCAAATCATTTCAAGAAACTCTCTCTGCGTCGGATCGAGCGCGGTCGATGAAAGAAGGTTGGAAAAACCGATTATTCCGTTCAGAGGAGTGCGGAGCTCATGGCTCATATTGGCGAGAAAATGGCTTTTGGCGATATTAGCCGCTTCCGCCTGTTCTTTTGCTTTTATAATTTCCTGTTCATTTTTTTTTCTGTCAGTTACATCCGTTACAAGAACGGCGAATTGAAGTTTTTTAGGACTGTACGCGTAAACCTCGTAATATTTTTCAAGTTCGGCCGAATAATTTTCATATTTTAGGGGGTCGCCCGTCATCGCTACCTTGCCATATGCCTCTATCCAGTATTTTTCGGTATTCGGAAGTATATCAAGAACTCTTTTGCCTATTATTTCAAAAGATTTAAGACCGGTCAGCCGCTCGAAGCTTTCGTTGGCATCAAGAAATCTGTAATCACAAGGCAGGCCTTCGCCGTCGAGAACGATTTCATGCAGCGCGACGCCCTGATTCATGGAAGAGTATAAGCTCCGGTATCTCTCCTCGCTTTCTAATATCTGATCCTGCGCTTTTTTCCATTCGGTTATATCGTTTACGACCGCAATTACGCCTACTATCTCGCCGCTGACATTTCTATGAGGTCCATAAGCGACTCGCACCCATATAGTTTTACCGGTCCGGGACACCCAAAATCTGGTATCGTCAGATATCACTGTTTCGCCTTTTAAGGCCCTGTCAATAAGAGATATGATATCATTTTTCGCGATCGCCGGCAAAAGTTCGCGCGCATCTTTTCCTATATATTCTTCCGATCTCATACCGGTTAATTTTTCCATGAAACCATTCCATACCAGATATTTGAAATCCCGGTCGTAAACCACTATCCCTTCATTGGCTCCCGAAATGATCTCGAGATTGAATTGATTGGCCTCGCGAAGCGCGTCCTCGGTTTTTTTAAATTCCGTGATGTCGGTTATCGTAGCGTAAACCTGATAAGGCCTGCTTTCGCCGTTTTTAAACTGGGGCATGGCTGATACTATCGCCCAGCTATGTTTTTGGATCTTCGGATTAAAAATCCCTATTATGACGTCATTGACATGTTTTCCGGTCCTCAAAGCCTGCATCGCCGGATGTTCGGTTCCGGGAAAATCGGAGCCGTCCTCGTGTATGGTCTTCCAGCAGGGGTCTATCGATTCAAGCCCCATCATCTGATCCGCGCTGAGTCCCAATATCCTCTCGGCGGCGGGATTCACCGAAATGATGCGGCCAGCGGCATCCTGATAAACTACGCCCTGGGCCATGGTCTCAAATAAAGACCTGTATTTTTCTTCCGAATCATGAACGGCGTCCTCGGCTTTTTTTCGTGATGAAACGTCGCGCATGAAAGCCTGATAAGTTCCGTCAGACATTCGTTTGGTATTCATTTCAACTGGAAGCGCCGAACCGTCTTTTCTGCTTAGAGATCTTTCATTGAAGACGGTATGCCCCTGCATTAAAAGGTCGTATCTTAAAGGAACGCGCTTATGTTCTTCGGCCGAGAACATATCGCGCATATTCAATTTTAATAATTCTTCTCTGGTATATCCCGTCATTTCACAGGCCCTGGTATTGACCTCGACGAAATTACCGGCGGCGTCGCCGATAAAAATACCGTCAACCGCCTGTTCAACAAGCATACGAAATTTTTCTTCCGATCTGTGAATTGCGCTTTCGGACCGGAGCCTTTCCATTTCAGACGCGGCGCGCAAAGCAAAAACGGTGATTATGGTTTTTAAAAAATAACTTTCTTTGATCGGGCCCTCGTCTATCGCCGCGATAACGCCGAGAAATTCTCCCGATGAAGAGACAAGGGGAACGCCGACAAAGCTGTCAGCATTCATTTTAGATAAAAGACGCGCGTCCGGAAATAATTTTTGAACGCCCGAAGTGAAAAAACAAAGCGAATGTTCCTTGATGCTTTCACATGGAGTTTTTGAAAGTTCGTACTCGAAATTTTCGACGATGGCTCCGTTATCGCAAACCGCGATCGTCTCGATGCTCTCGCGACCGTTTGAACTATACCGGCCGGCAAAAACATATCTCATTTTCAAGACCTTTGAAAGCTCGATAACAAGAACATTGAAAAAATCCTGTCCGAAGGATGAAGCCGTGCTCTTTAGTATGGCGTGTATCGCCCGTTCGCTCTCAACGCTCTCGGTAATTACCTGAACGAAAGATAAAATTTCCACGACGGCGCCATCCGCGTTCAATATTGGAAATTTATCGACGCGCACCCAGCCGGAACGGCCGCCCGCTGAATTAAAAGGCTCGATAATATTTAATTTCGGTTTTTTTGAATTTATTATTTCCAGATCGTCCCGGTAATAACTTTCGGCGTTATCCGGCACGAGTTCATTCATCGATTTTCCTTCGAAGAAAGAAGCGGGGCGGCCGAAAAAATCAAGCACCTGCTGATTTACGCGGATCACTTTGTTGGCCGTGTCCTTAACCCATATCTGCGCCGGTGCGAGGTTGAATATAAGCTCGTAATCGTTCTTCTGTTTTGCGAGCAGGTCTTGCATCCGCTTTCTTTCGGTGATGTCGCGGGCCATTATCAAAAGATATTTCGCGTCGTTGATCTCAACGATAATGCCTGACAAAATGGCCGTCATTATGACGCCGGCCTTTGTTTTAAGATCTATTTCGACGTTATTAACGGAGCCTTCGGCCATCAGTTTAGAGACCAGGGCCGATCTCTGGCGGGCGTCGACCCAAAGGCCCGTTTCCACTGTTGACCTGCCGATAAGTTCGCTTCTTTGATAACCCAGGGTCTCAAAAAAAAGAGCGTTCGCGTCAACGATGCGGCCGTCAGCGATGCTTGTGACCGATACCATGTCGGGGCTGGCGGCTAATATGATCTTTAAAAAATCAAAGTCTAAGATCGAGTTTTTTATATTGATTGCGCTCATTTTCACCCCCACCGCTCATTTCAAAAAGCGTTTTATTCTATCACATATGCTTTTATCTTTCAATGTTATTTTTCTTAATGTTCTTTCCCGCAAACTTAAAATTTGCGATTTGTTCTTAACAATATTGATTTTGGTATTGACCATGGGACATTATCACAAAATTTGACATGTTATTGACTTTGTATTGACATAAATTCAAAATTAAATTAAAATGATTTCATCAAAAGAACAACCGATATTTTTCAACAGTTCCGATATATCAAATTCATTTTAAATAAAGGGGAATACCGCTTTGAAAATTTTTTCAAGACCCGAGGTCATAGTCAGTAAATGCATAGAATTCGAAGCTTGCCGGTATAACGGCGACATGATCCGCAATGAATTCGTAAAACAGCTCATGCCCTATGTCGATTATACGCCGGTTTGCGCCGAATGCGAGATAGGGCTTGGAATTCCGCGCGACCCGATAAGAGTGGTCCTCGTAAAAAAAGAGGCGCGGCTCGTTCAGCCTTCCACCGGCCTTGATCTCACCGATAAAATGAATGAATTTTCAAACGGTTTTCTGGGTTCCTTAAAAGCCGTCGACGGGGCCATCCTGAAAGCCTATTCGCCTTCCTGCGGGATCAAGGGCGTGAAAATTTATCCGGCGCTTGAAAAAGTGTCGTCGGTCGATACGGGCGCGGGGTTTTTCGGGTCGGCCGTGATAAATAAATACGGTCTTCTTCCCGTCGAGGATGAATTAAGGCTCACCAATCTTAACATAAGGGAACATTTCCTGACGAAGCTTTTTTTGAGCGCGGCTTTCCGCGATATGGCGAAAAAGCGCGAAATGAAGGCTCTCGTACAATTCCAGGCGGACAACAAATTGTTATTTATGACATATAACCAGGTGAAAATGCGCGAACTCGGAAGGATCGTGGCGAACCACGAAAAACAAAAGATCGATAAGGTCCTTGAAAACTATGGCAAAACCCTTCTTACGGCGTTCGCGAAGATACCGTCGTTCGTTTCGAACATAAATGTTCTGATGCACGCATTCGGCTATTTTTCAAAGGAACTCACCTCGAAGGAAAAAGCCTTTGTTTTAGATTCATTCGAAAAATTCCGCGAGAAAAAGGTGCCGCTGGCGGTTCCGGTCAGCGTGATAAGATCCTTCATAATCCGCTTCGATGAAAAATACCTGGCGGGCCAGACCTATTTCGAACCGTATCCGGAAGAACTTGTGAACATGAATGACACGGGGAGAGGGAAATAGACGGGGACGAAAGCAGATAATATATATTCTCTCTTCGTTGACATATGCCAGCATATTATAATGAAATAATATCTTTGAGCGAATAAGTGTTTGAATATCCGTTATACATATCATAGAAATTTTTCGAGAATTCGGAATTTTTCGTCATCGCGTTCTTTAAATTGTAAAGATGTATCTTCCAGTTACGAGGCGCGGCGCCGTGAGGGTCGAAGGAATCGTCGATCGCGGCAATACGGTCTCTGGCGGCCTCGAGAGCTTTAATATAGGGAATATATAAAAGCCGTTTTGCGTTATGCGAAAGATGGTGCGACCCGAATGAGACGCGGCCGTCCTTAAAGAACCTGACGGAATGAAAATGGTAGAATACGAGGTCGAATCCGGTCCCGCTTTTTTTTTCAATTCCCGAAAGTTTTCCATTCACCGAACAAATAATATATTGCTGGACATTCCACGGAGCGGCTCCGCCACCTAAGTTTTCAAGATCGCTGACGCCCTTGAAACGATGAGTCCAGTCGTCGAGATATTTCTGATCGCCGAATTTCCCGTCCTCGGTGCGCGCGTAACACCAGTCGAGACACGCGTCGCGCCACCATTTCAAAACTTCAATGCCGGCCGCGTCATTTTTAAAAGCGACGAACTGAACGCAGTATATGCCGCTCAATTTAGAAAGGTCATAGTATGGCGTATAACGATGTTTCGTTATAATGACCGAACCGTCCTTGAATTCGCCGAAGAGGACCGACGGGTCCGAATAAAAATAAAGATCGGCGTCGATATATGCGCAATTCGAAAGAGCGAATTTATTCATTGAGTATAATATTATCGACGGCGTACAGGTCCAGCAATATTCGACGGGCGTGCGCGAAGGCTTGACAGCGAGCAGTTTTTCGTCCTCGAATTTTTCGAGAGGAACGACCGTGACCGAGGGAAGATCGAGTTTCAATAATATATCAAGGCATTTGGCGTCGAATGGAAAAGCGTAAAGGTGAAAATTGCCGCAATGTTCCCGCAGCGACTCATACATGGCGAGTCCGCGCGTGAGATAGTTTGAATCGAACAAGGTGCAGAAATTCAGCATAATATGGCGTCACCGTTCCGTTTGAATTTTCAGGCTTTCCGGCCGAGGGCCTGGCGCATGATCATCTTCAGGCTCATCCAGACGATATCGAGAGAATTTAATATTTTATATTTCCACGACGGACACGAAAGCATTATAAAAACTATCCTGTCGACCGGGTTGAGCGTCGATCTTCTGGAAAATAATTTCGCGATGAATTTAAAAACGGGTTCGTCGTTGAACTCTCTGAAACCGGTATTTTTTTCATTGATATAAAGATCGAGGGACGGATCTATGAGAAGTTTCATCCCGCTTCGCGCGGCGCGGATAGTGAATTCATAATCAGACCAGTAGTGCGGAAGTATCTTCGGATAAAAACCGCCGAGCTCTATAAAATCAGACATTCTCATGAAAAGGCCGCGTGTGGAAAGACAGTTTATCTCGTCCTGGCGCTTCGCCTTGCTTATCCTGTAAGGGCGCCATTCAAGTTTAACGCCGGCATCCATTATCTCTTTCGTGTCCCTGTCCAGAGACCTGGCCAGAAAAAGCGAGCGTTCGCTCTTATCGAGTAATTTCATTGCGTTTTCAAGAAAATCCTTTTCGAACTCGGTATCGTTATTCATTATCAGCACGACCGAGGACGGATCGAGCCCCATCTTTTTCGCCCACAGATACCCGCGGTGAAGCGAACCGCCCCACCACCAGTCTCCTGAGCCTTTTAAAACCGTGACGCTCTTTATCCTTCGCCGGACCATATCGGAGGTCCCGTCGGTAGAACCGTCGTCGATCAAGACCAGGTGATAGTTATCAAAGGTCTGAGCCGAAAGACAGTTTACGAAACGAACCGTCATTTCGATATTGTTATGGACCGGAAGAAGTATGTATATTTTTTCCATCAAGGTTTCCTCAAAAAGAAAAGATAGTTATCGCCCATGCCCGCGGCGTCGAAAAACCGGGTAATTATATGATTGAGTTTAAGTTTTCGAAGCAGAGGGAAAAATTTAAGCGCCAGCTTTCCGAAAATGCCGCACGAACCTTTATCGCTCCAGAAAGCCGCGGGGCTGCCCATATACGGATATATAAAAAGATGTATCCACTGATAATAAAGCCATTCGGAACTGGTTATCGTTTTCGCCCTGACAAGTTTTAATCCGGCTGATTCGGCGGCAAGTTTCATCGAACGCACTGAAAAATGCTGAAGATGATACGGCGCGTGCCAGTTTATCCAGAAGCTTTTAAAGAGCGAAGCGCCCCACCCGTTGGAATTGGGCGTGCTTAATATAGCCGTACCGCCAGGTTTTAAAACAGACGCTATGCCGCAAAGCGTTTTAACCGGGTCCTCGACGTGTTCGATCACCTGATCCATCGTCACGAAATCAAAGAAATCCTTTTCATAGGCGGACGGATCGAACAACCCTGCACGCGCGTTAAAACCGAATTTTTCAGCCACGCGCAATATGTTCTCGTCGGCCTCCACGCCGTAAACCTCGCAGCCGCGGTTTTTGTGATAACCAAGGGTCTCGCCGAACCCGCAGCCTATATCGAGTATCTTAACGCCTGGCGGAACCCATCTGAACGCCGACCTGGCCTCGCCGTCAAGCCAGGCGAAAAAACCTTTCGCCTCTTCACACGGTTTATATTGTTCGAGTTTAAAAGACGACCTCGGATAATAGTTCGTATAAAGGTCCGTCAGTTCTTCGTTCGAAAATTTGGCGTCAAGCCATTTATGGCGGCAGCAGAGGCATTTTATTACGCGGAATTTCCCCATATAGCCGTATCTGTCGTCATAAAGTTCGTGCCGGCAGACCAGATTACGCGACGCGCATACGGGGCATTTTCTGGTTTCAAAGGACGGAATTAAAATTTATTCATCACCTCTGCGACGCGCATGATATCATCGGCCGTATGAAAATAGGATATGGGAAGGCTTATAGTTGTTCTATGGATAAGTTCTGATATCGGATACGATCCGTCGTCGGCGAGTATGCCGCGCATAGCCTTTTGCTTGTGGGGCGGAACAGGATAATGAATATCGGTCTTCACTTCGTTATCGAGCATGAATTTTTTGAGCTCGTCGCGTTTTTCGTGGCGGACGCAATAAATATGATAAACATCGTGACAATCGCCGTCAACGTGCGGCTTTATAAAATCAGACTTCAGATTTTTATTATAAATTTCCGCGAGCATCCTTTTGTGGTTGTTTATCTCGTCGAGCTTTCTGAGCTTTATCGAAAGAAAGCCGGCCAGGACCTCGTCAAGCCTTGAATTATAACCGACCACCTCGTTGTAATATTTAACGTCAGAGCCGTAATTTCTAAGCCTTAGAATTATTTTCGAAAGAGCTTCGTCATCGGTCATTATAGCGCCGGCATCGCCCATAGCGCCGAGATTTTTGGTCGGATAAAAGCTGAACGCTCCGAATTCACCGAAAGTGCCGGTCATTTTACCTTTATAAGTCGCGCCGTGAGATTGCGCGGCGTCCTCGATAACTTTCAGACCGCGCTTTTTAGCGATATCCATTATCGGACCCATTTCGCATGACTTTCCATAAAGATGGACGACGAGTATCGCGCGGGTTTTCGATGTTATCTTTTCTTCTATTTTTTTCGGGTCGATATTATAAGTCCTTAAATCGGGTTCCACAAGCACCGGTTTAAGGCCGTTCTGAAGTATCGAAAGAATCGTGGCGATATAGGTGTTCGAAGGAACGATGACCTCCATGCCGGGTTCGAACTCGAAAGCCCGAAGCGACAGAATAAGAGCGTCAAGACCGGACGCGACGCCGATACAATGTTTCGCTTTGCAGTAAGCCGCGAATTCACGCTCGAAATTTGAAACATTCTTTCCAAGGATATACCAGCCGCTTTCAAGAGTTGCCTTGAAATTCTTTTCATATTCGGCGAAAAAAGGAGAATTCGACTTTCCCAGATTTTCGTATTCGATCATCTAATATCCCTCTCTTATATAATCTTTATGGTCATAATGTTCGGACGCCATAACCAGAAGCACCGAATCTTTTGAAAAACCGCTCATGGTATGCCAGTCGTGAGGCTCGAGTATAAGGCATTTATGGGGTGAATCGAGCTCGAATTTCTCTTTTTTGGAACCGTCGTCGGTAAAAACCGAACATTTTCCTGAAACGGAAACAAGCGCCTGTATGGTTTTTATGTGCCTGTGGCCTCCGCGGACGAGCGAAGAGTCGCCGACGCCGTAAATATAAAAAACTCTTTTTATTTCGAAAGGCAGGACCTTTTCTATCACCGTCAGACTGCCGCGGGCATCGGTGCTGGTTTTAAGTTCTATTAAATGTGCCATGTCGTCAACCCCATCAATCCATTAAATTCTATATTGTGATAAATATTGTGGTTCCCGTAATATTTACGCCTGTAAATATTTTTGACCATTTCCCATAAAGCCGGACCGCGATCTTCCGCAGGCTGCTGCGGCCCGTTCGGGTCGACCGCTCCGTCGATCTTTAAAACCGCTCGTTTCACGCGTTCGATGTGTTTTATATAGGGCAGATATACAAGCTCGCGCAAAGATCTTGAAAGTTTGTATTCCATTCCCGTGAACTGAAGGCTTTTATCCCTGAAAAATTTGAGTCCCTGAAAATGATAGAAAATTATATTGAATTCTTTTCCCGTCGAGATCTCTCTGCCGGCTATCTTTTTATTTTTTTCAAAAACCTCGTAAAGCGATGCGTTCCAGGGCGCCACTCCGCCGCCCCGATGTTCGAGATCGCATACGCCTTCAAAGCGCGTCGTCCAATCGTCAAGATATTTCTGGTCGCCGAGCTTTCCGTCCTCGTAATACGCGTAACACCATTCAAGGCACGCGCCTCGCCACCATCTGAGCGCCTTCATGCCGCGTTCGTCGTTTTTGAATGTCATGAACTGGACGCAATAGATACCACTTGTTTCAGACCTGTCATGCTCCGGCGCGTAACGATGGCGGGTTATTAAAACCGACTTATTGGTCCTTCCCATCTCGCTTATGAGTTCCTCGGGCGGCCCAAGAAAATAAATATCCGCGTCGACGTAAGTGCAGTTTTTCGCGCCGTATTTTTCGATCACGAATAAAATGGTCGAGGAAGTGCATGTCCAGCAGTATTCCACGGGCGTCCTCGACGGCTTCACTCTTAAAAGCTCGCTATCTTCGAATTCGGCCATGGAAACTACGGTAACGTGCTTCAGGTCCATTTCGCGAAGAATTTCAAGGCATTTATCGTCGAACGGAAATATATATAAATGAAAATCGCCGCAGTGTTTTTTAAGCGATTCATACATCGCAAGCCCGCGCGAAAGATAATTGGTATTAAATAAAGTGCAAAAATTCAGCATTTTCGATATCACCGACAAACATTAAATTATTTGAATATTCCAGTTTTAGCGGCCAGTTTTCCCGCTAAATGACATATTTTTCTTATCGCGCGTGAAAAAAATTCGGCGGCCGCGAATCCAAGGATGCGTAAATGTCCAGGCATCATGTATTTCATTGAACGCCTCCCGAGCCTCGGAAAGATCCTGTCGCCGAATCTTTCAAACCCTTTCGACGCTATTTCAGCCGCGAAGCCGTGCTGTTTTTTGACGGTCGAAAAGATCCAGGCCAGAAGATATTCCCGCTTCGACATAAGCTTTTCGTTTCCCATTTCGTTTAAAAAGGAAACTTCAGCCCAGCCGGGCGTTTTCTTAAAAAATCTTTCCATATATCGTTTTTCAAGACCGCTTAATTTAGATAACGCCGCGGCGGATATCCGGTAATTCCCCTTGACCGCCATATCGCTCATCCAGAAGGGCATTTTAGACATATAGGCCATCAGCGCGAACAGCTTGTCTTCGCCTTTATAAGCGTCGATTATCCCCGGTTCGAAATCCGCCGCGATAACGCCTCCCGTTATAGTTTCGCCCATGCACGAAAAAAGCCTCATGTCTATTCCCTGAGAGTCGGTCTTGAACCAGTCGACGCGGCTTATGCCTAATTCTTTTAAAACGGAAGGCAGCGACCTGTTCTTGAGCCTCACAGTTTTTTCGACATCGAAATATGGCCCGAATGCCCACTTTGAAAGTTTTTCATTGTCCGGTTCGAGTACGCTGGAACACTGCGGGAATTTTGCCAGGTGAAAATCTTTTTCGCCGGCTTCATCATCGGTCACGATCGAATTATAAATATAGAGTTTTTTAAATCCTGCGGTTTCATTGACAATATAACCCATCTCGCGCTCATCGGCGTCGAAGGCGACGCATATCGAATATTTCGCGATGGCCGCCCACTCGGCGTGTATCTCGCTCGACGCGCCCACATCCACCAATACGGGCGGCGCAGCCTTAAACTCTTCACGGCCTAATATTTCTTCGATAATATTCATTTTGTAACGGTCCTTTTTTTAAAAACATAGCCTTCGTGGCGTGATTTAATTCCCTCTATTTCGAGTTCTCCGCCGAGCGCCTCAAAGTCGGCGACAAGCTCATACCCGGCCTCAAAAAAGGCGAGGAACTTTTTCCGGTTGAAGATCCAGCAGGGATAACTAGCATCGTATATATTCGGCGGAACGCGCTGAACCGTTATCCTGTCGGGCGCGTCGTAAAATTTCGTCCTGTCGATCACAATGTATTCGAACCCTTCGTCAAGTATGGACCTTAAAAGCAGATAAGGCCTCTCAATGTATTCGATAACGCTTGAAAGCAATATAGCCGAAGGTTTTTCAACAGAGGAGCATGAAGATATATCATAGTAAAATTTCAGATTTTCGTCCTGAAAATGTTTGATCCCGCAATCGACGAATTTCTTCTGTTCGACTATATTCCATTTTAGTCCGTCAATATGGCTTAAAAAAGCGCGGTTCTGAAAATAAGTGCTCCCGAGGGAACCGCCGAAATCAATTATATTCAGACGATTTCCACTTCGCGACGCTATCCACAGAAGCATCGAAAGCAGAGGCCACGCGTATTCTATCCTGTCAAAAAGCACTGAATCCCTTTCATAGACGGCTTTACCGCTCTTGACCGCCAGAAGCGCGTCTTTAACCTTTTCTAAAATGATATCCGAATCATAGCCTGAAGAAGCCGCAAGAGCGGCGCCCCAGGTCGAATAGTCGCCGAAATATCCGTACGCGTTCGCGCGTCCGTATCTCATCCGCCTGTATAATTTAACTATACCGGGCGGAACGATGTTTTTTATTAATTCTCTGAAATCCATATATTCATTTCATCCGCTGTTTTTTATTTAAGGCCCATAAGTCTGAGCCTGAGGCAGTCGAAAGCATTCTGAGCGCCGTCATGGATCGAATGAACGATCTTATCAGCGCTCTTGCATTTTAAGACAGGGGATATTTTCCGTTCGTACGCGCCGTCGACCCTTGCCGCGAAACGGCGTCCCTTTTCAAGATAGGCCGAAACGGTCCCGCGCAGCCTGTCTTTTTCCTCGTTAAAAAGCTTTTCGGCCCTGTCGCGCCGCTCTATCAGTTCCGCGTCGGACATGGCTGAAAGATTGACCGAGACCGCGCTCATCTGACGGGCGGGGTTGAACTTTTCATAAAAGTCCATATGGCTCTTTATCAGACCTTTCTGAAAGGCTATGTCGTATAACTCTGAACCCGGAAAAGGCGTCGTTATAGTGAAGGCGTACTGAATATTACTGTTTTCTCTGACCGTATCGAGCATGAGCGCGATGGACATATCGTTCTCTTCCGCGGTTTCGGAAAGCTGACCCACCATTATTGAAACCGTAGGCAGGATCCCGGCCTTTTTAAGGCGCGTGAGGCCCGCGCGTATCTGTTCGACGGTGATCTTCTTGTTCATAACATCGAGCATCCTCTGCGATCCCGATTCGATCCCGAGTCCCATGATCCTGCAGCCGGTGCGCTTCATTTCACGCAAAAGCCCGTCGTCGATCCTGCTGAGAATATCGAATCTGCAGGAAACCGAATATTCTATAGGCTTCTTGAATTTCAGGAGGGCTTCCGTCAGTTCGCGAGCCCGTTTTGGAGTGGCAAGGACCAGATCGTCTCCGAAATAAAGCATGTTCGCGCCGAATTTTTCGACAAGTTCTTCCGCTTCGGCCATCATGTCGGGGATAGGTCTGTACCTGGGCTTGCTGTGATGATAACAGAAATTACAGTTGAACGGACATCCGCGGCCGCCGTGAATGGATACGACCCTGTCTTTATATCTCCAGTGCGGCTGAGCAAGGCCGACATAAAAGCGGCCTATATTTATCATTTTTTCCGTCGGAAAAAGATCGTAGGGTATCTTAGGAAGTTTCGAAAGGTCTTTTATATAATCTCCCGGGCCCTCGAATTTGAATTCTTTTCCGTCCCTTGTCATAACGCCTTTTACCGATGAAGCGTCGAGCCCTTCGCGCAATTTAGCCACCAGGTCCGAAAAAATAATTTCGCCTTCGCCTACCACGCCGTAGTCGGATCCGGTTACTTCCAGAGTGAATTCAGGCGTCGGAGAAACCATCTGGCCGCCGAGCGCGACGGGAAAGTCGCGGCCCATTTCATCTAAAAGTTTTACGATCTCCTGCGTGTGGTAAAGGTCGGGATAAAGACTTCCAAAAGCCACGACGAGCGGTTTCATACTCATTATCTCCGACGCGAAGGCCTGAAAACCTTTACTGTCGGCCGGCTTATAAAGGATGCGGACGCTTTCGCCCCTGTCAACAAGATATCCCGCGATATACGCTATACCGAAATTAACCGCGAACGATATCTGGGTCGAGAGTATTACAACCGGGCCTTTGGTAATATTTCCTGTT
>CAZKCG010000048.1:37266-38988 GCA_964551445.1 uncultured bacterium | reverse complement strand
GAAAGGTATTGAAGGAAAACCCGAAATTCGTGGAAGGCCATATAGAGCTCGCTCAGACGTTTTTGATCGACAGCATCGAGAACAACGACGCCACCATGCTCAAGGAGGCTCAGGAACGCGCCGCGGCCGCTCTGGATATAGACCCGAAGTGCGTCCGCGCCCACATCATAATAGGCGAGATCCACAAGGAACGCGGCGATTACGACAAGGCGCGCGACTCTTTCGATCAGGGCCTCAAGATCGATCCGGAAAATCCACGCCTGCTCGAACTTTTCAACGCTACCAGATCGTATAAAGCGAAGGAAGAGGTCACCGAAAAACTGTCGCTTGCCCAGACGTATCTCGAGCGCAATCACATCGAGAACGCCATCATGGAATATGAATCGGTCCTGGAGATAGATCCTAACAATTATCAGGCGACGTTTCAGATGGCCGATATCTACCTTAACCAGAACCTCGTCGAAAAGGCCATAAAGTTCTTCCAGCGCACGAAATCCATCAAGCCTGATTTCATAGAAACTTACAGGCGTCTCGCTGAAATATATAAATCCCGCGGCGAAACGGACAGGTTCATAAGCGAATGCCTTGAAATAATCTCTCATGAGCCGAACGATCCTATAGTCCATTTAGAACTTGCCAGAACATACATGGAAACGGGTATGACCGATGAATCGATGCTCGAACTCAAAAAGGTCATCACAATAGATCCGGACTGCGAGGAAGCGTATCAGAACCTCGGACAGATATACGAAAAAATGGAAATGTTCGACGACGCCAAGGAATCCTATAATAAGGTGCTTCACTTAAATCCTAACAACCAGGTCGCGCTCGATTATTTCGCGAACCAGCAGAACCGTGAAATGAACGACCAGATACAGGTCTCATTTAAAAAAGCCGAGGACCACGAAGATAAGAACGAAATAGACCTCGCGATCGAGGAATACGACAGGATACTCGAGATAAGGCCGGGAAACCTTGAAGTGCACTATAAGCTCGGGCACCTTTACGAAAAGAAGAAAGCTTATTCGAAAGCGCTTTTCGAATATCAGCGCGCGATCGAGATCAACCCTGAAAAATACAAGGACCTCTTTATAAAAGCGGGCTTCATGGCCCGCGAGCTCAAAGACCACAGCGAAGCGATAAACTTTTTAAGCCAGGGTATAAAACACTTCCCGGAAGATCTGCGCTCAAGAAAATATCTTCTGCAGGAATATAAACTCGTTTTCATAGACGCCGAAACGAGCCAGCAGGCGGACGACGTCATTGAAAAATACAAGGCGCTTCTCGACGAGAATCCATCGGATCCTATGACCCATTACGAGATCGGATATCTTTATAACAACCTTCCGCAGACGTCGTTCAACGAAGAGAACGTCCGCGGAAAAGCCATATTCGCGCTGAAAAAAGCGTCCGAACTTATGCCCGACGATATAGACGCGCGTTTCGAACTCGGAAAGGCATATAACAGGGAAAGAATGTATGACGAAGCGCAGGCGCAGTATCAGAAAATAATAGAGATAGAGAACGGAAACGCCGAAGCAAAGATAACGTTAGGCGACATATACGAGAATCTCAAGAGGTTCGACGACGCTCTGACCCAGTACACCGAGGTGACCGCGATAGATAAAAACAGCGGCGAAGCTTATTCGCGCATCATCGAGCTTTATTTCAAGATGTATGAAAAAGACGAGAATAAAGCGCAGAAGTTCTTCCAGATCATAC
>CAZKCG010000048.1:19619-37256 GCA_964551445.1 uncultured bacterium | reverse complement strand
TTATAAAAAAGCTGCGGAAGGAAACTTCACCGACGCCATGGTCCATTACCGTCTCGGATACGCATATATCAGGCTATCGGCCGGGTACGGCCTCACCGGCGATGAAAAAGCCAACGCGCAGATGGAATTCAAACAGGCCATCAGCATAGACAACACGAACCTTTATCCTTACTGGGGCCTGAAAATGGTTTATCAGAAGGAATCGCTGGACGGCAAGGATATGTACGACGAGGCTATCGACATATGCAAACAGGCCATTCAGAAAGCGCCGGAAAACGCGAGGTCTTACTTCGAGCTTGGCGAAGCCTACAATGAAAATTACAAGGCAAACATGAAAAACGAGGCTATCTATCAATATAAAAAAGCTATAAGCCTTTCGCCGGATTACGTCGAGGCGCATTACAGGCTGGCGTCTATCTATCGCGTTAAAAATATGTTCGATGAGGCGGTCGCCGAATATAACAAGGTCATCGAACTCGATCCGAACGGCATATACGCTAAAGACGCGAAACGCTCGCTCATACACATCGAAAAAAGCCGCGAAATAGGTTAATTTATAAACGGAGGTAAGTATGTCCTGTTCATTTGACGTTGTTTCAGAGGTCAACCTCGCCGAGGTAGATAACGCTATCAACCAGGCCACTAAAGAAATGTCGCAGCGCTTTGATTTTAAAAATTCAAAAAGCGAGATCAAGCGCGAAGACGTTAAGATCACCATAATCGCCGATGACGAAATGAAAATGAAGAACGTTATCGCGATACTTCACGAGAAACTTATAAAACGCAAAGTAAGCCTCAGCTCTCTTCATTTCGGAAAACTCGAGACGGCCTTCGCCGGCACGGTCCGCCAGTACGCCGATATAATCTGCGGAATTGAAACGGACATCGCCCGCGAAATGGTCAAGGACATTAAGAACATGAAGATAAAGGTACAGGCCTCGATACAGGAAAAACAGGTCCGCGTATCGGGAAAAAACAGGGACGATCTGCAGTCGGTGATCCAGTCCCTTAAAGCGAAAGATTATAAAATTCCTCTGCAGTTCACGAATTTCCGCGAAAATTAATGTTCGAAAGGCGTTCAAATGGCTTATAAACTAATGTTCGTATCGCTCGGATGCGCTAAAAACCTTGTAGATTCGGAGAAAATGCTTGAAGTGCTCGCCGATCACGGCTTCTCCTTCACCGAAAATCCGGCGGAGGCGGATGTCGCCGTCGTTAACACCTGCTGCTTCATCGATGAGGCCAAGACCGAATCCATAAGCAACATACTCGACGTGGCTCAATACAAGGACCCTAAAAAAGGCCGTTTAAAAGCCTTGATAGTCGCCGGCTGCCTTTCCGAAAGATACAAGGAAAGTCTTTACGACGAACTTTCCGAGATCGACGCCGTCGTCGGGCTCACCAATGTTCAGGATATAGCTTCGGTCGCCCTGTGGGTACTAAAAGGCAACAGCAAACTGATGATCGGCGACATCCCCATGGTGCGGGTCGGAAAACCCAAAACATTCATATCCGCCGAAAACTACATGGAGAACAATTCCGACGCCCGCGCCCGCATATCGCTCACTCCGCCTTACTGGTCATATCTTAAGATCGCCGAGGGCTGCAACAATCCATGTTCCTTCTGCGTCATTCCCCAGATACGCGGAAAATTCAAGAGCGTGCCGATGGACGTTCTCGTCGCAAAAGCTAAAAGACTCGCGGCGGACGGCGTGAGGGAACTCAACATCATCGCCCAGGATACCAGTAATTACGGAAGGGATCTTTACGGAAAACCCGTGCTTCACACGCTGCTGGAAAAGTTATGCGCAATAGACGAGCTTAAATGGATAAGGGTTTTATACACTTACCCGCTGCACGTTACGGACGAACTTATAGACGTCATCGCCAATAATCCCAAGATCTGTAAATATATCGACGTGCCTCTCCAGCACATCTCCGACGGCGTGCTCAAAGCCATGCGCCGCGGGATCGACAGGGCGGGCACCGAAAAATTCGTAAAAAAACTCCGGGAAAAGATCCCCGGAGTGTGCATCCGTTCTTCATTCATAATAGGCCATCCGGGCGAAAAGATAGAAGATCTCAACGAACTGATCGAATTTTTACACGAATATAAACTCGATAAAGTTGGATTTTTCAGGTACTCCAGTGAAGACGGAACGGCTTCGGCCGAATTTGAGGAGCAGGTGCCGGAAAAAGAAAAGGAAAAAAGGCTTAAGAAGATCTCGCGCGAATTCGACAAGATACTCAAGGAAACCGGCGCCGAACTTATAGGCACCGAGCTCGAGGTCATGATCGAGGACTATGACGAGGAAAAAGACGTTCTTTCGGCGAGAAGCTACAGGGAAGCGCCCGAGGTTGACGGCTACATAAGCGTAATAAAGGTAAAGAACGCGAAATACGTCGCGCCGGGAACGTTCATGAAAGTGCGGATAACCAGGTTAAAACAGTATGATTTGATCGCGGAGGCAATCTGATGCCAGTTTCATTCATAATGAGACTCAACGTAGCGAATAAGATTTCGATCTTCCGTATCGCCATCATACCGGTGTTTATGGCTCTTTTCATATTCCAGCCGGACCCCGCGAGCGTTAATTATTACAGGATCGGGGCATGGTTCACTTTTATTTTAGCCGCGATATCCGATCTGGTTGACGGATATTACGCCAGAAATTATGAAAAGGTCACCAACTTCGGAAAGCTTATCGATCCGATAGCCGATAAAATGCTCGTTACCGCCGCTCTTTTATGCCTCGTCGAAGACGGCAAGGTCGCGTCCTGGGTGGCTTTCCTAATAATCGGAAGGGACACGGCCATATCGGGCCTGCGCATAATAGCGGCCGCCCGAGGCCACATAATCGAAGCGTCATCCATGGGAAAATGGAAAACGATACTTCAGCTTACGGCCATAATAACGGCGCTGACCTTTTATTCATTCGACGAACTTTTAAAAATAACGAGCGTCGCGGCATCGTTATCCGGAAGCGCCCTGTTGAGTTCATACAGGCTTTACGGAAAGAACATAGTGGACACACTGATGTACGCTTCGGCTTTTATCGCCCTCGCGTCGGGATACGATTATTTCAGAAAAAATAAAGGCGTAATGAAAGACTGAAAAATGGACCATATACTGACCGGACTTGTGAAAAACATATTCCGCGCTTTGAAAAAGCGGTCATTGAAAACCGGCCGCGACATAAGAATATCGACCGCTGAAAGCTGCACCGGCGGCCTTCTCGGAGCTTATCTCACGGCCGTTCCGGGCAGCTCACGATATTACATGGGCGGAGTGATAGCTTACGATAATCTCCTGAAAATAAAACTTTCAGGGGTGCGGGAAGAAACGCTGAAAGACCACGGCGCGGTTTCGGGTGAAACGGTCATTGAAATGGCTGAAGGCATTTCGAATAACGCCGGCGCCGATATCGCAATAGCGATCTCGGGAGTGGCCGGGCCGTCAGGTGGCACGGTTGAAAAACCCGTAGGAACGGTTTTTTTCGGCTTCCATTCATCCGTCGGAAGCTTTTCTGAAAAGAGGCTTTTCAGAGGCGGGAGAGATGAAATTCGTTTAAGATCGGTCGAATTCGCGTTAAAAAAACTCGCGGATATCCTTGGAAAAATTTAACATTGAAATTTAAATAAATAACAATAGAGGTGTACGAAATGGCAAGTATCGATTTAAGCAAGAATATTACAAAGGACAAAATGCTCGAATCAGCTATAGCTTCGATCCAGAAAAGCTACGGCAAGGGTTCGATAATGAAACTCGGCGATTCCATGATAAGCACGGTTCCGGTGGAATGCATATCCACCGGCTCTCTTTCGCTTGACGCCGCGACCGGCATCGGCGGAGTTCCCAGGGGCAGGATAATCGAGATCTACGGACCCGAATCTTCAGGAAAAACCACTCTGGCTTTCCATATAATCGCCAACGTTCAGAAAAACGGCGGCATTGCCGCTTTCGTTGACGTGGAACACGCCATGGACCCTAAATATATTACCGCTCTCGGCGTAAAGATCGACGAGCTTTACGTTTCTCAACCGGACGCCGGCGAAGAAGCTCTCGATATCGTAGAAACTCTCGTTAAAACCTGTGCCGTCGACGTGGTCGTGCTCGACTCGGTCGCGGCCCTCGTTACCAAGGCGGAACTTGACGGCGCGATAGGCGATTCACACGTCGGACAACAGGCTAGACTGATGAGCCAGGCGCTTCGTAAAATAACGGCGCTTGCTTCCAAATCAAAGACAACGGTAGTATTCATAAACCAGCTCCGCGACAAGATCGGCAATTCATACGGCCCGTCGGAAACGACCACAGGCGGAAGAGCCCTCAAATTCTTCGCCTCGCTCCGTCTGGACATAAGACGCACGGAATCCATCAAGATCGGGGACGCGACGATCGGCAATTCAGTAAAGGTTAAAGTCGCAAAAAACAAGATGGCGGCTCCTTTCCAGGTAGCTGAGTTCGACATAATATACGGCGAGGGCATCTCGCACGAACTCGAGCTCTTAAATCTCGCTGAAAAAAACAAGCTCATCGACAAATCCGGCTCATGGTATTCATACAAAGGCACAAAGGTAGGCCAGGGTTCCGATAACGCCCGCAAATTCATAAAGGAAAACCCTGAAATAGCAAAAGAGATCGAAGACGCACTCCTCGCCAAACTGCTTCCGAACAGGCTGGTCTCCGCAAAAGCCGAAACCGGCAAACAGAAACAGGAAGAAGACGCGCCTGCTCCCGTAAAAAAAGGAAGGAAGCAGGAAGCTTAAACGGCGTTTTAAAGGCCGGGCGAAAGCCCGGAATAAAAAAGTGTGGTGGTTTCACTGAAGATCGCTTCTCAAGATTGTTTAATATTAATTGTAGGCCTGTCGCTTATACTGAACGTGCTCATGATCCTTTTTTATCTCAAGATGAAAAAGGCCATGGGAGCGCTCCATAATTCTCATTTTCTTTTAGAGGAATTCCAGGACCTTTCAAAGAATTGTTCGAAGCTCAACGAAGAATTTGAAAAGGTCGCGATGATAAGAATATCGGAACTCGAAGACAAAATATCAAAACTCGACGGTTTAACGAAGGCCGCGGACGAAAAAATAATGCAGCTTCTCGAAATACAGAAGGGCCTTGAAAACACTCTCGGCCATTTGAACCGCGACATCAAAAACGGCGCGCCGGCCCAGCTTAACGAAACGGATATTATAACGCGCGTCAGGCTCAATATAAAACCCGATCTTTCAAACGTCGAAAGCCGCATGCTCCAGAGAATGCGCGAGGAAATAACCCGCGTTTACGAGGAGCTCCGGATAAAAATAGAGAACGTTAAAATATCATCCGAACCAGTTCCGAAACCCGTGGTGTCGGAAGCGTCCTTTATAAAACCTCTTGAAATGCCGGCGGAACAGAAGGCAAAGTACATAACCCCGCCTGACGGCATCGATCAGAAATACGCTGAGATATATAAGATGGCTTTTGAGGACGGACTTGACGCTTCAGAAATATCCAAAATAAAACAAATGGATAAAAGAACGGTCCATTTAATAATCAATCTGCTCGATAAAAAACGAAAGGCTCAATAGATCAAGAAACCCGGAAATATAAAATTAAAGCAGGGATGAGAGAGCATATGCCGACGAAGAAAAACAATTTAAAAAACGATGGTAAAAAAGAAACTGACGAAAACTTAATAAGTAATGAAAGTAAGGCTGTCCGTGAAACCGTTGATCAGCTGGAATGTCTGCAGTACAAATTTTTCGCCATAGACATACCCCAGGCGGTCTCCGAAAAAATATCGATACGCCTGCCAGCCCGCGCCGCTTATTATATGAATTACTTCGTATATCCGGCCCTCTTCCTTTCGCTATGCTACTCGATCTATTATTTTTACCTGTTTCAGGTTTTAATGCTTTTCGTCCTCGCTTTCTTTTTCGCCTACATATTGAACCCTCTGGTCAATATGGTGCAAAAAGTTTTCAAAAACAAGGCCCTTTCGATCCTTTCCGTATACGCCGTCCTCTTTTCGATGTTTTTGCTGCTGATCGTACCGGCCATGACCAATATAATCTCCGAAGTATCCAACATCGGAGTGAAAATGCAGCGTTATTCGGAAACTTTCAGGCGCATATACGCCACGGCAATAGAGTCCCTGGAAAGATCTGACACCACCGGCATCATAAAGGAATTCAAAAAATACTACGGCATTCCCTCCCGGGTCTACGGCACTTCAGAGGTCGAAACGACGGCCATGCCGCTTAACGTCATAGACGCCGAAAGGCGCGAAGCTTCCGAATTTACTCACTGGCGCGCCGTTGCCACCAATGAAACTCTTTTAAAACCGGGTACATCCGAGGTCACGCTGAATTACATCTCGAAATTTCAAAAACTCTTAAAAAGCAATCCCCAGGCCGAATCATTCGTAATGAACACTTTCGACATAATCAAGGACTATCTCCTGGACCTTTCGCTTTCCATCCTTTACGGCCTTATGAGTTTCACCCTGGCGCTTATACATTACGCCCTGGTTCCAATATTGAGTTTTTACTTTCTCGAGGATTTCAAGAGCCTCTGGAATGAGTTTTGTCTGAAAATACCAGCGCATTACAGAAACAAGATAGTGTCCGTCACCGCGGAAGTCGACGAGGTCCTCGGCGCCTTTCTCCGCGGCCAGCTTATAGTCTGCCTGATAGTCGGAACCACCATCTCCTTCTCGCTTTTTTTCATAGGCGTTGATTTCGCGTTCATAATCGGGCCGATAGCCGGAATTTTTAACATCATACCATATCTGGGCCCGATCGTAGCTCTTATCCCTTCGCTTTTAATAGCGATCCTTAAATGGGGACTTACCAAAGCGATGTTCCTGCGCGTGCTTTTGATCATGTTCTCGATACTCACCATCCATCTCATCGACGCGTTCGGCATGCAGCCTTACATAGCCGATAAATCCTTCAACATGCACCCGCTGACGCTTATGCTGCTTTTATTCATAGGCCTTCAGATCTACGGGATACTTGGAATGTTTCTGGCGATACCTCTCTACGGCGTAGGCAAGGTAATATATAAAGAATTCAGACTGGTCTATGAATAACGCATCCGGCGGCCCGCTTTTATACTCCGCGCTGCTTTCAGACTGCGCCCGTAAGATCATTCACGCCGGGTCCGAAGATATTTCCGGTTTTTCTCCCGATGAAGACTTTTTTGAAGCCGGGATCGGCGGAGAACTATATAACCGGATAGCGAACGTTCTCCGGTATAAGCATGGAGACGGTTTTATCTTCATTGAATATCGCTCGAATGTGATATATGAAACGGTTTTGACGGAGATCAAAAAAAAGAAGCTTACCGCCAATTTCTCGCGCGTCGAGATAACCGACGATATTTCGCGTCATGAAACAAGCGTTTTCATGGCTATTCTCAAGGGTAAAAAGAACGAGGACGCGGTGGAGCGCCTTACCGAAACCGGAGCCTCAAAAATTTTCTTTTTCAATTCCGACAGGGCTATATCGCATATCGACGATGAAAAAATAATAAGGTTCCAAAAGATAGCCGAAAGCGCTAGTTCACAGTGCCGGAGACTCGTGCCTCCGGTCATCGGGAGCGTCAAATTTGAAGACATCTTCACTCTGGCTGAAAAAACTAAGGCTTTATGTTTTCCTCTTTTAGAGCCTTCCGCGTCGGACGCAAGTGCCGTCGCGGACGAAGCCGCGAACGGGATCCGCGGCTCATTCTCGTCATTAAAAAACGACTTCGCTAAAAATATTTTTTTAATATCAGGCCCCGAAGGCGGATTTTCCGAAAAAGAAAGCCTCGCGCTCAAAGGCTCAGGCCCCCGGTTCATACCGTTCACATTGCGCGGCACGGTGCTTCGGGCGGAATTCGCTCCCGCGGCCGCGCTCGCCATAATCAAGTATGAAAGCGGTGATTTTTAAGTGCTAAGATACGCCATATTAACGCTTGGATGCAAGGTGAATCAATACGAAGAAAAGGTCATCTCGGATTCGTTCTCTGAATATGACCTCATACGCGTCGTTCCTGAAAGCGAAGCCGACATTTATATAATCAACAGCTGCGCCATAACGGCCGAAGCCGAAAGCAAGGCCCGCCAGACGGCAGGAAAGCTTAAAAGGAAATATCCTGATTCTATAATAGTGCTCGCCGGCTGCTACGCGACGAGGCTCGGCCTCGAAACGGTCAGCTGCGTGGATATTTATATAAATCAGGCGTCGAAATGCAACACGGGCGTCATCTGCGTTGAAGCGTTAGCCGCAATGGACGGAATTCATGAAAAATTCAGATCCGCCAATCTGAAAAAAAATAATGAGGACCGGCCTGAAAAGATCTTCGCTCCGCACGCCGAAGGCTCCAGAGCGCGCGCGCAGATCAAGGTCCAGGACGGATGCAAAAATTTCTGTTCATACTGCATAGTCCCCTTTATAAGGAACGAAGAATGGAGCAAACCGCCCGAAACCGTCCTTTGCGAGATATCGGACGCTTTTAAAGCCGGCTTTTCAGAGGTCGTTCTGACAGGGATACACCTTGGAAAATACGACGCCCCCGATATGGACGACAAACGGATAAATTTCGAGGAGCTTTTAAAACTCATCGATCTCTACACCATGACGCTTTCAAACTTCAGGGTGAGGTTAAGTTCAATAGATCCTTCCGAAATAACAGAAAAGAGCGTTCTTTTAATAAAAAATTCGAACTCGCTGGCGCCTCACTTTCACCTTCCGCTTCAAAGCGGCTCCGATAAAGTGCTCGACGCCATGAACAGAAGATATAACAGAAAATTATTCGCCGAAAAAATAGAACTTATATGTAATAACATCGATACCCCGGCCATAACTACCGATGTTATCGTCGGATTTCCTGGCGAGACCAGCGAAGATTTCGAAGAGACCGTTTCACTTTTAACCGAACTGCCTGTCTTTGATTTCCATATTTTCCAGTATTCCGACCGGGCCGGAACTCGTGCTTCTTCCATGAAACCCAAGGTCACGCCGCAGGAAAAGAAAGAGCGCTCCGCCCGTCTTCATGAACTAAAAAAAAAGAAGAACGCTGATTTCTATATGAAAAACATCGGCCGCGAGGCTTTCGTCATACCGGAAAAGAGCGTTAACAAAGCCGGAAAAACATTTCTAACCGGCCATACCGAGAGATTCGTGGAAACCGTCTTTGAAGGAAGCGCGGATATGGAATGTAAAATGATAAAGGTCAGGCTTACCGGTTTATCCGGCAAAGAAGATGGAATGACGGGGGAAATTATTTTAAAATAAAAATAGTTCTTTAGTGTTTTGTACATTATACAAGCGAATAGAGAACAGTGAATAAAGAATACTTAATGTCGCGGCCTTTGGCCGCCATTTTAAAATATTAAAAGTCCACAACTATTCTCTATTATCTCATCTCTGTTCTCTATTTTCAGTATCTGCGCCAATCACATTTTTTTTTGACGGAGGCATCTATGAAAAAGTATATATTGCTTCTTCTCTTATCGGCCGTTTTCGCTTCCGGCGCTGGAAACAGCGCCTCCGCCGCCGAAAAGGCCCGCTGGACGTTCATGGTCTATATGAACGCCGACAACGACCTCGACGCTTTCGGTCCTATAGATATGCGCGAACTCGAAACCGTTGGATCGACTGAAAGTTTGAACATCATCGTCCAGCTCGACAGAAAAGATCGCCCCGCCAGAAGATATTATGTAACCAAAGAAAACGCCGGTTCAAAGTTAGACGATTGGGGCGTATCATCCGCTATGAAAAGCGATCTTGGCGAAATAGATTCCGGCGATTATAAGGAAGCGGTTAAATTCTTCAAATGGTCCGCCGAAAATTATCCGGCGGAGCGTTACGCGCTAGTCATCTGGAACCACGGCAGCGGCTGGAAGTCTGCCGATAAAAATTCCTCGAAGGGCATATCTTACGATTTTGATTCTAAAAACAACATATCGACCAGAGACCTCGGAGCCTGTCTGGACGCAGTGACTTCGATCGCCGGCAGACCGCTTGACCTTCTTATCATGGACGCCTGCCTCATGCAGATGATCGAGATCATATATGAAGTAAAAGACGGCGTAAGATTCGTGGCCGCGTCCGAGGATATCGAGCCGGACAACGGGATCCCTTACGATACCATATTGAAGCCGCTGTCCGAAAATCCGAAAATGAACGCCGTGGAACTTTCGAAACTCGTGTGCCAGGCTTTTTACGAAAAATATAAAAACCGCGCGAACGCGCCGGCGGTTTATTCCGCCGTGAACTGCTCGAAGGCGGATGAACTCGCTCAAAAGTTAAACGAAATGGCGGCCGCCATAATGGGGCTCACCGCGGATGAAAAAACCGCCGTAAAAGCCATAAGAGAAAAGGTCCTCAAATTCACTTATTCTGAATATATCGATATCGGCCATTTCATAAAACTGGTTCTTGAAGAACCTTCTCTCTCTAAAATAAAACCTCAGGCCGAACTCGCCATGCTGGCATATCAAAAATGCGTGATAGACAACCGCGTATGCTCCTCAGCAGCGCCGGCGGCTACCGGAATATCGATATATTTCCCGAAATACGGATTAAAACCGGGCTATCCGGAATTGAAATTTTCGCAATTCAAATGGGATGAAATGACGAAGGAAATCCTTGGCATAAAATAAAACGCCGGAACATCTTTCGAAGCCCGGCGCAAGTATATAATATATTCCGAATTTATTTATCAGTTACAGCCCGATATTGTTCAAATAGTGAACTATCTGGGTTTTCCACCACGGCCAGTCGTGATACACGTCGTGTCCCCATATATCGATCCACGCGGGAACGCCTTTGGAATCGAGTATCCTTTTAAGTTCGCGCGTCTCGTCGAGCATCGGCTGTTCCCAGGCGCCCTGTCCAACGCAAACGATTATCCTGCTCTGGCGGTACTTGTCCAGGAACCATGGATCGTTCATGTTTTTAAGATACATGAGCGGCGAATTATGATATACGTTATCGTCCATGTAATCGCCGACGAACATGTTGAGGTTATACACGCCGCTTAAAGCTATGAGCGTATCGAACACGTCGGGATGACGGAAAAAGAAATTGGCGGAATGATACCCGCCCATGCTGCAGCCGGTCGATATGTACTTGCCGTTATAACTGAGCATTTCCGAAAGGCATGGAATGAGCTCCTCTACTATATACCTGTCGTATTCGTTGTGCCTTCTGGCCCGGTCGGCCGGATGAGACGCGTAATTGGTCCATGACTGGCCGTCAACGCCGTCTATCGCTATAACCTTGATCCTGCCGGCTTCTATGAAAGGCGCGAGCGTATCTATCATGCCGAATCCTTCATATTCATAAAACCGGCCGTTCATTGACGGGAACACGATCACGGGTTTGCCCCAGTGCCCGTATATTTTAAATTCCATGTCCTGATTTAGATTTCTGCTCCACCATTTGTGATACTCGACGTGCATTTATACTTTTCTCCTTAATATGATTTGATCCGCACCTGCCGGCCATCGGCAGGGCATATACTAGTTCTCGGCGTGAACGTATTCTACAACGGCCTTTATTTCGTCGAGAGTGCGGGCTCTGGCGAGATATCCGTAATCGCCGAGCGCGGCGCTGAAGACCGAGAAGATCTGTTCGTGATGAGATATGTAAGGGCCGAAATTCTCGATTATCTGTTCGTGCGTGTGTTTGTAATTCTTTCTGAATTTTCTTCCGATGTAGCAGCAGTGGTAAGGCCTTGAATAAGTCGCGGAGAATTTATTGTGAACGACTATGTTAGCCCATTCGCGGTAGATGTCTATGTCATTGGCGAAATTGAACATGTCGCAGGTGAGGCCGCCCGGCGGGCGCATATTAACTTCGAGCGCAATTATCTTCTGGTCCTTGTCGGATCTGAAGAATTCGAAGTGAAAAAGTTTTTCGCGAAGATTGAAAGCTTTGACTATCCTTCTTCCGGCGTCCTCGAGATCGGCCGGCAGCTCGCGGTAAGAGTAATAGTAAACGTGATCGTCCTCGTTGACCGCTTCCATTATTCCTTTGTTATATGTGTGCGACGTGCAGAAAACGATCTTT
The DNA here is from genome assembly GCA_964551445.1 of uncultured bacterium. Classification (GTDB taxonomy): domain Bacteria; phylum Muiribacteriota; class UBA9980; order UBA9980; family UBA9980; genus DAOPXV01. Next base: position 25,208 of record CAZKCG010000048.1, on the reverse strand, counting down.
CCGTCTTTATCGACGAGACCGTCGAAGGTAAGCATCTGACCGTGAACGAATTCTTCCATGAAGTAAATACAGTCGGGTTTATTGTTGAAGAAATTCTCGAGTTCCAAACGATTGTTTATCCTGTATGTGTTAGCCGCGCCAACACCGTTGTCCGGCTTAACGACGACGGGATACCCGACCTCGTCAATAAAGCGCTTCCCTTCGTCGAAATTATGGACTATTATGCCGCGGGCGACGTTCACGCCGGCCTGTGTGAAAATTTTCTTCATGCGCGACTTGCATTTCATATCGAGGATCTCCGAAGATCTGACACCGGGGATATTAAAGTCCGTGCGAAGATGTGATTCTACTTCAAGCCAGTATTCGTTATGCGAATCGATGCGGTCTATCTTTCCGTATTTATGCGTGAAATATCCAAGAGCCCTTACGAGTTCGCCGTAATCGTGCATATTTTCGGCGCGGTAATAATCGTTGAGTGCGCCCTGAAGTTCGGGCCTTAAATTTGAAAATTGCTCATCCGCGAGTCCCACCACGTTAACACCCATCATTTTTAGGTTTACGCAAAAATTATAGAAATTAGGCGGAAAATGCGGTGAAAGATAAACATAATTCATTACTTTAACGACCTCCATATTTGTATATTTATTGAATTGATCAACGGAATAATGAAAAGAACGAAATGTGATAAATAAGTTAAAAACATGTTTAATTTTTTTGTAGATGTATTATACCATAAATTTTGAAGTTTTTAAAGAGAAAAATATCTTTTTATGTAATTAAACCGGAAAAAGCATGCGTCTTTTTATATTGACAATATCACGGAATTGTTATAAACTTAAAAAGTTTAAAAATCTTCACAGGAGATAAAATGGCGAGAATACTTCACATTTCGGACTTGCATATAGGCGCGCGCCTCGGCCGCTATTCGCAGAACGAAGACATAACGAAATGCCTTGAATTCATCTCGGATTACGCTCTTAGCGAAAAAATCGACGCGCTTTTGATAGCTGGCGATATATTTGACGGTTTCAATCCTTCGGGCGAATCGGAGGACATTTATTATTCTTTCCTTTCAAGGATCTCGGCGGCCGGCGCGAAAACCTTTATGATAGCTGGAAATCACGACAATCACGAACGGATATGCGCTCCCGAAAGGCTTTTTTGCACCCACGGGATATTCGTCGCCGGATACGCCGCGCAAAACGAATATGAGCCTTTCGAAACGGAGATCGGAGGCGAACCGGCTTCAATAATAGCGATCCCTTATATACCCGACGCGGGCGTCATATCATCTTCTCCGCTCGCCGAAGCCTCTGACGATGCCGCAAATTACGGGGCCGCTTACGCCGGGATCGTCGAGCGCGCCGTTTTAAAAAGCCGCGGCGGACTTAAGATCGCCCTCGGGCACCTTTTCGTGAAAAATTCCCTGCCGGCCGGAAGCGAAAGAGCGATACAGCAGGGTAACGCCTATCTCGTCGAATTCGATAAGTTTCCGAAAAACATATCCTATTACGCATTCGGCCATCTCCACCGACAGCAGCGCGTGGCCTGCAACGCTTATTATTCCGGGTCAATAATTCCGGTATCCATAGACGAAGGCGCCGCGGACAAAAAAATGATGCTCATCGAAACCTCGAAAAGTCAGATCACCGGCATATCCGAAATAAAACTTCCGCGCTATTCGAACTATCACAATTATCAGGGAACATTCGAGCACATAATGTCGAGTTTTGAAAAAAACTCGAACGCGTTCGTTTCCATAGTCTTTTCTGAAGTTATAAATCTTGAAAAACAGTCCCTTCTTCAAAAGGTCGCCAAGGATCAAAATATTAAAATAGTCTCCACAAGCTTCGAAATAAACCGGGCGTCGGATAGAATAATCTTAAACTCAACCGACTTTAAAAAACTTTCGCTGGAAGAACTTTTCAAGCTTTTTATAAAAGACCGCGAATGCGAAAAGGACAAAATTATTAACCAGTTCAACCGCGTGGTCCAATCGGTTATGGCAAGGGATGATTCGAATGAAACTGATTGAACTTACCGTAAAAAATATAAATTCCCTGCGCAATACTCAGAAAATAGAATTCGATAAACCGCCTCTTTCCGGCGAGAATCTTTTTCTGATAACCGGCCCCACCGGATCCGGGAAAACTACGATATTAGACGCCATAACCACGGCGCTTTTCGACAGAACACCGAGGCTTTCGTCCAAAAACACGCGAATGCTCAAAAACCAGAGTGAAAAAAGCGCGGCCATCGAGCTCGTATTCGAGTTAGGCGGCCACGTTTACAAACACTTATGGCAGGTAGATAAAAATGATCTAAAAAAAATAAGCGCCTATAAAAACGGCGAATTGATCGCCGGCGTTCGGGTCAATAACATCGAAAAACACAGCGCAGAACTTCTGGGCTTAGAATATGACAGTTTTACCAAAACGGTCATACTCGCTCAAAATAAATTCGATGATTTTTTAAAGGCGCGGCCCGAAGAACGCAGAAAGATAATAGAAACAGTCACCGGCAACGAGATCCTTGAAAAAATAAAGACCGCGATAAAAGACGATTACGAAAAATATAAAAATGATCATTCATTCCAAAAAATAAAATTGGACGCGCTTCTGGCCAATATAGGCGGCCGTGATATAGATATCATAAAAAAAGACATAACTGAAAAACACGCGGCGCTTGAAAAAAAAAGAAATGAGCTTCAAGCGATCCGCGTATTAAAAACATCGCTTGAGCGCCTGAACGCAGCCTTTAACGAACTCGAAGCGGAAAAGAAAAAACTGTCGGGCCTTAACGGTTCATTCGATTTCACCGCGGCTCAAACTGAATTGAAAAATCTTAAAACGGCTCGCGATCACTTCCGGGAACCTTTAAGAAAACTGTCCGAAAATGAGACTGGCCTTAAAGAAATTGAAAATAAGATCGAACTGGAAACCCGAGAAATTTCAAATATCGACGACGCCCTGAAAAAACATTGCGGCGAACAGGCCGAAATGAAAGAGCGCAAGGCGCTTTTCGATAAAAATTACGAAATTCAAAAAGCGGATTTAATAAAAGCGGCCGCTCTCAAAGGGCAAATGGAACCGCTCGAATCCTCGCTCGCCTTAAAAAAAGACAGGGCGGGCGATATGCAGTTTCACATAAGCGGAAATTCCGCCGAGGCTGAAGCCGTATCGGAAAAACTTGCCGTAATAGAGAAAAATATAGTTGACGCGTCCATGGCTATAGATTCTTTTTCACAGTTCGAAGGAACCGATGACCGGCTGAACGCATTTAAAAATAACTTTGAAAAATTTAATTTGCGGACGAATGATATCGCGAAACTTGAAAAGGAAGCCGGCCGGCTGAACAGCCAGATCGCAAAGATCGAATTGGAAATTTCGGAAATGTCAAAAACAATTGAATCAGCCGAAATGACCGCAGGCGACGCGCGAAAAAAAATAGCCGCGTGCGAGATCCAAAAAGAAAGAGTTTCAGCGGAATTTGAAACCAGCTCCATATCGAACGCCGCTTCCGAAATACGGTCGAAATTAAAAGAAGGATGCGCCTGTCCCGTCTGCGGAAGCATTGAACATCCGGCGCTAAATAACGATGCCGGCAACCTCTGCGCGGCCGGAAAAACGCCGCTTGAACTGAAAAACGAGCTCAAAGAAATAAACGCTGAAATAAAAGAGCTTGAAAAAAAAGCCGCGTGCGCCGAAAGCGAAAAAAATACCGCTCTCAGCTCAAGCGCTTTGCTCCAAAAGAGCCGCGACGAAAAAAATCAGGAGATCGGCGTTAAAAATGTAGAGATAAAAAATATATGCGCTGAACGCGGGTCACTTCTCAAAGCTCTCGAAACGCCGGATCTGCTTAAAGGCCTGGCGGCGGACGATGCCGTGAAAAAATGGGAAGATGCGTTAAAAACTCTTAAATCGGCTTCCGCCGCGCTTGAAAAATATGAAAAGGAAAAAATCCTGGTCAGATCCCGGTTTGAAAAAATATTGCTGGAAACGCAGCATTACACGAATAATAAAAACGAACTGACGAAAGAGATGGACGCTATAGTCTCGCAGCTGAACCTTCTGGCCGGCGAGTTTCGAACTCTGACCCAGAACAGGGACCCTGACGAGAGGCTGAACGAACTCGAAGCCGAAAAAAATTACATAAAGAGCGGGTCGGATAAACTCGATAAAACCGTTTCCGAACTCAACACCCGTAAAATTTCCAGACAGGACTTTATAATAAAATCACAGCCGGACCTGGCAAAATTCAAGGACGGCGTGTCGGCCTGCGAAAAGCTCATCAGGGAAAAATGCTTTGAAACCGGCCTCGAGATCCACCTGGCAGGAAAACTTGCGCAAAGCACCGCCGGCATAGATAAACTCGAACAAATATACAATTTAAGATCCATGGAAAAAAACAGGATCGAAGCAAGGATAGAGGAAACAGAAAGAATTTTAAAAGCCGAACCTTTTGACGCTCTGAAACTTGAGAACGCGAAAGACGAGGAAGCGGCTAAAAACATCGAAATAGACCTGGCAAACCGTGAAATAGGCGAAATTTCAAACCAGCTCACGGAGATCGAAAAACTTGAAGGCGAATTTAAAAAAGTCAAGGAAGAATTCGAGCTTCTCAATAAAGATTTCTCGGCCGCTGAACTGCTTTATCAGATCACCAAAGACAATCAGTTCCGTGATTTCGTCCTCTCATTTCACATGGACGGCCTTCTGGCGCTGGCAAGCCAGTACCTGAAAAAACTGACCGGAGGCCGTTATGAATTCGCGTACGCTCCGGAAAGCGCGAATCAGATATTTATAAAAGATTATCTTAACGAGGGCCTCACCCGTGAGATATCCACGATATCCGGCGGCGAAAGTTTTATGGCGAGCCTGTCTCTGGCGCTTGCGCTGAGCCAGATAAGCGCCGGAAATAAAAGCATCGACTTCATGTTTTTAGACGAGGGATTCGGCGTTTTAGATTCAGAAGCGCTCGAAGATGTTCTCGAAATGATTAACAAGCTCAACGACATCGGCAAAAAGATAGGTGTGATCAGCCACATCCGCGAGGTCAGGGAGCGCATCGCCACCTGGATAGAAATAACCAAGCAGCCGGATGGAAGCTCCGTCATAAAGGTCTGATAACGGCCGCCCGGCGAATCCATACACGAATTTTAAATATATTCGAACGCGGCGCCCGTTAAAAGGGCCGCTTCATTATCCGCTATTTAAAGGAAACAACCTTTTTCCAGGCGGTCCATGACTTAAGATCCGCCGTAGCCGTTCTGTACACAGCGCCGGTCGAAGGATCCGCCGAATAGAAAAGATATTTACCGTCTTTCATTCCTGCGGATATCATCGAAGGCGATCCGCCAGGGGCAGCCGCTATATTTTTCGCGGCCTTTTTCCATGCGAGACGGGGCGAGCCCTTCGTTATTTCAGCCGCCCACAGGGTCTCTAATTCAGGGTCATAACAAAATGCCGTGAATTTTTTATCGTCACGATCGCCTATGAAGTGAATAGAATTCCCGTTCGAAGCGCCGTCCGGGAGCTCCAAACCCGTGAACACAAGTTTCCAGGAGGAAAACGATTTCAGATCGTAGCT
>CAZKCG010000048.1:0-19609 GCA_964551445.1 uncultured bacterium | reverse complement strand
TTTGTAGCTTCGGGTGTAATAAAAATCCCCGCTCGAACGGGAGAAGCAGAAAAGGTTGTAAAACCCGGAATTAAAAGAGAATATGAACCGCGTGCCGCCCGTAAGATCAGGCGGCGCCATAAGACCGGCCGAAAAAGCCGCTTTAGCGTCCTTAATTACGTCGAACTCGAGATTATTCATATTAAGTCTGACGGCCATATCAGACCCGCCGCAATCGATGCCGTAGTAATAATAATCGAATTCAGGAACGGCTGAAATGGTCCGCGGCTGGGAACCGTTTCCGGACGCGTCAAGCGCCGTTATCGAATAATCATAAGTTTCGCCGCATTCAACCGCGGCGTCATGATACGAAGTTTTTCCGGGATCCGCGTTTATTAGTTTTCTTGATTTTTTAATTCTGTCCGTCCTTATGATCTCGTAACCGGCCAGGTCGCTCTCGCCGTTAGCCTTCCACGCCAGGTCGATCATCGCGACGCCGGCGGCAGCCGAAAAGCCCGTCACGGGAAGAGGCGGCTCATTGTCGCGGCCCCTGAATATATTTTCTTTAGCGGCGGCTATCGAAGCCGATTCCGAAGCGCGCCGTTTACCTTCATCGACGAAAACGCTTTCCCTTATATTTGAAAAATTCACGGGCAATTCCGACGCCTTCTGATTAAAAGCTATTTTCGAAACCTTTACCACGGGCTTCCCCGAGTCCCTGGACCTTAATTCATATCTTACGATGTATGGAACTTCGGGATCGGCCTTTTTACCGGAGTCGGAGACGCCATCCCATGTCGCATAACGCCTGCCCGCCATTTCACCTTCGAAAGACGACAGCGTTTTAACGAGAACCCCCGACGGATCATATATTTTCAATGAGACCTGCGTCCCGTCCTCCAAAACCTCATAGCCGATCCTGATCGCTTCTTTTTTCGGGCCGCCGGGCTGATCGCCCGGGGACTTAAGGCTGACGACCGAAGATTCGACGGGAGCGGAATAGATGAGTCTGAAGACGGATATATTCCACAGGCCGTTCCTCGTCGATTCATAAGCTATCATCTTTTGGTCACGGCTCATTTTCGGATTCTTCATATCGTATATCCCGCCGCGGATCAAGGGCGCCATTTCAGATCCGTCCGAATTCGCGGTATATATCGCGGATAACGTTTCGTTTTTTTCGGTAAAAAGTATCTTACGGCCGTCCGGCGAAAATGAAGGGTCGAACTCATAGCCATCGGCTATAAGAAGTTTACGGTCCGAACCGTCGCGGGCGGCGGTCCAGATGGTGTTAGTGTAAAGATCTTTACGGTATATTACGGTTCCGGCGTCCGGTGAAAATGAAGGGTCGAGGAAAAAACCGTTAACGTCGCCAAGTATGCTTACTGCGTCGCCGCCAGACGACGGAACCAGATATATCTCATTATTGCGCGAAAAAACTATATGCTTTCCGTCGAATGAAGCCGAACCCGCCAGCGAGTCATGTTCTTTATAAGCCGTAATGGGTTTTTCAGCCGCTGCCGAAGCCCCGAGCGCGACGATGTTAAAAACCGGCGAGCCGGCGGATCTTTTTGACGCGCATATCCGGCCGTCGGCAAGATAGAACGGGCAAAGATAATCCGCGTTATTATCTGAAGACGCTGCGGATATCTTTTTATCGTCGATATTTATTTCATAGATCTTCGGCCTGCCGGTCTTATAGGAAACGAAAGCTATTTTTTTAGAATCAGGAGACCACGCGGGACTTTCTCCGCCGTCGCCGGTCAGCAGGAAATCGCGGCCAGCGGTCACGGGCGAATAATCGACGGTAAATTTAAACTCGTAAGGCTTCTCCATTTTATTTCCGGCGTTATCCGAAACGCCGTCTATTTTAACCGATACCACCTGGCCGTCAACGAAGCCGGGGCGCGCCGGGCGAAGCCTGAAAAACTCAAGCTTCAAAAGCCCGCTCGAAGAATCATAAGTCAGAGCGCCGTCGCCGACAATATATTTTGTCCCGTCCACTTCCATACTTAACGAAGCCGGATTCACGCCGGAACCGGGATCCGATATTTTAACGGAAATAAGCGCCGTCGATGAAAAAGCGCCGTCAGCGGGAACGGTCTCGATTACCGAGGGCGGGGTATTGTCCACTCTTACCTGAAAATGCATCGGAGCCGTGACCGGTTTACCGTCAGCCGCGAGGCCGGTTATATGAAAATACCATTCGTCGGTGCCGGGATCGGACGAGACGGCAAAATCAGCCGATATTTCTGAAGTTTCATCGCCGCGCGGAATCGAACTGATGAACTGGTCAAAGCAATACCTGAATTTAACGATATTTTTATCGAGCGGTTTCCATGAAAAATTAACCGTTTTCAATGAAGAGCCTCCAGAAGTTATGTAAAGATCGTCTATGTTGAAATACGCTTCCGGTTCGTTGAACCCGTCGCTTACTTCGGCCCATCCGACATAACGGTAATCGCAGAAGAATATTTCTTCGATAACGCACTCGCCGGCGTCTTTAAGCTCGGGAGCGTTATTTTTTATCATTTCTAAAAGGTTCGCCCTGAAATTATGCCAGCGTCCGTCCCTGATGAGCGGCGCGCACGAAACAGGCGTATGCCCTATCGACGACCCGCGGGTTGAATGCGAAAGCGGCACTTCAAAATATCTGCCCAGCGCCTTTATCATTAGATTCACCTCGAAAGTGGCCGGACATTTATAATTAAAGGAAAGGACCGGATATTTCATAGCGTCGAATTTTTTCCCGGTCAGGGTGACCGAAACGTCCGACGGCGTTTTTTTGTTAGTTATCCGCAGGGACCTTCTGCCGGAGAAACATTCCCTCGTATCGGCCGAGAGTTCAACGTTATCCGCAATAGCTCTTGGATAAAGCTCCGGGTTCCCGTTCTCGAAATCGCATTGCAGAAAGAATGGATGAGTGGAGGAGACCGCGGATAAGGGCGGAGACATAAGAATTTTCGTTTGTTCCACGGCGCCTTCCATGGCCGCCGGATCAAGACCGCCCGTCCATGCGGCGAAATAGGTCCTTCCGGAATCGTTGAAGCCGTATATTTTAGAAGTAAGACAGCCTTCATCATCGAATTCCGACGGCAGCATTTTCCAGCCTTCGCCTTTACGGTATCTGAAAAGAGATATGGACGAGGTGCCCTGCGAAGTATCTATGCCGTATAACTTTAAAACGGCGGCGACGTCAAATTTAAGGCCGCGGGGTCTGGCCTCGTATATCCCGGACATAAGCTTCATAGCTCCGTTAGAAAGAACCGGAGAGGCGGGTGAAAGCTCTTTTTCAACCGAAAGCAGGGAGCAAAGCGTGAAACCTTCCGTTATCGAATACGGCTCGACGAACAGAGCGGCGCGCGCCGAATCGTTCGATTCGACGAATTGAGCAATAGTGCTCGAAATTATTCTTCCCACTATCACGTCGCGGCGGTCCGTCCGGCAATTACCCGATCTATCGTAAACTTTCAGTTCTATCCTGCATTTACCGTTATATTTAAGCTGTTTCCCGGCGGTTCTCTTCTGGTATTTATAATAGAGGTTAGTGCCGGCATCTATAGAGCATAGATTTCCGGTCACTGTCGCCTTGCCCGGAAATTTCAGACGGTGATCGGCAAGAAATCTCGGTTCGGCGACGGAGGCTTTTACTTCTTTCGTGCCGTCCGGAGATAATTCCTCGAAAGTAACCGTGTAATGGGAAAAATCCATTCCGAGCGCGTCGCCGAAAACAGGAACCGTGGCGTTGACTATCGAATCGTCCCAGGGAAGGGCGATCCTCGATATCAGCTGAAGTATCTCAAAGTCCGCCGAGACGCTGGCGTCAAATCCAAGAATGGTCTTGTATTTAAGAATGATCTCCGAAGTTCCCGATGGTATGACGGCTCCGGAATCATCGGTAAGATCGAAGGCAAACACTCCCTCGACTGCCGGACCGAGCTTTCTGGCGTAAGTTTTGCCGTTCGAATGCCGGACCGTGACTTCCCCGGATGAACCTTCCGAAGCCCCCGAAACTTTAAGCGAAAGATTTACGAATGAGTCCTTATATATCGCAAGGATATTTTCAACTGGTTCCATGATCATTCTTTGAGGGTCAGTCATGGCGAATGACTTCGTGAACCTGTCAAAATATACCTCGCCTCCGGATTTAGCCAGCAGCACTCCGCAGAGTTTATGCCCGCCCATTCCGACGGTTTTAGAAGGAACCGATACCCTGTGCCATAAACCTTGCGCAGCGGTAAGGGCTCCGGCCGGAAAATTCGAAAAAGTCCCGGTCGCGCCGTCAAAATTGATGCGGTCCGCTCCCCAGAATATTCGATGTTCCGCAGAACCCGTTTCATCATAAAAAGCTACGAGGACCTGTTCCGGCCGCGCGCCGTCGCCGACCATGATATAAAAAACTATATTTTCGTTATCCGCTATCGTATACCCCGAGTCCGGCAGAACGAAATAGGCCGTTTGCCGGCCCGGACCCGCGAGTTCGATCGATTTCGCGCCCGAGAATGATCTTTTATCCGAAAACGCCGGCGGAAGTATCTCGACCGCTCCCGTCGGCAGGGCGTCATCAAAAAAAGACATGGGGCAGTCGGCGAGCGACCTTTCCAAAAGCGTTTCGGTCGTCATCTCGCGCTTCAGTCCCTTTTCGATACGCGATATAGGATACATTTCCTCTATCTCGAGCCCGGCCGCGAAAACCTTAGCCGGATCGGAGCCGGGCCCCAAAAATTCCAGTAAAAACATAACGCATAGCGCAAAACATAAAAAATTGTTTTTTTCTAAAAATCTGATCTTTATCATTTTTATCTCCCGCCCTTTATGCCCGAAAACAGGGGCGAACCCGAAACCGAAGACGAAGCACCCTCGGCGCTCTGCCTGTTCACTCCGAACAATTTGTACGAATAGATCTTAGAGGCTGAAAGGCCGTAATCAACGTATTTTTTTTCACCGGGCAAAAGCCTGGCTATCTCCCGGCCGTTCCTCAAAATAACGAACGCGGAGAGATCCGAGCGAGAACTCTCTTCAACGCTGTATTTCCAAGAAAGTTCGATAAAAGTGTTGCCGGGCGCGATCTTCAATTCTTCTACCGGCCCCGGCGGCTTCGACGGCGAACATGAGATCGTTCCGGTCTGCGCTCCCGCGTTTTTAAAACCGCTGACCGCTCTTATATGATAATCATATCGCCGGCCGTTCTTAAGCCCGGAATCTTCGTACCGAGAGGCCATGGCGTCCACTGTCGCAATATTTTTGCCGTCACGGAAGATCTCGATCATGCTATCTCCCGCGGGCTTCCCGTCTTTGAAATCCCATAAGAGCGAACATTTCTCGTTTGAAGCCTTGACCTCGAAATAAGAAGGCGGCTCGGGAGCCGAATATTTTTCAGACGCGCCATTTGCCTTTAAAATAGCGGCCAATGCCAGCCGCGCCGCTTCACGGATGCCCGGATCGTTATCCGCCGTAGCCGCGCCGAGGGCCTTTCTAAAATCGGGTGTCCCGGTAAATTCGCGGGTCTCAATGTCATCGAGCGGGGCGAGGATCGCCGAAAGCGACCTGATCAGTTCTCTTTTTTTGAAAGAACCGCCTTTTTCAAGCGACTTTAAAAGAACCGCGCAAAGCAGATCGACCGATCCTGAATCCTGATAATATCCGAAAATCCTGGCGGCATAGGCGGCGTTTATTTCCGAACGCGCCTCATTTAAAATGGTTTTCAATCCGTTTTTAGCCTCGGAAAGCCTGCCGAGCGAGAAAATAGCTTTCGCCGTTTCATCGAGCAGTTCATTCGAACCGGAATTTTTCAATATTTCGATCATCTTCGCAAGCGCTTCATAAAACCCCGCCTTTCCAAGAGTTCTTATAAAAACCGCCTGTACGGCCTCGTCCTTTTCCACGGCGAGAAGTTTCATCACTTCAGCCGAAAGCGAGGCCTGGCCAGCCGCGAGGCTTTCAACTCCAAGCGCGGCGCGGTGCCTGAGATACCTGTCTTTTTCAGTCCCCAGCACCGCGATAAAAACCGTCAGGGCGTCCCGCGACGAGCCGGCGATATACTCCAGGAGCCTTCTTTTAAAGTTGGCGTCTTTAACGCTTTTCATATATCCCGACAAATGTTCTGCCGCGGCCGCGTCCTTTATTTCGGCCAGCGCTTCCAGGGCGTCGTATTTTTGTCCGTTATCTTTTTCGTCCGTTTTAACGATGAGATTAACAAGCGGCATTACCGAGGCCTTTCCGATTCTTTTAAATACCGAACGGTCGCGCCAATATTTAAAGACGCTGTCATTCGGAATTATAAGAGCATTCTCATCGTTCTCCAGGAGCCTTTTAAGCGCTTCATCCCGGCCGCGCGACGCCGCGAGCATGGCAAGAAGAAGTTTCGGCCCGCGCTCTTTCGAATTTGAAAGCGTCTCGAATTCCTTTTCGATTTCCGATATCAGCAAAGCGAGTTTATCTTCGCGGGCATACGCTAAAATACTCGAAGCCGCGGCAAAAGCGCTTTTCGCTCTAGCGTTATCAGAGATAGCGACCAGTAAAGGCTGGAACGATTCATCGCCGAGTCTTGTAAGCGCGTCCCGCGCGCTGTAATCTTTTGCCCCGCCGAGCATGGCGATGAGCGAAGGAATAGCCCGGTAAATTTTCAATTCGCCTATGGCGTCGCACGCTTCACGGACGAGCCCTTCGTCCTTGGAGGCGAGCGCCTTCAAAAACACCGGAGCCGCGTCGCGCGCGTTAAGCCGTCTCAGAACATGAAGCAGTTTTCTCTGAAATTCAGCTTTATTTCCATCATTAGAAGAAGCTTTTAATACCGTTTCTTTCGCGGACCCTCCAATATTTAAAAGCGCGGCGGTCGCCGAGGCCGGAATCTCATATCCATCCGTATCTAAAAGCCCGACCAGAAGCCCTGCGTCTTCGGAAGAGTCCGAAAAACCAAGGCATGACACCAGATAGGCGTAAACGCGGGTCTTTTCAGGGTTGTCCTTAAATTTGGAAAAATCCGTTTTCCGGATCTCGGCCGAAACCGAAGATACGGCGGCCTTAAAAAGCTTTCTTGAAGCCGTGGATGAATAGCGCCCCGCATCCTGTAAACCCGCGCCCGGCAGATAATTCGCGCTTACCGAAATGATATCAGGAAGAGAATTTACGAGAAGCGCCAGAAAAGGACCGCGAACGCCGCCGTTAAAAAGGACCGAAGCGAGATACACGCGGAGCCGGCCTTCCGACCTTTTCTCGGCCTCTATCAGTTCCAATATCATCCTTTCGCGCATCGTCGAAAGCGCGTCGAACGAGACCCGGGCATAAGTCTCATCAAGAACCGTTTCGCAGAGCGCCTCAAAAGCCTTAACTGAACGCGTCCTGCCAAGTTCATTTAACGCGTCGCGCTTTAGATCCAGGAATTTATTTTCATCGGACCGTATTATCCCGACCAGAAACTCAACCGCCGCCTCGCCGCCGTTAACACACATATTTCTTATAAACCGCGACGAATTAGAAATTTCCTTCGTATCTTCAGACAGCTTTTCGAAAATGGCTCTCTGTATTTTAAAACCGGCCAGGCCCATAGCGTCTATCGTTCTTACCGAATATTGCGCTATCGTGTAGTTCTTTGACAGCGCCATTTTTTCTATAAATTCCGGCGCCACGGGATCATTCAACCGTGAATAAGCGTCAAAAAAACACCACGGGATCTGATATTTCTCGTCGGGTTCACATTCGCCGATGAATTTTTTCAGAGCGGCCGCGTCGAGATTTGAAGCCACGACTCCCGCAATATCTCCATCCATATAAGGTTTTTTCATATCAACGATATATTTTTCAGCGAATTTGCGGCCCAGTTCGCGTTCATCATATGAACTGAAATATCTTTCCACCAGTCTTTTCATGTCGGCGTTGCCGCTTTCAAGAAACCCGCATATCAGGGCGAGCCGCGCGTTCATATCGGCTGTTTTTTTCAGGAAAACATCGAAAAACGCCGACATGTATTCTCCGTAACCATATATTTCACCGGAGCCGGCGGCTTTAAGGCCGTTTTCGATCACGGCCATGTCGAGGTCCGCCGTTTCACTTAAAACATCGAATCCGCGGGCATAATAAAAAGCCTGAGGCCCGGCAGCGGATAGTTGGAATTTACCGCTATCATAGATCCTCGAGGCCGTCTCGAATTTCACTGCCGGTTTCATCGCAGTAAAATCAGCGGAGCAGTCGAGCGCGAAAGCCGACCTGTAAACTATTTCCTCGTAGCGCGGACGGCTTAATCCTTCAGCCTTTAAAAGATCGCGGGCCATGCCGCATAACTTTTCACGGCCGGCCTGATCTTCGAATTCCATAAGAGAAGAGATGATATCGGCGAAAACTTCGCTCTCCGAAAAGTTCTTTTTGCCGGCGTCCGTATTTTTTTTCAAAAAATCGAAGAGTCCTTTTCTGAATGCGGCCGCTCCAGCATCATCAAATCCAATCATGGCCGCCGTGATCTCCCCGAATCTTCCGCGGCCTTCGCAAATAGCCGAAACCGCTTCAGCGGGAGAAATACGCGGTTTGCGGGCCGCCATATCAGCGGCCTCGTTTTCAGTTTTTCCTGCCGCGGCCATGTATTGTTTTCCATATCCGGGCGACTGCCTTAAAAGATGGGCGTCGACGGCGGAACTTTTCAAAATGACGCTTATTCCGTCAATTCCTTCCGGACCTTTTTCCGAGATGAATTTCACCGCCGGCCCGGGTATTTCAAGCGAATATAGAAGCGCGGCGGCGAGAAATTCCAGCCTTTTGCCGCTGCCATAATTTTTCCGGTGCGTTTCGATAAGGTAATCTTCACAGGCGGCATCGAAATTATCTTTGACCTTTGCCAGGCGCACGGCGGCAGTTTTATCGTCTTTTTCGGCCGCGAAAGATTCGAACGCCGTCCTGAATAATTCGACCCGGCTTTTTTTACCGGTCATATACCGTAAATATTTTTCCGCCGCCGGACGCGAGGCCAGAGCTTCTTCCGCCGGGGCGCAAGCGGCGTCACCCATTCCGCCAAGCAGCCGTGATGCCGCTTCAGCCAATTCAACGGCGTTTTTATCGGCAACCCCGGTATCTCCCTCTTCGCCTTCGCCGGTTAACGGCACGGCCGGCATAACATAATTTTCTATAAGAAACTTCGCCGCGGCGGCGTCTTTATATCCCGCAAGGGCCCGCATCATTAATAATTCCCTGAAGTACTCTCCCTTTTCGTTTTTCAGCGCCTCGACGATCTTAGGATAAGCGGCCCCGGCGTCATATTTTTTTAAGATCTCGGAAGCTTCCAGAGCGACCTCGGCGTCCTCGCAGCCGCCGGCCAGCATCTTCTCAAAAACCTCCGCGCCAATAATATCTTTGACCTTCTCAAAATTTTCCTTAACGGCCGCGAGCAGCATAAGTTTTAACCGGCCTGGAACCATGCCTTCCATCAATATTTTTTTCGCCGCACCGGCGTCTTTTTTTACGAGCTCGCATATTCTCGCCCGGGAATACGATCCGTCATCATAGTAATCACCCTGCATAAGCGCCAGGTAAACGCCCAGATCGCCGCCGGCTGAATCGAAAACTTCCTTCGACTTTTTCACCTTCATATAATTATATGAGGAGTAGATCCCCGAAAAACTTATAAGCCGCTCATCCCCGGCCGATAAAAGCCAGTCCGGAACCGAAACCAGAGCCCGCTTGACCCTGGATATAAACTCCGGCGAACACTCTTTCGAAAAAGCGGCAAGTTTATTTATCGTTTCGATATCCCGCCCCGCGACCGCCTCGTCGATAAGCGCGCCCTTGAAGTAAGAGTTCTGAACTTTCATGAACTTGAAATACTGTTCCAGGCATCCCGCCTTTTTAGCCGAGGCGGCGTCCGCTTTGAACCCCGAATATTCGCCCGATATAGTATAAGCCTCGGCGGCCGCTCTCTTTAAAAAATCCGCCTTTTTTAATTCTTCGAAAAGGTCATTACGCCCGGAGGCGATGTAAAAAGCCATGGTCAAAAGATAATCATGGGATTTCGCATAACGCTCCTCGAAGAGTTTGGACATTTTTTCGTTTTTGACCGCGTCCACGAGTTTTTCAAACGCCCTCTTCTTCAGCGCCGGCTCTCTTTCACAGGCCAGCCCTTCAATTAACATATCGCGCGCCGCCAAAAACTCCGCATCTTCGGACGATTCGCCGGGAATTCTGTACCCGACTTCCATCAGCCGCCTTAAAAAATAATGTTTGCGTGGATCGTTCGCCGGTATTTTCGAATAAGCGCCGTATAAAAAAGAAAAATACCGCGCGCCGTAATGGCCCATGTATGAAAATCCTTTATTCACGTCATAATGCTTTTCAGATAAAAGCAGTTCCTCGACAGCCGGGATAAATTCGGCGGCGCCGGTCGAAGCAAGAACGCCTTCAAGCTGGTCGTATTCCGATGCCGGAGTTTTTTTCCTGTCGCTGGCGGCAAGAGCCGCGGAAAGAATATCGTAAGCGGCCTTGTTTTTAAAAGAAGCGATAGCCCTCGCGAGAGCCAGCCCATATTCAAAACCATCCGGCGCATTTTCAAGGTTCTTTTTATATCCGGCCGCGAGCTCAGCGAATCCTTCATCGCCTAAAGCTGCTAATTCTTCCATCAGGCCTATCTTAACGCGCGGATCTTTTTGAGAATTGAATCCGTTTATAAAAAAAGCCTTACCGACCGCGGAACGGTCTCGCGAAAGGGTTGACAGAACAAGTTCCGTAAGTTCGGCGGAACCAGCGCACTCAGCCCCGCCATAAAAAATTTTCAGCTCTTTAACGGCCTCGTCCCGCCCGCCGTAGCCTTCAGCGGAAATAAGCCGCGCAAGGACGCGGACAACTATTTTTTTATAAAAGACAGGCCTTTTCTCATCGGCCAGCAACTTTAATAACAGTGAAACGCCTTCGGGATTTTTAGATGCGGCGATGATCCCGGCCAGAAATTCAAATTCAGCGTTCTTTAAATAAATGTAATTTAATTGCGCGTCCAGCTTTTTAAGATCATCCGGGGTCAAATTCTTAAGCCGCGCCTCGACCTCCGCCGAGCATTGACGCCAATTCGTTTTTAGTCCGGAAAAATCCGGGTCCGGCGTTAAAACATATTCCGAAGCGGCCGCGCAGTGAAAAAAACCACCGGCCAATATTAAAAAAACCGTCAGTTTTAAACAAACCGCGGTTTTATGCAAAAATTTTTTAAAATTCATAAAGACCCCTTCAGATTCATATTTATTTTTTCATCTTAACAAAAATCATTTTATTTGTCAAAAATTATACCGAAAATATATCTTATGATAATAAATTTTTCAAGGACCATGGTCCGCCTCATTTCAATAATCGTTTTTTTCGTTCTGATATCCGCTTTGGCTAATAACGCGCCGGCCTTCGCCGCCGAACACAAAATAAATGAAACGGTTCGCGCATCCCTCACTTATGAGGGCCGCGCAAGCCTTATAGACATAGGCGACAGCGCGGGACGGCAGGGAATTTCAAACACTCTCTGGGCGGATATTTCGAAACTCGATTCTAGCGCCGAGATATTCATGCGCGGCCGCGTCCAGAACTTTGAAGGCGACTCCTACATAAAACAATACAATGCGATACCGGAAAACGCTCAATTTGCTTTGAACGAAGCCTACATCCGCAAGACGGCCCCGGCTTCAACCTTGCAATTCGGACTTTTTCATTTCGAACCGCTGGATCAGCGTTTTCTCGACCTGAGAAATTTCAACTACGGGTTCGATCCGATGAACAGGCCCAAAGATAAAAAAGGCCAGGGCAACTTTTTATACGAGCGCTTTTTAAAAAGCGCCGGCGCCGAATTATTCGCGAACTATCAATTCGGCGTTGATTATTCGAACTCGATGAAAGTTTTGGGAGGAAAATATAAACACATAAGACTTTTTCACGCGTTCAGCGATTCGCGCCGCGTCACCTGCGCCGACGTCGAAAAACAGGCGGGGGACAAAATGACGCTCGCGTTCAGCCTCAGAAACAACGGTTTTAAATACCTGGAACCGATAGATCAGATGTCCGCGGCGGCAAAACTCGATCTCGCGAAAATTTTAAAGGGCGGCGCCGGGCTGGCGGCGAAAAAAAGAGAGCTTTCATACAACGCGGAACTTCTTGTCAACCGGACGGCCAACAACTATTTTCTCCTGGCGCGAAATCTTTCGGACACCGCCGCGAGCGGAGTTCTTTTCCCTTATCAGAAGAGCGTGGCCGCGCATGGAGTAACGATGAGATTTAAAAACATTTTAAACACCGGCGTCGCCATCCGACATTACTGCGCTCTCACGCCGCTTTTCACGAAAGCCGACGGCCTGCGGGAAGAGATACCTCAGATGCAGATCATTTTGGCCGTTTTCACTTCATCATACAGAGGCCTCGACTTTGAAACGTCTCTTCTGAAAGGCTACAAGAACGACAATTCAAATATGCTCACAGAAAGAACCAATTTCAGGACTTTGGTCCGATATCCATTTTAATGTCCAGCTTTTTCATGAGAACGTAATTATACACTGTATTATATAAAAGCATGGCTATCGTCATCGGCCCTACGCCTCCCGGCACTGGAGTTATGGCGCTCGCGACCTTCGAGACCTTCTCGAAATCACAATCTCCGCATGTTTCCGATTTTCCATCGCCCCGTTCGACGCGGTTTATTCCGACGTCGATGACCACTGCGCCCGTTTTGACGAAAGTTTCGTCTATCATGCGCGCGCGTCCTATTGCGGCCACGAGTATATCGGCCCTTTTCGCCACTTCCGGAAGGTTCCTGGTTTTCGAATGGCAGACGCTCACCGTGGCGTTAGCCGAAAGCATCAATAAGGCCAGCGGTTTTCCGACGATGTTGGAGCGGCCTATTATACAGACCTCTTTGCCGGCCACGTCTATTTTATAAAAGCTTAAAAGCTTCATAACGCCGAGCGGTGTGCACGGAACCACGGTGATGTCGCTGCCGTGGAACATGTGGCCTATGTTTTCGGGCAGGAAGCAATCCGCGTCCTTTGCCGGATCTATGACTCCCAATATTCGGTTTTCGTTATATTTTTTCGGAAGCGGAAGCTGTACGAGTATGCCTGACGTCTCGGGATCGGCGTTCTCTTTTTTTATGAGTCCTATTATATCCGCTTCGCTCGCGTCTTCGTCCAAAACATGCGTTCTTGTTTCCATTCCGGCCTCGCGGCACGCCTTTTCCTTCATTTTTATATACATCGCCGATGCCTTGTTATCGCCGATGAGAAAAGCCGACAATCTCGGCGGTTTTTCATTCATCGCCGTTATTTTTTTTACGATATCGCCTATTTGAGCGCGATAAAATTCCGAACAAACTTTTCCATCTAAAATCAGCATAACTTTCCGCCTTACATTTTTTATTGATTGACGATTTTTTTATTATACCAGATAAAATATTTTATTAAAAGATTTTTGCTTCAAAAAAATGTTGGATTTCGAAACACTTTTTCAAAAACAGACAACCGGCGCGGAAAAATAACTTTCCGTACCGCTGCAGCGTCCCGCGAAAATTCATTGAAAATTTAAATCAAGCCTACCGCGTTTTCAATAACGGCTTCAAGCTGTTTGAACCTGAACGGCTTTAAAACCGTAAAATTGATACCGGAACTTTTAATTTCTTCGTTTTCAATACAGGTGGCGTCAGATGTCAGAGCGATTATCGGCACTTCGTACCCCAGCTGCCTTATCTGGCGGGAAGACTCGAATCCGCTCATTTCGGGCATGTGAATATCCATAAGGATGACATCGAAACTTTCGTCGCAAACGGCCTTTAAAGCGAGCGGGCCGTTTCGCGTCCATACCACCGAGTGACCTCGCGCCGCTTCAAGCATTTGAATTAAAAGCATGGCGTTCGTCTGGTCGTCTTCGACAATGAGTATCTTGTACCTTCCGGTTTTCACGACCGCAGCATCCATTTTTTCTTCCTTTCTCTGAACGGTTCCGCTGTTTTAAAAAGCCGGCAGGGGAGGCAAAGGCGCTTTTCGAAGCTTTGCCAAAACTGCCGCGGGCAGAGGCCCATCGACGGTAAAATCAACCGTCCCCCGCTTTTAATTTTACTCTGCAAAATAATTAAGCAATAGTCGTGCCATTTCCCAGAAAGCCGCAAAACATCTATAAATATTGATTTTTCATTTTTCAATATTTCGCCGGCAGCTTTTTGTGTTGTAATTAACAACACAAAAAAAGGTTTTCCTTTTCACTTCAAAATTATAAGCAAAATAAAAAAATTATAATTCATAATAGCTTGAAAAATATCTTTATTTGTTATAAAATATATTCATACTAACGCTTTTTAATAATTCTTCAAGGAGTTGAAAAATGCTCACTAAAATTGTCCGGCTGACGCTTGCCGTTCTTTTAGCCGTATTTTCGTGCCCCGGTTATGCCGCCTCTCAATCGATAGCCGAGATCATAAACACGGCGGACGTTTTTAATCAGCATTCAAACGAAGTTAAAAACCTTCTCGACAACGGAGCGGATGTGAATACGCGTCTTGATAACGGCGAAACTCTTTTAACTTTCGCCGCATCCAAAGGTTTATACGACATAGTGAAACTCCTGCTCGAAAGGGAAGCCGACGCCAACGCCAAAAACGACCAGGGCACGCCTCCCATAATAATAACTTCAGAAAAAGGCTTTCAATTCATCACAAAACTTCTCGCTGAAAAAGGCGCGGACGCTAACTCAAAAGACATCGACGGAACGACCCCTCTCATAGCTGCCGCCGAAAACAACCATCCCGAATCCATAAAAATACTCATCGAAAAAAAAGCCGATGTTAAAGCCCGTGACGATAAAGGCTGGTCGCCTGTCGCAAGCGCTGCGGACCGCGGATTCGACCAATGCGTATCGCTTCTTTTAGAAAACGGGGCCGATCCCAACGCCGTTGAAAAAGACGGCATCACCCCGCTGATGATGGTCGCTGAAAAAGGCCACTCAACGGTCGCCGTCCAGCTTATCGCAAAAGGCGCGGACGTTAATTTAAAAAATAAAAACAATATCACCGCGCTTATGCTCGCCGCCGAAAACAACCGCGCGGATGTGGTCAAAGTCCTTATCGAAAAGGGGGCCGACCCTAATCTTAAAAACAACGCCGGGAAAAGCGCGCTCACATTCGCCGTAAACAAAGGCAATATCGAGGTCGCAAAGATCCTCGTCGAAAAAAAAGCCGATCCGCTCCTCGTCGATAACGAAGGCAAAACCCTTCTGATGTTATGCGCACGCAGGTCGGACTGCGAACTGGCGAAATTTTTGCTGAAAACCGGAATAGACATCAATGCCCTTGACAAATCAGGTTATACCGCCCTTATGCATGCCTGCACCAAAAATGATGTCGATATGGCAAGACTTCTCGCGGGATCCGGCGCGAACGTGAACATTAAAACCGCTGACGGAACAACCGCCTACAAAATTTCCGTGAAGAATAACATCCCCGCAATTTTAGACATATTGAACGGCGCCGGCGCCAAAGAATGACCGGTTCGGCCGCCCATATTCCATCCGACTTGACTTAACGGTTAAATAGTGCTAAAATTTTTATGAAAATCAATAAAATCAATAAATTTTGAGGTGAAATCCATGAAGTTTAAACCTCCCTTTTCAAATGGCTCGTTAAAAGCCGCATTTATCCTTTTACTTTCGTCCTTCTGCCTTTTTTCCGCGAACGCCGTTTTCGCGACCTCGGAGATCGATATCGGCGCGCTCGTTCAATCGAAAAACTATGACGCGGCGATAGCCGAATGTAAAAAAGCCGCAGCGTCCCCTAAAGAAAGCCCCGCTTTCAAGCAGGCTTACGATAACTTCGCCCTGATCTTAGACCAAAGCAAGGCCGTCAAACTTGACGAAGCCGTCGATTTTTATTCCAACGCCCCCGACTCCATGATCTCCGCGAGCATGCAGCCTGTTTTCATCCTCGTATCACATTTAAGGGCCGCCAATAAATTCGAACCGGCCGCTAAAATATTAGACCGGATCAAAAAGATCTCCCCGGACAACAGCTTTTTTAAAGCCACCGCCCCCGTCGTTTACTCCAGGGTCGGCCGCGGCGCCGAAGCGGTTGAAATAATAAACGAAGAACTTAAAAGATCTCAGCGCCCCGAATACACCAAAGAGCTTAATATGAGGCTGGCTGACGTCTACGCGAACTCCGGCAAAACCAAAGAAGCTCTTGAACTGCTTTCGGAAGAAATGAAAAAATATCCGAACGATTCACAGTACGCCGAATTCTTCACTTCGATCTCCATGCGTAACGGGGACTTTTCCAAATCCATGGACCTGGTCAAGGGAAATTTACAGAAAAATCCCGCCGATGAAGGAAACATGAGAGCTCTTTTCACGCAGGCGATGGCATCCGGAAATTTTGACTCGGCCCTCGAACACTTCCAGAAACTCGCCGACGAAAAACCTGACGACATAGCCATCAACACAATGGTCGCCGAGCTTAACACCGTGGCTAAAAATTATGACAAGGCCGAAAAAAGCGTAGACAAACTCATCGCGAGCCAGCCCAAAAACACCCGCGCCCAGCTTTTAAAAGGCCGCATCCTCTTCGACCGCCAGCAGTACAAAGCCGCTCTCGAACAGCTTTTAAAAACCGTCGAAGATTTCGGCGACAGCGTCGAAAACAAGACCCATTATTACATCGCGATGTCATACCTCAAAACCAGAGACATCGTGAACGCCCTCAAACACATGAATATCGAGCTCGCCAAAAGCCCCGCCAACAGTAAGATCCTTATGCGCGAGATAGAGGACGCGCTCTATTCAGACAAACTTTTCAACACTGCCATAACCCTTTTCAGCGAACTTTCCGCGAAGAACCCCGGCGACGCAGACATCCTCACCAAACTCGGGCTTTTTTATTTTTACGCCGGCCGGGCCGACCTCGCCCTGGAATCTCTCACACGCGCCAGCAATATCACGCCGGATTCAATGTCCGTCAACTATATCCTCGGCGTGATACACTCTGAAAAGAAAGACGCCGTCAAAGCAAAAGAATATTTCGAAAAATGCCTTTCAATGCCCCCCGACAAACTCGCCGGCGCCTTCAAGATCGACTCCGAACAGAGCGCCCTTATGATATGGCCTTTCGCCCACCACTACTTCTGCTATATCCACTCGGCGCTGCGCCTCGGCCAGATGGAAAAGGTCACGACGGGCTTAAACGAACTTTTCTCTTTCCTTGAATCCAAATCGCCGCCGGCCTTTGTCGTAAAAGACGTCGCGAAAGCCGACCCCCTCACGGCGCGCTTTGAATATTCGATCTTCAGAAGCTTCGAGTTCTTCGCTAAAAACGTTCTCGACGCCGCGTACATCAAAAAGATCGAAGCGGCCGACGAACCGAAGGCCATCCTCGATTTCTTCCTCTCTAAACCCGGCGCCCGCGAAAATTACGACCAGTCAATGGCTGAACAGCTCAAGGGAAATTACGAAAAAGCCATGAATCACATAATTGAAGCTCTCAAGTCCGACCCCGATAACCCGTTCCTTTTGATCCGCGGCACATCTCTTGGCATCTGGACCAACTCATACAAGATCATGCCCGTCGCAAGCAAGATGATCACCATCAAAACGCCCGACCGCGCTCTCTCAGACGAAGAAAAATTCATGTACGCCTACGCGAAAAGCCTTCAGGTCGGCGCCCAGGGCAATGTCCGCGCCGCGCTTTTCGATGCCCTCGACCACTACAAAAAAACGGGCGCCCCCAAATACGATCCGCGCGTGATAGCCGAATTTGAGAACATCGCAAAAGCCGTAAAGGACACGAAATTCAAAAAACTCAACCTCATGCTGGCCTCGACCCTCTATTTTTATCAGGGCAACATAACGGAAAGCAAAAAAGCCGTTCTCGAATACATAAAACTGGACCCCGACCTCTCGACGATGATCTGGTTCCTGCATAACATCGGCTCATTCATCCTGCCAAGCGAAAGATGATCAAAAACGCACGCAGATAAAAAATAACAAGCGAAAATACAAAGAACGCCCGGGAGTTTACTCTTAAGGGCGTTCTTTTTTTTATGCTTTAATTAAGTTTTCGACTTTGACTGCGTCATTCTGACGGTCGATCCATGCAGCGGTCGGCTTGCACCGGGTTGATCTATTTTTGGCTCTTCCTTAAATCGTGTGGATAAAATTGGTTCATTTATCAACTTTCCGTTCGCCGCTCTTCACTAAAAAAAACACCCGTGCCCAACACGAAAGCGCGGCAACAATGATCGTTTCACACATAAAAAAACGCGCCCTCGTTAGAAAGCGCGCTTTTCTTATGTGAATTTATTTAATGAGTTCTATTTTTTTTCTGATTTAACTTCAGCCTTAGGTCCTTCAGCCTTTACTTCGGCTTTAGGTTCTTCGGCTTTTACTTCAGCCTTAGGTTCTTCAGCTTTTACTTCGGCTTTAGCGGCTTTTTTGTTTCTTCTGTGTTTTCTAACTTTTTTTACTTTTACAGGTTCGTCTGAAACGACTTTGCCTTTAGCCTGCATGTTTATAACGTGCAAAGCTTCAGCCTGTGTGAGTTCTTTACCGTTCTGGTTTTTTGAGAGATACTGGAGATAGCCGACCAGTGAGAGGTAAGCTGTCTGGGGGGTGAACGGTTTCAAACCGGAAACATTAGGATATTCCTCGGCGCGAGCTGAGTTTACGCCCATAACTAACATTGCGGCACAGAAAAGAATAACGGTAGCGATGATCAGGTTCTTTTTCAATTGTTCCACGTCCTTTTAATTAATTTTTTTCTTTTTTTTGTTTGTTCAACAATTGAAAATATTTTATCACAGCGCAAATAAAAAGTCAACAGAATTTTTAACGCCGTAAAATAACTATTTACATTTAATGCATTTAATGATAATATGCTCTACTGCGTTTTAAAAAACAACAATTAAGCCCTGGAATTATCAATAAGTAAGGAAGCAAAGTCAATTCAAAAAATTATGAGACTTAAATTTTCGCGCAAACCAAAAACACTTTTTTTCCATTTATTCATATTTATCTGCCTGCTCCTTGCGCCGTCCTTGCCGGCGTCCGGCTCATCACTCGTTCTTTTCAGAGACGACGACATATTTTTAGAAAAAAGGTATGATCTTGACGCCACGCATTACGAGGTAAACAAGATAATAAATCTGGATAATACGGCCGAAAACCTGATAACGCAGCCGGCAGCCTTTGTTTTTGACGAAAAAAACGACCGGCTCATGATAGGCGATTATCTTCTGGGCAAAATATACAATTACTCGCTTAAAAGCTTCAAATTCGACTCGTTTTTCGGCATCTGGCCTGAAACCCCAAGGGCTCTGGGCCGCGTTGAAGACATAACGACGCTTCCGGACGATAATTACGCCATAGCCGACCCGTTTTTTCACCGGATTATAATATGCAATAAAAACGGCGGCACTAAAATAAGTTTCGGAAGGATGGGCGTTCAATTTTACGAATTCAACGAACCTTCCGGCATCGCCTGTGACGGAAAAAATTTTTTCATAACCGACCGCTATAACTGCAGAATATGCGTTTACGATATTTCCGGCAATTACAAATACTCATTCGGCTCCCGCGGCGTCCAGCACGGCCAGTTTTACCTTCCGACAGCCATAATAACCGGCGGCTCATCAGAGATTTTCGTATGCGACTCAGG
>CAZKCG010000047.1:6935-40710 GCA_964551445.1 uncultured bacterium | reverse complement strand
TTTTTTCAGGGCGTTCCGCATGTCTTAACCGTCTACTTCTGGAATCAGGATTTAGCGAACACTAAGATCTGGAATGTGCTTTTTAGCAGGCAGGGGCTCGATGACGCCGTTCGCCGCGGGAATCACATCATAACCTTCAAGCGTCAGTATCTGGGAAATATTGTCTAAAACTTCCCGTTCATCCTCTATAACAAGTATCTTCCTCAAGAGATCACCATTGTCCTTTATTTTTAAGACCGAGGGCTTTACATAACGCCGTCATGCCTTGCGCCGCGCCCGTTCTTGAAAAAAGCACGGCATTATTCAAAAAATATTCTATCAAATTTATGCCCGCAAATCAATAAATTTTTATCATCGCCCGGCCGGGCTACCGGTATTTTAATTAATTTACGGCTTTAACGCAAAAACCAAAAACCTGAAACAAAACAAAAGAGGGCCTTTAAAAGCCCTCTGATGCAACGCAAAGCGTTTATAAATTAAAATTTTTAACAAACTTCGTCTTAGGACATGAGGGCGTCGAATTTTTTGGCCTCGTCACAAGGAATAAAGGCCGCGGCGTTTAAAAGTATCTTCATTTTCTCATAGATCCTTCCGATACCCAGAACCGCTTCATTATCGATAGCCATGTCCGCTCCCGGACGCTCTATGGCCTCATGACCTATTTCGACGACCTCCGAAACCCTGTCAACTATGACGCCCATTAAAAAACTGCCGTGATCGACGACTATAATGCTGGTGTAATCATCATCGCCGGCCGCGTCAATTCCGAAACGGATGCGCAGATCGATAACGGGTATCAACTTCCCGCGATAATTTATGGAACCTTTTACGTACCCGGGAGCCCCTTCGACCGGTGAAATTTCAGGTATGGCTATAACCTCGGATACATAGCGCATCTCGATAGCGCATTCTTCATCGTTTAAAACAAATGAAAGATAATCGCAGTCACGATTTTCCTCGCGCGGAACGACAAAATTAATAAAACTATGTTCGATAACGGATTCGAGTTCTTCTAAAATAGCGCGGGCCGCCTGCATAGCAGTTTCACTCATAAGCGTGCACTCTCCTTGTTCGTTCCAAAAATAAAAAATGATGTAAGTTGACTATCAAGTTTCGTGCCGAAAAGAGCTGGTTTACATTACTAAGTTCGAAAAAGTCTATAAACAGGCAAATTTAATATTTGACAAGCTTAAAAAAGTTTTTAAAGGTAATTAAAAAAAGGTAAAACACCAAAACCTGGTGAAAAAACAACACCCGTCAGTTGCAAAAAAGAAACGCTACGCATTATCATAACAAAAATCCGGTTTTTATAAGCCTTACACGCCGTTGCGAAAAAGAAACGCTATACAATGCCATATTTTTTCATTTTTCGCCAGAGCGTGGTCCTGTCGATCTTCAATAACGCGCAAGCCTTGATCTTGCTGCCGTCACAAGCTTTTATCGCATTTAAAATAGCCGCCTTTTCAGAGTACCCTGTTATGTTTTCGAGAGGTTGCACATACGCAACGTCGTCGAAACGCATATCCGAACTCCCGATCTTTTCTTTGATAAGGAGCCGGTATTCCTGAGGCAGGTGTTCACTTCTGATAACCTTTTCATTACAAAACACAAACGCCGACTCGATGATATTCTGAAGCTCGCGAACATTTCCGGGAAAATCATAAACCGCGAAAAAATCTCTGACGTCGTTTGAAACACCGGATATTTTTTTCAGATATTTCCTGTTGAAGTTATCCACGAAATATTCCGTCAAGGCCTTAACGTCATCGCGCCTGACGCAAAGCGGCGGGATCTTGAAATTAACGACCTTCAATCTGTAATATAGATCCTCTCTGAACGAGCCGTTCTTAACCATCACAGCCAGGTCTTTATTCGTGGCCGCTATAACCCGCACGTCAGCTTCGACGGTATTGGACGCCCCCAGAGGCTCGTAGCGCTTTTCTTCTATGACCCGCAGAATTTTCACCTGAAGCGCCAGAGGCATTTCAGCTATTTCGTCGAGAAATATGGTCCCTCCGGCGGCAAGCAGGAATTTTCCGGGTTTGTCTTTTTTCGCGTCGGTAAACGCCCCCTTCATATAGCCGAAAAGTTCAGATTCAAGAAGGGTTTCAGGTATCGCTCCGCAGTTTACCACGACGAAGGGAGCCGCGTTTCTGGCCGAGAGAACATGAATGGTCCTGGCGAAAAGGCTTTTGCCCGTTCCGGACGGGCCTTCTATCAATATGTTGCAGTTTATCTCCGAGGCCGCCTTGAGCACTTCAAACAGTTCGAGCATACAGTCGCTCTTGCCGATGATATCCTGAAAGGAATATTTGGCCAAAAGCTCCTTTTTCGTTAATTCGACCTGCCGTTCCAGCATTTTAGTTTCGGTCAGATCGGTCACGAGTGAAAAAGCGCCGTCATAATTATCGGCCTCGTCGAAAATAGGCGAAAAGGAAACGCTCGCAAATATCCTGCGCCCGCCGCCGCCGGCGAATTCTATCTCTTCCCTTTGTTTCTGGCCATTCTTACATTTGCCGATCAGCGCAAAATATATGGCGGCATTACTCTCATCCATAAAACCATAAGGCGGCTTTCCGGTAATATCGTCCGGAGAATAACCGAGTATCTCTCCCATCCGCTGGTTCACGAAAGTGGTTTTGTCGTTTTCATCGACCACCCAGAACCCTTCCTGCGAAAGCTCTATAAGCTGGCGATATTTCTTCTCGCTCTGCGTGAGGGCCTCTTCGTATTTTTTCTGTTCGGTGACGTCGGTGCTTACGACGACCGAGCCTATAGATTCGCCGTTCTGATCGGCGATCGGAATTACGGAATAGCTTATCACCTTCTGATTCGGCCCCAGAAACTCCATGCGCGCTATATCCCCGTCGGCAGCCCTGCCGTGGACTATGGTCTCGACTATCTCAAAAACCTTTTCAGCCGCAGCCGGCGAAGAAACCCAGTTATTGTAGTCCGAAGCCCTTCCGATGTTGTCATATCGCGTTCCGCTCCATATTTTTTTCGCGGCCGGATTCTCAAGTATGATTCGCCCGCGCCGGTCCGTAAGCCATACGCCGACAGGCAGCGCGTCCAGTACGAACTGCAGAAGCGACTCGCTCTGTTTAAGGGCCAGATCGGCCAGTATCCTCTCGTTGTTCTTCTGGCCGAGTTCGCCCGCGAGTTCCGCAAGCTGGCTCTCATAATATTTAACGGTCTCGGCCGCCCTGGCGTATTCCGCCGAAATTTTCTCGAAGCGCGCGCGGGAGTCGTTCTCGGACCTTCCGGAAAAAGCGAGAAGCCTTACCGTTCTTTCAAAATGAACGGTATTTATCTCGGATACGGACGCGCAATAACTCGCTCCGGCCAGCACCGACCTCATCTCGATATCGAGAAAATCTTTTCCCGGCCCTATAACGAGGAGTTTCGGCATCGAATATCCCTTCGCGGAAGCGTCCTCGATGAGCGCCAGGCCGTCTTTAACGTCGAGCTCGTCGAAAACTATCAGCAGGTCGTATTCGTTGAGCGAAGCCATTTCAAGAAACGCCATATAACCCGCCGCGAACTCAACGCAAAAGCCGAAATCTCCCGAATTTTCGAGAAGACGGGCTATCGCCTTATAGTTTTTATCGGCGCGGTCGACGACAAGTATCTTTATTTTTTCGCTGTCTCTCATTTTCACTCATAATCAAAAAGCGGCAAGTGCATTGCCGCTTTTTGAGCTCGTTTATTTTAGCTTTTCAGACCATTTGAAAGGGTCATTAATTCTGTTTTTTAACTGATTCGAGTATCTTCTGGTATTCCTGCTGAGCCGCTTTATAAGCTTCGAGTTCCGCGCCCTGAGCAGGCGATCCGGCTTTCATGTAAGCCTGGTAAGCAGTGGTCATTTTTTCATAAGCGGCCTTCAGGAGAGGATTATTGAGTTCCTGAGCGGCGGCGGGAGCCTGTGTCGCGGTCGAAGCGGGAAGATTGGCTTTAGCCTGAGCTATATAAGGGCTGTCGATGGTGATGTCGGCTTTTCTTTCTTTGTAGATGTCTTTGTATTCGATGTGAGCGGGTTCATAAACTTTTTCGTAGTGGCCGTCAACGACGACTGTTTTGTAATATGCGTCTTTCCATACTTTTTCGTAGTGGCCTTCGAGCTGTTTCTTTTCATAATGGCCGTCAACGAGGACTTTTTTGTAGTAACCGTTAACGTAGGTTCCGTCCTGTCTGTAGTACGCGTCAACGTAAACTTCTTTGTAATACGCGTCAACCCATACGTCCTGAACGGCGCCGTCTTTCCATACGTCTTCATAGTGGCCGTCAACGTAAACCTGTTTAGTGGTGGAGGGGATCCAGCGGTCAACGTAACCGGCCGGGATCTGAACTTCTTCTTTTACGTAATAGCTTTCGGTTATGGCAAAGTTATTTTTCGCGGCTTTTTCAAACATCGCGCGAGCCTCTGAATCCCTGGCGAGTTTCTGGCATGTGAGACCGGATTTGCAGTATGCTTCAACCATTTTGGAAGCGTCGTTCTTGGCGTCCTGTTTGTTGGAATAAGCTTTACCGAGACGGGCCTGATATTCGGTCGCGGCTTTCATATAGCATTCGAGAGCTTTCTGATAGTCGCCCTTGGCGTAATATTTATCACCTTTTTCAAGATTGGTCCCTATCACTATCTCGTTGCATCCGGTTGCGGTGAACAAAAACATCATAACCACGAAACTTAAGAGCGCTTTTTTCAAAAAATTACTCACATTAATTCCCCCTCTTCTAATTTATGATGAAAAACGAATTGCAAATTTTATTAAAACAATTATACATAATAAAATCGCCCGTGTCAACACGCTCTAAAATATTTGAAAAAAATTATCGGCGACAGATTTGTATAATACTTATAATATCCCTTTTTTCCAGCTTCATTTAAACGCCGGACACCTTTTAAATTATAATGAAAGATAATTATAAGCAGCGGTTTCACCGTGGTCAATTTGACTTTAAAGCCTGTTTTATGGTATTATGGTATTATAAGACTTAAGGAGGTGCTCTATGGATATCGGAAGCGTAAGTTCACCACAATACCAGGCCTATGTTCCGCCCGAGCGTCAGGAGCCCCCGCGCGCGGAAAGAACTGAAGCCAGGCCGGAACCCGTCCGCGCGGAAAACCGTGAACCGGCAGGCCGTTTAGGCACGATGGTCGACATCAAAGCCTGATCGCCCAGTGGCCGCTATATAACTGAATAATTTTAAGTACTAATGAGCCTGAAATGAACAAAAGATCATATCCGGGTATTTTTTATTATTTTTCAATAATCATTATCGCGCCGTTTCTTATTTTAACGCTTTCGCATAACGCCCTGGCGGCTGACGACATTTCCGTTTTCTCTAAAAATATAGAAGATATCTCAACCCGCGTTCCGGTCAAATTCGCAGTAAAAACCTCGAATAAAACCCGGAATATAGATTCATCCGAAAACACCTGCTACGAGCTCTCGGCGTCATTCGGAGACAGCCGGAGTTTTTTTGATTCTCTCAACACCATTAAAAATGAAGGCGTTTTCACGAGCTCCGAGATCAGCTCGATAGAAGCGGTCAAGGACGAACGCGAACGGATATTCAACGGCAGGATATTCGTTATAAAAAGCCGCGGCGGCGAAACCGCAGATCCGGCGGCAAAGCGTTCGCGGATATACGAACGGAAATTTTCCTTATTAAGCGATATGATCACCCAGGCTTCAAACTCCGGCGTTTCGATCTCGGGATTTTATTACCTGCCGGATCTTAAGATAGAAGTGAACGGAAATTCCGCCAGCCTCGACAGCGTCCTTGCTTACGCCTACGCCCTGGCCGAACACGGCATGATAATAAGTTTCAGCGATTTTTCATCCAAAACGGTTTATAGCCGTGAGTTGGGCGCCTATTACCAGAGTTTCAGGATCACGGCGGTGATGAAATGAACCGAACCTTTGAAATGTTTTTCGCGTGCGCCGCGGCGGCCGCGATCCTGTTTTTTGATCAGCCTCATACGGCCTTTTGCTCCCAGATCAGCTTTAAAGGAGTTTTAGATTACGAAGCCGCGGGCGAAAACGACGCCCTTGCATGCCTTCTGAAAAAAAGGCTCGTAGAAACGATATCGGCCGTCAAAAACATCGCCGCGGAAAACGCCATTCATATGATCTCATTCGAATCCTCAAGCGTATTTATGGAAGGGCGGACCGAAAAAAACGCCATGCGGATCCAATTGAACCTCGTTTCAGGGGACCTTTTGAACATATCGAATTTTCTCGGGAAATTGTCGGATGAAAACGGCTCCGTGCGCTCGGCAATAAGTTCGTTCTCGCTTAACCGCCAGGCGGCCGGAAAAAGCGCCGGAAGTGAAAAACCTTTTCTATATTACGTCGAACTGAAACTTTACATGTCCGACGACGCGAAGGAAACGAAAGCGAGTTCGGCCCTGGCCGCCGATCTTTCAACGCTGATAAAATTCTGCGGCCGTAAATTCGATCTTTCGTCCGCGATATACACGGACTTTAATTCGCGCCTTATGACGGCGGGAACATTCTCGCTTAAAGGCACCAAAAAGGAACTTTCCGATTTCATGAGTTCCGGCGGGCTTAAAAAAATCTCGCTGCATTCGTTAAGCGAAAGGGACTTCGGCGCCAGGCCATTTCACATAACGCTGCCTTTCACGGCCCACTTCGTTTTCAACCCTGAAAAATAAAATACTCGCATTCCGGCCGCAGCGGGGCGGCTATTTCGCGCTCGGGAACATCCTTATCACTCTTGAATTTTCACGGTCAAGCACGTAAAAAGCGTTGTCGCAGATCACGAAGATGTTTCCGCCGAGAAACTTTACCCAGGAAGGCGAGGACGGACGGAACACGCTTCCGGATGCGGCTGAAAGTTCTGAAACGGACCGCCTGTTAAAAAGCCAGCCCCTTTTCATGGAAACAAGCGAGCCTCCGGCATATAAAGCGGTTATTTGAGGGCCGCCCGCCATCGAAACGTCGAAATCCAGGAGAGGCTTTCCCGTTTCAGAATTAAAAACAGCCGTTCCGGTCAGAAGAAGAGACAACGGGTCGAATTCAAGAAGTTTAAACAAGCCTTCGCCGTCCGAATAAACGGCCGCCGCAAGGATCTTCCAGCCGGATGCGGACGAGCGGGAAACTTTTGAAAGAGCGTGCGGGCCCGCCGGCAGAGAGACCTCCCGGACAAGGCTCAATTCCGAGGTCCCGTAAACGTACTCGGCGGCCAGCAGGTCGTTTGAAAAAAAGCGCGACCAAAGGCAAAGCGCTCCGTCAAAATAAGAGAAGAACACTCCGCCGCCTTCAGGCGGAAAGAGCTTCCAGCAAAAAAGCGTCGAAATGTTTAATACTAGAGCGCCGCCTTTTCTAAGGATGACCGCCAGTTCGCCAGCGGAAGACGCGGCGTCGATATTTGAAACGGTTTCGCCGGGAGCGCCGCAAGGCAGCTCGATCAATTTTTTTCCCTTCGGGACCAGACGGAAGAGGCTCTTTTCAGTAAGAACGAGAAATTCATCCGCGAAGACAGGAACCACGGTCCTCATCGACCGGATATCGCCGACCAGCATTTCCATTTTAGCGTCGGAAGTATTAAAAACTCTAATGTTGCCCGAATAATCATAGACCGCCGCCAGGCGCGAATCGTTCGAAACGGCGGCGAAGTTCTTGACCTCGGACTGGAATTTATTATAACGCGAATCGTCGTCGAACATCAGAAACCTGTCGCCGGAAAGTTCGTATCCGCGAAGGAAACTCGAACCGTCCGCGCGGGCGCCGGCGGATAATTTATAAGAAAAACGAGTTGACATGCGCCCGGCTTCGGCTTCGCTTATAAGGGCCGCCGAAAAAGGGTATTCAACGTGGATCAAGGCCTGGTCCCCGGCCATGGCGGTATCGGTCACTGACGCGTTCAGAAACTCGCTGTCCGGATGGAGCTTAGGGTCGATTATATGCCAGCCGCCTTCGGCCGAAACGCGGACGTATTTCATATCAGCGTATTTTCCGCGCGCCTCTTCTCCTCCCGGAACGAGGAAGGCCTCGGCGGGGGTCCTGAACCGGGCCATATAGCCGAGTATCTCATCGTAATAAAGCGAAGCGCCGGCGCATTCGAACTCGTAGTCCTTCACCGAAACGGCGCTTGCGTATAACGCAAAGACCGTGAACGAAAGCATTATGAGCGCGAGAAATATCTGAGCGCGAAGCGAGGCCGCTGGAACGGATCCGGCGGGGCTTAACTGCTTAACGGCGGAATTATCGCGGGCCGGCATAAAATAAAAAACGGCGAAAATAAGAGCGAACATGACGAAAATATAGAGGCCGGACACTGGTCCCGGGTCCATATTCAAAAGGAAAATATAAAGCGCGGTCTCGATGACGGCGATTACGAGATACGCGTTCGCGAAGGCCGCCCGGCCGTAAAACTTATTGAAGGCGGCGGCAACCGGCAGCCATATAAAGGTCGCGGGCATGTGGCAGGCCGCGGCGGTGAGCTTGAAGGAAACGGCGGCGGCGTTAGCGGTCAAAGCGTCGATGTATATGTTGGATATACCGTTCTGCAGCGCCAGGACGGACGGGAACAATAAATAATGATTGCCGGCCGAATAAGAAAAATAGATGCCGGCGAGCGCGGGAACGACCCATGTCAGAAGATACGCCTGATAAAAAAAGAAGCCGTAAACCGCAGTATAACAATAAACGCCATAGGCCGCCGCGGTAAGGAGAAAAGCCGCGTATCCCGAATCTGTCCTGCCGGATACGGCCGCCGCGGCGGTGTTGGCGAGCGCGAGGGCCGATAAAATAACGAGACGCCATGAGAGCGCGGCGTATTTTATGAATGCGACGGCGAAAACATTCAAAAAGATCAATGCGCCGAGCAGCAATATTATTTTTCCATAATTTCGTTCTTCCATTTTTTCGCGTCCGTTCCTTTTATATTTTAACTTCACGGCCATGCGGGATCGGGCCGCCGGAGATTTATTATAACAAAATACGGCTATAATTCAAACTTTAATTTTTAAAAAAGCCTCAAAACCCGACCGCCGCGTATTATGAAAACACGGAATCATAAAAATAAATTGATTTTAAAGTGTATTTGTGTTAATTATATTATGGACAATATTTTCGCTGATATAAAAGACGCGAATTGAAAAGGAATTAAAATGACTGAAAAGATCAAACGGATACATTTCTTTATAGCGGCCGCGCTGCTGTGTTTTTTCGCCGCTTCTTCCGCCGCGTACGGCCAGGCGGCCGAAAATATATCGATATTAAAACGCTTCCAGTTCGACATCGGCGAAAGTTCCGTCAATGAAAATTCATTGAAAACGGACGGCATTTTCATCGATTTTTTTCTCACCCGCGCGTCCTCCGGAAAAATTTTCCAAGTGAAGATCCAGACCGACAGCGGAAGGGTCGAAAGTTTCGATCAGGTTTCCGGAATAACGCTTTCCCCTCCGGCATCTTCCGAAGAAACATATCTTAAATGCGGCGGCGCGGAAACGTTCCGGGCCGGATCTTTTGCTTGCGACGGGCCGGTCATAGCCGCCGCGGAATTCAAACTCAATAAAAAGCTTTTTTACTCAGCCATCGCCTCCGATAACGGACTTTATATTTTTCCCGGACCCGTCAAGAACGGGGTTAGAACGGCGCCGGTTTTCAAGACATATCTCACGGAAGAGCCCCGAAAGATATACGTTTCTAATGATCTGATATTCGTGCTGACCGCGAAATTTCTTTCATGCTTCCAGGTAAAAACAGGAGCGCTTATGCCCGCCGGCCGCCTCGCGGTAACTTCCGAAACGGCTTACACTCAGGCTCAGACGCTTAAAAAGAACATCAAACTGATAACGGAATCCAACAATTTTGGTTTCGACGCCAGATATCTTTCGAGCGATTTTTTCAGGTTCCATAAACTGGCCGCGGTCCGAAGCGACTCTTCTGAAAATCTTGTATTGGCTTATTTCACCGGAAGTTTCGGGAGCGGGAACAGAAACATTTATTCCATCAATTCAGATCTCGGGATCACGAAGATATCGAATTTTTCCGGCATCATAACCGGCTTCGATCTCATCGATCCAAAAAAACCATCTCTGCTTATCAAACATCGAAAGTTCGATGCCGCGGAAGGAACCCCGGCCGCGTCCTGGATATTCACGCCTCCGCAAAATCTCGCAAACCCGGCTGGAACGCCCTTTGAAGATCTCGCGCCGGATCCAGGCACGAGGCTTGTCGCGTCGTCCGAAAAAACGGGAGCGAACGAAAGGCTCGGCGTCTTCATCGATGGAAGCAGCGAGAACGGGATATTAAAACTGAAAAAAATGACCGCCGCGAAAGACGTTCTACATGAAATTTCATCGTTTCAACTCCCTGCCGCGGTCCGGGACATCGATTCGCCGGATTTTGTTTCGGCGATCTCGCATAACGCAAAATCCCCTGTCTTCGCTTATTACGCTCCAAGATCTTCGCGCGTCTGGATAATCGACGCGGCGGGCGGCCACATTATCGACGGCGTATATTTCAACCAGAGATACGGCAGGGTCACATCGATGAAATTTCTGGACGGCGGCGACATTCTGGCTATAAAAACAGATCTTTTCGAAGGTTCCGGCCTTTCAGGGATCGGTTCGTCCTCACTTTTCATATACAGGCTCGACCATAAACTGCTTACCGAAATATGCCGGCATAAAATAATAACGGATTACGATTACATACGCTACAATAACGGAAACCATATCATAATGACTTTCGGAAAAAAGCGGACGGAGCCGGACTCGATCGGCATCATAAATATCCGCTGAGCCCTTTTTCCGCCGCCGATCTTACCGGCACTTCGTTCCCGGGCGTTTTCGTCCGGGCACTTTTATTAACGCTTAAGGAGCACATTTATGAATTCACATCTTCTCACATGGGTTGAAATATCACGCGGAGCATTAAAAAACAATATAAGAGCCGCGCGCCAGCGCGTAGGAAAAGGCGTAAAGGTGATGACCGTCGTAAAGGCCAACGCTTACGGTCACGGAATATTACAGGTGGCCGGCTGCGCGGAAGAAGAAAAAGTGGATTTTTTCGGGGTGAATTCGCTGCACGAAGCCATAACTCTTCGAAACGCCAAAATAAAAACGCCGGTTCTGGTCCTGGGATATATCCCCCTGTCAAATCTCAAAGACGCTGTAAACCACGACATTTCGATCGTGGCGTATAATGCTGAAACCGTCAACAGGCTTCAGGAGCTGGCGGCCAAATATAAAAAAGACGCACGGATACACATCAAGGTCGAAACCGGACTTCACAGACAGGGCGTGAACCCGGAAGACCTCCACGATTTCCTGAAACTGGTCAAAAGCAAGAAAAATATCATAGCCGAAGGAATGTCGACGCACTACGCCAACATAGAGGATACCACTGAACATTCATACGCGAGCCGCCAGGTGGAAAATTTCAAGGAAGCTTTCGAAGCGGCTAAACTCGCGGGCTTAAACATCAAGTACCGTCATACGGCATGCACGGCCGCCACGATACTCTTTTCAGAGGTCCACTTCGAGATGATAAGATTCGGAATAGGCCTCTACGGCCTTTGGCCGTCAAAAGAGACCAAGATATCGGCTTATGAGCGGAAAATAGGCGAATTCAATCTCATTCCGGCGCTCACATGGAAAACGCGCGTGGCGCAGGTCAAGGAGGTTCAGCCGAATTCGTGCATAGGATACGGATGCTCCGACTTCGTAACGCAAAAAAGCCGGATCGCGATACTGCCGGTGGGTTATTACGACGGTTACGACAGAAAGCTTTCAAACGTCGGATATGTTCTGATCCGCGGAAAACGCGCGCCCATACTCGGAAGAATATGCATGAACATGTGCATCGTCGATATAACCAACATCGAAGGCGTAACGCCCGAGGACGAGGTAATACTTCTCGGCTCCTGCGACGACGATTCGATAACGGCCGAAACCATGGCCGCGAAGATCGGGACTATAAATTATGAGGTTGTTACGAGAATTAACGAGTCTCTGCCAAGAATATTAGTAAATTAATATATAGAGGCCACACGGGCGTTCTTGAAATAATGCGCGAGTATCTTTTCGAAGCCCGCGCCGGAAGAAGCCATGCCGTGAGCGCCGTTCTGGCAGAATCCGACGCCGTGACCGAACCCCGCTCCCTTAAAGAGAAAATACCTGACCGCGCCTGACTGCGAATACGCCGTCTCCACGATAAACTTCGATGAACGCAGCGGGGAGTGCGATATAAGCCGCCTTATCTCCAGTTCCTTCGATACCACGCGGCGCCCTTTCGTGCCGACCACCTCGAGAGAATCGATATGCCCTGAAAAAGACCGCTTGCGGGGAATTATCCGGAGAATGTTCCCTACGGAAAGTTTCTTCAGACACTCGTTCATAACGGCGGAATCGATCTTTCTGACCCAGCGCGATTCATAATTTTTTATGCCCGCCGCCGGCTTACAGTTGGAAAGCGAAAAATCACCCACGTAATCCTCAAAAAATAAAGGCGAACAGATATCGAGCATATTATGACGGCTCCCGGCCAGGTCGGGCGTAGCAGAAAGATAATCGAATTTGCCCCAGCCGGTTATGTCGGAACTCGACTGAGTGAAACCGCCGCAATTATCGGAATAAATCGCGTCGCATATCCGCCCTTCGCTCATAAGAACCCTTCCGGCGGAAGCGTTCACGGCCGCAGTAGTCTTAGGCGTTTCCCAGAGAACTCCGCGATACATCTGACAATCCTGATCGTCACAGACGTGATATCCATATTTCAAATGTTTTTTTATGTACTTTTTCTTGTATATCGCCTCGGACCTGCAGCAGACGGCCTGTGAAACGAGGGCAGCGGCTGGATAAACCGAAGGCATTTCGGACGGAAGGACCGCGAGAAGATATTCCTCGAGGCTCAATTTGTTTATCAGATAAAAATCCCTGTTAGCGTTAGACGGAACGGCTATAAGTTTGCCCCTGTAACAGCGGGATTCGAATCCTTCCCATGTCATGCCCGAGCCGACCTTTATCCCCTTAAGAAGGAGCGTATCCCCGGGCGATAACGGCGAGATCACTATACGCGATTTCCCAAGCTTGAAATTTTTTCCGGAATCGGTGTTTTTAATGGAATAACCAGCGGAACCGGTAGAAAGCTCATAATATTTACCGGAGGAACCTTCGAATATTTTTTTGCCGCTCTTTTCGCTTATTATTGAAAACGGGCCGCAAGATTTTATTTTCAATGTTCTGATATCTGAAGGAGACCCGTCCGACCTCGTGTTGAGCCCGACCAGTATCTCGTTCTCAGCCGAACGGCTGCCGGATGGCGGTTCGACCCGGACGGGTTCGACCCGGACGGGTTCGACCGGTTTGGACTGCCCGGCCGGTTCATTTTTTCTCGTTTTTTCGTACATTTGCGCGACCTGTTTATAGATCCTTTTCAGGTCGGCGCCGCCGAACTTCGACGATAGTATATAATAAAACTTGAATGCGTGTTTCAGGTCGCCGGCCTTAAGCATGAACGGAGCGGCATAAACAAGAAATTCGATATTGGCCGGATCGCTCGCGTAAGCGTCAAGATAAGATTCGTGTGCCTCGTCCGGCCTTGAGCATTTTTCAAACGATCTCGCCGCCGTTAAAAGCGCCTGGGAACTCGCGTGAAAATCCTTCGAAATGGACGACATCGTTTTAGCCGCCGACTCATACCTGGACGATTCGAAATCGATAGTGCCCTTTAAAAAAGTCATATCGTCGGAATATTTTCCGGACGCGCCGCGGTTTTTTTTATAAAAACCATCCAATATCTTTCCCGCAGTTTCGGGGGCGCCGTTCAGGTAAGTGCATAAAGCAAGATAGTAAACCGCCGCGGAATTATCGGGGTCCCCGAGAAGAGCTTCACGGTATGCGCCAGCCGCCTTGCCGGGTTCGCCAAGCTGCCTTAAAATATGCCCTTTCTCAAGAAGACGGGATGTTTTTTCCTCGCCGGAGCGGATCGCGCGGTCAAGACCGGCGAGAGCGTTATCGTACTGCCCGTTATAGTAATAGGTTATCAGCTGGCTGGCTTCCGCATCGGATACGGACCTGTTATAAGCCGCGGATACCGATGAATTAAAATAAAAATGCGAAAAATACGCCACGGCGCAGATCAGCGAAAAATTAAATAATAAGCTTTTTTTTGTTTTCATTATTTCATTATCGAAAATATAAAGAAAAACTTTAATTGAATTATCCCGGTTACTTTGATATAATATAATATTATTATAAATAAGGTTAAACCCTGATATTTTTGTTTTTCTTCAGTCCGGCACGCGAAAAAATATTTATAAATCCCCAAGGAGGCGTTTGAAATGTTCAACCTCACAAAAATAATATGCACAATAGGTCCCGCGTCGAATTCACCCGAAATGCTTAAAAAGCTTATGTTGTCGGGAATGGATATCGCCCGGCTTAACTTTTCCCACGGAAAACACGAGGACCACCTCGCAAATATTATAAACATAAGAAAAATATCCGAAGAATTGGATCTTCCCGTCGCGATACTGGCCGACCTTCAGGGCCCGAAAATAAGGGTGGCCAAACTCCCCGGCGGCCCCATCGAACTTGTCGACGGCAAAGAGGTCATAATTACGACCCGTTTAGACCCCGCGCCCGAAGAATTAACTTTAATCCCGACTGTTTACAAAAATCTTCCCAAAGACGTAAAACCGGGATCACGAATCCTTTTTGACGACGGGCTGCTTGAGGCTTCCGTAATATCGGTCAGATCCGATACCGAGGTTCTCTGCCGCGTCGTTAAAGGCGGAACCTTAAAAGAAAAAAAAGGCATAAATCTTCCCGGCGTTGAAGTATCCGCGCCTGCCGTCACCGCTCAGGACCTGGCCGATCTGGATTTCGCGATAAAAAACGGCCTGGACTTCGTCGCGCTTTCATTCGTAAGACACGCCAGCGACATCGAGGAGGTCAAAGCCGTGATACATAAGAACGGTCTCGACACGCCCGTGATCGCCAAAATAGAAAGGCCGGAAGCCGTTACGAATTTTGACAACATACTCAAAGCCTGTGACGCAGTTATGGTGGCGCGCGGCGATATGGGAGTAGAAATGCCCCCCGAAAAGGTCCCGCACATCCAGAAAACGCTTATTAAAAAGTGCGCTCTGGCAGGAAAACCAGTTATAGTCGCGACGCAGATGCTCGATTCTATGATATCAAACCCCCGCCCAACGCGCGCGGAGGTCTCCGACGTAGCCAACGCCATACTCGACGGCGCCGACGCGATAATGTTATCCGGCGAGACGGCAAGCGGAAAATATCCGGTAGAAGCCGTATCGATGATGTCGGAGATCGCCGATGAAATAGAAGGCCTGGTCTTTAAAAACAAACACCGCGACATCGACGGCCTTTTAAATCCGCTGCACGCCACGGCCGACAGCCTCTGTCACGCCACGATCCACGCCGCCTATGAATCCAAAGCGAAAATGATAGTCACTTATACCGAAAGCGGATTCACTTCGCTGCTCGTCTCCAAATACAGACCCAGCGTTCCGATACTGGCTATTACCACTTCAGAGACCATATGCAGAAGGATCAATCTTTACTGGGGAGTCATGCCGGTCGTTATCCAGGCCGCCTCATCCACCGACGAAATGATAACAAAGGCGGAGGACGCCGCCATATTAAAAGGCGGATTGAAGCACGGCGACAACATAGTCATAACCGGCGGCATACCGGTCGGAAAAGCCGGAACGACAAATATGATGAAGATACATAAAATTACCCGGACGCCCCTGACGGAATCTTTATGCGGCGTGAAGACATACGACTGCAAAAAAGCCTGCATCAGCATCAACATAACCCCTGAAAGATGCACGGCATGCGGCCGGTGCGTATTGGGCTGCGCCATGAAGATATACGGATATCAGAACGGAAAGATCTATATAAACGAAGAAAATCTCGAAAAATGCTCCGGCGAAGGTTTATGCGAAAAGTGCTGCCCTTTTTCCGCGATAAAAATAAAAAGATAGAACGACCTGTGAGGGGACGCGTATGCACGAATTATACAAGGCCATAAGTAAGATCGACGCCCGGTTCAGCCCGGCCGCTTATCTGGAAAAGCTCCTTCAAACGTTATGCGAAAGACTGGAATGCTTCGCCGGGGCGGTCTTCGAATACGGCGAGGATAAAACGGTATCGGTCTTAAGCGGCTATAACGCGCCGCAGGATATATATTCCGACTGCCTTCTCGGAGCGGCCCCCGCCGTCGACGCTCTCGGCAATGCCGCCGGCCCCATGGCCGTGATCGTTTCCGAATTAAATGAGAGCGAGGAAGCGGCCGCGGCATTAAAAAAAGCGCTTGAAAAAAACGGGATCGTATGCGTCATCTCGCTGCCTCTCGTCAACAATAACGGAACTTCCGGCTGCTGCACATTATATAAAAAAGAGGGCCGCGAGTTTGGCTCCTCCGATTCGGAACTTCTTGAAAACATCAGGCCTTTAATATCCATGACCGTTTCATGCTGCGGATTTTCCAACGAACTCAACCATAAAACCGCGACGCTCGAAACCGAGATAGCCGGCAGAAATCACGTAGAGGAAAAACTTATCGAAGAAAAAGAAAAGCTGCTGGTAATGTTAAGCAGCATAGGCGACGGCGTCATAGCTGTAGATGAGTCGCTGAACATTCTGGTCATGAACGGAAAAGCCGAAAAGATAACCGGCTGGAGCGCCCGCGAAGCCTTTGGAAGACCCATAAAAGAAGTTTTCAACATAGTCGACGCGCTGTCCGGAGTCCCCTGCGAAAATCCGGTCGAAAAAACCTTGAAAACATACGAAACGGTGGGCCTTATACATAACACCGTCATAATATCGCGGAACAAGGACGAAAAGTTCCTCTCCGCCTCGAGCGCTCCGATCCTTGATAAAACCGGCATGATATCAGGCGCCATCCTTGTATTCCGCGACATCACCGACCGCAAGATACTCGAGGAAGAGCTCTTAAAAGTAAGCAAGCTCGAATCGATAGGCATACTCGCCGGCGGCATCGCGCACGATTTCAACAACCTTCTCACAGGCATAATCGGCAACATCACATACGCTAAAATGCTTTTGAATCCGGGTGACAAGGTCTTCGAAGTGCTCACCAAGGCCGAGGACGTAGCATTCCGCGCCAAGGATCTCACTTCCCAGTTCAGGACCTTTTCAAAGGGCGGAACTCCAATAAAAAAAACCATCTTCATAAACGAGCTGATAGTCAATTCATTCGAATTCGCCGCCCGCGGCTCCAGGGTCAGATGCCAATTCGATATAGCCTGCGACCTCTACCCGGTCGAGGTCGATGAAGGCCAGATAAATCAAGTCGTAACAAACCTCGTCATAAATTCGATCGAGTCCATCCGCGACAACGGCCTTATAAAAGTTTCAGCCGAGAATGTTTACATCGAACAGAATATCGCCATTCCGCTGAAGATCGGAAAATACGTCAGAATATCCGTAAAAGATAACGGCGCCGGCATATCACCCGAAAACATGTCCAGAATATTCGATCCTTATTTCACTACTAAATCCAAGGGAAGCGGACTCGGGCTTACGACCTCGTATTCCATCATTCGAAAACATGACGGAACCATCAGCGTCGAGTCGGAACCGGGCAAAGGCACAACTTTTCACGTTTATCTCCCGGTCTCATCCAAGGAAACGTTCGCGGGAAAAACTTCGGAAGATTTCGCTCCCTGCCCCAAAAAGTACAAAGTGATGATAATGGACGACGAAAGCATTGTTCGCGAAATAACGTCGCAGCTGCTATCGCATCTCGGCTATAGCGTGAACGCGGCCATGGACGGAAGGGAAGCGGTCGAACTATATTCCAACGCCATGAAAACTAATAATAGCTTCGACGCCGTGATACTCGACCTGGTCGTCCCGGGAGGCCAGGGCGGGGTTGAAACGCTCGAAAAACTTATAGCGATGGACCCCGGATGCCGCGCGATAATAGCCAGCGGTTATTCCAACGACCTTGTGATGTCAAGCTTCATGCAATACGGCTTCAAGGGCGTAATTTCAAAACCATACAGGATAAAAGAGCTTGACGAACTGATTCAGAAAGTTATAATGAACGGAAAAGAATAATTTATGACGCAAAATTCCTTCACGCGGCCGGACGGCCCATGGAAAAAAATCATAACCAGCCGGTTCACTCCCGCGGCAACGTTTGTCGCTGGTTCGGTCATATTATTTCTTCTTATCCTGCACGATTATGAAACGGGCGAAAAAACCGTTTCAATATGGACCCTTGGCATAAGCGGTCTCATAATTTTTCTGCTTATCGCGGTGATCATAAAGCTGCTTCAGACCTACGCCTTTCTGGCCGAAGAAGCGACGGGCGAAAAATCGAACGAACTGACCCTGACCAATTTCGAACTCCAGACCGAGATCCGTGAACGGCAGCGGATAGAGGACGATCTTAAAAAGGCCAAAGAAGCCGCGGAAACCGCTAATCTGGCCAAAAGTCAGTTCATAGCGAGCATGAGCCACGAAATTCGCACGCCCATGAACAGCATTATAGGATTTTCGGATATGCTTTCGGAAACCAGGCTCGACGCTGAACAGCGGGAGTTCGTTAAAAACATACGGTTCGGAAGCAATCTTCTCATGTCGATCATCAACGATATTCTGGATTTTTCAAAGATAGAAGCCGGAAAACTCACTTTCGACGAGATCGAATTCAACCTCGAGGAAATAATACGCGAAGTAACCGGCATTACGCGCGCCCCGGCGCAGGCCAAACGCGTCGATATAAAATATGAAATAGATCCCGCGCTTGCCGGCAACATTATAAGCGACGCTCACAGGCTGCGGCAGGTGCTTTTAAACCTCGCCGGAAACGCGATCAAATTCACCGAAAAAGGCGATGTCAAAATAAAAGCCTCCGTTATATCCGAAACCGAGGATAAAATTAAAATAAAGATCGAAGTTATCGACCGCGGCATAGGCATCGACCCGGAAAAACAGGAAATGATATTTCAGCCGTTCGCGCAGGCCGACGCGTCCGTAACCAGGAAATACGGCGGGACCGGCCTCGGCCTTACCATTTCAAATAACATCATCAGGCTTATGGGCGGCGGGCGCATATCCGTTAAAAGCGAACCGGGCCGCGGAAGCAATTTTTATTTCGAGCTGGATTTTAAAAAAGGCCAGAAATATGAACGGATAACCGCCGAAAATGAAAACGCGGCAATGTCGGCTAACGAAACAGCCTCCGGCTGCCGCGTGCTTCTGGCCGAGGATAACTACCTCAATACCCAGCTGGTAACGAGTCTTCTGACGAAAAAAGGATTCACCGTCACCGCGGTCGCGAACGGAAAGATGGCCGTGGAAAAACTTCAGATCGAAAACTACGATCTGGTGCTCATGGACATACAGATGCCGGTCATGGACGGGTACGAGGCGACACGCGCCATCAGAAAATTCAACCGTTCGGTGCCCGTCATCGCGATGACCGCGGCTGCGATGAAAAACGACCAGCAGGAATGCATTCTGTCTGGAATGGACGCTTATGTATCCAAGCCCGTGAGAATATTCGAACTTATGAATGTTATAATGAAAACGATCGAGAAAAAGGATATTGAAACTAATGACGCGCCCGCTGAAAAAGAAATCGCCGAATCCTTATTTTCCACGGACGCGCCCGCGCTTCACCAAAAGACCTTCGACCTCGAACACCTTACCGAAAACATGGACGGAGACGAAGAACTCATCCGCGAAATTATTAAAATGTTCCTTGAAACCATAAGCGATTACTCGAAGGATATTAAA
Organism: uncultured bacterium; assembly: GCA_964551445.1. Lineage (GTDB taxonomy): Bacteria > Muiribacteriota > UBA9980 > UBA9980 > UBA9980 > DAOPXV01. The sequence goes on along the minus strand of CAZKCG010000047.1, from coordinate 20,930 downwards.
ACGGCTATCGACGCCGGAGACGCTGAAAAGCTGAAATATTTCGCGCACCGTTTCAAGGGTTCCGCTCTCAACGCAAGCGCCCTGGCCGCCGCCGGACTGCTTCTGAAGCTTGAAACGCTCGGAGCCCTCGGCTCGCTGGACGGAAGCGAAGAAATATTTTCACGGATATGCGAAGAACTCGAAAAGTACAAAATTGAAACCGCGGCTTTAAATTTAAAAACGGTCAACGAAAAGCATGAAGAATAAAACTCTGAAATTACTTCTGGTCGAAGATAATCCGATGGACGCCAGAATGTTAAAAACGATCCTGCCGAAAGCTTCGCACGATTTTTCTTTCGAGATAACTCTGGCGGAGACGCTTTCGGACGCGCTCGAGAAATTAAACGGCGCCGGGTTCGACCTGATACTGCTCGATCTTTCTCTTCCTGACGAAACCGGCATCAACACTCTTTTCAGGGTACTTGAGCCGGCATCCGGGATCCCCATAATAGTGCTGACCGGGATAGAGGATGAAACCATCGGAATAAAAGCCGTTCAGGCAGGCGCGCAGGATTATCTTATCAAAGGCCAGGTCAGCAACAAAATGCTTCTGCGCTCGATCCGTTACGCGACGGAGCGGTACTCGCTCATTAAACAGATCGAAACATCAAGACGGCTTGAAATAGAACTCAGCGAGGAAAAGTTTCATCATATTTATTACAATTCGCCAGTCATGATATACTCCTTCGACGACGAATGCAACATTTCCGACGTTAACCTCAAATGGCTTGAGATCACAGGGTATTCAAAAGAAGAGGCCATAGGGCGGAGAATGGATTTCCTCATTCGTGAAGACATGAAACTCGTTTCGTCATCATCGGTGATACCTGAATTCGCAAAAAACGGCCATATAAAAGGCTTTCATTGCCAGTACATAAAAAAAGACGGAAGCCACGTGGACATAATATTAGACTGCATACTTACCAGAACACCCTCGGGAAAAATGATGGGGCTTTCGGTAGCCCAGGACGTCACCGAACGGGTCAAAATAGAACGGGAGCTGCGAAAAACCCAGGAACAGCTCGAAAGCCGGGTGCATGAAAGAACGAGCGAGCTCGAGAACGCCAATCGCGAACTTCAGCTCGAGATAGGCGAGCGAAAACGGTTCGAGGAGGCCCTCAAACAGGCCAAGGAATATGCCGAATTAATATACCGGGTAACACCGAGCGCCATTTTTACAATAGACCGGGAGTTCAATCTGACCAGCTGGAACAACAAGGCTGCTGAACTTACCGGTTACACCGCCGGCGAAGTGATAGGCAAAAAGTGCTTCATCCTCTGCCTTGAAAACTGCACTCATAAATTTGAAAGTAACGATACCTGCGCGTCAACCAGAGAAACGGTCATCATGACGAAAAATGGAAAGCTCAGGACCATACTTAAGAACACGGACCTTTTAAAGGACGCTGACGGGAACGTGATCGGCGGCATAGAAAGTTTCGAGGATATCACCGAAAGAAAAAAGAACGAAGAACAGCTGCGAAAACTTTCATACGCCGTTGAACAAAGCCCGATAGCCATTGTGATAACCAACGTAGGCGGAACGATAGAATACGTAAATCCGAAATTCACGTCCATAACCGGATACAGGCGCGAAGAGGTAATAGGACAGACGCCGAGGATATTAAGTTCCGGAAAAACTCCCCGCGAAACCTATGAGAAATTATGGAATAGCATTAGAGAAGGCCGTTTGTGGCAGGGCGAAATCTATAACAAAAAAAAGAACGGCGATCACTATTGGGAATTTACGACCATATCCCCCATAAAAAACTCAGCCGGAGAAATAACCCACTTTCTAGCGGTAGAAGAAGACATAACGGACCGTAAAAATTTCGAGCTGGAACTTCGCGAGGCTAAAATCCTCGCCGATAACGCCAACAAAGCGAAAAGCGAGTTTCTGGCCAACATCAGCCACGAAATAAGGACCCCTTTGAACGGAATAATCGGTTTCACCGATCTGCTTTCAAACACAAGGCTCGCGGACGAGCAGATGGACTACGTCAAAACAATTCGAAACAGCGGAGTAGTTCTGTTAAGCCTCATAAACGAAATACTCGATTTTTCAAAGATAGAGGCCGGCCAGACGGAACTTGAGGACGAGAGCTTCGACATTGAAATGGCGGCTTATGAGGTCTGTGAAATGATAAGTTTCATAACCATCAACAAGCCCATTGAAATACTCTGCAACATAAACGAAAGCGTTCCCTGCAGCGTTACCGGGGATATAATCAGATTCAAACAGATAATAACCAACTTAATGAGCAACGCCGCTAAATTCACTGAAAAGGGTGAAATAGAACTCGCCATTAATGTCGAAAACGAAGAGCTCGATAAAATAAAACTGCACGCGACGGTACGCGACACAGGCATCGGAATATCATCCCACAAGATAGAGCTTATATTCGAAGCATTCAAACAGGCTGACGGATCAATAACGCGAAAATACGGCGGCTCAGGCCTCGGGCTTTCGATCTGCAAAAAGCTCGTAACCCTTATGGGAGGCGAGATTTGGGTAGAATCGCCCGTCGAGGAAGGCGGCAGCATATTTCATTTCACGATGTGGTTAAAAACGGCGGCGCAGCAGGGCGAGATCTTTAAAACACCCGAAACTCTCCAAAACCGCAGGATACTTGTCGCCGACGATAACGCCGCCAACCGTGAAATGCTTCAAAAAATAATTGACGGCGGAAATTTAAGGACGGCCGGAGCCGCCTCCGCGAACGAGGCTTTTAAAGAGCTTGAAGATGCGTACTCTAAAGGCGAGCCCTACGAAATGGCTATTTTAGACATACAAATGCCCGATATGGACGGTTATGACCTGGCGAGAAAGATAAGAAAATCTGAGATAGAAAAGATCAGAAATATTCCACTGCTCGCGTTCTCATCGCTCGTATATAAAGATATAAAAAAATTCGTGGAAGCCGATTTCAACGGCTTTCTGCCAAAGCCCGTAAGGCGGGCCAAAACGCTCGAGATAATATGCAAGATCTTCCAGGAGATAATGGATTTAAAGGGCTCAAGAGGCGGCGAGGCCGGAGTTCAAAAAAAAGAGAACGGCCGGCATATCGGTTACAGGATCAAAATTCTTCTGGCGGAAGACCATCCCGTCAACCAGAAACTCGTGAAAATAATGCTGGCCTCGCAGGGCTATCAGGTCGACGTTGCCAATAACGGCGAAGAAGCTTTAGAACTATATAAAAGATCTCTCGCCGCGTCGCCGTACGACCTTATATTCATGGACATCCAGATGCCAGTAATGGACGGTTATACCGCGGCAATGAAGATCAGGGAATTTGAAGAACGGCATTTTAAATTTCAACAGCAGAATCTCATACTCCATTACACGGAAAACCCTGAAAAATTCGAGGATAAAAACATATATGACGCGGTCTTAAATGAAATGAAATTAAAAAAAGTGCCCATAGTATCAATGACCGCCAACGCCATAAAGGGAGACCGTGAAAAATGTATCGAAACCGGCATGGACGATTACATGGCCAAACCGGTTAAAAATGAAACTATAATCGGCATGATAGAAAAATGGGTTCTAAACGCAAAATAATTCCGGAGGCATTAATAAATGGATTTCTTAACGCTCTCACGCACCTTAGGTATAGATATAGACGTAACGCTGATGCTTATCGATACCTGGGTAGTATCTTTGAACGAGGACGTCATGATCCTGGAAGCTGAAATTTCAGGCGGGAATTTAGAAAAGGTTATCGCCAGCGCACATAAAATAAAAGGAGCTTCGGCCCAGCTCGGGATCGATGACGCGGCCGAGGCGGCTCGTGAGATCGAAATGAAAGCTAAAGCGGGAAGCCTTGAGGGGCTCGAAAACGGCATCGCGCTTCTTTTAAACAGGCGGGACGAGATCATCGAATCTAAAAATTCTTATTTAAATAATAACACATAACGACTTAAAGGTGATGTAAAATGAAAAAAATTTTTGTATGTGAAGATGAAGGACCCATCGCTAAACTCATAAGCCTTAAGCTCAAGACCGAAGGGTATCAAACCACTATTTTCGGTAACGGCGAACTGCTCAGAGAAAGTTTGAAAAATGAAAAACCCGATCTTATAATTTTAGACATAATGATGCCGGGCCTTGACGGAATATCGGTGCTTAAAATGATGAAAAGCGATGAAAAATTAAAGGATATCAAAGTTATAATGCTCACGGCTTTAAGCAAGGAAAGCGATATAGTTTCATGCCTGGACATGGGCGCGGACGATTATATCACTAAACCGTTCTCGCCATCCGAACTATCCAGCAGGATCAAAAAACTATTAAAATAAAGCGGCTTAAATATGCAGAAATTCGACCTCATAACCTTTCTTGTAGTTGTAAACATTGGGTTTTTAATGCTTACGGCTTTTTTATTTTTTTACATAATAGCACAAAAATATATAAGCAATTTGCTGGATGAACGAAAAAATAAATTTCTCGTGAAACTCGAAGACTCTTTTTTAAAGCTGATAATTGAAAATGACGAATCCGAAATAAAAGCAATAATAACTAAGATATCAAACCGTGAATTCGAATATTTCGTTGAGTTTTTTTCGCTATATATAACCAATGTGAAAAGCGAAGATCTGAAAAAAATAACTCAGATTATAATCAAGGACCATCTTTTCGAAAGAATTTGCGCCTCGACCAGATCATCGGATGTCGGCGTCAGGCTTTATTCAATATACTGCCTCGGTCTTTTAAAAATAGCTGAAAGCGGGCCTTATTTGAGAAACGCCATGAATGACGATAACCTTCTCATAAAAATAATCGCGGCCGGCTCCATCGCGCGAATAAAAGATCTTTCGTATATGGACGAAGTTTTATTTTTCCTGGCCGAACAAAAACTTCTGACATTTCACAGGATCGCTGAGATCCTCTGGGAATATGGCGATGAAGCCTGCCCTCACTTTCTGGAAATATTGCAAAATTTCATCGCGCAAAAAAAAGTTTCTGAAAATTCTACCGTGATATCGGTGGTGCTGAAACTTCTCGGCCACTGGAAATATATGGAATCGGCGCCCGTCATCGCTTCGCTTTTATGTCCCGTTTATGAAAAATGCGTTTCCGGTCACGAAAAAATAGAACATTGTCCGGCCCTGGCGCCCAAGACCGTTTCGGATATGTACATCATAAAGTCAGCCATCGAGGCGCTCGGGACAATGGGATACACGGACGCCGCCAAATGTATATACCAGTATTCCTATTCAGTCAATTCCGAAGTTAAAATAAACTGCGTGACCGCTTTCGTGGAGCTTCAATCCGACGACAAAATTCCCCGAATGAAGGAGCTTCTATCCGACGACGACTGGAACGTCAGATACGCCGCGGCGTCCGCGCTATATAAAATGGGATATAACCTTCAGCAGTTTCTTTTCGAACCGCAAACCGAAAACCAGTGTTTCGAAAGGGCCTGCCGAACCGTTGTGCACGTTCTCACCGAAAAATCGATGACCGCTTAAAAAGGAAAAAGCATGGATAATTTTATTTATTATATTTTTTTAATATTATATTTTTACAACTACGTCGTGGTTTTTTATTTCATAATTATAAACCTCATCTACATCCTGCTTAATTTCATGTCTTTTTTTGAGATCCGTGAATACGTAAGAATGACGAAGATATTAAAACCGGAAATAATGTTCCGCTCGAATTTCTTTGTTCCGATATCCATAATAGTTCCGGCTTATAACGAAAGTCAGAACATAGTCGAAAGCATAAAATCACTTCTGCAGCTGCAATATCCCGAATACGAGATAATAGTCGTCAACGACGGCTCAAAAGACGATACGCTCGATGTCATCAAAAACGCTTATAAAATGGCCGAGGTTTTCTTCGAACCAGGAAGTTCCCTTCCAAGTAACCGCGTGAACGGGGTTTTCATATCCACGCTCCACAAAAATCTGATCCTTGTCGACAAGGCCAACGGCGGAAAAGCGGACGCTTTGAACGCCGGAATAAATTATTCGAAATTCCCATATTTCTGCGGACTCGACGCGGACTCGATACTTGAAAAGAAAAGCCTTCTTAAAATATCGCGGCCGTTCGTCGAGGATCCCGAAATACTCGCGGTCGGAGGCATTATAAGAATAGTGAACGGCTGCACCGTAAAATCGGGAGAAGTGACCGCGGTAGATCTGCCTAAAAGCATTCTGGCAAATTTTCAGATAGTCGAATATCTGAGAGCATTCTTATTCGGAAGGACCGGCTGGAGCGCCATAAACGCGATGCTCATAATCTCCGGAGCTTTCGGCATCTTTAAAAAGAAAGAGGTAGTCGCTATAGGCGGATATAGGACAGACACCGTGGGCGAGGATATGGAGCTGATAGTCCGGCTCCACAACCATTACAGGCCTCAAAAAAGAATGAAGATAAAATTCGTGCCCGATCCGGTCTGCTACACGGAGGCGCCTGAAAGCCTTTCGGTGCTTTCCAAACAACGGAACAGATGGCAGCGCGGGCTTATCGACAGCATTCTTTTAAACAGGAATATGCTTTTTAATCCCCGTTACGGAAGTGTGGGTCTTATCGCCATGCCGTTCTTTTTCATATTCGAGATGCTGGGGCCGGTGGTCGAATTCACGGGATATCTGGTTTTTGCTTTATCATATTATCTGGAAATAGTGGATTATAAATTCGCTCTGCTATTTTTGACGGCTTCGATCACGCTCGGAATAATTTTATCGGCAAGTTCGATCCTGCTCGAAGAGATATCTTTTAAAAAATACCCGAAAATATCACAGGCCGTTTGGCTTTTCTTTTATTCGATAATCGAAAATTTTGGTTACAGGCAGTTAAACACATATTTCAGATTCAGAGGCACTATTGATTACATCCTGGGCAATAAACACTGGGGCGAAATGAAACGAAAAGGTTTTAAAAGGAGCAAGTGAAAAATGGAAAAAGTCAAAGCGGTGGTTTTAATGTCGGGCGGGCTCGATTCGATGCTTACCGCGAAACTACTTGAAAATCTGGGCATAGAAGTCCACGCGATAAATTTTTATACCGGGTTCTGCATCGTCGAACAGCGGCGGCGCGTGGACGGCACGCACTCTTCGTCGAGCAATAAAAAACTCGAGAACCAGGCTTTAAAAGCCGGCGCGGAGATAGAGATCCCCGTCGAGATCGTCGATATATCGAAGGAATATCTCGACATAGTGACCAATCCGAAGCACGGATACGGAGCGAACGTCAATCCCTGCATCGACTGCAGGATCCACATGCTCAAAGAGGCCCATAAATACATGCTGAAGATAGGCGCCAAATTCATCGCGACGGGCGAGGTCGCCGGCCAGAGGCCAATGTCGCAGCACAAGAACACGATGCGCATGATCGAAAAGGAAGCCGGGGTGGCGGGCCTTGTTTTAAGGCCGCTTTCGGCGAAGATCATGGAGCCGACGATAGCCGAAACAGAGGGGTACGTGAAGCGCGAATCGTTATACGGCATATATGGACGCGGAAGGAACCCCCAGTTAAAGCTCGCTAAGCAGCTGGGCATGGCGGAGTTTCCAAATCCCGGCGGCGGTTGCTGTTTTTTAACGGACCAGACATACGCGGTAAGGTTCCGCGACCTTATGAACCACCGTGAAGCCCGCGTTCTCACGATGGAGGACGTCGTGCGCTTAAGGCTCGGAAGGCAGTTCCGCATTCAGCCCGAATTTAAAATCATCGTGGGCAGGAACGAGCAGGAGAACGATCTCATAGAAAAATACGCGGAAGCCGGCATGGCGCTCATCGCCGCGACGGTCGAGAAAGGGCCCGTAGCTCTGGTCGAAGGTAAATTCACCGACGCCGATCTTGCGCTCGCCGCGGCGGTCACCGCGGGATACGGCAAGGGCAAGGATCTTGAAAGCGTTGAATTTTCGATAAAAATAGACGGCGCCGAAAAGATAATATGCGTAAAACCGCAGCCGCTCGAAAAGTTCAGGCAGTATTTGATCCAGCACTATACCGAAAACAACGTATAAAAAAAGGAAAAAACGCATTTTCAGCCGCAATATATCGTTTCATTTTATTCAATATTATACGGCATATGAAATATAGCAAAAAAGGCTTTCCAGATCAACGAAAATAACTGACATCTCCAAAAAAACAGGCCGGTATCTCATTATTAAAATAGAGGCCGGCCTTGTTTGATCTTATATGGAATATAAATCGATCACGCTATTTAACCGGGGTCTTAACACCGCCCAATAAGCTTAGCATTTCAGCATTGCCTTTGTTTTTGGCGATAACAAATGCGGTGCGGCCCAGTTTATCCTTGGCGGCGGTGTTCGCTCCGACGCTTAACAACAGGCGAACCACTTCAATGTGGCCGTTTTCGACGGCGCGCATAAGAGCGGTCCAGCCGTATTTATTTCTGTGGTTCAACTTGGCGCCGTTTTCAAGCAAAAGCTTCACTATTTCTATATGGCCTTCAGCCGCGGCAATATTAAGCGCGGTGCTGCCGTATTTATCCTCAAAATTGACCCTTGCGCCGTTTTCAAGAAAGAGCTTCACCACTTCGGCGTGCGAAGTCTCGCAGGCCCGCATAAGAGCCGTCCAGCCGTATTTCCCTCTGAAATTCAAGTTTATTCCGCGTTCCACAAGGACGCGCACGACCGATTCTTTTCCGTGACGGGCGGCCAGATTCAGCGCGTGATAGAGCCTTTTGTCGTCGGCGTCTATCGTCGAAGCGAGAGTTTTAACGGTGAGCGCGTCGCCTGTTTTGGCGGCAATCTTTAGTTCCTCGTTGGACATCTATATCAGCTCCGTTTTCTACAATTAAATTTATGCGCTCATTTTAACATTTTGCCGATCTGATTGTCAATATGGTTGATGGCGCGGGCGATCGGCTTCGACTTATAAAAAAGAAACAACTAAGGCTTTTGATATTTTTCTTTCTGATTTTGCTGAAATTCTTTCGCGTCGGACTTTTGCGATTTCATGAAATCCTGCAGGATTTTATCGAGTTCCGCGCCGTCCTTCGACTTGTCGGCGATGAGTTTATCGATAAACTCCATGTTTTCTTTATTTTTTTGAACATGGAAAGCTTTAAACTCAGAATATTCCTCTTCGAGCTTCGCCAGTTTTTTGTCTTTCATCGCCTGCGGCATACGAGCATTGGCATCCATGCGCGCCTTGACGAATTCGACCTGCGCCCCGTGCATTTTTTCGCGGAATTCGCAATTTTCATTATAATGTTTCGTTTTAAATTCCTTGAGCGCCAGAAGTTTTTCTGCTCTGCCCATTCCTTTCGACGATTCCATGAATGTCTTGCCGTCAGAGTCCTGCTTCGCGAGATATTCCGACGATCTTTTCTGCTGCTGCTGTTTGAACTGTTCGGGTGTGAGGCTTTCCGAACCGGCCGAAGCCGTTGACCTGAAGTTAAAAAGCAGGCCCGAAAGTATCGCGACAATAATGAAAAATCTGAAAAATCTCATGCGCATTCATTTCCTTTCATTTATTTTTTCTAAAGCTTTACTAATTATAAACCAGATCCCGTTAATTTTCAATCTTATGTTTTTTTGTGCCGTCAACAATTCCGATAAATTCGACGGACTAAATTTATATTTTAATTTTTCCTGATCCGCAAAGGTCCGGCCCACTCGTTCCAGCTGTCATCATAATCTTTATAATGGATGAAATAAAGGCCGCGCTTCGAATCCACGACCGTGGCGGGATACCATTTTTTCTTCCATTCGACCTCGACCGCTTCGCCCTTTTGGTATGTTTTATTTTTAGCGGCATCCCGGATGTTTTCGGGCGAAAGCCATTCGTCGTATTCTTCTTCCCAGCCGTAATAATGAACGAAGGATCGATTTTTCTTCGCGTCCAGTACCAGCGCTTTGTACCACTCACCGGCGGACTGCGCTTCGACGCGGCGGCCAATGTTTTCATCCCGTTTTTTTTCGACATGCGCAATAGCCATCTCCGGTTTAAATTCCCCCGTGAATTCCGATGCAGCCATCTGGCCTTCGGCGAAAGCCATATCGGCCGTTATATCTTCGGACATTTCGCCAAGCGTGACCACGCCATCGCCATTTATATCCGAACAGGCCCCGCCGGAAAAGCCGAGCAGAAGCCTTTCGGTGAAGGTCCAGTTACCGGTCGATGAATTTGACGCGGTGGCCGACGCGAAGCATGCATATGAAAAAACTCCGGACCGCTCCGATGCAATATCGCATAACGTTCCCGAATGACAGCAGTCGGCCGCGAGCATAACGCGTTTCCCCTTGAACTTACTTTCAATATCGGAAAATATGGAGCTCAGCGACCATTCTTTCACGCCTGAAACGCCGGCGTCATAGCTCGCGAAAAAGGTTTCTTTCGCGTCGGAAGATCTGTAGCCGTGGCCGCAATAGTACAAAAACAAAGTTTCATCGCTTTTCGATTTCGCAAGATGCTCTGAAAGGTTTTCTCGAATTGAATCTGCGGTTGCGGCAGTATCTTTGAGATAAACTATTTTTTCAGCCGGGACGCCGGACTTTTTAAAGAAGTTCACGAGTTTTTCATCGCGCCGGTTCTTCTGCGGGTATGATGAAAATGTTTCAGACTTCTTCCACTCGAGGGCGCCGACGATAAAGACGCGAAGATTTGAATAATTCCATGCCGATTCGCTGTTGCCGGCCGCAGCGGATGCGATAACGGGTATAGATGAAGATAAACAGGCAAAAAGAAAAAAAGAGAGAATTATAGTTAAAATGAACTTAGTGTTAAAGCAGGTGTTCATAGATAATATGCTCCAAAAATTAATTTATTCATTTTCGCTTTAATGCTAAAAAAACTTCAATTCGGCTGATTATATAAGATAAAGCAGGCTTTGTCAATTTTTCTTCTTTCGCGGCCGGGATTTCCTTATATTCCCTTATTTTTTTAAGGCAGCCTGCCGGAAAATTCAATTATCCAAACCGGTAATTTATTTTACCATTAACACAAAACAAAGTTTGACGGCATGCAAATTTGACGATTGAAAAAAACCGTTAAATGTGATATGATAAAATAACAATGGATTAAAAGGCAAGGTGCTATTAGTATGAACTCTTTGTTAAACAGGATATCGACCGATCCCAATATTTGCTTTGGAAAACCTTGCATAAAAGGCACCCGGATATGGGTTGCATTGATACTCGACATGCTTTCAGAAGGCATTTCTTTTAATACGGTCATATCCGAATACCCTGTGCTCACCGAAGAAGACATAAGGGCGGCTATTGCTTACGGCGCGGAAATGACCCGCGAAAGAATAGTAGATATCAAACCCGACGTTAATAAGGCTGCTTAATGAATTTCAAGCTCGATGAAAACCTGGGAAAAAGCATCAAAATTTTTCTTTCTGAACATGGTCATAACGTTGATGATGTTTATGATGAAAAGATTCAGGGCGCCAATGACAATATGATTTTTCAAGAATGTGTTTTGGGTGAAAGATGCCTTATAACTCTCGATACTGATTTTTGCAATATTTTAAGATTTCCTTTCGACAAATCTGAAGGCGTTATAGTGCTGAGGCCATATAGCGCTCATACGCCGTCTTTACTCAAAGAAATGGCCGGCTGCATGCTTTCCGCCTTAAACGATAACACGATAAAAGGCAAATTGTGGATAGTCGAACCAGGCCGCATAAGAATTCACGAACAAACATAAACAATTCTTCGTCACTTCGTAAAAAATTCTCTGTATTCGGCGAGCCTTTGCAGCGATTCCTCAAACGATCTTACGCCGAATTCGTTATCCGGCATGGACATATGGATTATCGTAGGAATGCTTATCGTTAAATAAGATTGGTGCTTCGGGCCGTTGATAACCTGTTTCCGGTTAATAACCTTCTCGATTCCAGATCTATGCGCGTTCCTCAGTTTTTTCGCGACGGCGTAAATGTAATTAAGTACATAATTGCCGTATTCGAAAGTTTCCTTCCGTTTCGGGATATAGCCTTTGTGAATGACGTTATTTCTGAATTCGACCTGTTTTTGTTCAGCGGGAGCCGGCGCCTCTGCGAATTCGTTCAGATAAAGAAAATAAAAAGCTCCGGCCTGCCTTTCAGATTGGGTCGCTACCATCTTCCAGGTCTTTAAATATTGTTCATAATCAATATTTTTTGACGCGAGGATTGATTCAATGCAAAATTCGTAAAACCTTTCAAGCGACGCGGCGAAGCTTGAAACCGCTTCCCTGTAATAGCCGTCCATAAAGGCCATGGCGCCGAGGTCGAAAAGGATCTCAAACTTTTGTTCCTGAAGAAAGGTGGTGCTTTCGTGGCCTTTATCGCATGTCATTTTATAGATCCCGTCGTCGCACATCTCCACTTCGACGAAATTCAGATCGTTTATTTTGTCCTCTGTCAGACATTTCTGGCAGGATATCAATAGTTTCATTACAACACACCAGTCCTTGTTCTTTATCAAGCAATGATCCAATAAATTTTAATTATATTATATCATGAACTGCGTTCGCAAGTTATTTAATTTTTGTTTTTCTTCTTTTGCGGCCAGAGTTTTCTATATCCCGTACATTCCAGGGGGTCCCCCGGCCCTAAACCGATTTATTGAACGCGTCGCGGAACGCCAAAACAAGACACTTTTTTCTAAGCCCTGACCCGTAAAGGCGAACAAATGCCTTTCATCGACCATTCTTTCGCGCCTAAACGCCGGCGTCATAGCTTGTGAGGAAGGTTTCTTTCGCGTCGAAGTACCTGTAACCGTAGCCGCAATAGTACAAAAACAAAGTTTCGTCGCTTTTCGATTTTGCAAGATGCAACGCCAGGCTTTTTAAAGAAGTTCACGAGTTTTTCATCGCGCCGGTTCTTCTGAAGATACGATGAAAAGAGTTAAGACTATTCCACTCGAGTGCGCCGACGATGAAGACGCGCACATTTGAATAAATTCATGCCAATTCGCTGTTGCCAGCCACACCGGATGCGATAAGGGGTATAGATGAAGATAAACAGGCAAGAATAAAAAAAGATATGATTATAGTTAAAATAAACTGATTGTTAAATAGGGGTTTAATAAATAAACTTCTCCCAAAAATTAATTTATAGATTATTAAAATTAAGTCGTGTTTATTTAACCATATAAATTTGATTCATTCAACAATTATTTCAAGGCATCAAGAAATTGTCTGCGATAGATGTCTTGCTATTGAGGTAGGCAACATATTAATCACAGTTACTTTCAATTCCAAAAAAGGCCCCCAAAATTTAATTTTCTGGAAGGCCTGTTTTCAAAATATATAAATTTTAAGATTATGGTTGAGTATAAACAGCCTGACCTGTTGTAATTGCAATTCCAGCAACATCAGTAACAGAAGCCGAAGCATCAACTGTAACCGTTTGCGGATTTGCAATTCCTGTCATGTCACCTACAGTAAGTCTAACAGTAACACCGTCCCCCTGAAGCGCGGCCGCGGCAGGATTACCAGCAAGGCCAAAAGTACCTCCAAGTGTGTAATTAGTTACCGTCTGAGCCGTCGTGATATCGACTTTTTCACTAAATACCACATCTACGTGAGTCACATCTACATATGCTAAAGCAGCATTGACCGTGCCAGCGGTTGAATCAGTTGTAAGAGTTTCGCCAAGACCGGTAACAAGACCAGCGGTATATGCCACACCGGCAACATCTTTGAGCGCTGCGGCGGGTGTTATTTTCAAATGAGCGGCCGCGTCAGCGTTCGTTATAAACGTTGTATTGGTCGCCGAGGCCACTGCGTTAAGCGTCAGTGTCACCGTCACACCATCGCCGGCAAGTGCCGCACTGGCAAGGCCGTATGTTATACCTGCGCCATTATTGGTCGCTGTCCAGTTACCAACAGTTTCAGCAAGTGTCTTGTCCAATTTTTCATTCGCTACTATCGTGATCGTATTCGGCTGTACACTGTTATTAACCGTGAAATTCGCGCCGAACGTAGGAGCGGTTGAATCAGTTGTAAGAGTTTCGCCAAGACCGGTAACAAGACCAGCGGTA
>CAZKCG010000047.1:0-6835 GCA_964551445.1 uncultured bacterium | reverse complement strand
GCCGAACGTAGGAGCGGTTGAATCAGTTGTAAGAGTTTCGCCAAGACCGGTAACAGTTATATCGCCAGTTGTAGCATTGCCAATGAGATCGCGCACTCCAGTTTTCATTGTAACTTTCAAATGAGCGGCCGCGTCAGCATTGGTTATAAACGTTGTGTTGGTCGCGGGAACCACCGCATTCAGCGTAAGTGTTACGGTAACATTATCACCCGCTACAGAAGCACTCGCGATACCATAGGTAATACCACCGCCGTTATTGGTCACTACCCATTTCGCAACATTATTTGCGTCAGCATTATTAAGAGTTTCACCGGCTACCACAGTTATAGTATTTGGCTGCACGCTGTTATTTACTATAAAATTAGCAGCAGTAAATGTCGGAGCGGTCGTATCCACTGCGCCGGTCGCCCACTTCGTAGCCACCGTTGAATAAGTCATATTCACCGGCACATAAGCATTGCCGGCAGCATCTTTAAGCGTCGCGGCAGCCGGGCTTATTATCTTGCCATTTTCGGCAGCGGTATATGCAAAAGTTACAGTATTGCCGGCAGTATTGTAGGTGGCGCTAGTATAATTACCGGCAGTGCCGTCATATACGAAATGCACTTTAACACTGACAGCATCCGCCAGAGCTGAACCCGCCACATAAAGAGGTTCGGTAAAGGTCATAACAAGTGCGGTCGAATCGTTTGTCGCTCCCGTAGCGCCTGGAATTGTGGCAGTCGGCGCAACCGTATCCGTGTAAGCCGCCTTCGTAGCCGCGTTCGTCGGTGCCACATTCGTAGCCGTGTTACTTGCCGTATCAGTACCTGTTATGGTTATGGCTTCAAGGACAGATCCCACGGCCGCTGCGTCAGACGCTATAGTCCTGGTATATTTGTAAACATTTCCGGATACGAGCGTAGTAGCGGCGTTCGTCACATCGTTTGCGGCACCTTCGGCAGCTATCGATATGGTCGGAGCAGCGTTCAAAGCTTCGTTCGCGGTCACTTCAATATAATAAGTTCCGGCCTTGAGTTTCGGATTATTCGAAAGCGGCGTAGTTAAAGCAAGATCGGAATAATACTGGATGGTAAATGTCGGAGCGGTCGTGTCTGAAGGCACTACTATACCACCGCCGCCGGATGGAATATTTATCGTATATGTCGAAGTGGCTATAGCGGAATCGGTCATACCCGTCTTCGTCGCGATAGCTTTTATGGTCGTGGTAGATCCTATCGAAAAAGGCGCGCTATAAGTCAGGCCGTTCGTAGCGGAAGGCGCGGAACCGTCTGTCGTATAACGAATAGAAGCGCCCGAAGTCGCGCAGGTGATTGAAATTGTCTGAGCCGAAGTGTAACTCGCCGCGGCAGGGGTTAAAACCGGAGTTGCAACCTGCTCAGGGATGTTTATAGTATATATCGCGCTCGAAACGGCGGAATCCGTCATACCGGTCTTCGTCGCTATCGCTTTTACGGTCGCGGTCGCGCTCAGGGAAATTGCCGAACTATATACGGTCCCTGTCGTAGCTGTAGGATTAGTACCGTCCGTCGTATAACGTATCACGGCGCCGGCGGTAGATGATGTGAGAGTCACGCTCTGGGTCGATGTATAACTTCCGGCGGCGGGATCAAAAGACGGCGCCGAAACCTGAGTTAAAGGAATATTTATAGTATATGTCGCGCTCGAAACCGCGGAATCCGTCATTCCGGTCTTTGTCGCGATCGCTTTTATAGTTGTTGTCGCGCTTACGGAAATAGCTGAACTATATAAGGTTCCAGTCGTCGCCGTAGGAGCGGTACCGTCTGTCGTATAACGAATAACCGCTCCGGCGGTTGAAGATGTGAGAGTCACGCTCTGAGTAGATGTATAAACTCCGGCAGCGGGACTAAATTCAGGAGAAGAAACCTGCGTCGGTGAAATGGTTATAGTATAGATCGCGCTCGAGACGGCCGAATCGGTCATTCCCGTCTTCGTCGCTATCGCTTTTATCGTTGTGGTCGCGCTTAAGCAAATGGCTGAACTATATAAGGTCCCGTTGGATGCCGAAGGATCGGTGCCGTCCGTCGTATAACGGATCGAGGCGCCAGAGGTAGATGAAGTCAGTGTCACGCTCTGAGCGGCGGTATAACTTCCGGCCAGAGGACTGAATTCGGGAGCAGAAACCTGCGCCTGCGCAATATTTATGATGTAAGCCGCGCTTGAAACCGCCGAATCGGTCATTCCCGTCTTTGTCGCGATCGCTTTTATCGTTGTGGTCGCGCTGACTGAAATAGCCGAACTATATACGGTTCCATTAGAAGCCGTTGGATCAGTGCCGTCCGTCGTATAACGGATCGTCGCGTCCGCCGTAGCGCAGGTTATTGTGACGCTCTGAACGGAAGTATAGGTCCCGCCCGCGGGACTGAATTCAGGAGCCGAAACCGCGCTGATCACGGGAATTGCGCTTATGGCCGAAACCGTCCCGTCCGTGGTCGAACCAACCGCCGTTCCAGGATTCCCGGCAAGATCCGAGTAAGATGTGATCGAAAAAGTGACCGTGCCGGAATCGCTTTGAGATATCTGAATGGAAGCCGAATAAGTATTCCCTGATACTTTAACGACGGAAGCAGACCTTCCCATGATCGTAACTGCGGGAGCCGCGTAAAGCGATTCGCTTGCGGTAAATGCCAGCGTCACGGTCTCGCCGGCTTTAACCGACGCGGGCGATATTGAAACCGCGATCATTGCAGGCGCGGTCGTATCGGCGGGCGGAGTTACGATGGTAGTAACTACCGTGCTTATAGTATTGGTATTGGTCTGCGAATTTATAACGGTTGTGCCGACCGTCACGGAAGTGGAAAGGTTATTGTTTGTGATAACCGATTTAACGCTGGCGTCGTTCGTGCTCACGACGCTTACGAAAGCCGTCAATATCTGGGTTACGCTCGTCGCCGAAGAAGACGAAGGCACCAGAGAGTCTTTGACGCTCTGATTTAAAGTGGTCGAAGTTAAAATGGAGTTAACCGTCTGAATGGCATTTTTAACGTTCGCGACGACCGACGCGCCGCCGACCGCCGTTTCAACAGCTGAATCGAACTGGCTCTTCTGGCCCGTAACATCCTTTGTAGCGCCCGAGCTGAGTTCGGAAGCGGTTACAATAGGTAAATTCGGAACGGCGTTCTTTTCTATTGCCAGAAGCGTCCTGGCCGTCGTTTCCGCGTTAATGGAAACGCCCTTTAAAGTGAAGGAATTAAAGCCCACTGGCATTTCGCTTAAAACTGGAGTTTTCCCGAGAAGATTTTGAAAGAGTATCTTGTTCGATTTTTTTTCTCTTATGATCAAGACTGCGTATTTACTTACGGTGGTTATAGCGAGCGACGCCTTGTAGGTGGCGCCCGTGACCGTGACCGTGCCTATTTCTTCGTTATAATTGTCTTTGTTGACGACGGCGACAGAATATTTGCCATTGTTAAAATCAGTGGCGTATCTCGGCGCCCCGATAACAGGAGAAGCCGAAAGTTCGGACGGCAGGCTGCCTTCGATCTGAAAAAGCCTTTGAGAACCCGAACCTGCCGTTGCGTTATCGTCTTCATTCTGTTTATCAATTAAAACGCCGCCGAGCCCCGCGGCACCGCCGCCGCTGCATCCCGTGATAAACGAAACACCCCATAAAAGCACGATTAAAATGACAACTCCGGCAAACATGTTTTTAAGTCTCATCATCTTAGGCCTCCACTTTTTATAAATATTATTTTATTAAATTTTCAACACAAAAATTAAATTAAAGGTTCAAATTTCCGATCGCTATAATTTATAGCACAAAAATATAAAAATACAACTTTTAAATCAACAATAAAGCCTTTTTCAAAAGCAAAAACCGTCTTCCTATAATAATAAAGAAGGCGGTATCTTCATGATAGCAATTTCTTCCGTGAAAGGCAAATGTGCTTATGAAATTGTCCTATGGCTTGTTTTAAAGGTTATAATTAATTTTAACAGTTTGCGTTTTTTTTGTCAAGAGCTTCTTTTTCCGGTTGTCAAGTTAAAGTTAAAATGGCCGGAGCTTCTTTTCCAGGTGCTCTTTTTTAAAAACACGAGCCTTTTTAAGTTTAGCACAAAAATACAACAATTGACAAGAGCCATCATTTTTTAGTAAAATGGCGGATGAATTTATTAAGAAAGGCCAACGAATGAGCCAGAAAACGGCTTTAAAAATAAACCGCGCCCTGAAAAATCTCATGCTGCTCGCCGCGCTCGCATATATTTTTATTTACATAACACTCGCCGCGCTTAGAATTTTCTACCCGTACGAGCTCGAATGGATGGAAGGCGGCGCCGTTGACCATGTCACCCGGATCATTTCAGGCCTGGCATTATATGAAAAACCCTCCATCGAATTCATGTCTTTCCCCTACACGCCGCTTTACTTCTATGTTTCAGCCCTCGTCTGCAAATTTTCATGGACCGGCTTCGCCCAGCTGCGCCTGGTCTCCTTCGCGTCCTCTCTCGCGTGCATGATCTTCATCTACAAATTCGTGCGCATGGAAACGGAAAATAAGACGGCGTCACTCATCGCAGCCGGATTTTTCGCCGCGACATTCGGTCAGACGGGCTTCTGGATGGATATCGCCCGCGAAGACACGATGTTTCTGGCTTTCTTTCTGGCCGCGGCCTATATCGTGAGATTTTATAAAACACCTCCATTTTATATTCTGGCCGGCGTTTTTTTAGCTCTTTCCTTTCTTTCTAAGCAGACAGCCCTGATGATGTCGGTCCCGCTCATGCTCTATTCGCTGATATCGGCCCAGCGGCTGGCTTTTTACTTTGTATCGTCATCGGCCTTTTTTCTGGGCGGCTCCATACTTTTATTCGACAGGATCTATAACGGCTGGTTTTCTTTCCACGTTTTTTCTGTACTGTTCTATCTCCATCAGTTCAGCCGGCAGGTCAACGACGTCTTTATGAACCTTTTCAATTTTTTAGCGGAGGACGCGCTGCTGATGACACCGGCAATCTTTATATGCCTCGTGTTTTTTTTCGGAGCGTTCAAAAAAGACCGAGGAACTTTCTGGTTCTATTCGCTCATGTTCGCGGCCATGTTCGCCGGACCCGCGTACACGAGGATACTCTGGGAAAGTTATATCAACGTCCTCATTCCCTCATGCGCTATTCTCGCTATCATCACGGGATTATTCATCGCGGAGATGTCGCGGCGCGATACAACCCGCGAACCGGTTTCCTTAAAATATTCCAATATCGCCTGCCTGATCTGCGTAATTCAGTTCGTGTTCCTGGCCTATGACCCCGTCAAACAGGTCCCGTCGGCCGCCGACAAAAAAGCCGGGGACGCTCTCGTCGAACTTATCCGCAATATCAAAGGCGAGGTTTTCATGCCCTACCACGGATTTTTATGTTCACTGGCCGGCAAGAATACCCACATCCACATGCTTCCAATGATAAATATACTTTTAAGCTCCAATGAAAAAATGAGAACGGAGTTTTTGAACGAAATGAACGGCTTCATGAAAAAAAAGCGGTTCGCCGCCATAATACTCGACACCAGTACGCTTTTAAAGAATAACACAGGTATAGCGGATAACTATGTTTTTAAAAAATTCATTTTCAACGATACAAAAACCTTCTGGCCGGTAGCCGGAGCTGAAACCAGGCCGAAATATTTAATGGTCCCGAAATAACCGAAAGGAATGAAGAAATTGGCATATCTCATCGACACTCACGCCCATCTTGAAGACGATTGTTATAAGCAGGACATCGAAGAAGTCATAAAAAGAGCTGAAGCTATCGGAATTAAAAAAATACTCAGCGCCGGGATAAACTCGCGCTCGTCGCTTCATAATATCGCCCTCGCGAAAAAATATCCCGGAATAATATTCGCGTCCTACGGCGTCCACCCTCATGACGCGGAGGAGTTTTCGGATAAGAGCCTCGCCGAAGCTGAATCGGCGATCAAAAACAAAGAAATATCGGCGCTAGGCGAAATAGGGCTTGATTACTTCAAAAACCTCTCACCGGTAGATAAACAGATAAAAGCCTTCAGCGAACAGCTGGACCTCGCCATATCCCATAAGATCCCGGTAATAATGCATCTGCGCGACGCCTTTGACGACTTCAAAAAAATCGTAGGGAACAGAGAATTTCCGGGAGTTTTTCATTGTTATTCGGGAGACGCAGCTTTCGCAGCCTGGGCGGCTGAAAGAGGATTTCATTTTTCCTTTACGGCCTCCATAACCTATCCGTTAAAAGAAATATACAAGATAGTTTCTAAAACGAACGAAAATATTTACAGTGTCCTGACCAGGCCTGAAAATCGTGAAAAGATACCGGAACAAGTAAAAGCTATCTTTGAAGCCATACCAAAAGATCGGATAATGGTAGAAACCGATTGCCCCTATATGTCGCCGCACGGCCTGAGAGGCAAAAGGAACGAGCCGGCGAACGTCAGAGCGGTAGCCGAATGCGTGGCCGGAATAATGAATATGGACCTCGACGCCTTTTGCGAAAGGACGACGGCCACGGCGGAATCTTTTTTTGGCATATAACAGTTTAAATTTTCACTTCACCGGTTTCCCGTTCGTTAATTTCCGGCTCTTACTTAAATCGTGCGGTTAAAACCGGTTCATTTCAAGTTGAGAGTTCACAGTTGCAAGAACTAAAGGATTTCCCGGCAATAAGACGGTCTATTCCGTCTTCCAGGCATTAATTTTTACAAAGGCTCGCAAAGCACGCAAAACCACAACTATCCACTCAAGGAACACGACGTTCCGGGTGTCGCCGAAGCCAGGGACGGCGAGAGGCGACCAAGGAACACGACGTTCCGGGTGTCGCCGAAGCCAGGGACGGCGAGAGGCGACCA
>CAZKCG010000046.1:5275-41009 GCA_964551445.1 uncultured bacterium | reverse complement strand
ACCGTTTACACTCTGGCGGTTAACGCCATACTAATATATGCGTCAATTAAAATATTCGAAAAAAAGGATATATAACGGCGGTAATAAAGATGAAAAATAAAACCAGCCTCTCCGCAGTTTTTTTTATGGCCGCGGCCGTTATTATTTACATCGCTTCGGCGCAATACCTCGATTCGCGGTTCTTCGCGAAACAGGCTCCGTCGTCTAACGCTAATCCCATCGTCGCGCTTTCCTTGTCAATGTCGCGCGAGCTGCGCCAGGTGGTCGCGTCCTATGTCTGGCTCCGGATCGACGAATACTTTCACTCGACGCAAACCCCGCTGCGCTATAACCGCGAGATAGTCCCGCTTTTAAAACTCGTGACGATATTCGACGAAACCTTCATTGACGCCTATTTCATCCTCGCCCACCACCTCGCTTTTCATCTTAAGAACCACGGACCGGCGGTCGAGCTTCTCAAGGAAGGCATATCCCGAAACATAAAGCCTTTAAACCCGAGGATATCCGAGCTTTATTTCGAAGCGGGCTGGATATTGTCGCTTGATCTGAACGAAACGGCCGAAGCGATACTCACCCTGCGCGAAGGAAAAAAATATCTGACGGACCAGTGCGATTACGATAACGCCCATCTCGCACTGAAACTGCTCGATTACCTGGAGCGCTCCTCAAGCGGCGAAGCCGTCATATTGAAAATGTTCCCGAAAGCATACGACGAAAAAGAAAGTTTCGACGAACTCATGGGACATGAGGAAGAGTCTAAGGACGGACACGGAGCGCACGATGACGATCACGAATCGCATTTATACTTCGGTCAGAACCCCTGGCATAACCCGGACACCGTAAAAAAGATCCAAAATTCCATAGTCTTCTATTTCTCATTTTTCCTTATTTTTGGGGCTTTCAAAATAACCGCGGGATCACTGAAACGCGGAAAGTAGAATAAATGAAACGGTCGGCTTTTAACAGCGGATCGGTTACCGGCTGCTTTTAATTTTCCATGACCTCAATTCACTCAGGACCGCACTGCCTGATACGCATCCTGGATTTTTCAACACTTTAACACCACAGACGACTTTCATCGCCGTATCATCGTCCATGCCGGGCACACCACATCCCGCAAAGATGAAAATGACCTCCGCATCTAAACGCGTGGCCATTTTTCCGAAATAAAAAAGGGACCTCCCGAAGTCACCTTCCAGGAAATCCCCTTTATGTTGCAATTTTTTCTTTTTTTAACCGCTACTTAAGCATTATAATAAGGCTGTCTCCGGTCTTAAGCGAATAAGGGGTCTTTAAATTATTGGTTCTTGCTATGTCGCGATAACGCGATGTCGTTTTGAAGTAGTTCTTGCTTATGCCCGCGAGCGTTTCGCCTCTTTTCACTTTATGGATCACGATGTTTTCATTTCCGCGAACCGAAGCTGCCGGCGCCGATATGACCGCTGCCCTCCCGGGAACGTTTAAAGCCGCTTTGGGCGTTTCGCGAAGTTTCACGGCGGAGACCGCCGCGCCGCTTTTTCTCGCCTGTTCAGACTCGGATGCGTATTTCACCAATATTTTTTTATAGAAATTTTCCGAAGATGTGACCTGATCGTCATATCCGGCTCTTCCTCTGGTGCCTGAATCAAATTTACAATCGGGCGAAGCGGAATGTATATCCGAAGCGGATATCACATATGAGCTGAAAATATTCTGATGGTTATAAATTATGATCTCTCCGACCATGACGGAGATCACAAGCCAGGCGACAGTAAATATGGTCTTGCTTGAAGGTCTTGCCTTCCGCTCCATTTCATGCAGCGAACTCATGAGCCCGCCTCGCACCAGGTCCTCTTTTATCTGTTTTACCGTTTCTAAAAAATTACGCATTTTTAAACCTCCCTATAAAAGGCGAATCTTTTTGTAAGTTTATGAATATCTCACTGATATCTATTTTCGGTATTATTTTCGTCTTTATTAGCGGAATAATACAATTCGTGATAATAATTCTTTAAAACCATTTAAATGACAGCTGCGGCCTGTGCGCTTTTTCTGCGCGAAATCTCTGAATCCCCGACGGCATGTAAATAAAAAAACCTTCCGTGCCGCGGAAGGTTTTTTTATTTTATCGCTTGATATCAATTTTTTTAATTACCGCTTTTTTCCTGGATCTGCATAAGTTTATGCGACGACGCCTTGAAATCTTCAAATGCTTTTTTCAGCGCGGCGCTTTCTTCAGGCTCGCTCGCGAGAAGACGCATATAGGCCTGATATTTTTCCTGGATCTCTTTCTGGACGGAGGCTTTTAAGGTCTCATCCTGAACGGAGCCCGCAGGCGCTTTAGAGATAGTAGCCTGATCCGCCGCTTCCGGTTCGCTTTTGTTCGTTGTTATTGCAGCGGGAGCAGCAGAGACCGCGGGCTTCTTCTTAAGCCATGGAATATTCACATCGAACGGATTCCTTTTGTCTTCTTTTTTCGTCTTAAAAAGAGCGGCTACTTTAGTTCCTATGAATCCGCCGGCTATACCGCCTATCATGCCGCCTAAGACCGGTATCGGTATGAGAGCCTGGCCTAATGCCATACCCGCCGCCATGCCTACCGAGTGGCCGATAAGATATGACGCGTCCATGCTGTCCCAGATGCGCTTCATGCTTATCTTGCCGTTCTTTTTATAATCGAGTATCATATTGGTGCCTACTTCCGAGCCCAGATTCGCTCCGAAAAGAGCGGGCGCGGTGGAAAGAAACGCGGCAAGTATGGGCGATGCGCCAGGGATCGGTATAAGCGAGCCCACAACGGTTCCTACCGCGCCGCCGATAACCGAACCCGCCAGCCCGCCGACCAGAAATTCGGAAGTGAACGTCGATTTGGCGGCATTTTTAAGACTCTTTGCCACGGTATTGCCTTCAAGAACGTTAGAGGCGACGCTGAGCCCGTAACACGCCGCGACGTTTGCGGCCACTCCGCCCGCTACGCTTTTTAATACGGGCTGCCAGCCTTTAACGGTAACAAGGTGTTCGGAGCTAATGGATTTTTTCATCGAAAGACCGTGCGTCATTTTTTTAGACATCATGCGCGCCAGATCGGAAGGTGAAACATATTGAGAAACGCCCATTTTAAGCGTCCTGACCTTATCGTTGTTAGGCGAATTATCGGGGGTTATCGCGGCAACGACCTTGTGGAAAGTCGTAAAAGACGCGTTAATATTAGCATTTCTGCAAACTATGAAGGCTGCCTTGTCCGAGAAATATTCGAGCTGGACATCGGTAAGGCCCGCCCTTACGTTTTCGGCGTAGGAGGTTTCACGCGCGATAAAAAGCTTCATACCCTTTCCGTTATCGATCTTATCGAGAGCCGGAACGAGCGCGCTGGAAATTTTAAGAGTTTTACCGTCGTTTTGATATGTCTGCACATCGGATTGATATATTTCGACCTTCAAACCGGTATTAAGTTCATTAGCCGTTTGAAGCGATGAATAAATACCTTTTACTCTGTCGAGATCGGTGCCCTGCGCTCCGGTTACCGCGACCTGCGCGAACGCCGTCCCGAAAATCTGAGCGAAGATCACTATCACGCATATCAAAGTTCTGATCGTATGGTTTCTCTTTGTCGTCATTATAATCACCTGCCGGTTTTTAAGAACGGGCTTTTCTTAATTAACTATATTAAAGGTTTCAATATGTTTAATTTCATGAGGGTTTCAAGTATGAACATCGTCTTTTTGCTTGTGAATTCGCCGGGTCCGAATACTTCAGTGACGCTTCCGTCGGCGTTCACCTGTATCTTATATTCTTTAGACGCTTTTATGTCTTCAAATATCCTGTTAACCATATCTTGCGAGAATTCACGCGAACTTACCGCGCAAACGTCTTCACTGTTGATCTGTTCGCTCATGTAGTCCATGTTATAGGTTCCAACGGCCGACACGACCCTGTCGAATACGAATGTTTTGGCGTGAAGCTTGTTGGCGCCTACGAAAACGAAAACGCGTGCGTTAGGCATGGCCTTCATAACTTCTTTCCAGTCTTTAAGGAAGAACGCCTGAGTGAGTATGCTGTCGGTGCTGACGGGGCTGTTGGTGTGCATTATTATCTTTACGCCCCTGTCGCTGGCTCTTTTTAAAGCCGCTCTGGATTTTTCGGTAAGTATGACGTATGGGTTCTGGACTATTATTTCCTGTGTGCAGGCGTCCATAAGCGCGATTATATTTTCGGTTATGTCGTTCTTTTCAGTCTGAAAGTTATGTTTTCCGAACAATTTGACGGGAGCGTTATAGCTTGCGGCGAAAGGCTCATAATTTTTGTAGTGAACCATTTTTTTGTATGTCGCAAGTTCCTCGTTAACCTCTTTGAGTATCGGATCGTTGAGCAGGCCTTCTCCGCGTATCCATTTATCCATGCATTTTCTGGCGGCGAGAAGTTCTTTTTCTTTATGCGACCAGTTACCGAGAAGGTCTTTGGATATCTCGAAGTTGCCGAGTTCGGTGAATTCTTCTTCGAAAGCGGCTTTCATCTGGCCGGCTATGGCTTCGCCTTTTAAAAGCACGTCGGTGTCACGGAAAACCGTTGTATTGTCAGCGGGATCGGCAAAATAATTAAGCGAAACGTTCCTGCCGCCCGTTATCGAGTAAATTCCGTCAACGACTATTATTTTCTGATGGTTCGAGCCTATAAGGTTTCTTATATTCGAGAAGGTACTCGGAAGCGCTTTATGCATCGGATTGAAAACTTTTACCTGTACGTTAGGCTCATAGATGAGTTTCTGAAGGTAATCCTGGCCCATAAAAGTTTTAGCGAGGGCCTTGCTGCCGCGCGCGTCGACCATAAGCCTTATTTTTACGCCCTGACGAGCCTTGTCTATCAAAAGGCCGAGCATAGCTTTTCCGTATGCGTCTTTTTCAAATATGAAGTAGGTCATGTCGATCGTCTGTTTGGCTTCGTTGATCATGAACCAGCGGGCATACCACGCTTCATTGTTATCGGTTATGAGGCGTATCTGAGCCATTGCGTCATCGACCGGCATCGAAGTATTGGCGAAAGTGTCTTCCACGCCAAATTCGGGACGTTTTCCTACGATATCGGTCAAAAATTCATAGTTCACGTAAGTTTTGTCGAATTCGCCGTTTTCCTGGTATGACTTGAATTCGGATATTGACTTGCGATAAACGGAAAGATCTTTGTAATAGGAGACCATGGATTTTATCTTCGAAAGCGGGCTGGTCCAAGATATTGAGCTATAGGCCGCTTTTTTATCTTTCGCGACGGCGCGGGTCTGGTTTATCACGGCTGAAAGTTTGGATTTTTCCTGGCAGTATCTGGCGCGAACATAAGCTCTGTTAGCTTCTTCGAACATAGGGCCGCTCTTTACTTCGCTTACGACTTCCTGAAGTACGGCAACGGCCTTGTTGTAATCAAATTTATATTTCGCGTAAGCGTTAGCGAGTTCGAGTTTTGCGCGGTTGGCTTCATCGCGGCTGCGGCTTGTTTTAGATATGTTTTCAAGCTGAGCGATAAGCTGGTCGGCGCGGTCTTTTGCTCCCGGGGCGCGCAGCGACTTTGTAACCTCATCAAGCGAGGTGGCAACCGCGGCGGCAGCTTTTGCGGGAACGGCCTGCGAAACTTCTTCAGCTTCTGAAACTCTTCCGGTTTCGGCCGGTTCGGCCGCCTTCGGTTTGGGAGCCGCTTCTTTATTGTATGTTTTCAATATACTCTGATAATTTTCAAGCGCGGCTTTGTATTTTTCGGCGAGCTGTCTTAAAGAATCCTGATCGGAATTCTGATCAGCGGCGGCCTTAAACTCGTTGTAAGATTTCAGGTACTGGTCATAAGCGCCCTTGACCGCGGAATAATCGGCGGCGTAAAGCGCGGTATTCATAACGGCAAAACTGCACAACAAACAAAAAACTACCAGGTAAAAACGCATCTTAGATTTCAGCATATAAATCCCTCCAGATATATTAATATATTTAACTCAAAAAATAAATGTGTTGTAAAAAAACCAATAAAATATTATAATTTTTATAACCACGAATCAATTATAAATGCTAAAACTACTTTTGTCAAGTTCCTGAATAACAGTTCTTAAATATCTTGAAAAAATATGCGCATTTTTCACGCAAATTGTTTGTCTTAAATAAATTAAAAATTAAACCGATAAGGAGGATATGTTGAAAATTTTTTTCAAAACCCGCTTTAATTTAAAAGGGCTTTCACTTCTTGAACTCGTTACGACGATGATAATAGTCTCGGTAGCGGCCACTGTCGTCCTGCCGGCCGGCAAGATCTACGTCACGCAGAACATCGAAGAAAAGTTGAAAACGAATCTCCTCAGCGTGCGCGACGCAATAACCAAATACAGAACAGCCACGGGAAATTATCCCCGTTCCATAGACATTCTTCTTCAAAACCGTTATCTGCGGCGCATGGAGCTTGAACCTTTCGGCGCCCGCTGGCAATACAGGCCTTCGACGGGAGTATATACCTGGAAGTTTTTCCTTGAAAAAACTCTGACTAACCAGCATCACCTTACTTCAGGAAAATCATTCGTTGCCCAGGATACGGATCGAATATTTGATATCAGAACGACGGTTGAAAACACCGGAATGAATGGAGTACCATACAACGAATGGTAAAAATTGTATAAAACGGGAGGAAATCATGATAAATAAATTATTAAGACAATTTAAAAATAAAAATTACATTAACAACCTCGGAATATCCCTTCTTGAACTTGCGGCAACCATGCTTATATCAGTCACTCTTCTCGGAACTGCCGCTTATTATCAGGAAGGAATGATCACCAATGCTAAAGCGAGCGCGCTTAAACAAACGCTGACCGAAACCAGAAAAGCCATAGATGCCTATTATGCGGCCAGTTCACCTAAAAAATATCCCAAACTCGAAGAACTTGTTCCGAATTATCTCAAAAATATGCCGGTCGATCCGGTCACGCGCTCCAACGTCTGGATAATTATCAAGGAAGATGCCGCGACCTGTTTATCAAGCGATATTTACACCGGTGCCTGCGATATTAAATCCACCGACCCGCGATATTTAAGTCTTTAAAATAAAATTAATGGTGAGTTAAGATGAGCGAAAACACTACTTCATTCCATTCAAAAAAACTCGAGGACATAATTTTATCCATGAACCTCATGAAAAAAGAGGACATTTCTTCGCTTGTGAGCGAGTGCCAGACGCGCCGGAAGCCGCTTCTCGAAGCCATAACCGAAAAAAAACTCATCGACGAGACCAACCTTTATAAAGCGCTTGCGATACAGTCAAACCTCGAATTCGTCGATCTCAAAAAGTTCGAGGCTCCAAAAACTTTATACAACCTTCTTCCAGCCAATCTGATAAAAATACAAAATCTCGTGCCGATAGCCCGCGAAGGAAATCTTCTTACTATCGCGACGTCGGACCCTTCAAGTTTTTTTTCCGTGCAAAGCATAAGGATGATAACCGGCCTGAACGTAAAACTCGTCGTCTCTCAGAAAACCGAGATAATGAGAATTAAAGCTAAATTTCTCGAATCGGCGCTGGTACAAAAAACGCCGTCCGAAACTATCCCCCAGAAAGCTTTCGGAACGGCCATAAAAAGCGCTGAAGCGATCGACAAAAAAATGCAGTCCAAATCGATAAATATCAATGAAATAATCGAAGACCTGAACCTCGAATTCGTTACTCAGTCCTCCATGGACCAGAGCGATCTTGAAGACGCCATAACCGAATCGAGACAGCGCCCCGTAATGACGTTCGTCAATAAGACGATCATGGAAGCCGTCCGTAAACAGGCTTCCGACATACACATCGAGAGGGCCGAGAACGTCTGTAGGGTAAGATTTCGTATCGACGGCGAGCTTTACGACCAGTACAGCGTCGAAAAAGAAGCTCACGACCCCATAATTTCACGCATAAAGGTCATAGCCAACCTCGATATCGCCGAAAAAAACATGCCTCTCGACGGAAGTTTCAAGCTGCGCATCGAAGGCGCCTTTGTTGATTTCCGAGTTTCAATATTCCCTTCGATATACGGCCAGAACGTAGTAATAAGAATTTTGAACAGGCGCGTCGTTCCTCTGGACATAACTAAACTCGGCCTGGCTTCACAAAATCTTGAAACCTACAAACAAAAGATATCAAAACCTTATGGAATGATACTGGTAACGGGCCCAACCGGCTCGGGAAAAACAACGACCCTTTATTCTTCGCTTCTTCAGATAAACGACGGAAGAAAAAAGATCATAACGGTCGAAGACCCCGTTGAATTCCAGCTTGAAGGAATCCATCAGACGCAGGTTTTCATAAATAAGATCGATCCGGCCAAATCACTTACTTTCGCAATGGGACTACGGTCTATATTGCGCCAGGATCCTGACGTGATAATGATAGGCGAGATACGCGACCCGGAATCCGCTAATATAGCCGTAAACGCATCGATGACGGGCCATCTGGTTTTCTCGACGGTCCACGCCAATCACGCCGTGGAAGTTATTTCACGCATAAAATCACTCGAAGTCGACGTCAACCTTTTTATGGACTGCGTCAATGTCATTATCGCTCAGCGTCTCGTAAGAAAAATATGCAACAACTGTAAAACTCTCGTGGAAAATGTCGAAGCCGAATTTGCCGCGCTTCAGATACAGCCGGTCCCGATCGCCGGAAAGGTATATAAAGGCGCCGGCTGCGACGTCTGTTCCTACACGGGCTATCTTGGCCGCGTAGGCATATTTGAATTTTTCAATATCACCGATAATATAAAAGAAAATATTTCCAAAACGCAATCCATATTCAAGGTCAAAAAAATTGCCATGGAAGAAGGAATGTCGACGCTCCGCGACGCGTGCGTTGAAAAGGTCATTCTGGGCGAAACCACTCTCGAAGAACTTAAAAGCGTATCCATGGAGGACTGACAGTTGAACCTTAAAGACCTTTTCGCAAAAATTTCATCGTTATTCCAAAAACGCGGTTCCGAAGGAAACGATAATTCGGTCATGGCCGTGGATATCGGTTCTCACACGATAAAAGCGCTGCACGGATACCGGAAAGGCGGCGATTTAAACATTAAAAACCTCGCGTCCGCCAATTCGCCCGCTATAATGAACAAAATATCATATTACGAAGATATATCTTCCGAAACGGAGATCATAATCGGTAAAATAGAAGCGCTGCTGGAAAATTTCGCGGCTGAATCCAACAGCTTTTTCATATCTCTTCCGGATAACTTTTCCGTGCTCAAATTCCTTACTATCGAAGAGACCCCGGGCTCTCCCAAGTTCAAGGAAGCCATAAGAACCGGACTCGAACAGCATCTTCCGCAGCCCTATGAATTGTGGGAGATAATAAGCGACACGATCGAAAGCCATGACAACAGTTACAGCGTTCTGGTTATGGCGACGCTGAAAAAAAATTACGAGGCGCTCAACGATTTTTTTTGCGATGTCGTAGCCGAGCCGGATTTCGTTTCCTGCTCTTCCGTCATAGCTTTTGAATCGCTATATCCATACCTTGACGCCGCCGGCGATTCAAATATCGCGATAATTAACATGGGGCATACCACTACGACAGTTTCCATATTTAAAGGCGCTCATCTTCGCGCCATCCAGACGCTTTATGGCGGCAGCTATAACTTCACGATAGACATAACGAACGCCATGCAGATATCGACCTCCGAATCCGAGAAATATAAAAAAAACGAGCTTTTTTTTCTGCCGGAATATGTGCCGCAGCAGGAAAAAGTTAAAAATTTTATAACCATAAAATCTTCCTTCATGGAATTGACGCGCGGAATATTCTATATTTTCGAAAGTTACTTCACGCAATATTTCGAGGAAAAAATAGACGAAATAATATTATTCGGAGGCGGATCCAACTTTAACAATATAGAGGTCACCATAGGCGGAATACTTAATACTCCCGCCAGAAAAGCATCTTCGGTCGTAAAGGTAAAATATGGCGACGGCACTCCCGTCGAAGACGATGTCGTCAATCAGTTTCTCCCTTTGTTAGGGGCAGTATGCGGAGGCAGCTCAAATGAAAGTAAAACTTAATATAAAAAATAATTCACGAATGTATCAGAAGGTTAATTGGCCCATATTCGCGGCTTTCCTGCTTACCATCGTCATAGCGGTGCTGTGGCTTTACAGCCTCAACGGAACGAGCGCCGAATACGCCGCGAGGATAAGCGAATACGAAGCCAAAACAGCTGAAATAAAATCCCGGACCGAAAAAAACGCAGCTGTAAAAAAAACCGTTGAGAACAAACAATTCATTGACCGTGACAACCTGGCCGCGATAAATCAAAAGGTCACGCAGCTCGGAAAATTTACCGGCCAGAAACCCATTCTTTTCAATTTTTTTCAGGCGCTGGAAGACTCCATGACCAGCGAAATTTTTATAACACGGATATATAACAATGTGGAAAAAAACAATGAATTATCTATAGAGGGAATGAGTTCGAATGCCGATAATATTACTGAGTTCGTAAAAAAACTCCAGACGGCCAGAGATTTCACGAATGTCGATCTCAAAAAAATAGCGGGCGATAACATAAGCCTGCAGAAAAGCCTGAGATTTCTAATAACTTTCAATCACGAAAACACCCAGATGCTGGAGTTTCCCGCCGGAACATCGGAAGAAAAGAATATAAGACAATAAAATTTGCAGGAAGTGCCAATGGACCGTACCCAGCTGATCCAGAAAAAATTGATCCCCATAACGATGATCTGTTTTATAGCCATGGCTATAGTTTACTTCGCATACGTCAATTTTCACGTCAAACAAAAACTTAATGCCGCGCAGGCTGCTTACGACGCCGCGATAAAAACGGATACGCCGCAGACGCAGATAAACGTCAAACAGTTTGAAAGTTCTCCAAGGTATGGCGATCTTATGGCTCAACTGGCCAAGATCGAGGAGAACATAAAGGCTATTCTGCCCTCGATAAAAAACTTCGGTATCGTCGCCGACCAGATACAGAATCTCGCGCGCGAGTGTGACGTTGAGGTCATAAACCTCAATATTTTCAATCCCTCCGAAACGGCTTCGTCCCTTCAGATATATCCCATGAGCATCAAGCTCGAATGTAAATCCACATACAAGGCATTCAAAAAATTTTTATGGTGCATGGAAAACTGTACCAACACTATTTTTATAGATAAATTGAAGATAGCCTCTAAATTTTCGGAAGAAAAAATAACATATTCATACGATCTTACAAGCTATATTAAAAAATAAACGGCAGAGTGAAATTAATGTTTAGAAGCAGGACCGCGGTCATAATTATAATAATAGTGGCAATATCTATTTATATGCAGTTCGGCAATTCCATAAAGGAAAATATTGCCGCGTTTATGAAAGCTAAAAGCCCTACACCGGAAACCATTGCCGCGGGTTATGTCCCGGCGGCGCAGCCCGGACAATCTCCCGACCCTAAAATGTCAAGCTTTGAGGAAAACGACTACCAGAAGCTTTTATACGACGTAAAATCCCTTAAAATTGAAAATTTCGACCGAATAAAACTTCCCCGGGAATATACCTTTCAGGCGAAAAACATATTCGTTCCGCGAATAACTTCGTCACGCGAGATGGAACTGGGCGAGACCGGCGAAGATATAAAGAAAACTTATGCGATCATACTTAATTCGACTGACCTTATATACGCCGGTTTTTATAACACTCCGGGAGGCATGACGGCGCTTTTCAAAACGCGCGCCAGCGACAGCCGGCTGATCGTCGTAAAAACGGGAGAGCTTTTTCCAAATTCAAACTTAAAACTTATAGCCGCCAATGAAAGATTCGTCATTCTTGAAAATCTCATCGATCAGACAACTGCCAGAGTTTACTTCACAGCCGGCGCCGAAGCCGAAGCCAAGCTTCAGGCGCAAGGCGCACAGGGAGAAAAAAAATGAACAGACAATACGAAACCACGATGATGCTCAAGTCGGACGACATCGTCGTAAGGGAATACGCGCTCGGCGCCCTTATGAATTCGGAGACGTTAATGCCTTCCATCGTCGAAGAACTGCAATCCTTTTTCAAGTCTGAAAAAGATCCGGCCCTTAAATTAATGGCCGTTAAAATTTTAGGGAATAAAAAAGCCGCCGAATCGCTGTCATTTTTTAAAGCCCATCTGGATACAAGCGATGTTCAAATAAAGATCGCGATCTATGAATCGCTTTCAAGGTCCATGAGCCGTGAAGCGTTTGAATTTATGATCGCGCGGTACCGGGATGAAAAAAACGAAATGATTCGTTCAAAAATAGTCCGGGCGGCGGCTGTTCTTTCAAGAACGACGGGCGCGGATACCGGTACTGAAACAACGCTGGAATTTTTAAGCGACCCCGACGCCCGCGTCAGGGCCAACGCGTGTTCGATCAGGCTCGATCCCGAGAACGCTGCGCTTAAAACCGAATACAAGAAAAAACTTTACGAAGGCTCCCCGCGTCTTGCGGCTGAAGCCGCCATAGCGTTATACGAAAGCGGCGAGCATGGCGCTCTCGATTTCATAACCGGGCTCGTCAAAGAAGCGTCTGCCGCTTGCGAAAAAGCTTCCTATACTTACGCTCTCGGCAGGATGCCCTCCGCGGAATCCGCCGCCTTGCTCATCGGGCTTTTAAGCGACGCTGACGGGGGCGTCAGGGCAAAGGCCATTTCAGCCCTTGGAAACATCCGTGAAAAATCGGCTATAAAAAACCTTATCGAACTTTACTTTCTGGAATTCGCGGATCGCCGTGAAAACACTTCTTTAATAATCGATTCGATGAAAAACATCGATGAACTCCACGCGGCATACACGCTTCACTATGAGATCAATATCGCGCGCGATGACGCTTTCAGAAAAGCCACTTTGATAAAATTATTCTCGCACTTCGCGCCCTCGGAACTTACGAATAACTTCAAAAAATTCCTCGAGGATACGGACGCCCGCGTCCGCGCCAACGCCATAGAAGGCATTTTAAAACTAAAGGACCGCGGCGTGATAAATCGCGATTTCGTAATAAAAAATCTTTTCCTTTACACGTGCGACGGCAATCCGCGCGTCGCGGCTAACGCCATCTACGCGCTTTACAAGTGCGGAATGTCCGGAATAATATCGGTGCTTCGCGAAATGCTTAATTCAGAGGCTGAAAACGTAAGAAAGGCGGCGGAATACGCGCGCGGTTACTTTCCCGAATGCGTCGCATGGGACTAGCAGGCCGGCCGCTGGAACGCTTTTATTTTTACGGTATTAAGTTCTTTTAAGATGGCGATATTTCGAATACAAAATAAAAAGCAATTCATTTCCTATAACTTTATTTAAAAAACTTATCAATAAAGCCAATTTTTCGCGTTTGAACGAAAGCGATCTATTGAGATACCATTCGAAATTTTTATAATTTCGAACTTCGAGCCAGGCCATCGCGGTAGTTAAATAATGGCGGCCGGCGGAACTCTTCAATTGCTCCCGGCTGAAATTAATTTTGTTCATTGCCGAACACAACGCCCGAAAAGCGCCAAGGTGGCTTTTCAAATTATCTCCGCCAAGAAGATTTTGAGAATGCATCCTCAAAAGGCATAACGGCTCGTTTATGAAATAAAAATGATGTTTCCGGGCGATCCTCATCCACAGTTCATAATCTTCAAAAGCTCTCAACCCGGAGCTTTCATCAAACAATTCCGTTTCCAACAAAGCGTTCCTGCGGCAAATAACCGAAACGGTCGGCACGAAATTCCCCCTTATGATTTTGTCGAAAACATCTCCGGAATAAGCCTTTGCCGGGTATATTTCTTTACCGTGATATTCTTCGCCGAAAAGCCTGCACTGACAGAACACAAGGCCGACCCCGGGGTTTTTCTCTAATACTTCAACCTGCCGTTCGATCTTATCCGGAAGCCAGATATCGTCGGAATCAAGAAAAGCTATATATTCGCCGCGGGATCTTCTAACGCCTTTATTTCGAGGCCCGGCGGGACCGCCGGAATTTTCCTGTTTTATGTATCGCAGATTCGGGGCGTTTATTTTTTTTATAACGCCTTCGGTGTCGTCCGTAGAGCCGTTATCGACGACGATGATCTCTATATTGCCGTAAGACTGAGCCAGAACCGATCCTATCGTTTCCGATATCAGATCGCCCCGGTTATGCGTCGGTATAACGACGCTGACTAATTTTTCCTGCATTTTAAAAGCAATTCCTCAACTTAAGTCTGGATGATCCGTCATTTTATAAGTCCGTCATTGATATCGGCGGGCAAGTTAACAGCTTTTACCGGACACGAAAATATCATTGGCTTTTTTCCACAAATTTTTTAAAACTTTGTAATGTTTTATCCCGGTCCGAAATAATAATTTTGTTTTCCACAAGTTCCAGCGGCCATTTAATGTTGATGTCACAATCATTCCAGATAATTCCCGAATCATGTTCCGCATAAAATTTCTCGTCGCATTTGTATGAAACGATCGAATCTTCAAGCACTAAATATCCGTGTCCGAAACCGCCGGGAATATATAATTGCTCGTGATTTTCATCCGAAAGGTAAAAACCCAGCCAATTACCGAAAGTGGCGGAACCAGGCTGCAGATCGACCACGACGTCATATATTCTGCCTTTTATAACCCTGACAAGTTTAGCCTGTTCTTTTACCTCTTGAAAATGTATCGCCCTGATGACGCCTTTTTTAGAATGAGTATAAAAAACCTCTTTTAATTCCAGCTCGATTCCGTTATTTTCAAACAATTCCCGGGCGTAGTCTTTTATAAAACAGCCTCTTTCGTCTTCTGCGACGAACGGCCGTATCCTGACAAGCCCTTCAAGTTCAGTTTTTTCAAAGCTAAATGGCGCGGCCATATTTTTACTGCCCCTTTTTCATGGACTCGATAGTTTTTAAAATGCCGTCTTCAAAAGCCGTCGGCGGAACGAATCCGGTTTCTTTCGTCAGATCGGCGATATCAAACCATTCGATGTCATAAAAAATTCCGTCATCCGGCCTTTTCCCGATCCCCAGCGGGACTATTCCACCCGTCATTTCCCATATTTTAAGCAAATAATCCTTCAGAAGCGCGGGCCGACCGCTGCCCACAAAAATTTCTTTTTTACTTGTACCGCAGGCCCCGATATGATAAAGAGCCGAAGCACAATCTTCAATATACATAAGATCGAAAGGCTGCACGGCGGAGGAAAATTCAGGCGTTCTGCCGGCCATTAACTGTTCGAGCGTGTAACTTGCGATGTTTCCGGTTTTATTTCCGGGGCCGTAAATATTTGACAGCCTGCACCACACGAATTTAACGGCACTTTTACGCGATAAGAACTCGCAGATATAATGAGCGGTATTCTTCGCGATGCCATATATCATATTCGAAGCTGAAATTTCAGGAAATTTCAATATATCGGCCGCAACTTTTTCCGTGATCGTGCCGGAACACAAAAATTTATCGCACTTTAATAATTCACTTGTTTTAAAAGCATTCGCCGCGCACACAACGTTATCCATCTGCATGGTATAATTCTGTCTGGCAGGGCCTGAGTTTCCATCCCACGCCAGATGATAAAAAGCGTCAAAATTTCGATCCGCCGTTTTTTCCGGCAATGAATTTATTTCACGCGAGTCGCAATATAAAACATTAACGTTATTTAATCCGGATAACCCGCCGATATCGGAGTTTTCATTTCTTACGACCGCCGTGACATACACGCCCCGCGAAACGAGGCACTTCACCAAATTTTTTCCGATAAAACCGTTAGCTCCGGTTATGACAGCTTTTTTCATCTCACACCGATTCCACTGAAATATCGGGATATCTGCCCGTCCATGCATGAGTTAAAATCTCCGCCGTCCAGCCATTTACGGCTCCAGTCAACGGTGTTCGCGACAGCCTCATTTATATCAAGTGACGGCTTCCATCCCAAAACAACCTTCGACCTGGAACAGTCAAGCTTCAGAAAAGAGGCTTCATGAGGTCCCTGATCACTTTTGTTTTCCCATTCAAGTCCGCCGCCCCATTTTTTACAAAGCATGGTAACGAGTTCTCCGGTTGTAACGCAGCCGTTCTCATCCGGACCGAAATTAAAACAGCCGGCTGCTTTTTTATCAGCAAATTGCTTTCGCGCCAATAATAAATATCCATAAAGGCAGTCGAGTACGTGTTGATAAGGCCTTATCGAATGAGGATTGCGAACGATAAGCGCCTGTTTTTTCCCGGCCGCTCTTACAAAATCAGGAACGATCCTGTCATCAGCGAAATCGCCTCCGCCTATAACGTTACCCGAACGCGCGGTAGATATCGCGGGCGAATCAGCCCTGTCATAAAAAGAATTTTTATAGCTGTATGTCACGAGCTCCGAACAGGATTTCGAATTGGAATACGGGTCGCGGCCGCACAGATTCTCGTTTTCGCGATATCCCCAGTGCCATTCTTTGTTTTCGTATACTTTATCGGTCGTCACATTAACTATCGACCGCGCATTCTCACAGTATCTGGCGGCTTCAAGCAGGTTGACGGTCCCCATGACGTTCGTAAAATAAGTTTTTACGGGGTCCTTATAAGAGTCCCTGACCAGGGGCTGAGCGGCCATATGAAATATTATCTCAGCGTTAGACGACATCAAAGACCTTTTAAGAAGTTCAAGATCGCATACGTCGCCGCAGATCGAATCGATATCCCTTTTTATTCCGGCAAGTTCAAACAAAGACGGTTCGGTTGGAGGTTCCAGAGCATATCCCGTTATGCGAGCGCCTGCTTTAAGAAGGATGCGGCAAAGCCACGAACCTTTAAAGCCGGTATGACCAGTAATGAAAACCTTTTTATTTTTATAGAAATCAAACAAAGCCTAGCTCCTTTACCATACGATCCAGGGCGCCGCGCCTTTGGCGAGCAATTCGTCAAGAAGGATCTTGTCTCTGAGCGAATCCATGCATTGCCAGAATCCTTCGTGTTTATAGGCCATTAATTGTTTTTCTTTAGCGAGAGTTTCAAGCGGCGATTTTTCAAACACCGTGTCATCTCCGTCTATATAATCAAAGACCTTCGGCGAAAGGACCATGAACCCGCCATTTATCCAGCCTCCGTCCTCCTTCTGCTTCTCGGAAAAACTCGCTATGCGGTCGTTCCCTTCCAGCGCCAGAACGCCGAAGCGGCCGCCGGGCTGAATAGCGGTAATGGTTCCCAGCTTCCCGTTCGTTTCATGGAATTCTATCAGTTTGTTTATATCGACGTTAGAAACGCCATCGCTGTAGGTCAGCATAAAAGTTTCATCGCCGACGTAATCCCGGATCCTTTTTATGCGCCCCCCGGTCATGGTATTAAGACCAGTGTCGACCAGCGTTACGCGCCATGGCTCTGAGACGTTGTTATGTATCCGCATTTTATTATTGTCCGAAAAGTCGAAAGTTATATCGCATCTGTGCAGGTAATAGTTGGCGAAATATTCCTTGATGGCGTAGCCTTTATATCCGCAGCATATTATGAAATCGTTGTGGCCGAAATGAGAATAATATTTCAAGATGTGCCATAAAATCGGCATGCCGCCAATATCGATCATCGACTTGGGTTTAAGATGGCTTTCTTCGCTGATGCGGGTTCCCATACCGCCCGCGAGAATTACCGTTTTCATCTTTGCATACATCCTTTTCAGTTAAATATTTCGCGAAAATATTCCGGACAGTTCTAAACCGGTCATGATCATCGTTTTTTTACTTCGTATGGAAGGCTCGTTTCCGTAAATCCATTCTTTTTAAGCCAGAATTCAACCTGCGGCATCTGCCAGTCATAATCGATATCAAGGCCACCCCACTGCTTCACGGGATAAATTTTACGCCCCATCCATTTTTGCGGCAGCAATCCGTCTTTAAGATTGAGGATACATTTCGGCCTGACGACGGACGCTCCGCAATCATGAAAATAAACGTCGCCCTGCGCGTCACGGTCACAATTTATAGTCATGCCGTCCATATATTTTTCGAATGGAATGAAGGGCTGCAAAGAGCCGTCCACCGAAATTCTGCGGGCGCGGACCGGACTCCACATGTTATAAACGGAAACGGTCACGGCCGAATCGAAATCAGGATTATTTCTAAGCGCTACTACGCCCTCATCGATTTTATCGGGCAGTATCGCCGCCGTATTACAGAACATGAGCACCATAAACTCGACGTCCTTCTTCAATGTCTCCGTTAAATATTTATAGCCGTGCACGAAAGCATCCTCGCCCAGAGCCGTTTTAGTGCAAAGTTCCGGCGGGCGGACGATCACCTTGCCGCCTAACGATTCGGTTATTTCCATTATTTTTTTAGAATCGGTGGAAACGAAAACTTCGTCGACGTGTTTCGCGTTCAGAGCCGCCATCAGAGGATACTGCATAAGCGGCCTGCCGAGTATATTATAAACGTTTTTACCGGGAAACCCTACCGAACCTTCACGGCCTATCAATAAAGCGGCTATCATAAGTTCTTCTCCTTAAAATTTTTTATAATATAATAGTTTTATAATATTCTTATTTTTTCATGGATATCGCCGAGGTCGCCAACCAAAAGATCGACCTTCAGTTTTTCAAACGGGTTGTGCCCTCCTGAATTAACCCCGATAAACCTGCAGCCGTTCTCGCTCGCTCCTTTATAATCATCGTAGGCATCGCCAATAAAAACGGTTTCATCCGGCAGCAAATTATACTTATGCAATATATATCTGACCCATTCATCTTTCTTAGCCGGCGTCCCCAATACCTCTTTAAAATATTTCGATATGCCTCTTTTTTCGGCGATCGCTTTGATCTCGCCGTCAGGCGTTCCCGATACGATAAAAAAATAATAATTTTCGTGATTATTCTCGATGAATTCGATCGCGCCTTTTATATAAGGGCACCTGACGACCTCTTCGAATACGAATTCTGAAAATTCAGCAGCCAGTTTTTCGCCCGTCTCATCGGTATATTCTTTCTTCAATATATTTTCATAATAATATTTAAATTTGACATATCTTGATTTTCCGCCATTTTCAAGATGATATTTTACGACCTCATCCCTGACGCTTTGCGGATACTCTTTGAACAGATAGGCGAACGCCCTTGTTTTTATATCGACCGAATCGGCTATTACGCCGTCAAAATCAAATATTACCGTTTTAATTCCCGCCATCGATCAATCCCTCTAATACTTTAAGTATTCTTTCGTTGGCTCTTCCGTCCAGCTTATAATAATTATCTTCTATCAATTTATTAACGGCTTCCGGCGAGGGCTTTTCAAGCTTCCCGGACACGGCCTTATCTACCGTCTCCTTGAATTTTTTATTAGAATAACATATTCTATCACGAAATTCAAGCGAATCGGCCAGAGGGCTTAAATTTATTTTGAAAGGATCGCCGTACAACACTACGCCTGACCCTAATACCAGCGCCTCGAGGCCGACCATGGAATTCGACGTTATCAGGATATCGTTATTAACGATCAGATCATAAATATTATCTTTTTTTATTTCATATTTCATGTTCTTATATTTTTCACAGGCTTCAAAAATCGATATGATCTCATTCTCAATGGGGCGCATCGGATGCATTTTAATAGATATTGAAATATTTTCGTACAACGAAAGCGATTCCAGACTCAATTTCAGTATATCCAGCGATTCTTCAAGGCAGCTGACGGTGGCGATCAAAACTTTAAGAAACTTTCCATCCCGGTCTTTCGGGGCGCGGTTGAAAAAATCCAGAATAAAGTCATATCTGGGCGAACCGGTCACGTTGAATTTTTCGGGACTTATTTTACATGTTTCAATTGTATTCACGGCGTTTTTCCCGCTCAGCAGAAATCCGTCGGGCTCCGGAAGATACCTTGAGCGGCTTTGAGAATCGGGCCTTATTTCGGTTTTATCATAATTATAATGCAGGTTGTATTTGGTGATAGTGCTGTGCTGAAACGCGATTGTTTTTATTCCTGACAGTTCGGGATCAGACTTTATTTCGTTGATAAATCCCCTCGCGTATGCATACAACTCTAAAAAATTCACGAAAACCTTAACGTTTTTATTTTTCCTTAAATAACGCTTCAGAGCTTTTGATAATATCAAATTATATGGCATATCAAATAAAAAAGAATTCCTGAATTCAAAGTATGCCATCGCGAATATGTCGATGCCGTTGTATTCAAAGATCCTTTTATTTTCGCCGATCGAAAAAATCACGTCAAGATCCGACAGAGAAACGGCGGCCAAGCCGTAATAATTAAGTATATCAGCTACGGCGACGTAGCGGTCCAAAAAATCAAAAGGTACCTTTGTTTTGAAAATCCTTTCGAGCCGGCCGGAAATTTCCGTCAGACCCCAGTCGAAACATTTGAGCTTAAAAAGATAGGACGGCTTCATTACGGACGAGTTATCCTTAATATGATCAATAAGATCGAAATAATATTTATCGAGATACTTCCCGTCTAAATCGACCCAATGGGCCGGAAACCATGAATGAAAACATATTACTGCGCTATTGCGGAAGCCTGGGATCATAAAATTACTGATCCGCGAAAGTAACTCGGTTAAAATTTTAGACGCCGCAAGTTTTAACGCCGGCTTTACAGTTTTAAGAACCGGAAAAGATCTCTTACCTGAAGTTTTGAGTTCATTATCACGAGCGGACGATATTTTGCGCGAAGCGAACAGATTGATGACGCTTTCCGCAAATCTTCCGTCTCCGCTATGGATTAAACCAAGGTCATACTTTGTTTTTTCGATCAAACTTTTTATTATATCCAGCTGAAAAAGCCGGTTGATGATCCCGCCGGAATCCGGGGCCTTATCAGCGAAATTCATGAGCCACCAGGCGGAAAAGCCTTTATCCTGAAAAAGGCCGTGAAACGAAGTATGAACGCCTTCTTTGATTTTAAATGAGCGCGCCGGAAGTCCGGCGAAAAACTTTATTATGCCGTCGCGCGACCGGTCTAACAATTCGTAGTAATCGTCGGAAATATCGATCAGGGAAACGCCAGGCAGCTCGAATAATAGATCTTTAATATATTCGTTTTTCCTTATAAATAAAAGGTCCGCGCCGCGGCTTTTTTTTATAAGTTCAAAAGTATATTCGTTTAATAATTTTTCACATGAGTCTATTATGAAAATTAATTTCATTTACATCAAGTTTCTTTTATCCTGTACATATTTCTAATGTCTTCTCCGCCGGAAAAAACTCCGAGCTTTGATGACGCCGGACATTCATTCATGAAGACCTCCCGGTCTTCCTCGATCGATCTATAAATCGCGTTCAAAAGACGCACGCATATTAATCCTTCGGTTCCATCTATCACCGGCGGCCTTCCGTTTTTAACGGACTCCACGACTTCCGCTATAAATTCATCATGCCCGAACCCGTAAACATTAGGCGGATTTTCATAGAACTCGCTCATATCGATATCGTCAAATGTCCAGGTGACGAGCTTATTGACCGAGGCGCCTTCGATTATGGCGGTGCCTTTTTCGCCGAGAATGGAAAGCGATGCTTCGAGATCCGTTGGCCTTGCTGCGGTGGTGGCTTCTATGATACCGAGCGAACCATTTTTAAATTTAAGAACGCATGCCGCCGTATCCTCGATCTCGACATTGACAAGCGCGGTCCGGGCTTTCGCGAAAACTGATTCTACCTCGCCGAACATCCATCGAAGCAGGTCGATATGATGTATGGCCTGATTGGTTAGCGCGCCTCCGTCCAAAAGCCAGGTGCCGCGCCAGGGATCACGGTCATAATATGACTGGCCGCGCGCCCATCTTAACCTCACGGTTCCCATGACGAGTTTTCCGAAGACACCGGAAACTATTCCTTCTCTTATCTTTTTCACGGCCAGGTTATAACGGTTTTGAAGCACGGCGAAAAGCCCTACGCCCATTTCCTTCGCGACCGCGATCATCTCTTCGCCGTCCGATATTTTCAGCGCCATGGGCTTTTCAATGACTATATGCTTCTTGTATTTTCTCATTATTTCAATGGCATGCTCGGGATGCATACCGCTCGGGGTCATGATATTTACGACGTCGATATCTTCGGTTTCAAGCATCTTACGATAGCTGGTATAATATTTCATGCCGTTTTCATCGGCGTATTTTTTAGCGCGTTCCTCGACGAGATCGCAAACGGCGACGAGTTTGGCGTCCGCCGCCGCCCTTATAGCGTCAATGTGCCTGCTGGCGATCCTTCCGCAACCGATTATGGCGAATTTTATCTTTTCCATATTTTTTAATGCCTCAATTTTTCGCGAATATTGTTATCGTATCGGAAATGCCTTTTTTCACGAGATTTTCTTTATATATAAAGTTAAGTTCCTCGGAAAATATGTCGGTATATCTGCCCATTCCGCCCGGCTTTTTATCTTTGATCCAGTGGATATGGTTCGATATGTCGTAACGCTGGGAGTGTTTTATTTCAGACGCTTTAAACCCGGCCTTTTCAAAGACAGATCCGAGCGTTCCCGCCGAATAATAAAAATAGTGGGCTAGCTGCCAGTAAAAATCTAAAATTTCAGGCGTTCTATAGAATGAGACGAGAATATCGTCAACGTTAGGAACCTCAAAAATTATCATGCCGCCAGGATTGAGATTGGCCTTTAATCCGTTCAGGAAATCTATCGGATTTCTAATGTGCTCCAGAACGTAAAAAGAAAAAATAACGTCAAACTTGCGCGAGGCAATTTCGCTTAATGTTGAATATGTTTTTATCCCGCGGCCGTTGGCGTAGTCGCAATATTGCTCGCCGGGCTCGATACCGCAAACGCTCTTGACGAGTGGTTTTATGGCGTCGATAAAAAAACCGGTGGAACTTCCCAGTTCAAGGACGTCCGATGTTTTATGAAGATGTTCGCCTATATATTCGATCCGCCGCCGCGCTTCACGGCCGTTGGCCTCAAAATGCGCCGCCGGATCGGTTTCACATGCCGCGCCGCGTTTTTTCATGTATTCCGGGAACTGTTTTTCATAAAAATCCTTTTCTTCCCCGGCCGGCATAAGAGGATACTGAAATATCATGCCGCAATCACGGCATTTTAATATCGATGAGTCTTTTGAGTGCCTCACCCGGTCGTGTATCTTTTCAAGCCTAAAACATTGACAGAGAGGACAATTTAAAATATCCACGGCTATTTTCCCTCCATACGGCTTAAATAGTAATCGTACATTTTTTTCAGGCCGCCTTCGATGGACACCCTCGGCCTCCATGAAACTTCCGAGGTTATTTTCGCGATGTCGGCGAAAATGCCGAAAGTATCTCCCGGCGTGGAGCCTTCCGATCTGTAGGGATGATCGGTTTTGCCGGCGGCGGCAAAAATATTTTTAAGGAGCTCTAAAACTGTGGTTTTACGGCCGGTTGCGACGTTGTATATTTTGTTTTCCGCGGCGGAATTTTTCAGACATTCAACAAAGCAATCCACGACGTCGTCGATATAAACGAAATCGCGGTAACGATCCAGTGGCCCCTTGACGTGGACCTCGATATTTTTTAAAACGTAGGCCATATAAATACTCGCCATCCCCTGGCGCATATTTTTAAGATTCTGCATCGGGCCATAAACGTTGAATAAACGGAAAGCCGTCGATGCGATACCTGCTTTGGAATAGATGTTCATATACCTTTCGGAAGCGAGTTTCGAAGCGCCGTAAAATGATATCGGCTCAGGCGGTTCATTCTCGTCCACCTGCTTCATTTTATTCCCGTACACGGACATCGAGCTCGCGTAAAAAAATCGCCGCGTTCCGGCGTTTTTACAGAAATCCAGCATCATAAGCGTCGATCTGGCGTTAACATCAAAGTCATAAAGCGGGTTATCGAAAGATACTTCGCCCGAGGACTGTCCCGCGATATGATAGACCGCCGACGGCTTTATATTTTTCAGTTTATGATAATACCCGCCCTGGGCCGCATCAAAATATATGAATTCGGACTCCTTAGGGACATTATCAAGATAACCTGTGCAAAGGTTATCCAGAACGTAAACTTTATATCCGTCGGCCAGAAGCCTGCGCGCAAGCGCCGATC
The DNA here is from genome assembly GCA_964551445.1 of uncultured bacterium. Classification (GTDB taxonomy): domain Bacteria; phylum Muiribacteriota; class UBA9980; order UBA9980; family UBA9980; genus DAOPXV01. The sequence continues at coordinate 17,052 of CAZKCG010000046.1, read as the reverse complement.
CTATAAATCCGGCTCCGCCGGTGACGATCATCTCTTTTTTCATAAATACCTTTCCATGAGAGTATTTTCAATATTACTAAAAGGAAGTTCCAGGCTATATTCCGTTTTAATGTTATTCGCGCGGCCTTTTTCAACAAGAAAAAAGGCCATACAAACTTCATCCAGCCCGATCTCGGACATATGAGATGGTTTATTCATATACCCGTACGCGCTTATCCGCGCCGGGCGCGGCTCGAGAGAATTTAAAAAATCGAATAACTCAAGAACGTTGACGGCGGTGTAAACGGCGTAGTTTTTTTCACCCGAGCCGTAAAAATCCATGAAGATCTTCCCGCGGCATTCTTTTTTATCGGTAAGCCTGAAATCGATCAGAATTTTATTTTTCGAAACGCGGTACGCTTCTTTATAAAGCGCTTTCCATGAATCTTCGATCAGATGAAAAACTCCGGAGCTATATACCAGATCAAAGGCGTTACCGTCAAAGCCAAGTTTTTCACCCTCGGTGACGAAAAAAGAAGCGGCCGGATAAGACTTTCTGGCTTCAGCGACAAGTTCCTCCGAAACGTCTATACCGGTATAATCAACGTTATCCGCAAGCTGTTTGAAGATATTATAAAAACCGCCGCAGGCGCAGCCGATATCCAATATCGAAGCGTTTTTCAGTTCGATCTTTTCAAGGTAGTATTTTTCAGACCTGTATAATTGAGATAGATCAGACCTGTTCTCGGAATAAAATTTTTTGACGCTTTCGCTCTTCCAGTTATTAAGCTCCAAATTCAATCACGCCGTCCATTATTTTCATTTTCATAGATCTCGCCGATACATTCTAAAAGTCCCTGCCCCATGTCAAGATAATAATTAGATATGAGCTTTTTTGCTATCTTCGGCGAAAACGTGAACGGTGTGACCTTGTAGTGAACCTCTTCCGGGTTTTTAACCGGATTATAAATTATTTCAACTCCGTTGGTCATTATTTCGCTTATCATGCTTAAAAGATCTCTCGTTCTCATGGGATTAGACCCCGAAATAAGAACGTTCTGGTTCTTATATTCATCTTTTAATACGTCGAAACAAAGATGAGCCACGTCGCGGACGTGGATATATTCTCGCAGCTCGTCGCCGGTTCCCTTGAACGATATCTTTTTATCCCGCACCGCTTCGCTTATATAACGATAGACGCTATTGCGCCTGTCGGCGCGCGGCCCGTATATGGTCCCGAAACGCATTATCGTATAATCGATATTAAAATGCCTGTTATAAGTTTCGATATATATTTCGGAGGCCTGTTTACTGCATTTATAAAACCCGCCGCTGTCACTGTATACGTATAAGGTGCTGGCATAAACGAATCTTTTGCATCCTAGTTTTCTTATGGCCTCGAGTATATGGACGTTTCCTAATATATTGAGTTTGACTGTATCCGCCGGCTTTTTAAAAGCCTCGTCGATATCCGCGATACCCGCGAAATTATAAACGAAATCGCAGCCCGCCACGGCTTTTTCGACCTCGTCGGAATTAAGTATGTCGCCGATCACCATTTCATGACCCGGCTTTAAATATTTAGACTCGTATATATCAAAAATCTTTACTTGAAAACCCTTTTCAAGCAGATAGTCGGCCACATGGCTTCCGATAAATCCGGCACCGCCGAAAATGACAGCTTTCATAATCATTCACCCAAAAATTCAAGTATATTTTTAACTGAATCGATCTCCATCAGAACGCGCGCTTCTTTGGCGTAGGAGCCTATATGCGGAGTAAGTATGACGTTGGGCAGCGAACAAAGCTCACCGTAATACGGCTCCTTTTCGTAAACGTCGAGGGCCGCGGCGCGAAGGTTGCCGGCCTTGAGGCATTCATAGAGCCCTTTCTCATCGACGATCTTTCCTCGCGAGGTATTGATCAGAACCGCGTCGCGGTTGATCTCGCCGAGCGTATTGATATTTATAAGGCAGTGCGTTTCAGTGCATATAGGCGCGTGTATCGTTAAAATATCGGAGTTTTTAAAGATCTCTTCGATAGTGACAAGCTCGAGACCGTGCTTTTTAATGAAATCATGGTCCGGATAAGGATCTAGCACGAATATTTTATTATCGAATGGTTTTAGCAGCTCCACCAGCCGCTTTCCGATGTTGCCCAAGCCTATTATGCCGACCTTTTTCTTCAGCAGCAAATTTCCCATGCGCTTTTTCCAGATGTTGGATTTGAGTTCGTTATTCGAAAGCGTTATATGGCGCATAAGATCTATCATTAATCCGAGAGTGAGTTCCGCGACAGCGTTAGTAGGCCCCATCGGAGTGTTTTTAACCGCTATTTCGCGTTCCTTCGCGTAATCAATATCTACGTTGTCCATCCCGGCTCCGCAGCGCGATATCATCTTTAAAAGCGGCGCTTTCGATAAAACTTCGCGGTTTAGTTTTTCAGTACCCGCGATAAGATAGTCGATATCCTTTAAAAGTTCTATGGATTCTTCAGGTTTGAGCTCTCTGCCATAAGGGTTGACGACGACCTGAAATCCTTTTTTTTCAAGCATTTCCAAAGGCGTTCTATCTTCTTTTCCAAATGACGAGGTCGAGATCAATATTTTCATTTTTCACACTCTGTATTTAAAATTGCAATGCTTTTTTTATTGATTCCACGGCCATTTTCATATATTCGACGGGCCCGAGCGTTATTCTTATGCAGTCTTCCAGCGGAGTCCCCGGGTAGCTTCCCTTTATTATTATACCGTTTTTTTCACATTCTGCAACTATTTTTTTAATATTTTCCGGATCGGAGCAGCGCGCCACCATAAAATTAGAAGAAGTTTCGAAAGGCTTGAACCCGAGTTCCTGCATCGCGCCGTATAAATATTGCCGGCCGGCTTTTACTTTTTTTGCGTAATCAAAAATTATATCTTCGTTCTCAACGATATATTTTCCAAGCACTACGGCGATCCCGTTGACCTCGTACACCGGTTTCATTTTATACAGATTTTTTATGATAGCCGCGTCAGCGACGGCAAATCCCAATCGCAGGGACGCCAATCCGCAGGCTTTTGAAAATGTTCGCGTCACGATAAGATTATCGAATTTTTCAATATCGTTAATAAAAGTTTTTTCATAAAACCAGTGATAAGCTTCGTCGACTAAAACAAGAGCGTCGAATTCACGGCACTTTTCTATTATGGTTATAATGTCCCCGCGGCTCATTATCTGCCCGGTCGGACTGTTCGGATTGGCTATTATAACGAGTCTGGTTTTTTCGTTTATCCTGCTCAGGATATCGTCCGCGTTTATTTTCAGCTCCCTGTCATATTTGATCTCTACGGTTTTCGCCCCGAAGATCTCCGCGTATATGGGGTACATGGCGTATGTCGGAGATTGCATAATCACCTCGTCGCCCGCCGAAACATAAACTTCGAAAATGGCTTTAATAGCCGCGTCCGAGCCATTCGCCAGCAGGATGTTTTCAACGGATTTACCAAGCCATTTAGAAAACGCATTATAAAGGATCCCGACCTCCGGATATGCCTCAACGGTGACAGGCTTAATTAATTCCATCATTTTTTTAAAATGTTTTTCATCGATACCGCCGACATGCTCGTTCTTGTCAAGCCTTATTCTGTCAAGCCTGACGTTGTAATCAACGGGCGTTCTGAAAATTTTTTCGAATACCGGTTTGGGTTTTATCATGACTTTTCTCCATAAAAATTATAATTTTCTGAATTTAAAAACTACCGCGCTGTAAAAAAACGGATAAATGTATTTATCCGTAAATTTAAAAATATGCCTCAAAATTTTAGCGCCGAGCTTTGATCTGTACCATTCACAGCCGTACATCGCAAGATGTTTTTTTTCACACACAAAACCTGATGATCCAGCCATTTTCATTATTTCTCCGGCCGTTCTTCTGTATCCGTGATGTTTATAAATAACCTTCTTCCTTTTTAGAAACGAGACTATAAAAGCTTCTAAATACTGATAGTATTCAACGACACCCGCCAGAGGATAATCGCGATAGCGTAAAGTGAAAATCAGATGTGACCCGCTTTGCATATTATCCGCAAGTCTCCTGAATAGTTCCAAAGCTCCGATATCATCAAAATAAAAATCCATTCCGCATAACAAAACATCAAACTTCGGATCGGATATATTGAATTTTTTCTCGATCGATCTTAAAATATCGTCCTTGAAAATATCCAGGGTTAAAGCTCTGAATTCTGGAAAAACGCTCGCCGTCTTATTGCACAGGTCTTCGACGACATCACTTGCGATCATATTATAGCCTTTTTCACTCAAAAATAATTCTTGCTCGCCGAGGCCCGATCCGATACCGACGGTAAGAACGTTTTTTTCAACATAGTTATGATATATTTGATGTAGCCCGGCTATCCATTCAGAGGAAAAAACATTATAAAACCCGGCCGGTGTTTTAAAATCTATTTTATCGTAATCTTTAATGAATTCATCGATATTAGCTTCGAGGTCCTTTTCGATAACGCCGAAACCATCCATATCTTCTGCAATAAAATATTTATAACCGTTTTTCACTTCAACCACCCTTAAGCTTATCTATATAATGTGAAACCAGCGAATCCCTCGAAATCGAACTTATCCCAGTAAAATTTTAAAAACGGAAGGTATGCCGGGTATTGATAATAAATTTTATGGTTATCGACATTCCAGCCAGCATAACGAAATATCAGGTTCCAGTCTTCTGGACAGAGTTCGAAGATGTGAACGTCTTCAATGCCGAAATTTTCCGATTCATTTCTTAACTGATGTAATCCCACCCTGCTATATTTTCGATACGGAACAGTTATGATAATTTTTTCAAAACCGCCTTTTTTAAGGTTTCTTAAAAATTCAAGAGGGTTTTCGAGATGTTCGAGAGTTTGAAACGAAATAGCGGTGCCGGCTTTAATTCCGGCTACATCGATCTTATGGGCGTCGCAAAGAACGGCTTTGCCGCCGTTTTTATTTATACGGTCAACGGCGCGCGGGTCAAGATTAACGCTAACGGCGTCCACGCCCGGAAGAAAACATCTTAGATATCTCAAATGATTTCCCGAGCTGTCGCCGATGTCTACGATGTTTTTGGGCGAACCGACGTTTTCTAAGACATAACTTATTTGAAAAGCCTGTTGTGCGCGCGCCTTGAGTTGATAATAGGCGTCAAGTTTAACGGATGTGTATTGTTCACTGATATCCGGAATTATCTTTTTCAGCTTTAAATATGTTTTGTATAACTTCTGATGTTTTAACGCCAGAAGCAATGAAAAAGTCAACAATCTTCTTTTAATTTCTTTTAATATTTTTAACATTCCCTGTCCCTTTACTTATTTTAAAGATTTTAATTATAACATACAACAGCTTTTAAATCAAGATAATGTGCTGTTTTGAACATGCGTGAAATTTTTGAGACCGAGAACTTCAATCCACCGATCCTATTATTTTTTTTATATCTTTCCAGATAGCTTCGGATATCCGACCATCCTTTTTTATGGCATATTTTTCTAACACGTTATCGCTTATGAACCAGTCATCCGCGTCGAATTCTCCGAGGAATTTTTCGAGAAGCGCCTTAAGAGCTGTCACGCTTCGAGCCTGCGGCAGATCTTTGTTTGAAGGATCGAACGGACTTATCCAATCGTAATCGCCCTGATCATAAAATATCGATGGAACTCCGGCTGCGGCCGCCTCGAAAATAGCCGTAGAAGGCATTGATATAAAAAGATCGGCATTCGAAATAGCATCATAGAAAGTGCCGGACTCGGAGTATTTTATTTTAAGATGCCGGTATCTTGTTTCAATCAAGTATTTAAGATGCTCTATGTTTATTCCGGGGTGAGGGCGAAAAATTATCTCAAAGCTTCCGCTAATGTTTTCAAACGCTTCGAGAACTTCTATAATGAATTTTTCCTCCTCGCACGAACTCGAAGAAAAATAATACTCCGGCGTATGAAAAGGATTTATTAAAACCCTGTGTTTTTTCGAATTTGCATTATGGATATGATGGATCCCGGAGTATACATCATAAATAGGACTCGAGGACAAATACGTCTTTTTCGCGCCGCGATATTCAAGCCCGGATAAATTTTGAGGCGAAATTATCATCACATGGTCAGATACATTAAAAAGCGTGTCGGTTGTAAGGTTGGTAACGTAAACGCCATGCTGGATTTTAAGCGTTTTAACGCCGGATTTTTTGCATATATATACCGCGGCCCTGTCCGTAAAATTACAATCGAACGGCGAAATATAAAGCACCGGTTTATTGTTTTCGATCTGATTTTTCAGTTCTTTACACATCCGCCTTAAAAAAGGCAGATCGTTCTCTATGAAAGGCGAAAGTTCTCTTTTGAAGTAAGATGTGCAATCGTAGCCGTTTATCATAAAGTTTTCATCAAATTCAAACACGCGCAACCATTCGGCAATATCCACAACACTTTCAGATTCGTCATATTCAAATTTAAAAAAAGTAATGTTCTGCCACAAAGCTTTGAAACTTCGCCAGAATCTTAACAAAAAAAGTTTGTGGCTGCCGTCGTAACGCGTCATTAACCTGTTGGTATTATGGTAAAGATTCATTGCGATACATTCACGATTATCGAAAAAATATAATATTTTTTTTATGAAATTGACCGCTGCTATTATATAATTTTGATAGTTTTTTTTACGATACTGCTCTACGAAAGTCCTGAACTTAAATATGACTCCCAGCGGGCTTATTGTTTTCGCCGGCAATCCTTCCAATCCGATAAACTCATAGTCCAGCTTCAATATCTGAAAACAGCTTTCAAATATTTCTTTTTGCGGAGGATCGCAAAAAACTTTTTTAAGATCGTAGATCCGCCGCGCTTTTTCGATATTTGAAAAGGCCCTGAAAAAATGAGAGAACTGAGGCCCGGTGAAATCGCTCATGACGCATTCGCCGACCGGAACGCCATAAGCCTCAAAAATATCCGTGCCGTCAGGTTTTCTAAACCAATTATTGCTCATTTCCAAAAAACTTCCGGTCAGTTCGAGCGCCTCGCCCCGCGAGAGAATTTTATCGAGTATAACGCACTCTATTCCAAGTGAATTAAGCTTTTCGAATATCACAAGGCTATAGGTCAAAAAAAGGCATCGCCTCAAATCTTTCGATTTGAAGACAACGCCTTCTTCGATAAATCTATTCGCGAAATTTATGTCGTTTAGTATTACGGCCTGCATCGATTAAAGCTTTTGGGCCAGTACCCTGAGATCGCCTTCGCCGAATTTTTCTTTGGCGTAAGGATCGTTTTCAAGGGTCGGGCCGTCAAAATCGGTCGGAAATCCGCCCTGAAGCCTCTTAAAATTCCCAAATCCCAGGCGCGACATTCTTTCGGTGATCTCTTTCCATGAAGTGTACCTGTAGGTGGCCTTCAATCCATCGGTAAGATGAGCGCGCTTCCCCGAATGAATATTAAGTTCGGTAAGAGTTTGGTATACTACCGACTCCGGAACGTCGCGCAGGATCTTTATCGACATATCCCACAGATCGTAGCTTATACCGCCTTCTCCGTCGGTGTAGTACCAGAAATACCCGCCCGGCTTAAGCACTCTCGCCGCTTCTTTTATAGCCCGGTCCTCATCGTTCAAATGATGAAAAACTCCGTTTTGTATGGCAAAGTCAAATTCGCCGTCCTTGTATGGCAATTCATACACCGAGGCTACTTCGAATTTGGTGGCTGGACCGCCCTTCAAATGTTTTTTTACCTCGTTCGCATAACGTATATTGTCCTCGCCGAAATCGATACCGACCGAAAGTTCCGCTCCCGAATCCGCGCAGGCGAAGCAGAACACGCCGTTGCCACACCCGAGATCGATCACTTTTTTACCCGCGACAGCCTTTTCGAGTCCGTTAACTTTTATTCTGGTCCGATACCTGTCGATATATTCCTCGAATTCCTTTTCAGAATATTTGTCCCAGATAATATTAAAAACGTCGTGGTGTTTTTTTTCCATTTCCAGTTCTTTGTAATCGATCTGTTTTGACACGGGATTCTCGATAAATGATATTTCGTTGATACTGAATGAGTTTTCGATCTGAGTTTTTATTATATCCGCCGTTATCTCATACGGGTGCCTTTCCAATTTCTTGTTAAGCACCACTCTTTTTTCGTACAGAGTATTCATGCTCAACAAAAAAATAATTTTTAGTTTCGCGCCGAATCTGGTGTTCGGTGTTTTTTCCATTATTTCATATAATTGGTTAAGCGGCTTTAAATAAACTGACTTATCCATGATTTATAAATTCCTCCAAATTATTATGATTGAAATTTTTTTACGGTCTCGGCTATCTTGTTAATAGTATCAAAATCAGCCCTCGTCACCTTTTCATCGGGTATTTTAACGCCAAATTCCTCTTCAGAGAACTGCATAATATCGAGAACGGAAAAAGAATCAACGAGTCCGCTCAATATCAAAGAAGTATCGTTGTCGAATTCGATCCTTTTATTAAGAAGTATGTTCTCCACTATAAATTTTTTTATGGCATCGTGCATACTAAAATTCACTCCCTGTAACCTACTATTCTTGCCGGAACGCCTATCGCGATAGCGTTAGCCGGAATATCCTTGTTCACCACTGCGTTTTCGCCGATTACGGCGCCGTCGCTGATCGTAACGCCGCGCGCCACGTACACATGAGGTCCGAGATACACGTCGTCGCCTAACGTTATGGGGGCGTGTATATAAGGCTGCTCATTTATCGGAATGCCTTTTTTTATCTGATGGTCGGAACAGTTTATGAAAACATAACTTGAGAATATGCAATTTTTACCGACCGTCATATTTACGCCCGCGTTACAGATGAAATAACATCCTATCGCCGTGCCTGAACCTATTGAAATTGTACCGTCGTTAGCGGCGACCAGGCGGACGTGATTATCGAAGCTTACCCTGTCGCCTATGACTATCTTTCCATTTTCCCGGTTTCGAAGGTCAAGCTCGCCGTAACATCCGAAGTCGTCGCCTATTACGATATTGCTTCCGCGGCCGCGGACCTTGAGCTTGAGCCTGCCGGTTATAACAAGTCTTCTTCCATATTTTACGCCGTGATACTTCAGGCGAATCCTGTGAAGTATGTTGTTGGGATGGCAAAACAATATTTTGAGCTCTTCCAGCATCCCGGCGATCTTTTTGTTCAAATTCAATCCGATCACTCCTCAAGTGTCGATAAATCTCCGGTTTCAATTCCCATTTCAATATTTTTGAGCATCCTCCTGACGATCTTGCCGCTGCGGGTCTTCGGAAGCTTCTCGACAAAGCGGAACTTATGAGGAATCGCATACGGAGCTATACGCATTCTCACGTGAGTCCTCATTTTCATTTCGAGCTTTCTGTCAGGTAAAAAACCTTTTTTCAGAACCACGAATGCGATCGGAGCCTCGCCCGTGGAATCGTCAGGAACTCCCACTACCGCTGATTCGGCAACCTCTTTCATTTCGAGAAGCGCGCTTTCCACCTCAAAAGGTCCCAGAAGATGGCCCGAAACCTTCATCACGTCATCGTTGCGGGAAACAAACCAGAAATAGCCGTCAGCGGCGGCCCTGGCACGATCCCCTGTATAATATAAGCCGTGTCTGAAGCGGCTCGAAAAAATTTCATCCTTTTTCCAATACGCTACGAACAGCGATGGAAAATCCGGTATCAGAGCTAAATTCCCCTCTTCACATGGCGGAAGCTCGCGTCCGTCGTCATCGACTATCTTCACAGTTATTCCTTCCAGGGGTTTTCCCATGGACCCGGGCCTGATCTCGATGCCGGGCCGGTTCGTTATCATAATGGCGCCGGTCTCGGTCTGAAACCATGTATCGTGCACCGGGATCCCCAAATTGTTCTTTGACCACTCGATAGCTTCGGGATTAAGAGGCTCGCCAACGCTGTAAATTCTTTTAAGACTTTTCAGCGCGTATTTTTTCACGGTATCGCTCTCGCGCATAAGCTGGCGTATGGCCGTCGGCGAAGTATACCAGATATCGACCGAGAGCCGGTCTATCGTTTCATACCATTTACCGGCGTCAAACCCTCCGGCATAAACCACCTGCGTCACGCCAAGCGACCAGGGGCCGAATATGCCGTGTGAAGTTCCGGTGATCCAACCGGGATCGGCGGTGCACCAGTATATGGAGTCGGCTTCAAATTTAAACGTCTCACGCGTCGAATAATAGTGTCCGATCACGGCCAGATGGCGGTGAACGGCGCCCTTAGGTTTTCCCGTGGTTCCCGAAGTATAATGGATCAGAGCGTAATCATTTGCGGAAGTATTCTCGACGAATACCGCATCCGAAGATGAAACGATATCATTAAAGTCGAATACTTCAACGCCGGAGCAGGGTTCGACAGCGCCATGCGCGTCGTTGAACACGACAATTCCTTTCAAAGATCCTAATTGCGAAGAGATGCCGTAAATATCCCCACACAGACCCGCGGAAGTTATAACAAAAGACCCGGCCGAATCGTTTATTCTTTCGAAAAGGGCGCTTCCGCCGAATCCTGAAAACAAAGGACATGCGATCGCGCCGCACTTTATGACGCCTAAAACCGCTATATAATTTTCGGGGATCCTTTCCATGTAAATGAAGACCCGGTCGCCTTTTTTCACGCCGATGCGCGAAAGCCCGGCTGAAAACCTGCCGGAAAGTTCCGAGAGTTCGCCGAAAGTGAAACGCCTTTCATTGCCTTTATGATTCAGCCATATAAGCGCGGTCTTATCGCCCAAGCCGTCGAGGCAGGGCCTGTCGACGGCTTCAACCGCGATATTTAAAGATCCATCAAAGCTTGTGAACCCTTTTTTCTGGCACTTCCAGAAATCGCCGTTTATGCTATTCATTCAAATCCGCCATGATCATTCACTTATCCTCACTGACGCAGGGATCGACTTTAAATGTTCAAGCCAGAGTTCTACGTTTATAAGATTCCAGAAAAGCATCATGTGATTGGCGCCGCCGGAATTATGTTCGTCAAGCTTTCGGATTATCTCTTTTAAGTTCATGTATTTATAAATGTTAAGGCCCGCGTCATTGAAAAAATCATAGACCGGATCTTTCAGTTCGTTTCTGAGCCAGCTTACCAGCGGAGCGTTAAAGCCCACTTTTTCCTTGCGCGTCCTGACTTTTTCACATAAAATCCCCTTCATGCTCTCGCGCAAGATTTGTTTTCCGACGCCGTTGTTTATTTTGAAACAATTGGGAAGGGCGTTCGCAAATTCAAAAAGCCTGTAATCTAAAAACGGAGAGCGCGCCTCGAGAGAAAAAGCCATGGAATTTCTGTCATCCGCGCGAAGAAGCGCCTGGAATCCTTCATGCATTAGATCGTTATACATCCTGTTCATCAGCATATTTCCCGAAAACGGGGTCTCGATAAAGGGCATCTGATAATTTAAAAAATATTCGCTTTTGAAAATATTGATGTATTCTTTTCCGGCGGGATGAAAATAACTTCTGTCATACGGATCTTCAAGGAACTTATTATACTGATCGATCTTTTTTCCATGATTTCTTATCCAGGAATCTCTTTCAAGGATAAATTTTTCATTCAAGCCGTAATTTTCAAGGTCGAACATGTTGTACATGTAATAATCATAGTATCCTGAAACGGATTCATCAGCTCCGTTACCATTAAGAAAAACGGTAAACCCCGAGTCTTTTACCCTGTCCATAATATACCAGTTACTTAAAAAAGTCACCGTACAGACAGGTTCGTCGTGATAGCTTATCATTTTCGTTACATCTTTGAAAAAATCTTCGAGCTTCAAAAAGATACGGTGATT
>CAZKCG010000046.1:0-5265 GCA_964551445.1 uncultured bacterium | reverse complement strand
GGTGTCATCGACAACCGCGTCTATAAATTCACGCTCATCATAAGACGTTTCCGTTTCATTTTCATAGCAGGCGGAAAACGTGGTCACGTCACGGTTCAATATTTTCGACGCGATCGAAACTATCGATGTGGAATCCATTCCGCCGCTCAAGCAAAAAGCATACTTGACGTCGGTTCTAAGCCTTATATCCACCGCATTTACAAGTATGTCAAGAAACCGCCGTTCCGCGTCTTTTTTGAATCCGGCGTCATCATAAGACTTGAAATTGACATAAAAGTCATTACGGCGAGGCGTCAGCTTCCAGTATTTTTCTACATTGAAAGTATTATTCAGAAGGTCGACGGTCATTAATGAGGACGGGGGAAGCTGTTTGATCTTGTTTAAAAAAAGTCCGTAATCGTTATCCAGAAAACGATAACCCCTGGTCATGAAATTAATTATTTTAGAATGGTTTACATCTCTGGGAACTTCGGACAGACACAGTAAAGATTTAAGTTCCGAAGCGAACGCGAAAATGTTTTCATCTATGTAATAATAAAGAGGTTTTACCCCGAATCTGTCTCTTGAAATAAAAAGTTTGCCGCTTACGGCATCATAGAGCGCAAAGGCCCACATGCCATTCAATAAATCAACGAAAGACTTGCCGTGACGCTGATACGCGCGCAGAAGCACCTCCGTGTCGGAAGAACTGAAGAATTCAGTTCCCAAATTCTGAAGTTCTTTTTTTATTTCCAGGTAATTATATATCTCGCCGTTAAATACGATGCAAATGGAATTTCCGGCCGCAAACATGGGCTGATGTCCGGATTTTGAAAGGTCGATTATTTTCAATCGTCTGTTTGCCAAAGCGAGATTGTGCAAAACCTCGCTTCCGGGCTTTCCAAGTTCGGATTCTTCCATTGAATGGGAGGCCAGATGTTTGCCGCATTTCGTGTCAAAAAGCGAATAACCCCAATCTTCAGGTCCTCTGTGAGATTGAAGCAAATGCATCCGCTCTATGACGTCAGTTTTTTTTTTATATCCAGTCCTTAAAAAATATCCCGCAATTCCACACATAAGTTAATAATAACACAATAACAATAAAAAGTGAATTACTTTTTTCTCACATATTCGATGGCCACCCTTCCAAAACCTATCTCGCTGATCTTTTCATAAAAATCCGCGAGGAATTCATCCCCCATGTTATACTCGAACTCTACGCGCTGAAGATGGCTCTGACGGCCGAAGCCATCCATAGTATAGTCGCCGAGCCCCATCAGCATGAAAAGATCCATAGGAAAAAAGGTCGTCTGATAAATTACTTCAAGACCAAAAGTTTCTAAAAAAGACCTCAGCGTGGAAAAATCAAAATAGTTCAAATGCTCGAAAGGGCTGTAAAAATAATAATGTTTTTTTCCTGCGGCATCCGTTGCGCGGAACTGACTATAGGAAAGATCGTTCGGCACCTGGAACCTTATCACTCCGCCATCATTCAATGAAGCGCGGGCTTTTTCAACGAACCGCCCGGGTTCCGGGACATGTTCCAGAACGTTGTTGAACATTATAAAATCAAATTTTTCATTTATTTCAAGGCCCAAATAATCGCCGGCTAAAATATTAATGTCATCAAGCGCCAGGTCGGGATCGATCTCGGTTCCGCACAACCGAAAAAAGCCTTCTTTTTTAAGAGCCTTCAGAAAATTTCCTGCGCCGCATCCGACATCGAGGATTGAAATATCCCTGCGGTTGAAATGTCCGTCCAAAAACGATATGACTTCCCGATATTGCCTTTCAAAATGATACCGTTCTTTTTCCCCGCCGATACCGGCGTCCATTCCCTTCGACTGTATCTGCGATGCCGGCGCTTTGAAATATTTACGGCGGTAATGTTCTTCAAGCTCCTGACACGTCGGGAGAGGATTTACCTGATAAAAACCGAAGCGCGTTTTTTTAAGCTTCCGCTCTTCTGAAACGGAATTGACCGATTCAACGAATTTATCGATATCAAAATATTTAGCGTTCATGTTTCACGTACCTTTCATCAAGTCCTTTGATCACATATCCTTCATATCTTGGATTAAGCGCCGAAACTGCGGTTTCATCATTAAGCACGTACTTTCTGATGAAAAATTCAGGTTCATTATATCCATCGAAAGCCCTTGCCGAAGTGGTGCCGGAAAATCTCGGGTTTATTTCAAAAGGTATCGCTACGCCGTCGACCACACGCAATTGTATATTTAAAGGCCCTTTCGAACCGATCAATTCGGCGATCCGCCTGCACTGCGCGTTTATTTCAGGAGCCCTGACGAACTCGCCCTGAGAGATGCCCGAAGAAATAACGATGCCGCGGGATTTAAGTTTCAAGCTAAAACCTTCCAGATATCTTTTCATTACAATCGAATCGACTATCGTTCCATTTTCCAGATGCGATGTAACGCCTGCGGTATATTCATTATCGCTATAAGGTATGTATTCCTGCGCGATAATTTTAACATTATTTTTCAACAGATAAGTAGAAATAAATCTCAGTTCCTCGAGGTCGCCGCAAACATATACATTGGCCGATGCCCCGCTGCCTACATAAGGCTTTACGACGCAAGGGAAAAAATCGACCTTCGAACATCTTTCAAGCGAATCTATCACTATTGAAACAGGAACTCTAACACCGTTTTTAGCGAGAAATTCGCCGCATTCGAACTTATTCTTGCAAAGTTTTATGACTTTTTCATCATTGAGAAATATCTTTACGCCCAGATCCGTAAAACTATCGCGATTAGCCCCGACAAAATCAAGTTCCTGCTCACACCCCGTGAACCATGCGTGAATTGAATGTTCTTTAATTATCTTGCGCAAAGCGTCAATATATCCGGCATTGCCCGCGCCGGGAATAATGAGCTTTTTATCGGCGTCGGCGGTATTTATAAGCCTGCCGCTCATATCCGCCGCCACCAGATTGATATCGAGTCTGGAATTATTGATCGCCTTCGTGATTGAATTACCGTGCCCGCCGCCGCCTGCGGCAGTGACAAGAACATTTATTTTTTCCATTTACATCTCCGGTTCATATTCGAATAAATTCGTAATATTCATTTCCTATATCACATACAATGAAGCTGCCTCGTTTATCGCCATCACGGCTCTGGCCCACCGAGCCCGGATTGATTATTTTTTTGTCGAAATACGATATAAGCATCGGATAATGCGTATGGCCTAAAAAAATATGGCTGTATGCAAGTTCGCCGATCTCCGAGTAATCGGAATTAGCGTAAAAATAGCGGTTTATATCACCGGGAAATCCGTGCGTTAATATCACGCGGCCTTCACGGATCAATAACTCGGAAGGCAGTTTACTTATATAGCCGAGTGAAAAATCAGTTAAAACCCCGCGGGTGTAAACAAAGTTATATTTTTCCGATTCCGATCCCGCCAGAAACATTTTTTCGTGGTTTCCCATAACGCATTCCACGCCGTATTCGATCGCGAGAGCTATCGTTTCATTGGGTTCACTTCCATACCCGATGAGATCGCCGAGGCAGTATATGCGTTCGACATTCCTTTTTTTCATCGACTCTAAAGCTGACCTGAAGGGCGCTGCATACGCATGTATATCCGACGTGATTCCTATAAGCATAATTTTGTTCTCACAATTTTTTCGATATCTTCCGCGAAGGAATCGTATATATCGATATGTCCTCTGATTTTGGATGTGCCTATCGAACAACGGCAGGCGTCTTCCGGATCATCACGACCGGCAGCCGAAACCTCAACATGGCGGCCGAATTTCGAAAAAGTGGCGGCAACGATATCAGCCAGTTCGCGCATCGAAAAGGTTTTTGAAGTAGCATAATTATACGTTCCGCAAAGATTTTTATCAAGCATTTTTAAAATATCCGCGGCCAGAGTTTCAACATTCGTGAAGGTCTGCGTTCTAAGCCCGCTTCCCCAGTATTCAATTTTCCCGTCAGAAAAAGCCTTGTTTATCATCGTATATACTATTGACGAACTTTCACGCGCGGGCGAATAAGGCGCCGAAATCCTTAAAATCAACAATTTATCATCCTGGAACGTTAGACGGAATATTTCCTCGCCATGTTTTTTCGAAAGCCAGTAACTATTGACGCATTCGATCTCCGAATCCTCCGTAAGCATATGATTTCCTTTATTTTTATACATTCCGCCGGTGGATATATCTACGATAAAGCTCTCCCGCCCGCAGGCGGAAATATTCGCGGACTGCATAACGTTAGACGCATAAGCATCAATGGAATTCGATATGACAGAAGCACAATGGATCACCGTTTCAAAACGCTTGGCTTCAAACAACGCTTCAACATCGTTACGCAAAGCAAGATCTATTTGGAATAGACCTTTAACTTCATTCTTGAAACTGGTTCCAACAAAATCGATACCGTTTCTCACTGCTTTTTCGGCCATCGCGCCGCCCACATTGCCGGACGCGCCTGTAATCAGTAACATTTCAACTCCCGAGATCATATGTATTTAAAAAGTTCATCGTAAAGCCTGGTTTTAAAACCCGCCGGCGAAATCCCTTCCGGAATTTTGAAGCCAAAACCTTTAAAACCAGGCCTGTAACCAAGATACCTGGCCCATCCTCTGTCGTGAAAATATTCGCATCTTTTGACCTGATGTTCGTATAAAGCCGCAAGATAGCATGGAGTCTCAGTCGCGATGAGTTCGTATGCCGTAAGCCCGCCGGCCCCGATCGCATAATCACAATCAAGATATTCCGGATACATATTCAAAACGTTTGATTTTATTTCATAATCCATACCGCTTTTCCGGAGAATTTCGTCAAGCCCTTCGCGTCCGTCGTATCCGGGCCCGACGATCACTTTCAATTTCAAAGGTGAGCCGGCATTTATATATTCAGCGACAATTTTACCGGTATAGTCAAGCTCATCGGCCCCGCCCATCGTTACAAGGATTTTACCTGTTTGACGGCGCGGCCGTTTCCCGCCCGCAGCGTGATCAAGATAATCATTGTGAAGAATAACATATTCAGGCCCGAGAAGAAAAGCGGTATCTTTGAGCTTTTTCCTGTCATACACTTTTTCAAAATCGACATCCCAGTTTATAACAACCTTCGTTTCGGGAGGCATTATGCCGTTAATATTAACGGTAACGGTGATATACTTTTCTATAAGCGGGCTATAATCAGTATCCTTTCTTTCGTTTAATTGTAAAACAAGAATGCCGATACCGTTATGCATAATATAATCATCCATTAGCGAAAGTTCGAGTTCAAGGGAAGAATAACGGGATATA
>CAZKCG010000045.1:0-41341 GCA_964551445.1 uncultured bacterium | reverse complement strand
GGCGCTCGCTAAATTTTATACCTACAGCAATTACATCACTTCCAAACCGGCGCCCGTGACTTATAGCGTCGCGAACGGCGCCGCCACTTATTACATGAAGAACCAGAAGGTCGAGACCTTCACTATAACAGCCACTGACGGCGTAAAGACGGTCACTTCCGATAATATAACCACGAGCCCTGACAATGCTTCGAAGCTTGTAATAACCACGCAGCCTTCGGCGGCGCCCGTAGCCGGCACTCAATTTGCCCAGCAGCCGGTGATAAAGGTCAGCGACTCCTATGGAAATATAATAACCTCGGATAACTCGACGATCGTGACCGCGTCGGTCGGAAGCCTCGGAAGTTCCACGATAAAAGGCACCATATCCAAACAGGTCGTAGCCGGCGTGGCCACTTTCACGGACCTGAGCTATAATAAGGCCGAAGAAATGATAATAGATTTCACGGCTATCGGCCTCGCGCATGTCGAATCGGCCAAGGTCACCGTCGCCGCCGCCGCCGCGGACAGGTTAATAATAACGAGGCAGCCTTCGCTCACCGCCGTCGCGGGCAACGCTTTTTCGACCCAGCCTTGGGTCGCGGTCCAGGACCAGTACGGAAACGTCGTTACGGGCTATGTCGGCAATATCGTCGCGGCGCGCGGGACCACCGGGACGTCCGACGTGAAAGGCACGACCACCAAGGCCGCCGTTTCGGGCGTGGTTCAGTTCACCGATCTTAAATACGAAAAAGCCGAATCGTTCAATATCGAATTTGCGTCCGGAGGCCTCGTAAAGGCGTATTCAAGCACTGTGGCTGTGTCTCCTAACGTTCCTAATAAACTTTCCATGACGCAGCAGCCGTCGGCCGCGGCCACGGCCGGCGCCGTATTCGCCGCTCAGCCCAAGGTCAGCGTCACCGACGCTTATTTCAATGTCATAACTGCCGATAATTCCACGACGATAACCGTATCCGCCATTCAGGAAGGGAACCTGAATCCGCCCGGAGATACGCTTAAAGGTTCGGTCACTTCAAAGGTCGTAGCGGGAACCGCAACTTTCCTGAATCTTAGCTACAACAAACAGGAAAACATAAGGCTTAACTTCAACGGGCCTCAGTCTTCAGGGCTTACGGCAGTTCAGTCGAGCGTAATAACCGTTTCGGCTTCGACGAGCCTGGACCATTTCGAGATATCGGCCAACCCTATAACTCAGACGGCCGGCTCGCTGATAGCGCTTACGGTCACGGCCAGAGATTCCAATAACAACACTATCAAAACTTATAACAGCGACGGAACCGTGACGATAGCCGGAACCACCGGTATTATAACCTGGTCCGGAAACGGCGTCACCGACGCGGCCGATCCTAACGGAACTTACGCCGGGGCCACGGCATTCGTGAACGGCGCGGCAACGATAAACGTCACTAACACGGCGGCCGACAACAACAAAATGATAACCGTCAAGGATACGACCTCCGGAAAGGAATCGACCACCTATGTTTCATGGGTTTCCGGCGCTTTCGCGAAGTTTATAATAAATACCGTTAATTCACCGCAGACGGCCGGCATACCATTCCAGGTGACCATAAAAGCGGTTGACACCAACAATAACGTGGATGTAACGTATAATGCCGCAGCCAATCTTTCGGGCGGAACGGGGACTATATCGCCCACTACCACACCCGTATTTTCAAGCGGCGTATGGACCGGAAACGTGACGCTTACCAAGGCGGAAACGGGAATTACGATAACGGCCGCCGCTGCAGGTAAAACCGGCGTTTCCAACAGCTTCGACGTCTCGGCGGGATCCGCCGCCAAACTCGTTATCGGCCAGCAGCCTTCGGCTAACGCCGCCGCTGGAACCGCTTTCGCGCAGCAGCCTCAGATCAAGATCGCCGATCAATATGACAATATCAAGACCAATGATAATACCACCACCATTACCGCCGCCCGCGGCAGCACCGGCACCGATGTTCTCAAGGGAACCGTTACCGCCAAGGTTTCCGCCGGTATAGCGACCTTCACCGGATTGAAATATGAAAAGGCCGAAGATCTTACTATTTTGTTCACGGCCAGCGGTATAACCAACATCGAGTCGACGACCATAACGGTCGCGCCCGGCGCGATCGCCATTTACACCGTTTCTTCCGCCACGCCTCAGCTGGCCGGAACCGGATTTACCAATATAGTGACATCTAAAGACGCTTACGGCAATATAGCCACGAATGCCGGCGCCGCAAATGTCATAGTTACTACCAATACCAGCGATCAGGCGAAAGTTAAGTTTTATACCGACGCCAGCTATTCCGTGGAGAAGGCCGCCCCTTTTACATATACTCTTTCAAGCGGCGTATTCAGTTATTTCGTGAAAGACACCAAAGCTGAAACTATAACCATATCGGTTTCGGACGCGGCGGGCAAGATGGGTTCGTCATCACAGATAGTGATAGCTCCCGCGACGGCCAGCAAGCTTATAATCAAACAGCAGCCTTCGCCTACCGCGACATCCGGCACTCCGTTTTCCATACAGCCTCAGATCAGCATCGTCGATACTTACGACAATATAGTCACGACCGACAGTTCGACGATCATAACTTCGGCGCGCGGCAGCGTGGGAACTTCAACGCTTCAGGGCACCGTTACGGCTAAAGCTACAGCCGGCGTGGCTACTTTCACAAACCTCAGCTATCTTAAAGCTGAGGATCTGAAGGTTAAATTTACTTCCACCGGCCTTACCCAGATCGAATCGGATCAGATAACCGTAAGCGCGGGCCTTTTTGGTCACTTCGCGATCACTTCCGACACGCCGCAGCAGGCCGGAAATCCTATCACGCTCACGGTCACGGCCAAAGATTCTAACGAGAACACTATTACTTCATTTAATTCTGCCGGTTCTCTTTCGATCGGAGCTACTACCGGTTCGATGACCTGGTCCGGCACCGGGGTCACGGACGGAGTCGATCCTTCCGGCACTTATACCGGAGCGGCGTTTACAAACGGCGTGGCTTCTATCAGGATTTCCAACTCGAAGGCAGACCAGAACAAGGTCGCAACCATAACCGACAGCTCGACCGGAACGGCCTCATCGAGCGCCCCGCTTTCATGGGTCTCGGGCGCTCTCGCGAAGTTCACCATATCAAATATAACTTCGCCGCAGGCCGCCGGCGTTCCGTTCCAGGTCACTATCAGCGCGATGGACGCGAATAATAACGTCGATCCGGCTTTTAATGCAACTGTCACTCTGACGGCCACAACCGGCGCCGGGACCATATCGCCCGCCGCTTCCACAGAATTCACGAACGGCGTCTGGGTAGGAAATATAACCATATCCAAATCTCAGGCGACGGTAACGGTAACCGCTACCGGAGCCGGAAAAACCGGATCTTCAAACGCTTTTGACGTCAATGCGGGTTCGGCCACGAAGCTTGTTATGGTTCAGCAGCCTTCTACAAGCGCTATCGCCGGCACACAGTTCACCGCTCAGCCTCAGGTCGCCGTCGCGGACGCGGGCGGAAACGTCATAACCACCGACAGTTCGACCATAATCACGGTCGCGCGCGGCAGCATCGGAAATGACGTTCTCAAGGGCACGCTTACGGCAAAAGTGACGAACGGTGTTGCATCGTTCACGGGCCTGCGATATGAGAAAGCCGAAGATATGGATCTGCTTTTTACCGCTACCGGTTTTTCGCAGGTCGAATCAAACAACGTAACGGTGCGCGCGGCGTCGCCGGCAAAACTTTTCATGAACCGTCAGCCGTCCACCACGGCCACTGCGGGATTCGCGCTTACCATTCAGCCTCAGATCGCGATCGCCGATCAATATAACAATATCGTGACCTCAGATAATACGACCATGGTCACCGCCGAGCGCGGCAGCATCGGAACGGATATTCTCAAGGTGGCTAACGGCGGAACTTTGACGGCTACCGCATCCGCCGGTATCGTTACCTTCGTCGGCCTTAAATACGAAAAATCCGAACAATTCAATATTCTTTTCAACTCGGGCACTCTCAGCGGTATCGAGTCGAACAACGTCACCGTGAGCGCTTCGACATCTTCACAGCTTGTCATCATGACTCAGCCTTCATCGCCGAATCCCGCCAGCACTCCGTTTTCCACGCAGCCTCAGGTGGCGATATGCGACGCTTACGGAAACATCAGGACCAGCGATAATACCACCAACATCACGGCCGCCCGCGGAAGCGCAGGCACCGCCGTTCTCGGCGGAACGCTTACGGCAAAGGTTTCCGGCGGTATAGCGACCTTCCTGAACCTGAGCTATCCGAAGGCTGAAGATATGAAGATCAAATTTACGGCTACAGGGCTTACTCAGGTCGAATCGGACCTGATAAGCGTAACTTCCGGCTCTCTTGACCACTACGATATAGTCACCGATACGCCTCAGGTCGCAGGCCAGCAGATCACTATCACGGTTACGGCGAAAGACGTCAATAATAACGTCGTCACCACGCACAGCGGCGCAGGCACTCTCACTATAGCGGCGACGACTGGCACTATAACCTGGTCCGGCACGGCTGTCACCGACGGCATCGACCCCGCCGGAAACTTCCTGGGCGGAGCGTTCTCGAACGGCGTCGCAACCATCAAGCTCTCCAACACCGCGGCTGACAGCAGCAAGGTCTTAACGATAACCGACAGTGCTACCGGAAGATTCGCGAACGCGACCGTTTCATGGGTAGCGGGAACCTTTAACAGCTTCCTGTTATCCGCGGTCCCGAATCCACAGTCGGCCGGAAATTCATTCTCTATAACGATAACCGCGAAAGACGGCGCCGGAGGCGCCGGAAATACGGTTCTGACCTATAACGCCACGGCTAATCTTACCGATATCAGCGGCACGATCACTCCCGCGGTCACCGGCGCCTTCTCAAACGGCGTCTGGAGCGGTAACGTTACGGTTACGAAAGCTCAGTTAAATAATACCATAACAGCCACCGCGGCTTCTAAATCAGGCGTTTCAAACGCTTTTAACGTCAATGCCGGTTCTTTTTCAAAACTTATCGTGACGCCGACTGCGCCATCGGTCTTGAATTCCGGCGATAACATCGACGGGACGATAACGGCCGTGGACGCTAACGACAACCCCGTCAACGTCGGGGCGAACGCTACGGTGAACATGACCACGCTCGGAACCGGAACGGCTAATTTCTATACTGACGCCGGCCGCGGGACTGCCGCCACTTCTTATGTGATCGCCTCGGGCACTTCTCAAATAACTTATTTTGGAAGGGCCATTACCGTGACCGCCGCCGGAACTCCGCTGAACGTAAAAGCCGCTCATCAGGGCGGTACTGCGATAGGCCAGTCCGGAAACATAACCATCAATGCCGGCGCGCTTTCAAAATTCGCCGTTACTTCATCTCCGACGAATCAGACGGCTGGCGGCGCGATCGACGGCACTATAACCGCTAAAGACGCTAATGATAACGACGTTACGGTCGGAAGCGACGTTTCCATCGATATATCAAAAACCGGCGCGGGCGGAGTATTATTTTATACCGATGCCGGCCGCGGAACGCTCACGACCACTTACACCATAACAAATGGCAGCAAGACCGCTCCGTACTACGGAAAAGCTACCACCATCGGCGCCGCTCAGGTCAAGGCTACGAAAAGCGGCAGTACCGAAACGGGAAGTTCGCCCGTCGTTAATATTTCAGCCGGCGCTTTCTCCAAATTCGTCGTGACTCCGGCAGCGCCGACAACTTTAACCGGCGGAGCTTCTCTTGACGGCTCCATAACGATGAAGGACGCTTTCGATAATAACGCCACATTCGCCGGCGATGTTACCGTTAATATTACCAAGAGCGGAACCGGCGACGCGGTGTTCTATCCGAGCGACGCGAACAGGACGGCCGGCGCTCCAACGACCACAAGTTATGTCATTGCCAGCGGCCAGAATACGGTCAGCTATTATGCCAAAGTTACGATAGTCGGTTCGCTCAACGTCGTCGCCACCAAGAGTGACGACGGGGCTAAAACGGGCCAGTCGGCCGTCATCACCATCAATCCGGGCGCTTTCGCTAAATTCGTGATCACCGCTCTTCCAATAACCTTGAATTCCGGCGATAATATCGACGGCGTTATAAAAGCTGCCGATTCCGGCGGAAACGCGGTCACTCTCGGAGCGAACGCTACCATCAACATGACCACGACGGGCGGCGGCGGCGTTACTTTCTACGGCGACGCGGGCAGGGCCGGAGCCGCTGTAACATCTTATACTCTTGTATCCGGTAATTCCCAGGTCACCTATTACGGAAAAGCCACGGCGCTCGGCACCGTGACCATTACAGGCACCAAGAGCGACGACGGCGCCAAGACCGGTTCGTCTCCGCAACTTACCATAGGAAGCCCCGGCGCGCTTGCCAAATTCATAATTACCGCGAATCCGACCAGCGTTAACTCGGGCGTAAATATCGACGGAACCATAACTGCGGCGGACGCTTTCGATAACCCCGTCAACGTGACCGGCGACACTGCCGTTACAATGTCCATAACCGGCGGCGGAGGAGCGGGCATCGCTTTTTACACTACGTCCGGAAGGACGGTAATAACGCCGTCATATACTATACCTAACGGTAGCAATCAGGTCACATATTACGCCAAATCGACCACGGTCGGCACGGGTAACATAACCGGCACCAATGCAGCCATAACAGGGAATTCGCCATTGATAACGGTCGGTTCCGCCGCTTTCGATCATTTCGTGTGGAGCCTTGCCTCGCCTCAAAAAGCTGACGGAACGGCCTTTACCGGTACGAACACGCTTACCGCCGTGGATGTTAACGGAAATACGATAACCAATTTTGACGCTTCGGCGAATAACGTCACGGTCTCCGTCAATACTCCAGGCGGCGATACGGGAACGATAACCGGCTTAGGCAGCGGCAATAACGCCATATTGAACCAGGCGGGCGATTTTGCGAGCGGCGTATGTAACCTTACCGCCAAGATGAAATACAGCGGAACGGCTAACGATAAGACCTTTAAGGCTACGTCAGCTAACGGAAAAACCGGAAACAGCAATACGGTCACGATGCAGGGCGGAACGCTTAGTACTTTCGTGTTCAGCGGAATTCCGGCTATTGCGACCACCAATATACCGTTTTCGGCTACGGTAACGGCGAAGGACGTTGGCGGAAACACTTCATCTTATAACGGCAACGCCGATCTTACGGTAACGGGCGGATCGATTTCGCCTACCGCTATAACTTTAGTCAATGGCGTATGGTCGGGAAATATAACCATTAATCAAATCGCGGAAACTCGCATTATGACGGCCACGTCATCCTCCGCTCCTGTCGGAATGCAAGGGACCTCGGGCGTTATCAACGTCCGTTCCGCCTCGATAGAGATGGTTGTGCAGCCTTCCACGACTTCACAGGTTGTCGGCGCGCAGTTTACGACCCAGCCGAAGGTTCGCGTAAAAGACGCCAACGGCGTAGTGCTTCTAAACCTTAACGGAATATCCATAGATGCCAGTACCGCGACAGGCGCTCCGGGAATAGTTACTTTGCAACATGGAATTTCACCTGATTATACTTTTAATGCAGTCAATGGCGAAGCTACCTTTCAAGGCCTGTATTATACCGTCGCGGGTACTTACACCATAAAATTCACGTTCGGCACTCCGGGCGCGAACCCGACACCGCCTTCCGTAACTTCAGGCAATATAGTAATTCCCGCGCCATAAAAGACCGATACATCGTAAAAATCCAGTATCCAAAAGCAGGCTCGAACATATCGTTTGGGCCTGCTTTTGTTATATTTAAAATAAAAGGTTTTATTTATCTTGACATCTCTGCCGCATTGTGTTAAAATGTTTTCATTAAGCAAACCAGTGCCCGGGTGGTGGAATTGGTAGACGCAGCGGACTTAAAATCCGCAGGAGCCTGGCTCCGTGCCGGTTCAAGTCCGGCCCTGGGCATTTTATTGAAAACAAGAAATACGTCGCGGGGTGGAGCAGCTGGTAGCTCGTCGGGCTCATAACCCGAAGGTCGTAGGTTCAAATCCTGCCCCCGCTACCAACAATTTAAAACGCGGGCCAAGACGGCGAATTCGCCCGAGCCCGATCATGTGGCGAAGTAGCTCAGATGGTTAGAGCATACGGTTCATAACCGTAGTGTCGAGGGTTCGATTCCCCCCTTCGCTACTTTTATTTTAAAATATGAAAAAGAGATTATTATTTTTTGATAATCTCTTTTTTTCTTTTTCCGGCGATCTTATTTTAAAAACCAGACTGCAATGAAAATGCTTTCTTTTATTATTCGGTTTCTAACCGCTTGAAAAATAGATGAAATTAATTTATAATATGCCCGTCATTAGCGAATATCTTCGAAAATGCCGGTGTCATGCGCGAACAGTTTATGAAATTTCTGCGCGCTTTCAGATTTTAATTTATAGAATCCATAGGAAGTGATACAATGAGTCCGTTTGAAATAATAATGCTGATATGTTTCGGCGCCGCTTGGCCTTTCGCGCTTTATAAATCTTATATTTCAAGATCCGTGAAAGGGAAGAGCTTTCCGTTTCTTATAGTTGTGATCGTCGGCTACGCTTCGGGAATTTTACATAAAATTTTCTACCACCCCGACAACGTTGTTTTCCTCTACGCGCTCAACATGCTTATGGTCGCTTCGGACGCGGTGCTGTATGTCCGGAACGCGAAGATAGAGGGCGCGTCTGACGACAGGGCATGAATGCCTGTATTGCCTGTCTATTATGGCAGGCGTGTTTTACCGTTTCTTTGTTTGAAATATAACAAATTGTTTTGATACCGGCGGGTGATCCGGAGCCAATGTTGATGAAAGGCCTTTAATATGATAATTTCCGCAAGCAGAAGGACTGATATTCCTGCGTTTTATGGCGAATGGTTCCGCGCGAGGCTGGAAGAAGATTTTTTCGACAGGGTGAACCCGTATAATCCCCGGCAGATAAAAAGAATAAGCTTATTGCCGGCGGACGTCGACTGTTTCGTTTTCTGGACCAAGAACCCCGCTCCGTTCCTTGAAACGTTGAAATATTTGAATGAACAAAATTATAACTATTATTTTCAGTTCACGCTCAACGATTATCCGGAGCTTTTAGAACCCGGGCTTCCGCCGGTTGAAAAGCGGATCGAAACATTGAAGCGCCTTGCCGGTATTATCGGGCCCGGGCGGATCATCTGGAGATACGACCCCGTCGTTATAAGCGATATCACTGATCCCGGATACCATTTTGAAAAATTCGCGAAGCTCTGCGAAGCTATTGCGGATAACGTTGAAAGGGCCGTCATGAGTTTTATGGTTCATTATAAAAAGGTCCGCCGCATTCTTGAAAACATTGAAATTAAAAAAGGGATAAGGTTTTTTGAGATGGCCGTGCCTGAAAATTCGGCCCTGTTAAACGAAATCGCCGCCGGTCTTGCGCGTATCGCTAAAAGTAACGGCATTCCGTTATATTCATGCTGCGCGCACCTGAAAATTGAAAAACACGGCATATACCCGGCCGCCTGCATCGACGGTTCTCTTATAAAAAAGATTTTTAATATCGATAAAAACTTTAAAAAAGATAAAAGCCAGCGCGAAGGGTGTCTTTGCGCCGCATCCTCGGATATGGGAGTTTATGACACCTGCCCGCACGGATGCGTTTATTGTTACGCCACCGCGGATCAGGCTCGCGCCTCTGAAAATTTGAAGAAACATTCGACCGGAGCGCCGTCATTAATGAGGCATTGATTTGAAACGGTTCAGGATCTCGGCCCCGCCATTTTTAAAAGAGATGCTCAGGGCTTTTAAAAATAGAAATTACAGGCTTTTCTTCGCCGGACAGGGCATATCGCTTATCGGTACCTGGATGCAGCAGATCGCCATGGGCTGGTATGTTTACCGTATTACGAATTCATCATTCCTTTTGGGCCTTGTGGCGTTCTCGGCGAACATCCCGTCTTTTTTTCTCACGCCCGTAGCGGGCGTTCTAGCCGACCGCTACAACCGGCATAAAATGCTTCTGATCACTCAGTCGCTGGCGATGCTTCAGGCTTCCACACTTGCTTTTCTCGTGTTGAAGCACCATCCGACTATAACGCATATTATTTGTTTATGCTTATGTCTGGGAACCATCAACGCTTTTGACGCTCCCATCCGTCAGGCGTTCGTCGCCGACCTGATCGAAAATAAGAACGATCTTGGAAACGCTATAGCGCTCAATTCGGCGATGTTTAATTCCGCGAGGCTTATAGGGCCTTCGATCGCGGGGCTTTTGATAACCTATACCGGTGAGGGAGTTTGTTTTCTCATTAACGCGTTCAGCTACATTGCGGTTCTCACGTCGCTTTCATTTATGGAAATAACCCCGCGGGCCGTATCGATAAAACACGGGAGCCCGCTCAAAAATCTAAAGGAAGGCTTTTCATACGCATACAATTACCGCCCGATTCGAATGATCTTATCGCTCGTCGCGCTTATCAGCGTTATGGGTATGGCATATAGCGTCCTGCTTCCGGTTTTCGCCCGCGACATACTTCACGGCGGGCCTCGGACCCTCGGTTTTTTAATGGGCGCCGTAGGGACCGGAGCGATAGTCGGCGCGGGTTTTCTCGCCTCGCGCAAAAATCCGGCCGGGCTTTCAGCCGTTATTCCCAGAAGTTCGTCGATATTCGGAATAAGTCTGATGCTTTTTTCTTTTTCGGAGATCTACTGGCTTTCGATGCTTTTTATGTTCTGCGCCGGGTTCGGCATGATGACGAACATGGCCTCCTGTAATACTCTTTTACAGACAATTTCAGACGAAGATAAGCGCGGCCGCGTCGTGAGCCTCTACGTAATGGCGTTCGTCGGAATGGCGCCTTTCGGAAGCCTCGCTTCGGGATGGCTTTCAAGCCATATCGGAGCGCAGTGGACCCTGTTTTCGTGCGGGTTCGCATGTCTTCTCGGGGCGTTGAATTTCGCCCGCGGTCAGGCTTATTTTCGTGAAGTTACAAGACCCGTATTCATAAAAAAAGGCTTGATAAAAGAATGAGTCGTCATTGATCGCCTTCGAAAGGGCCGGGGTTATTATTGCTGAATAATATTTCAGGATAATGACCGTGACTTGAAAGGTCTTGTGATTTTTAGTATAATTGACTTAGATATTAACTTCTGCCCGGCGGCGTTAAAACCATTTTTAAAGATCGTGCCGCTTTTTCGCGGTTGGCGGGCTCAGAAAATAAAAACAGGGGTTTGTGTTATTATGGACGAAAATAATAAGCGTTCGGCTTTTAAAAAAAACGAGGACGGCGAAAAAGCTCCTGCTAATGTGCCTAAATTCGACATTAACGGCGTGCCGCTGCCTTCTGAAAACCAGATCAAATATGAATATGACGCCGGCCTTGAAACGGACGACGGCCGCAACGATTTTAAAAACGCCATTCTAGGTTTCTTCGGTTTTATTATCGGATGCTGTGCCGGCGGCTTTATCGGCCAGATGCTGATGATCGAGAACCGCAGTTTAAAAGGCATGATGTTTCTCGGCGGCTGGATCGGCTACTATGTGGCGAGTAACGGCGATATTGAAACCCTCAGGACCTGGGGCAAAAAGAAAAAATAAATATAAGGGAAGTCAAATATGTTCAAAGTAGCCATAGGACACAGCGAAGAGATCGATTCTTCGGACGCCGTCGAAGAGGTATTCGCGCAGTGCGACGAAAAACTCGGCGGCGAAAAACCTTGCGCCGGAGTGTTGTTTGCCGCCGTATCCCATGAACATGGCCTGATCCTCGATAAGATCAGCGAAAAGTATCCGGGGATAGAACTTATCGGCTGTTCATCGGACGGTGAGATGTCCACGAGCGGTTGTTTTGCTGAAGATTCAATGATACTTACGCTTTTCGCGTCCGATGAGGTCGAGATAAAAGCGGGATGCGCGCGCGATATCGCCAACGATCCGCATAAAGCGGCTTTCGACGCCGTAAGCGAGCCGCGAAAAAAACTTTCCAAACCTCCGCCACTTTGCATCGCGCTTCCGGAAAGTCTTACGGCTAATCTCGGCGTTATCTTAGAAGGCGTGAAAAAAGCTCTCGGCCGTGAATTTCCAATATTTGGCGGAGGGTCGAGCGAACCCGGAAGGTTTGAACGAACGTTTCAGTTTTTCGGCCGCGAGATATTGCGCGACGCTATTCCGCTGCTGCTTTTTTCTGCTCCGGTTATTCATTCATTCGCTATTTCCAGCGGCTGGAAGCCGATCGGCCAGGCTAAAAAAATAACGAAGTCCAAAGCCAATATAGTTTATGAGATCGGAAACGAGCCGGCCGTTAAATTCTATGAAAGATATTTCGGCGGTGACGCGACGGTTATTGGCGGAGAATTTCCTCTTATCGTAAAAGAGACCGAAGACTCAAAAACATACATCAGGGCCGCGCTTCGAATAGATAAAAACGCCGGCACCGTGACTTACGGCGGCGATATCGCCGAAGGCGCGATCGTCCAGCACGGTGAGGCGTCACGCGATGATATCCTCTCATCATCCGGCGAGGCGCTGCAAAAAGCCGTCGCGAGTTACCCCGGAAAAGATCCGGTCATGCTCTTCGCATTTTCATGCGGCGCCCGCAAGGCGCTTCTTGGCACCAGGACATGCGAGGAATTTACGGCCATCCGTAAGAATGTTCCGGAAAATTGCTCAGAAGCCGGTTTTTATACCTACGGCGAACTCAGCCCGATCGACGGCGAGAAAGAGACGAAATTTCACAACGCGACCGTCGTGACGCTTCTTCTGGGGGTAGAATGAACCAGGACAGCGTGGTTTCGGCCGAAGAAAGAGTGATAAAACAGGAAAAAGAGATCAGGCTTTTGAAACAAAAGCTTGAACGATCCGAGCGCAACCGGGCCAGTATGGAAGAGATAAAAGATAATAACCAGCTGCTTTTAAAAAACGTCAGCGCCGAGATCGAAGCGGCCCGTCTTACAATTCAACAGAAAAACGAGGAACTTGAACGCATTTATAAGGATCTCGCGGCCGAAAAGGAAAAATCCGACGAGCTGCTTTTAAATATACTTCCTCATGAGATAGCAGACGAATTAAAATCCACCCGAAAAGTTGAACCGGTCCATTTCGATTCTGTAACGGTTATTTTCACGGATGTTAAAGGTTTCACTAAAATTTCGGCCGGGCTATGCGTGAAGGATCTGATCCGTGAACTCGATTCTATTTTCACTCATTTTGACGCCATAACGGAGAAATTCGGGATAGAAAAGATAAAAACCATAGGCGATAGCTATATGTGCGCCGGCGGTATTCCGACCCCGAACGAAACGCATGCGAAAGACGCTGTTTTAGCTGCTCTTGAAATGCAAAGGTTCATGCTTGAATTAAGAGCGATGCGCGAACTTGAAAATAAACCCTTCTGGGAGATCCGCCTCGGGATTCACACCGGCCCCGTTATGGCGGGCGTCGTCGGTAAAAGAAAATTCGTCTACGATATCTGGGGCGATACGGTCAATACAGCCTCGCGCATGGAATCATCGGGCGAAGCCGGGCGCGTGAATATATCCCGGAGCACCTATCTTCTCGTCAAAGACCTTTTTAAAACCGAATACCGCGGAAAGATCATGGCTAAAAATATCGGCGAGATAGAGATGTATTTCGTCGATAGTCCCGAATAGATCTGTTAACCTCAAAAATTCCGCCGAAGTATCGATATCGCTTCGGCGGTTTCGCTTTCGCGCGACGAAAAAAGTATTTTCCGGGCCAACTTAACAAAAATAAAATTTAGCCGATAATAATTCACAAGATAGAAGAATATTTTCATTAATATTTAAAAGAGGTTTGTGAAATTGTCGGATCGTAATAATTATCAATCTAAAACAACTCCTTCCAATAAAACAGCTTTCGCGTTAATTCTTTCGCTGGCGCTCTTTTGCGTTGCCGCGGGAACCGCGTTCGCCGGCGCCATAGACTCGCCGCTTTACAGAAAATACTCGCAGATCCCTGAAAGTGACAGAAATTCGATACCTCTTGTTATTGAAGCGATGAAAGCTGAAATAAAATCAGGAACGGTCGAGGTTGAAACCTATGTGGTCCTTGCGATAGCGGAACTTGCCGGCGGCGACGTAGAGGATTTCGTCAGAAATATCAATAAAGCCAATAAGAAAAGATTTTATAAATTCCAGCAGCATCCGCTTTCGAAATATCAGCCGTTCGTAAATAAATTCGTCAACCTTTTAAGGACGGTCCGCGAGATAAACAACAGGTTCGAGGCTTATCCGTCCTCGTCGATGCTGCGCTATCAGTTCGCGCTCATATGCCGCGAATACGATAAGGTGCTCGCTATAGCTTATCTGAAAAAGGCGATCTCGCTTTACGGCGACTTTCTCGACGCTCGCCTTAAACTGGCCGAACTATATGAAGAATGCATGGATTTTAACCGCGCGATCGAACAGTGGGAAGTAATAATGGAGCTTCGGCCCTATGATTTCAGGCCCTATTACAAGATATGCCATCTGGCCTCCAAGCACGGGAACTTTACGATAGCCGAAAAAATATACGAACTCGGCCAGAGAAAAAAAATGACGCTTCACGAGCACAAGGAATTCCAGCAGGTCATAGAAGAACTGGTCGCCGATTTTCCGCGCCTTCGCGAAGAGCGGTCGATAGCCGCCGAAAAACTTATGAAATTAAAGGAAGTCGTGCAGGAAGATCCGCTTAATATAGACGCGCTTTTAGACGTGGCCGAAACGTATCTGAACGTCATCTGCGACATCAGACAGGCCGAACAGGCGTGCGTCAAAGCGGTACATATCGATCAGATGAGCTATAAACCTCACCTTTTATACGCGAAGATACTCGATATCCTCGGCGAGACGACTAAATCTTACGAAGAGATGCTTTTTGTTGCCATGGAAGGCGGGGACAAAATAAAAGCCGCGTACTTAAGCGAGATCGTCGATCTGTGCGAACGCAAACTCATCTCGGATATGCTTCAGAACAAGCTTAAGATCAATGATATGATAAATTATTTTTCCATATACTATCAGTAGAAATAAATCAATAGTTGCAATAGATCTAAATATTAAATTAAATACGGGGGATGATCATGAGATTTTCCAAATTACAGAGAGTTAAATTAAGAGTGCGGCTGTTTTTAATGGCTTCCATAGCTCTTTTTATCGTTATCTATTACACCGCGAGCGCGTTCGCGGGTGTCGTAGATCTAAGCTCGGGAGCCGTCGGAGACTATACCGCTCCGCCGGACGCCGTATATGAAGGCGTGCCAACGCTTGAGAAAGCGCGTCAATTAATCAGCGAAGGTTCGCACGAGAAAGCCGCGGCAGTGCTTAAAAGCTACATCCAGAAGAACCCGAACTCCGAAAAAGTACCGGAATTAATGCTCGAGATCGGAAAATGCCAGCGCGAAACGCTTGAAAAAAACAAACTTCTGATGACGGACAATATAATCAAATCGTATGAGGAAATGGTCAACCGCTTTCCCCAGTCGGATTTCGCTCCGCAGGCGTATTACCAGATCGGCCAGCTCTACGAAAAAGAGCTCAGGGAATACAGGGAGGCCATCAAATATTATGAAAAATGCGCTTACGACTATCCGGCGACAAGTTACGCGGCATCGGCATATTTCAGGATAGGCCAGATATACGAGAACAACCTCAACGACTACGAAGGCGCCATTTTAACATACACAAGGCTCGCCAGGGATTTTTACAGATTCCAGATCGCCGTTGACGCAAGGCTTCGCATCGAACAGATATATGAGACGAAACTTAAAGACGTCAACAAAACTCTCGAGGCTTATGCCGAGATCGTCAACAACTACCCCGAAAACAAGAAAATGCCCGAGATACTTATGAATATGGCTAAATTCTATATGGAAAAAAACGATACGGAGAATGCCATAAAGACCTATCAGCAGATAATCGAGCGCTTTCCGAAAGAGAAGAACGCCATAGAATCCTACAAGAAGATCGCTGATATTTACGAAGAAAGCCGCGACTACAAAAATCTGGCTGATACATACGTCAAGATGAGCGAAGCGTATCCGACCTACGAAAAGAATGATTACATAACCTATCAGATCGGCCAGATATACGAGATAAACATGAGAGAATACAAAAAGAAAAGGGTCGGCAAAAACGAGAACATCGTAATGGAGGACGGTTCCGACGGCGGAAAAACCTATTACAAGCTCGACAAGAAAAATCTCGAAACGGCCATAAAATATTACACGAAGGTCGTAGACACTTATCCGCAGAGCCCGCTTGCCCCGTCGGCGCTTTTAAAGATCGGAAATATCTTGAACAACGATCTTTACAGAGGCATAGACGCGAAACTCATGTATAAGGCCGTGGTTGAAAAATATCCGCAGAGCAAGGAATACGCCCAGGCCAGCGAGATATTCGAAAAAGTGAGATAACAAAAAAAGGCCGCCTCTCATCGCAAATTGCGTGACGCGCCGGATAATTAAAGCCATACATATCTAAAAAATAAAAAGGGCCGGTCTGAAGTTTTTTTCAGGACGGCCCTTTTTTTAGTGCACTGTGAAATTAATTTAACGCCGTCCCGCCCCTGACTGATGAGGTTGACACGAGGGCGGAAAAACATTAGAACATATTCACGTTTTCTCTTATTACGTCATAGCGCTTCGAGAACGCGAGTTCGAGCGCTTCTTTCTTTATGATAAAATTTGCCGGATCTTCGTCGCTTCTGGCTTTTATGTATGTGAGCATGTCGCGCGCGTCGGAACCCGGGATCATTAATTTATTCTTCTTATAAAGTCCCTCGAAGTGGTCGAATATCTCTTTGAGCTCGGCGTCGGACTGTTTCGAATTGAGTTTTTTAGCCGTATCGACGAATATTTTTTCGGCCACGTCGGACGGCGGATTGAAGGTCTGAAGATTGAACGGAAGGCGGCGCCTGAAGGCCTGGTCCAATATGTCGTCCATTTTCATGTTTGATGAGAGTATTATCCTTTCCTTGACGGGGAAGCGGGCGCGGCCGTTATCGAGTTCGAGTACGTCCGCTTCCGATTCGAAAAGCGTTATGAAGCGGTTCAGAAATTCGATGGCGCTCTTCTGGTTCGGGTTTTTCGGCGGATTGCGGCCGAAGTCGTCTATTATCATCATTCCGAGGTTGGCAAGGACCTGCGGCGGGACTATGAGACCGCGCATATCGAAGTAATCGACGCTTGAATTGGTGCACACGATTATCTTCGGCGGCTTGGCGTAAACCCAGCGATTATCAAAATTTTTGAGAGTTTCTTTATCTATGGTGTTATCTAGCGATTCGTGAACGCCGTCGACGAAGAACGGATAGATATTTCCGTTCAGATAAAACGCGTGCGGAAGGTAGATCGTGTAATTCAAAAGATTGTGAAGAACTTCGGCTATAGCCGTTTTTCCGTTTCCGGGAGGCCCGTATATCAAAAACGGCCTTCTGTTTGAAATAAGGGTTTTCAGTTCTATTTTAAACTCGTCGTAAAGGTGCAGGCCGCGCGCCTTGCAAATGTTGTTTATATCTTCAAAAGTGGCGTGTACGTTTAGCTTTGCTGTTTGTTCCTCGACGCTTTTGCAGTAGTCTTCAAAGGAAACGGGGGCGATATAGCTTTTGTAGCGGTACTTTTCCATCATTTCGTTATGCGCTTTTTCGCCGGCTTCCAGCGCTCGGTAGTGCATCTGGCCGGTCGCCTGAGAGGAGAAGGTCTCGACCCATTTGTTCTTTTCCTTCAATTCCTGGACTATGGGTTTTATTATGAAATTCGGTATCTTGGTTTTTTCGGCTATTCCGAATTCGTTCTCGCCGTTGGTGGCGGCGTCCCGCAGAACGGATAATATCAAAAATACGACCACGCGGTCGGGAATGTGAAGGTCTTCGAGCTTGGAGACCTTTTTCGGTTTGTAGTTTGGATCTGCCATTTTTCCCTCCTGATTACTTCGTTTTATTAGTTTTCTTATTCTTTTTTTGTTCCGGCTTTATCATCTGTTGAACTTCGCTCGGGCGGACGATGACTTTTGCTTTAGACGGTATGCTTTCGGTGATCCACACGTTGCCGCCGATGACCGCTCCGCGTCCGATGACCGTTTCGCCTCCGAGTATGGTGGCGTTGGCGTAAATTACGACCTCGTCCTCTATCGTCGGATGGCGCTTGCTGTCGCGGATGAGATTGCCGTCTTTGTCGCGCGGGAAGCTTAACGCGCCGAGGGTTACGCCCTGATAGAGTTTCACGTTCTTTCCGATGACGGTCGTTTCGCCTATAACTACGCCTGTAGCGTGGTCGATGAAAAAGCTCTCGCCGATCTTCGCACCGGGATGGATGTCGCTTCCGGTTTTGGAATGGGCGTATTCGGTGAGCATTCGCGGCAGAAGAGGAATGTTTTGTATATGCAGCTCATGCGCTACGCGGTATATGGAGATCGCGTAAAATCCCGGGTAGCAAAAAACTATCTCGTCGAAGGATCTGGCGGCCGGGTCGCCGGCGATGGCCGCTTTACAGTCTTTTGAAAGGGTTTCGCGCAGGCGCGGTATTTTTGAAAGAAAGTTTATGGCCTCTGACTTTCCTACGGCCGTGCATTTCGAGCAAACTTTCAGCTTGTCCTTACATTCGTGCATCCTGCACTTGGCGATCTGCTGCGAAAGTATCTTATAAAGCGCTATTATCTTTCCGCCGAGGTAATATTCGACGTTGGGTTTGTCGAGCTCCTGTTCGCCGAAATAACCCGGAAATAGAATCGCGCGGATCAGAGATATTATCTCGACGAGCGATTCATGGGACGGCACCATCGGAAATCCGACGTGATCGAGCGAGTCTTTGTTATCGAGCGATCTGACTATTTTTCGAGTGATGACCGGAAGCTTCGCCGTGAAAATGTTTTCGAGTTCGGCCTCCTGCGTTTTTTGGCAGGCCGTCTGGGTCAAGAGAGTATTTTGTTTAGTTTTCATTTAGTTCCTTTTGCTTTTAATGTATTGTTTATATTTATGAAGGTTATTTTATTAAAAAATTCGAAATTAGTCAACTGATAGTAAAAAATGTTGCCAAAGTATTGCGTTTATTTTAAAATAATGATATTTTACTATAACTTAAAATGCGCGGCAAAAAAAATGCCGTGAAACGATAACACGGTTAAAATCGAAGCTGAGCGCTTCGGTAAAAACTATTTTGATACAGCGGGAATTTCTTTGACGGCAAGGTTTAATAAGCATAATTGCATTTTCAAAGTTAAGCTGGTCTGTAAGGAAGGTATTATAATGAACAGGAACCTGAAGTCAACCGTCGTGATATTTTTAATGTTCTTTCTGACCGCGGCTTATTCCGGGAGTATTCATGCCGGAACTCATCTTTTCGACGGCGGCAGGATCACGCTTGAGCTGCCGGACACCTGGAAGATCGATACCGCCGAGTGCGAGCTTTCCACGGAAGCGGTATATGACGAAGGGACCATGACGATGGCGTTCATGGCTTTAAAACCGGAAGAATTAATAGCTTCCATAGACGCCGCGCAAAAAGAGATCGAAAAAGAGGTCGGCGAGCTCAAACTCGAAAAAACCTCCGAAGTTATGGTAAGCGGGATGAAAGCTTTCAGAAAACGCTATTCCACCGCCGATGAAAGCATAAAAGTTATCGTAACGGCCGCTGTTACGCCACATAACCGCTTCCTTGTTTATTATCATTTCGCCCCTGAAGCAGTTTCTAAAAAACACGAAAGCGATATAAAAATGGTTGAAGACGGCATCAGATCCAGATGATCATTGACCGAAGTCAAGATT
Source organism: uncultured bacterium (assembly GCA_964551445.1). Lineage (GTDB taxonomy): Bacteria > Muiribacteriota > UBA9980 > UBA9980 > UBA9980 > DAOPXV01. The sequence continues at coordinate 21,607 of CAZKCG010000045.1, read as the reverse complement.
TTGCGGTTCAAAAGATTTTTTAAAACTATGAAACTTCCCGTTAGGGGTTCATCTGCCGATTTTTAAACACTGAAAATTAGAATTAATGAGGGCTTTGGGTTCATTTTTTTTGCTTGACAATTTAAAATGAGTGTGGTAAAATCGGAACCAATCAAAAACTTTATAAAAAAATATTTTAAAGGTTTTTGGCACGCAACTTGCTCTAAAAGCATGTGTGTGCAAACACAAAGGCGAAGACGCCAAAAGCCAGACCGTGCGAACGGCGGCTAAAATTTTAAATAAGGAGTGATCTTTTAATGAAAAAGACACTGTTAGTAGTTTCAATCGTTGTTGCGTTCGTATTCACAATGGGTTTTGCATTTGCTGCTGAAGCTCCCGCTGCTCCTGCCGCTGAAGTAAAAGCTGCTCCCGCTGCTCCTGCCGCTGAAGTAAAACCTGCTGACCCCGCTGCTCCCGTTGCTCCCGCTGCTCCTGCAGTTACAGAAGAAGTAGTAGTTGGCAAACTCGTTGTTGCTGCTGAAAAAGTTACAATCGCTGTTGAAGGTAAAGAAGCAGTAGCTGTAAAAAAAGACGCAAAAGTTGCCGAAATCGAAAAAATCGAAAAATTCGCTGACATCGTTATGGAATTCAAAGGCACATTCGTTACAGAAAAAGAAAAAGACGTTGAAGTAAAACTTTTCGTTATCTCATCGTTTGCTCCTAAAGCCGCTGAAGCTCCTAAAGCTGAAGAAAAAAAGTAATTACTGATTAGTAAATAACTTTTATCTATAAATAAAAACCGTCCGCGCTTAATACGCGGGCGGTTTTTTATTTTTCTTATAACTTGATCATCAGCCCCGGTCCTGCCCCGGCAAAACTTAATACGATATACTTTAAACTAAAGCCAGCGCGGGACACGAGTGGGGTAATGATTTTTTTAACTTGCTTTTCTTCCGAAATTTTTATCGAGTTTCGATAAAGATTTCTGCGCATAGACGCGCACGATCTCTTCGGCATCGGCCAGCGCCATTTTTAAAGGGTCGATCGCTTTTTTATCGCCGATCTCGCCTAAAAGTTCCGCAGCAAATGACCTCGTGATCTTATCGCCCTTTTGAAGAGCGGTAATGTAAAAATCCACGTTTAAATCAAGTCCGTCCATAAATCCGCCTTTGTTCATCCTATAAAAACACCTCCAGGTATATATAATTTTTTATTTGGTTTACATAACACTGACCTTTTACGGGAAATTGTGATTAAATTTTCCCATGATAATAAAAAGTCATCATTCCCACTTGAAGAAATCGAACCTTTTAAAGTTGAACGAGTCGTCCTGCAGCGTGAAATACAACATAGCGTACTTGAAAAAACTCGTTAAACCGGGCGGAACATTAAATTTGTCCATAAAAACATCACATCCGATAGCTAAATGCTGCGAAAAATACTGCGAACAAAATAGTTTTACCTCGTGGTAGAATAGGTCGCGACGTCCGATGCGATACCGCTCGGCGTTCTAACCTCGACTTCTACCGCCCTTTTATCTGACGACAGTTCAGGATTATAGCTGATATACATTACTTTATAGAAAGTTTTGAAACTTTGAAGGACCTTTTTAAGGTTATATTTGAGTTCGTAAGGATTAGGCGATATCTGAGCCACGCCGCCGGTCTTTTCAGCGAGCCTGCGCACAGGTTCTTCCAAAACGTCGTATCCTAAACCTATGGTATAGATCTGGACGCCGCATTTTCTGGCGTAATCTATAACTTCGTCGAGAGTGTGCTTCGAAAAGGGTTTTTTTCCTGAAGGGCTTTCGTCGCTGCCATCGGTGATGACGAGTATGGCTTTTCCGCCGTCGCGATAGTGGAGCATGTCTATGCTTTTGTAAAGAGTGTCGTAGAGGTAGGTTCCGCAGGTGGCGTTCTGTGAAAAAAGGGCTTTGTTCAATTTGAACTGATCGCTCGTGAAGTCCTGCAATAATTTTATGCTCTGGCGGAAGCCCATTATGGCGCATTTATCGTTCGGGTCAAGAGATGACAGGAACTGGAACGCGTCTTGTTTTAGTTCCTTCAGCATGCGTTTCATCGAGCCTGAAATATCGAGTGCTAAAACGATATTCATTGTTTTAGGGTCCGTTTCGACCTTGACGCTGTCGATCTTTATGCAGTTTTCATTGACCTTGAAATAATTGGCGTTCAAGTTTCTGTAGATAGCCCCGTCTTCGTCCGTAACATAAGTGAAAAGGGTTACGACGGGGAAATGGGAAGCGTCTATGGCTTTTATGTGAAGCGATAAATTTTCGTTGTAGAAGGGTTTGGAGCTGCCGTATTCAAAGGCTGACGCCGTGCGCGGCGATAACAGGAAAGATAAAAGCGTTATCAGAATTAAAAGACATATGTTTATTTTTGTAATGTCGCGGTGCATCTTTGCCCTCCGGCTAAAAATATGATTTTATTTAGTATCGGCATAAAAACCGTTAAAGTTATAAAAAGTTTTGTCATTTGCCGCCAAAAGTTTATCTGAAAGCTCCCAGTACGGTGAGAGCCGCCTTTATCTTTACGACGGTTTGATCGTTCGGCGCGAGCGAGAACGCGTAATTTATCTGTTCGACCGCTGTCGTCTTATTTCCCTGTAAAAAATACATATAAGCCAGTACCGCATGTACCTGGGCGTTATTTACGCCGTGACTTAAAGTGCTTGCGTAGGTGAAGAATTTATTCGCCGTGTAAGTGCTTCCGGCAGCCTGCGCGTCGATCTTTTCAATGGCCGAAATGGCGTTTTGAAAATCGGTAAGCGACTGCGCTTTTGAAAGATATGCCATGGCGAGCGCGACCCTCGCGTCGTTCATTTCCTGGTCTTTGTAATTATCGAAATCGGCCTTCGGGATCTTGCCTATGGTAAGTATCACCAGGTCGTTGTCAAAGGATGTTTTTCCGTCCGCCGCGGCCGCCTTCATTATAGACCATGCGGTCCCGGTGATCGCCCTGTTCTGGTCGCGCGGCGTGGCCGCGGCTTCGTAAGCCTTCTGGAAATCGGCCTGAGCGTTTGAGAAGTTTCCTCTGTTAAATGATTCCTGCGCCTGACTGTATATGAGCGCGGAAGGCGTGTTGTTCTGAGGAAGGTAAACGTCGCCCGGTTCGCCGGTTGAAATTGACGCCGTGCCGCTTCCGCCGCCTCCGCACCCGTAAGCGAGCGCGGAAGATAGAAGTATCGCGATGATCAATAATAAGATATTTTTTTTCTTCATAATCCCACTCCAAATCTATTTTTGTACTGAAATTTTTCCGGATTTAACGTACTCGGTCTCGCCTTTTTTATAGATGAACTTGAAAGAATACTGTCCGTTAGCGACGGCGACGCCGCGCCAGTCGGTCAGGTCCCATTTAGCCTGGTCGTAAGCGGCCGCGCTTTTTTTGTTAGGGAGGCCTTCGATGTTTTTTATGAGGGCGCCCTCGGCGCTATATATCTTAACGCTCACGAAATTCACGTCGTTTTTAAGCGTATAGGTAAGGGAGGCCGAAGCGTTTACCGGATTGGGAGTGAACTGTATGCTTTCAACGTCGGAGGCGAGCGCTTCCGGTTCGCGCGCAAGATCGGTCAATCCGCCTTCGCGGCAGGCTACTATGGCAAATAACGCGGCGCATATTATGAATAACTGAAACAGTTGTGCTCTGACATTTTTTTCCAACATCGCGAAAAAATCCTCCGTTTATCTTAAAACTGCTATTTTACCTGTTTTTTCGGTTTTCTCACCGTTTATAACTATTTTGATCTTATAGTAGTAAACTCCGTTGGCTACGCGTTCGCCGTCGTCATTGACGAGGTTCCAGCGAGCCGACTGCATGGCGTTTGACGCGCCGGCAGGATTCATATCGGAATTATATACCGTATGCATAGCGGAATCGTATATTTTAAGCGATACTTCTTCAGCGTTCTGCGCGATCAGATATTGTATGTTAACAAAAGTTTTAGCCGGGTTCGGATACGCTATTATGCTCTGCGCGAGGCTTACGGCCGGCGCGATCTGGTAGTTGATGATGCCTGTCTGAGCCGTATTTCCGGCGTTATCGGCGATCACGAACGCTAACGGTATATTTTTTTCATCCGATTTCACGGCGCTTTTAATGGATTCATAAGGTATGTGAACGCTTAATCCGCCCACGGCAGTTTTGATCTCGCCGGGTTTTATGTTATATGATTTTGAGCCGGCTATTATCTTAAGCGTGTCCTGCGAAATTCCTGAACCGGTGTCGGCGATATTTATTATTATATCGCTTCTGGAGTTCTTTTCGGATCCGCCTTCCACCACGATCTCGGGATTTGTGATATCGGCGAAAAGACCGAATGTGCCAAGCTCTGAAGTTTCGATGTTGAATGTGCCGTCGGCATCAGCCTCTCCGGGTATCATCTTCCATCCGGCGTCCGTCAGTTTGTAAACGCCTGTTTTTTCTTTTGTGACTTTCGCTATGTCTACGCCTTTATTCAATAAATATTCGATGTGGTCGGGATTAGGTTTGAATTTTATTCTGTACGGCGAGGTTGTTTTAAGCTCAGCCGGCGTTGCCATGTATATTCCGCCTACGCGGGCAAGAGTGCCGCCGCTGATGGTTTCGCCGCTTGCCTGATTTTGAGGCGCGATCATGAAAAGTCTCGAACCGGAAAGTTTTTCCCTGTCCTTGGATATTTTGAACAATCCGTCAGGGCTCTCCATTTCAAGGCCGCTGGAAAGATTAGACGAGGTAACCTTGACCGAATAGACCGATGCCATATTTGGTTTTCCAGGCGCCGCTGAAATTTTGGAGCGAGCTTTAGATGTTTTCGCGAGAAGCGGAGCGCTTGCGGGAAAAGCTTCGCCAGGATTCATAATGCTCATGTCTATCTGGCTTGAATAGTTTTCGTCTATTCTATACTTGTAAGTATAAAGGCTCGTATTGGCGTGATTTAAAAGTTCGCTTTTGAGTTTATAGATCGGGTTTTTGCCCGGCTGTCTTATTCCGAGTTGAAAATCCGGTGTTACGGCGGTCGTTGACATCACGGTCACTAAAAGATCGCGTTCATCGACGGGGTGTGAGAAAGCGGTCGTTATGAAACCCGTTGACATGCTCTGGTTTTTCTTGTAGACCTTGGCGATGAGAACGTTCTCGGTATCATAAAAACCTTTCGCTAAAAAAGTGAAGCTGTTCAGATAGTTGACGTTATCGATAGGCACTCTCGCGTATCCTGTAAGGACTGCCTTGACGGGGTTTCCAGCCGTCGTCGTGTCTATCTTGTTCTCGAATTTTATGAATTGTACGGGGATCTCGCCGAGCGCCGGCACGATGTTTTCCGGCTGATAAAAACATGTCGGGTTGACCGCCGTCGATAATTCCTTGCTGAATTTCACTTCGAAATTTATTCTCCAGAAAAATTCTGAATAGTCGAGTTTGGTTTTTACGCTGTCGATGCCGATGTCCGAAACTACGACCTTGAATTTATTGTTGTTCTCGTTATTATCATCGACGTTAGCCGGCATAGCGACCTGCTTATAGGGCGAGGTCTGCTGCTGTGAGAAAGCGGTATCCGTTACCCAGGCCGTAAAATAAGTTCCGGCGGGGGAGTTTGGAAGCGTCGGCACGTTCATTTTAAATTTAACCGTTATTTTCTGATTCGCGTTCGTTGAAATAACTTTCGCGGCCGCCGTCAAAGTTATTGTGAAAAGCGATCCCGATTCGGTTTTGGTATATGTGTAATCGGTTATCTGTTCGAGTTTCTTCGTTCCGACGAAAACGTCTATCGTGTCGGCCGAATAAGTGTATCCGCCGCCCGGATGCTGTATGATGATCTGGTCTATTCCCACGTTGTATGACTCTATTTTAGGGAGCAGCGTCAATATAAATTCTTCGGGAAGGGCCAGGGGATCGGTTTTTTTTGTGACCGATGAAGGATTTATCTCGCCCTTGACTTCGGATGCCGGTTCGACCACGTATGCGGTGAAGGTGTAAGGCTGCGAAACGTTGCCCGAAAAGTCCTCGGCCGTGACCGTGAAGGACTTCGCGCCGGTTATGCCTGAAGGAGTTTGTAAAAGATCGGTTTTAAAAGTGTTTCCTTCCTTGTTGGAAAGGACCAGCGTTTTAAGGTCCGGGTATATGGATGAGATATCGATCTTGACGTCGCCTTTTGCGCCGCCCTTGAGCGTAGTATCGTCCGTGATGGCTATGAGTTTAAATCCGCTGTCCGGCGATGGATTGATGAGATTATCGCCCACGTTCGGTTCGGAAGTGAATTTAGCTACGAGTATCTGCGGAGCGGTAGTATCGACCGAGCCGATATCGACCGGTATACCGGAAGGCGTGACAAGATTGCCGGCAAGGTCCGTTATAGGGTAGTTGGCCGGATTTTGAAAAATGGTGCTGATATCGGTCGTTATATCAAGGCCTGAAGGATTATCTTCACCCTTGGCGTTCTTCGCTTCATTGTTTCCGAGAAGGTAAGTGCCTTTTACGGTTATCTTCGGCTGTGTGTCGGCGGGATTAACTCCGCCGAGCGTAACGGCGATCTCTTTTACGCCGGTATATTTGAATGTGGCGCCGAAGCCGAAGGAATTGCCTGAAACCGGGAGCTTGAATACAAGGTCGGTGTTAGCGGCCTGATTGGCGTCGACAAGAATAGCTTTATCAAAGCCCACATAGATCATATCGCCCGCTGAAAGGCCGCCTTTATCCAACTGCGTGTTGGCGTCCGAATATCTTGCATAAACGACCTTAGGCCTTGTCGAATCGGATGAACTTATATCCACGCCCGGAAGAGGCTGAGCGGCCACGTTGAGATTAGGCGTCGCTAAATTTCCGGCGGTATCGACTATGGAGTTCTGATTTGAGACCACGTTGATGCCCGTCGGGACTTTTTCAGTGGGGAGAAACACCGTTTTAGCGGGATCGTAAACCCCGGGAATATAGATCGAAGTTGTATCTATATCGCCTAACGTAACTACGATCTGCGCCGCGGTTCCGCCGTTTGAGAGGTTCGCTCCGCCGCCTATGTTATATCCTTTTCCCGGAGGGAGGACCTGGACCGCCGACGGGCTGTTGTTGGCGATGGATACGCTTTCATTGAAGGTCAGTAATATCTGATCGTTTTTATTCATACCGTCGTTTCCGATATCGACGTAGGATGAAGATATAAGATAAGGCGGCGAGCCGTCGAGGACGAGGTGCGGAGTGTTGTCCGTTGAAATGACCCCGGTAAGATAGCTTCTTATCCTGTCGGTCGTGGTCAGTATATAGATCGTATCGGCGTTTTCCTTGAATTTTATATATCCGTTTCCGAGTCTGATCTCGAGTATGTTATCATTAGCCGCTATACCTGTATCGAGTATGGCGCCTGCGCCGAAGGTTCCGGTGCCTATGACCGCGAAAACGGTCGTGACGTTGACGCCGTTTAAAGCGCTGTCATTTATGGCTCTGTCGAAGGTAATCTCGATTGTGTCGTCGGTATCTATGGTGTTGCGGTTGTTGCGGTATCTGATGGATGATATGTTAGGCCCCTTATTTTGAAGGCTTACTTCGATCGAAGCTTCGGCCGAAGGGTTTCCGGCGGGATCGGACGCGTTTATATAGACCGCGTAGGTTCCGTCCTCCACGATCTGGCCGAGCGTGTTCTTTCCATCCCATGTTATCGTGCCGATGACGCCGGTAGCTAACTGGGACGAACCCAGAAGAGTGCGGACCAGCGCGCCGAGCTTTGTTTTGACAAGGATCTCGGCCGTGCAGAGCGCGGGATTATTTATGGCGTCGGTTATCTGATAGGTTACCGTCGTGATACGGCGGGCGGGATCCTGTGAACCCGGAGCGAACGGCGTCGTAGCGCTTAATATATTGACCACGGGGCCGTCGTTATCGACCTGTACCAGCGGAGCGGGTATGGGAGGAAGAGGCGCGAATTGAGGTATCGTTGTTTTATTAAGGGCGGGATCGGTCGCGCCTATCTCAAAATGGTATATTCCGTTTGAAACGAGCGTGCCCGCGTCATCTTTTCCGTCCCATACGATATTATGAAGGCCGGCCGCCTGGGTTATGTTGTTTGTAAGAACTTTTATCTGGCCGTTGGAGCTGTCGAGAACTTTTATGGTTATCGAAGAAGTTTCAGAAATATTATAATTGAGAGTTACCGTGTCGAATGCTCCAGGTGAATTGCCGGGCGAGAAATACGGCGGGACGACGGTTACCTGGTTCAGGGTCGGAGGCGTTATGTCCACGCTTATGCTGAGCGTTGCGGGGTTCGGTGCGCCTATGTTTCCGGCGTTATCCGTCAGATATAATTCTATTCTGTAGTCGCCTTCGCTTACTACGTTTCCGATCGAATCACGGCCGTCCCAGTCTTTCGTATATGTTCCGGCGTTAGCGTGCTGTGTTATGAACTGACGGACCTGAGGGCCTGTCGTTGATATTATTCTTATTTCCACCGTTCCGGATTTTGAGATGGTATATGAGATGGTTGAAACATCCGTTACTCCGTCTCCGTTAGGCGATATTGCGGCCGGCGTTACCGAATAAGGGGCTATGATCGGCCCCTGCGTATCTACGCGGACGTTTCCGACGGTCGTGCTCGTATTTCCGGCGCCGTCCTCGGCGTTGATTTCTACCGCGTATATTCCGTCAGTGACGACGGCGCTTCCTGAGTCGCGCCCGTCCCACTGTATTTGCTGGATCCCGGCGGCTATGAGCATTTTTGCCTGAAGGGTCCTGATTGTGGTCGTCCTGGCCTGGTTTTTGATTATTATTTCGATCGTCGCGCTTTCGTTCAGAGTGTATGATATGGTCGTAGTCCCGGTTCCCATATTCGGCGAAAAGGGCGAAGGATTTATCGTGAGCGGCGCAGCCGTAGGCCCGGTAACGTCGACCGTAACGTTTCTGGTCGCGGTCGTCGCGAGCCCGACCTCGTTGGTCGCGGTTATGGCGATTATATAGACGCCGTCAGTGCATGTGTTTCCGGTAAGGTCCTCTGTGCCGTCCCACTGTACGGAAAAATTAGCGGCGGGAACAACGGCAGTTTTTGGAACAAGAACTTTTTTAATATTTGTCGGCTGACCCTGAGGATATATGACGGCTCCGACTTCCGACGTATCGCTGACGGAATATGTTACGGTCGTGATATCCTTAATTCCGGGAGATGCGGGAAGCGGCGAAAAAGGAGTGGGTGAAATTCCGGGGATGACGTAACTTACTCCGGGTGGAGTATTTACGACTTCAACCGTAACGGATTGTTCGACGGAATTATTTCCGGCGAGATCGACCGCTCTTACTCTTATAGTGTATTTGCCGTCGGTTGCGGCTCCGGTGCCGTTCCATGTCGCCGTCTGAGGATTCGGCGCCGCCGTTATATCATGACGGATACCGTTCTCGAGCTGAGCTACCACAAGATTAGCGCTGTTTAAAACTTCTATGGTCACGTCGGAAGTTTCCGAGAGGCTGTATGAAAGCGTCGTGTTTTTTTTCACGGCGTTCGATGACGTGGAAAATTTTGGATTTGAAGCCGCCATATTCGTTACGTTCGGCGCGGTATAATCCAGGACGAAAGATCTGGGAACGCGCTGGGGCGAACTATAACTCGAACCGTCCCAGGTGTAAACGTCCCACCACCATTTTCCTTCGGTAAGGTTGACGGGTAATACTGGAAGTATCTGGAAAGTGACCGTAGTTCCTGGAGGAGTCGGGCCGCCCGGATTGGTGCTCACGGGGGTCGCGACCGAGAACATCGGTTTTAAAGCGGCGACCTCGGAGCTCGCGCCTAACAGGGTGCTGGGATTTATAGGCGCCGGCCTCGTGTTCTGCGGTCCGAAAAACACGACCTTCATTTCAACCGTGTCGTTTTCGGTGTCGGTCGGAACCAGCCACTGAAGCTGGACCGCGTTACTGTCCTTATAGTAAGCGCCGTCGTCAGGAGCCGCGTAAGGCGGCATTACTGAAGGATTTCCCGACGCCAGTGCGCCGCAGGCGGTAACCATGAGAATTAAGGCCACAGCCATTGCCGTGAAAGTGTTTTTATAGGATTTGAATTCCATTTTCGAGATCACGTCCTTAAAAATATAATGTATCTATATTTTTCTTCAACTTTACCTATCGGCAAAATTATGCTTAAATTAACAATATTGATTTCCGCAAGCAAATAAGGCTTTTTGAAGGCAGTGGATAACGGGGCGGATATTCCGTTCAGGATAAAATTTAAAAGCGATATGAACGCTACGCGTCTCTTATATATTTTTATTGCGGAATAATGTTGCGCGTTTTATCGCGGGAAGAGCAGTATAAAAAAGCTTGTTAAGAAAAGGTCAGGTACTGGAAGCGCAGACCTGCAAGATGATGTGCCGGCAAAAACGATCGGCCGGTGAGTCAGTGTAATATTTTTTATTACCATTTAAATTGATTATATTATATAAATTATGTATAATAAATAACATAAAAATTATAAATTGATATGTGGAGGATGATTTTCAAAAAATGAAACTTTCAAAAACTTTGTTATCGGTTTCTCTTATGTTTTCCATTGCTTTCTTTTTCTCAGGGGCCGCGTCCGGAATGAGCGTCACGCTCGGCGACGGAAAAACTTATAAGGCTGAGCCCGCCGCGAGTGAGAATTACCTGAAAATAAAAAAAGAGGGTACGGTCGAAGTGGTTTCGATATCGGAGGTCAAAAAGATCGATTTTTCGGATGAAAAAGATACGGCCGAAAAAAAGACGGATACGGCGGCCGTTGAAATTCCCGCCGACATAAAGGCGATACTTGAAAAGGTTCCCGACAAAAGTAAATTTCCGAACGCGGGCGGTTATGTGATCGAGGATGAAGATGTTTATAAACTTAATGATGACGGCACTTATAAGATCCGCTCACATTATATTTTCAAAATATTCGAGGACCGCGCGGTCGACAGCAGCCTCACGCTAAGCTACGCTTTCGAACGCGAATCTATCAAGATAGTAATGGCCCGAACCATAATGGAGGACGGACGGGTATATAATCTGGACCCCAAAGATATTAAAGAAGGCGATGCTTTTCAGGGGTCACAGTTTTACTCGAATACTCAAAAGATGGTATCGGCGACGCTTCCTAACGTGAAAAAGGGCGCCATAACTGAATATGTCATCGAACATAACGTTTTCAAACCGCTTATCGAAGGTTATTTCTGTCCAGCCGTTTATTTCGCGTCAAGCGAACCTAAACTTCATTGCCGCACTGAGATACGCGTGCCTAAAAACAAAAAACTGAAATACGCCGCCAAAAATTTCGACCGTATATATGACAAGAGCTTCGAGATGTTGAAGTCCATGGAAAAACCCGTGATAAAAGAAGAAGGTAACGAGACGGTTTATATATTCGATGTTTCGAATGTGCCTGAGATAATATCCGAAGCGGCCATGCCGAACTATAAGGATATAAGCCCCCGCGTTCAGTTTTCGGCTTACGAGAACTGGGACAAAATGTTCGAGTGGTTCAACGATAAATTCGACAGGCATGTCGCCGAGGTATCGGACCAGATGAAAGCCAGGGTCGATGAGATAACTAAGAACTGTAAAACCACAGAAGAAAAAATTGCCGCGATATATCACTACATTCAGCAGGAAAACAGATACATATCGATCAAGGGCGATGTTGTATCGGGCCTTACGGGCCATGCAGCCAAAAGGACGTTCGACAACAAATACGGCGACTGCGTCGATAAAGCGATACTTATGGCCGCTATGATGAAACTTATAGGCGTGGACTGCTATCCCACGATATTAAACGCCGGCGGCGGGACCATGGACGAGGATATAGCGCATTTTTATCTCAACCACTCGATATCGTTCCTTAAATATGATTCTAAAGAGATATTCCTGGATTCAACCTCGCAGGACAGCCGTTTTCCTTTTTTCAGGGTCGACGATCACGACAGGAACAATCTCGTGCCGCAGCTTAAAAGGATAGTGAAAGCTCCTATGCCCGCGAGCAGGCTGGCTTCAAACCGCGACGTAACTATCAGAGAAGACGGCGGCATCATAGTATGCGGCCGGCGCGAATATCAGGGCCAGTATGAACACAGTATAAGAGGTTATAATAAAAGCCTGAAGGAAGAAGAAATAAAAGATAATTTCAAACAGTCTTTGAACGCTACGCTTCCCGGCGTGAAACTTAAAAGCCTCGAATATACCGATTTTATGGACCTTAACAAACAGGTCGTCGAAACCGTCGAATACGAGGCGCCTAACGCCGTTATAATCGCGGGCGACCTTATGCTCTTCGCGGTTCCGGGCTACGGATTCAATTTTTCCGAGATAAGCCTTAAGGAACGCAAATACCCTATAGATTACAGCTACCTCACCGATAACGAGAACACTTTCAACTTCACCATACCGAAAGGCTATAAAGTGAAATACCTGCCTAAAAAATTCGAAGTGGACAATAAATATATGAATTTCAAGGCCGAATACCGCGAGACCGCTCCGGGAGTGATCACTTTTACCGACAGGATGCAGCGCAAATTACGCTTCGTGGATCCCGCTGATTACGCATCTTACAAGGCCGATCTTGAAAGCATAATGAAGTTCGCCGGCGAAAAGGCCGTTATCGAAAAATCGACGGGTAAATAAGGAGGTTTTATAAATGAATAAGTTAAAAGAAAATAAGAAAATAAGAATATTGTTATATGTTTTGGCCGCTTTCTTCGTTGCTGCGGTGTTTCTGACCGGGACCGCTTCAGGCGACGTCGTATATCTTAAGAACGGCGATAAGATAACCGGAGACGTGGTTTTAAAGGAAGGGATGATAAATCTGAAGCCGGACTACGCCGAAAAAATGCTCATCAGTTTCGGGAAGATCGAAAAGGTCGAGATCGACAGGGTCCGTGAAACCGAAGAAGTTTCGGCCATCAATGATCCGCTTCTTAAAACGGCCCTCGCTACGCCGGTAAAGCCGGAAAAATATCCGAACGCCGGAATAGTTTATCTTTACAGAGAAACGACCCAGAATTACAACGCCGACAGAACGCTTGTTGAAGAGTCCCGCGTTATTTTCAAGGTTTTAAAGGAACGCGGACTCGAGGACGCCAATTACGTCTATACCTACAAAAAGGAAGGCGAGAGCGTTTCGATATCCCACGCGCGCTCGATATCGCCCGAAGGCGTCGTTTCCAACGTCAGGCGCGATGCTATCAAATATACGGATAAATATATAAGTTTTCCGATCTATGATAAAAAGAAGATCATCCAGTTCTCCGTTCCGGAAGTGAAAATAGGCAGTATAGTCGACGTTAAGATCATTTCTAAATCGGCCGCGTCCGACATACTCGACCCATACAATCACAGCGAATATTTCATGTCCTACGAACCGGCCATGGTCGAAAAATTCAGGCTGACCCATCCTAAAAGCTTGAAAGTCGAATATAAAAAATATTTTATAGCCAAAGACGCGCTGGATCTCAAGGTTGATAACGAGGGCGACAACACTGTAATATCCTACGAAAAGAAAGATATCCCGGATTTCGTTCCGGAACCGGTAATGCCTCCCCTTCAATACTTCGCGCCGCATATGAGATTCGCCGAGAAATATTCTCTTAAGGATATCGCGGCGGAACTTAAGAAAAGGATCGTTCCGGCCGTGAAATTCGACGAAAAAATGAAGGCCGATCTTGAAAAGATCATAAAGGATAAAAAGACCAAACGCGAAAAAGCCGTCGCGATCTATGAGCACCTGGCGACCAATATCAGGCACGCCTATGTCGAAGCTTCGATAGACGGCTACAGGCCGACGGCGTCCGACGTCATATACCGCGAGAAATACGCTTCCGATTACGACCGGACCGTGCTTCTGTATGCATTCATGAAGGAAGCCGGCCTCTCATGCGATATCTGCTTCGGTTATAACGAGAATTATGCTCCGTTCGACCGCGATTTCTTTACGATCTATGATTTTCCTAATATTCTTCTGGAATGCGAAGGCGAATATCTCTTCGCCGAAGGCGAATATTATCCTTACGGAATAGTTCCGCAAAAATATCTGGATAACAAATATTTCAAGGTTTTCGAATATTCCGGAGAAATGATAAATCTTACGCGCCAGAAGAACGAGCGCACTTACGTCGATAAGATCCTCGACATAAATATCGAGGCTTCCGGAAAAACATCCTTCGTTATGCGCGAGACCGGATACGGCGAAGAGGACCCCGAGATACGCGCGTCGTTTAAAAACGCCAAGCCTGTAAAGCGGAAACAGGCGTTCGAAGGCATCGCGTCCGGCATAGCAAAGGGCGGAACGCTCAGCGGATACTTCCTCTCCGACGTCGAGAATCATTCCGAGCGCGCGAATTATAAAATAGAGTTCGAGTCGTCCAATTACGTGTCAAAGTTAGGCGACATGTATATGCTGGTCCCGATCCCGTATTCCGGGATGAGCACGCGGATCGTCGCCAAGGATAAAAGGAACTTCGATATGTTCTTCGATACCTACGACCTCGATTCCATTTCGGTCAATATAAAGATACCGGAGGGCTATAAGGTAAAATACCTGCCAAAGGCGGTCGAGGATAACGGCGAATTCTACAAGGTGTCCATGAAGCTTTCCCACGAAGCTGAATCTAACGAGATCAAATACACGCGAGCCAACGAGATCCTGAAAAAATTAGTCCCGGCGAAGGATTTCGATAAATTCAAAGCGCAATATGAAAAAGCGGGCCTTTTGAGGAAGGAACGCATAATACTTGAAAGAAGTGATGTCAAATAGAAGCGGACAGAGATTTTTCACGCAGCAAAAACATAGTAAATAAAATAATGATCGGCTCGCTTCTCGGGGCGGCGGTATTCATACTGATAGCCTTTTACGCGGATTATTCGAAGGTCGTTTCGGCCATCGTAAGATTTCCCGTTTCGGGCTGGCCTTTCATTCTTTTGTTATCTCTCGCTAATTACTTTATAAGAGTAATAAAATGGGATTTTTATCTGAGACGGCTCGGCATTTTTATTGATAAGACCGCGAGCGCGCTCATTTTTTTCGCGGGGTTCATAATGGCCATAACCCCAGGAAAAATGGGCGAGGTTCTTAAATCGCTATTGATGCTTGAACATTACGATATCCCGGTCACGCGCACGGCGCCCGTCGTTTTTGCCGAAAGGCTCACGGACGTTCTGGCGCTTCTTATCTTAAGCGCGGCCGGAATAATATTTTCCATGAGCGGCGCTGGAGCTTCCGGCTCGGCCGTGGTGGATCCGTCCCAGATAACTTCGCTTATTCTCGCCGGCGTTTTTACCGCGTCCGTCGTATTGGTCATATCCAACGAATATCTGGTCTCTAAGATATTAAAAGCCGCCGAACGCATAGAACGCATAAAAAAATTCGTGATCCACATCGAGGAGCTTTTCGAATCTGCCAGGATCGTTTTAAGGCCGTGGCCTTTGTTTTACGCCACTTTTCTCTCGGTCCTCGCGTGGGCGCTCGAATGCTATTCGCTTTATTACATTGTTAAGACGATAACTGCCGACGCCGCTTTTTCGCTTAACGCCCTTATGCTCTGCGCTTTCGCGTATTCTTTCTCGACCATAATCGGCGCCCTCGCGATGCTTCCGGGCGGTCTTTTCGTTACCGAGAGCGGGATGTCGTTCCTGCTCATAAAACTTTTGAAACTTCCGCTTCCGGACGCCGTGGCCGCTGCCTTCATGGTCCGCGCCGCGACCCTGTGGTTCGCCCTTTTCATAGGCATATTTGCGCTTCCGGCTTTTAACTTTTATATCGCCCGCAATAAAAAGCCGCCGGTGTTGACACAGGACGCATAATTTAGTAAAATCAATTAACGCTATAAAAATCAAACTTAAAAGGAGATCGGCCCGATGAAAAAAAGCCTTCTGCTGCTCAGCTTAGTTTTAATAGTTTCCTCCTTTATGGCGGGTATTTCTTTTTCCGCCGAAAGAAAACTTGAATGTGTTCCGCTGATCGGAAAAATTATGTTCATGTCTTCAGGCGCTGCCGATTGGGCCGAAATGGCGTCCACTTTCGAGGTCCGGACCGGTTCGAAACTCAGGTCGGCCGATAAATGCGAGGCCGAGATCAAATATTCGGACGGCACCATGCTTAATATGCGCTCCAATTCAGAACTCGAGATAAAAGCCGACGGAATAAGGCTTAACGAAGGCGGCATCTGGATCAAGCTGATAAAATCGAAAACCGGTTTCAAGGTCGATACGCCTAACGTTACCATCGGCGCCCGCGGCACATTGTTCTCGGTTTTAAAGGAAGCGAACCGCACCATCGTAAAACTTAACGAAGGCATAGTGGATGTCGTAAATAAGATACTTAACACTACCACTACCCTTAAACCCGGGCAAAAAACGGCCATCGATATCAAAGGCGCCGAGATCTCGATAAGCGATGAAGATCTCGAAAAGCTTTTAGGCCCCAATCCTTTCGATAAATTAACCAAGGCTTCGAATGACCTTGAAAAAATGATGAACAAAAATTCGGTTTCGACCTCCGAGAACCGTTTGAACGAAGAATCCGAAAAACCGAAGGTCGAGGTCAAAACCTCACCCGGAGTCGGAACAGGAAAAGAAAAAAATCTCAAAGAATTCATGGGTAGATAATGTTGAGATCGCTCAGGAAAATAGCCGGATACGATGCGCTTATAGCCGCCGCCATATTCCTTGTGGTATTTTTCGCCTATCTTGCCGGTTCTTTCGAAGGCATCGAATTAAAAACAATAGACATCAGATTTCGGCATGCCATCGATAACTCTGATTGCGACCAGGTCGCGGTCATCGAAATAACCAAGACATGCCTCGAACGCATATCGAACTGGCCTATAAAACGCTCGATAATCGCGTCCGCTATCGACCGTGCCATGGCGGTTGGAGTTAAAACGCTCGCCATCGATATACTTTTTGCCGATAAGACCAG
Source organism: uncultured bacterium (assembly GCA_964551445.1). Classification (GTDB taxonomy): domain Bacteria; phylum Muiribacteriota; class UBA9980; order UBA9980; family UBA9980; genus DAOPXV01. The sequence goes on along the minus strand of CAZKCG010000045.1, from coordinate 4,741 downwards.
CGATGCCGAAGATGCCGCTCTTGCAGCGGTGCTCGGCAAATATTCAAATAAAATAATCCTTGCCTATCAACACTATGACTCTATGGAGCTTTCAAAAGATACAGGCAGAAGTAAACGCGTCAGGAACACTCTTTTTCCGGCCGTCGATTTCATGAATGCTTCGCCGGAGATCGGTCTTATAAATATCGAATATGGCGACTCCAGCTACGACGGCGTTTCACGCACGGTCAAATTATACCATCAGCTCGAAACAACCAGTGCCGAGATACTCTCAATAAAAGGCGTCATGAATTATTCCGGGAAAAAAATAAGCGAACTGGGCATTCCCGCGAGCCATTCGCAAGGCGTTTTTTTTATAAACTACTATCGTAAATACATCGATTCGCCTTTTACTAAGATATCACTGATGGACCTTCTTGAAATGGATACGGAAGAGGTCGCCGAAAGACTTTCCGGAAAGCTCGTCTTTATGGGTATCACCGCTCCCGCCGTTCCGGACATGCGCCTGACGCCTTTTGATATAATGCCCGGCGTCGAGATACATGCGACAGTGGCGGGCAACATCCTTCAATCCAAATATGTTTACAGGGTTTCTGCCGGCGTTAATTTTTTGATATTTCTGGCTGCGCTCTTATTAAGCGGGGCGTATCTTAGAAGATACAAAGCCCGATTCGACATTCCGGTTTTTATTATGTTCATAGGCGTATATTATGCCGCGGGCTGGGCAGCGCTCGTCAAATACAAAATTTTTGTCGACGCCGTGCCTATTGCGTTTCAGATAGCTTTTCACTTCATGTTCATAAGGCTTTACCAGAGCGTGCGACAGGTCTACCTTTCCAACAGGGAACTGCAAAGAATGCTCGACCGCATCGGCGGACTTTACAACATAGCGAAACTTTCCCATCAGATAACAGATCTTCAGAAACTTCTCAACCTTACGGTTGGCGAGATATCAAAAATTTTAAAATGTAAAAGAGTCTCTATCGTTATTGAAGACCCTAAATCGGGCTCGCTGATATTAAAAGCGGGCGTCGGGTTTGAAAATAACGACAAGCCCATCGAAAATCTTATCCTGAACAGAAAGAGCCCCGTTATCTCAAAGGTCATGGAAACCGGCGAATCGCTTTTGATCAAGAACGTCGACGAGGACGCGAGCCTTAACGGATGCGAAAAAGGTGTCAATTACCAGACCAAATCGTTCATATGCGTTCCGCTGATGCTGACCAATAAGGCCATTGGCGCGCTTTCGCTTACCGACAAGGAGAATTTCGAGAATTTTACCGAAGATGACCAGAAAACGATAACGGTATTCGCGGCTCAGATAGCGACCAATATCGAACATATTTTCCGTATTGCCGACGAAGTGGAACGGCGCAGAATGGACAAGGAGCTCGAGATCGCGAGCGTCATGCAGAAAAAGCTCGTGCCTTCAGGCATAAAAAGTATCTCTAAATTCGAGGTTTTTGGAAGTTATTTTCCGGCCAAGGAGGTCAGCGGCGATTATTACGACTGCATCGAGCTCGACGAGGAACACCAGCTGCTATTGGTCGGCGATGTTTCCGGCAAGGGCGTTCCGGCAGGTCTTTTCATGATCATGGTCAGGACATTTCTTCATACGATAATAAAATACGAAAGAAATCTGGCGAATATGATCGGGTTTCTCAATGACTACCTGACGGATAACTCTGAATCCACGGCATATCTGACGGTTTTCATGTGTATTTTAAATATTAAGACGGGCGAGATAGAATATGTCAACGGCGGTCACCTTTCGCCCATAGTCCTTAGAAACGACGGTAAAATAGAACTTCTCGAGGTCAAAAATCTTATATGCGGCATGTTCAACGGAGTTAATTACGACGTTGGAAAGGCCGTTTTAAATCCGGGTGAATTTCTTTACATTTTTACTGACGGTATCACCGAGGCGCAGGCCGAGGACGAGAGTATGTACGGCAACGCGCCGCTCGAAGAACTCATACTCGCCGCCGATCCTGAAAAAAGTGCCGCCGAACACGTTGAGGCCATACTCGCTTCGGTCAAAAATTTCGTCAAAGAAGCCCCTCAATCTGATGATATCACCATCCTTGCGGTTAAAGCGTTAAAATAAAACTTTTTAAAATAACTTTTCAGAACAAATCCTGGTAATAATATGATATAATTTAGTTAGGGAAAGGCTCGTCGCGTTTTTCCCGGATCGTTTTGCGTTTTATGTGAAAAGTGATGTAAAATATGTATTTTAAACATTTTTCCCGAAAAATTAAAAAGGGGTTCTCGCTTCTTGAGATCATGGTGGGGCTGGTCATCTTATTTCTGGCCCTTACGCCGCTTTTTACGACCATAGTGTCCCAGAAGGACTTCGGCACCATAACTTTAAAGGAGATCCAGGCGACATGTTACGCCGATGAGATAATTTCCCAGCTATACGTTTACCCCAATAAATTTTTAAAACCCGGCACGTATAACAACGCCATGCTTACGAAGGCCGGCGTTGCGTTAAACGAGGTTTTTGCCGTTCCCGTTTTCGGGACTTCGTCGCCCGATCTTTACATTACCGCGATGGAAGCCGGTTTTGAAAGAAGCGTCGAGATCGTCTATGACGCCGTTTTAAAATTATTCAAGGTCAAAGTGACTATTTTTTACGACACCGTCAGCCTTACAGGAAAGGCTTACAGGGGAGCGTTAAACAGCAATGCAATTATTTCGGACTTTCAATAAAAGCGTGGCCCCGAAAAAAGGGTTTACGCTCGCGGAGATAATAGTGGTCGTCGGCGTCGCCGGTCTTATGTTCTCTCTGTTTATCGTGCTTTACAGGTATATGTTCCTGAAGCAGACCATTTCTTCCGAAATGATGGAGAGCATCCGCGATATCGTAACGGCCGTTAATTATCTTAAAACCGACCTTAATTCAGCGCTTTTAGCACCCGGAGTGGCGGCGGCCGACGGCGTCGGGAATCAGAAATCGCAAAGCACCGTCGAAGAGGCCCTCGCGGCGTCCATCATACCCGGCGCGGCCGAGCCGGGCAACGGCAAAAAGTTCGGGCTTATAGTCTCGGCCGGGAGTTCGACCAACAGGGTTGAGTATGAGATCGATTCTTCCAACGTTTTTAAGCGGACCGTCTATGATGAAAACAATAACATCGTTCCCGGGCCTCCGCTTTCCCGCGGCAAGGTCGTAGGCGCGGCCCTCGATTATAAGCTCTTCAAGGAAAATGACGGCAATACGGTCTATATGAGCCTTAAAATAAAGGTCCAGACCAAAACGATAAGCCAGAGCGGCCTCGTCCCGGTCACTAAAGAATTCGCCTTTAACATATTTCCATATATTTTAAACAACACGATAAAAAACACCGAGTTTAAAAAGTGAGGAGTGATCTATGCTGAAACACCATAATTCAGGCTTTTATAATAAAATTTCGTTATGCGCCATGGCATTCGCGCTCGCGGTCCTCATTCCATGCTTTTTCAGCCCGGCGCTCGCCGCTGCGGGATTTAATCTGCCTAATATTCCAATGCTTCCCGGGCTTCCCAATCTGCCGAACCTGCCGAATCTTCCCAATTTGCCAGGTTTACCCAATCTGGGCGATCTCGGCCTCGGGAATCTTCTTTCGGACCCGGCCCTTATAAGGGGCATGGTGATGAAGATCGACGTCGGAAACGCCGTGACCAAACAAAGCAGGCTTGAGAAAAGCCCGCCTTCGCAAAATGACGATTTCGGCCTTATGATAGAGAACGATATCCTCGAGGGCGCCGCCCAAAATTTGATAAAAAGCACGAAATTCGAGTACAAAAATATGAAAGGCTTGATCAGTCTGGCTTTTGAAGTGGCCGCTAAATATCTATGTTATAAAATAAAAAAAGAGGACGAACCTTATCTCAACGAAACGGTTAAAAGGATCCTCGCTATTTCCATCGACGAATCCAAGCTCGACAACGGAAGTCCTACCACGCCCGAATCCTATACGCTCAACGTGGAAAACCAGATATTCGAATGTTTCGATTCTTTTTTCGCTCCACGAAGCGAAGTTTATTTAAAAAGATCGGCGATAGAGCGTCGTCAGATGTTCAACGTTATCGCCGACGATCCTATATATCCTAACAATACGGCCGGGTCGCGGATAGCTTTCGCCGGAAAATTCCCCGAAGGCCATCCATATTCAGGATACTCAATATATAAGGCCGACAAGCCCAGATTTTTATGGTTCGTGAGATATTCCATAAAAAATAACGTGAACGCCTTCAAGGAAGGCATCGCGAAAGAGGACGCCGACATCGGCAAACCGAAAAAGGATGACGGCGCGGCGGTCGCGGATATGAAGACGATGGGCGAGATGTTCAAATTGCTCAGAGCCCAGGGGAAAGGCCTGAAACTTCAGAAGGAAAGCGCCTTCGAACAGGCCGATATTTCAGGCAATGAAAGTTTTTTGAATATGAAAAAACTTAACACGGGCGATATGTTGAACGAGATGAAAATGTCCGGATATACTATAAACCGCGAAAGCAGCTCAATATATAACAAGCTCTGGGAAAATTTTTCGAACTCTGAAAAATAAGGCGGGCCGGCTATGAAAAAAATATCTTCGCGCCTCGCGGAAAAAAACAGGAAAGGCTTCGTCGCCTATCTTCTCATCGCGCTGACCGGAATAATTTACATAGTTTTTTACGGTTATCACAGCGTCGTCATGAACTCGATGGACCGCGCGCATTATACAATGACGCTTCAGTCCGTTCGAAACATCTCTTT
>CAZKCG010000044.1:0-42067 GCA_964551445.1 uncultured bacterium | reverse complement strand
TGGTCGTAATCTACGCCCGCGAGTTTTTCGCCCTTCATTTCTTCGACTATCTCGTATTCGCCTTTCAATTCGTCGAGCTTGGCTTTTGCGAGTATTAAAAACTGGCCGTTGTGGCTGACTTTAACGTAATCGATGTCTTTATGGACTGCGAGGGCGACGTTCGAGATAAGCGTCCACGGCGTCGTCGTCCATACAAGAAAATATGTATTCTCTTCGTTTAAAAGCTTGAAGCGCACAAAAACCGATGGATCTTCGGCGTCTTTATAGCCCTGCGCCACTTCGTGAGAGCTCAAACCCGTTCCGCAGCTCGGGCAATATGGGATGACCTTGTAGCCTTCGTATAAAAGGCCGGCGTCGAAGAATTCTTTTAATATCCACCATACGGTTTCGATATAATTATTCGTGCAGGTTATGTAAGGGTCTTCCATGTCTATCCAGAAGCCGCCGCGTTCAACCATTTTACGCCATTCGGCCTCGTATTTGAATACGGATTCGCGGCATTTTTTTATGAAGGCCTCGACGCCGTATTTTTCGATGTCCTGTTTTCCGCTGATGCCGAGGGCTTTTTCGACCTCGAGCTCGACGGGAAGGCCGTGCGTGTCCCAGCCGGCTTTTCTGCCGACGAACTGGCCGCACATCGTTTTATAGCGCGGAATGAGATCTTTCATTACTTTGGTCAGCACGTGCCCGGGATGGGGCATTCCGTTGGCCGTCGGCGGTCCTTCGAGGAATATGAAAGGTTTCGAGCCCTTGCGCTCTTCCATCGATTTATAGAAGATGCGGTTATCGTTCCAGAATTTTAGAGTTTCAAGCTCGCGCTCGGGCTTGAGTTGAGAGTCCACCTTGTCAAACATTTTGAAGTTCTCCCTTTCAGACTTTTTTCGATTTTATATATATTACAATATAATGCTAAATAAAATTCAGCATATTTTATCATAAAAATGCTGAAAAATCAATAAAATAATGATGAATCTTAAATTTAAGGCTGTTTTTGAATTTCATTTTCGGTATATACGACCAATTGTCTTTTGTAGCTGATTGGAACACGCTATAAAAAACATCGCAAAATCATAAAACCCTTCGTTCGCTTCGAATTTGACGAGAACATCGCGATATCGTAAAAAAATTGTCGATGTCTTTATTTTTAATGATTTATTTGCTTCGATGCCCTATATGAAACTATCAAATAATTACCCTGGAACAATTAATATTTTTTGTAGTATAATATAATATAGTTTTAACAAAAATAACAAAGGAGAGTGGCAGGTCATGTATAGAAAAAATATGAATTTAAAAGCTTTCGTTATGATATTATTCACGCTCTCGATCGTTTTTGGCTGCCTCACAATGCCTGCCGCGGCCACGATCAAGGAATTGACCGAAACCCTCAACAGATTCGGGATCGGTTCAAATTCATCCACCGCCGCAAAAACAGGCACGGTACATGTAAATACGAACCTCAATGTCAGGTCGGGACCATGGGGCGATGTTATAGGAACTCTTAACAATGCGGCCAACGTTGAAATAATAGCGGCTGAAGGGGAATGGCTTAAAATAAAATATAATGGCGGCACGGCTTATGTTCACTCGAGTTACGTGAATGTAAACGCAACAGGCACGCCGCAATCGAGCTCGTGTTTTTCAGGCAGCGTAACCGCAAGGACCGGCCTTAATGTCAGGTCGGGGCCCTGGGGAGCGGTAATAGGCCTTTTAAACTACGGTACACCGGTGACGGTAAAAGGAAAAACAGGCGAATGGTATGTGATCACTTATAACGGCAGGGATGCTTATGTTCATGTCAGTTACATCGCCAGCGGCTCGGTTGCGGCAAACCCGCAACCCGGCAATCCACAGCCGTCTCAGCCCTCCGCCCAGCCTGCCCGGCCACCGGTCGCGGTTGGAGGTTTCGTATTCCCGGTCCAGGAATATTGTAGTTTTTCGGATAGAAGTTATTCCTGTCACGCGAAAGGCGGATCGCCTTTTAACCAGGGCGTCGATATTTTCGGAAAAATAGGCCTTCAGCTTTATGCGTGCAAAAGCGGCAGGATAAGCAGCAGCTATGGCTATGATAGTACCGGCGGGAACAGGCTGCATGTCGTCGACGGCAGCGGAAACGATTATTATTACGCGCACCTCAACGGTTTTGCCAATGTGCGCCCCGGAATGAACGTGAGCGCGGGCACGGTCGTAGGATATCTCGGAAAGACCGGTAATGCCGCGAAAACCGATGCGCATCTACACTTTTCGATGGTTGACGGCGGCAATAGAAGCGTTGATCCCACAAGCCTTTTGCGTTCTTCAAAGAGATGATATATCGATCGAATAAATTTCCAGATGACGGTCGCGGTTGTTTTTATCATATACCGCGGCCGTTATTATTATAACGCCTTCATCGGTCAGGTGAAAACCGCGGCCGGCCGATTCAATTCCGGTAAAATCAAACTTCGCGACGGCGTTTTTGACTATTTTTCCGCTTTTATAATCATATGCGACGATACGCAGGCTGTTTTTTACGAAGTAAATGAAAACAACCCGGTTTTTCAAGTCTTTTCCGAGGCATACGGCGCCGCCGGAGCGCATGTTGGCGTTCGAAAGTTCGACATCGCCGAGTTCCCTCATAAAGTTGCCGTGATTGTCGTATTCAAGCAATACCTTATGAGATGCCGTTCGTCCTTCGGAAACGAAGAAGGTTTCGCCGAAATAGCCGTGCGATAATCCCGCCAGGTTAATTATCTTTTCAAATTTCTTCCCATCCGGCATGAATTTATACGTCGAAAAATTATTGAAATCGGAAATGAAAATTTCACCGCTTTTATCCACGTCCGGGCTGGAAAGCGCTATTTCGAAAGTTTCCTTCAAATTATCAAGCTTTATCTTTTCAAAATTTTCAATCTTTTTATTTTCCCCGATATTAAAAATAACGATAGCGTTCGCAACATTCGAATATATGTGAAACTTGCCGTCACGGCCGGTAAATAATTCAAAGATCCCTTTTGATTCAGATATGAAATCAAGGACCCGGCCGGCGCTGCCCGCATCGATACCGGCGCCGTCAAAAGTTAATTCCAGCGGCTGCGCCAGAAGAACGCGGCCGTCACGCGAAACCGCGACACCGAAAGGTCCCGCAATTTTTCCGAAATTGACGTTATTATTTTTGATTGAAGCGTTCTTGATCTTACCGGAAGGTAAAACTGCCTGTTTGCGGCCGAAAACGCCCGACAGAAAATCCGCCGTTTTCATCGAATAAATTGTTAGTTTTTCAATGCCCTTATCATCGGGTGCTCCATGATCGGCGACGATGATCATATCGCCATTGAAGGATATCTGATCCATGAACGGGCAGGCGTTGATCTTAAAGGCATCGTAAACCGCTCCGAAAGAATCGAAGAGCATATATGATTTTACGACCCTGCCGTCCGGCCCGGGTTCCATGAAACATGCAAGCAGCGTTTTTTCGGGCAGCGCGGCTTCAAGGCGCACTCCGCCCGTCTCGCCGTTGAGAACCATCCTTGCCAGAGCGAAATCGAGGTTATTGTTGTAAGTCATAACTGTGTTTACCGCGCCGGCGTTGGCTCTGAGCGTGAAGTATTGTTTTCCGCCCGCCGTATCCGCGGCAGCGGCGCCACAATAGTCAATGGAGGTTTTATTTTCAATTTCGCATTTTTTGATCTCGCGGCCGTCGATCTCGATTTTGAATTTCGTGAGAAGCGCGCCGGAAGAAGAAAGCAGAACAACATGTTCGTCGCCCGCGTCGACAAACTTTGAATATTTTGGTCCGGTTACTTTTTTCATATCGGCCGTTTTTATCTCGACGCTTTTCCCCGATCTTTTAATTTCCCCGATGCAAATATATGAGCCGCCATCGCGTTCGAATAAAAAAAATATTTTTTTATCGCCGTTCGGCGCGGCCGAAAGCAATTTGAAATCGGCTGGAATGAAACCTTTTTCATAAGAAACATCCGTTTTATTAGCTATATCGTCTAACGAAAAAATGACGTTTCGTTCAGTGTCGAAGATCAGGCCGTCCGATATTTTAGGGACGCCCGCGTTCGCGCTTCCGCTATCGTCCGACAACGCCTGATCCGGTTTCCGAAGGCCTATATCCGCCGATGCGCCCCCGGCCGTCAGCGTGCATACTTTTCTGAACCCGAACGATTCAGGCCCGGAAAGGCCGGCGGCTGAAGACGAAAGCATAGGAAAAACGGCTGAAATTATAATTGAAAATATAAAAACGATCATGCCGGATATTGCATAAGAGGTTGAACGCGGTCTCATGAATAAATCCCCCCCTGTAAAAATAAATTTCCGTTATCCCGCCACGGTCTATCTTAACATATAAATCGCCACGTACGCCACATTTTTTTATAGGCTGCGGTAAATTTTAACCGGCGTCTTTAGTATATAATCATATTAAATGGCCGAGCGCCGCGAGATGTTTTACGATATCTTTATATCCTTTTTCCTTAGCTGATTTCAAAGCTTTTTTCACTATTTTATCCGTTTTTTCGCAACCCATTTCGCATATCTTTTTTACCATATCGATATTCCCGCTTTTTACGGCGAATAAAAATGGCGTACAGTCTTTTTCTTCACATTTTGCGTTCACGTCGGCGCCCATTTTCACGAGATACTCGGATATTTCGACGTTGCCCGCTTCACAGGCCAGCATGAGGGGCGTATATTTTCTGAACCACTTATTTGAATCGACCGGCACGTGATGCTCTTCTACGGCTTTTTTCACGCCTTCCAGGTCCCGCCTGATAACTGAATTGAAAAGCGTATAGGTCCAGTTGACCGCAAATTTTCCCGGAGCGTTTTTCCCCTTCAGATATTCCGCGATCCTGAAATAACCGTTCTCGCCGGCGAGCGTTAAGGCGGTGTTGAAATCTCCGTCTTTATGGGTCAAATCGGCGCCCGTATCAACGAGCATTTTTACCGTGTCGAGGTGTCCGTATTGCGCCGCTCTCATTAACGGCGTTCTGCTGTCGACGTCATCCATATCGATCTTCGCGCCGTTTTCGATCAATAATTCAGCTGCCTCCGTCATTCCGCTGATGCAGAGAAAACAGAGCGCGTGGGCTCCGTCGGCCATATAGCCGTCATCGGACATCATATAATATTTTTGATGTTTTGTTATGGAGTTGACGCCGGCGCCGTGTGAAATGAAAAGTTTAATTATTTCAACATTTCCCGACATGCAGGCCGCTATGAAAACCGGAATTTCGTCGCCGAAGAATGACTGCGAGAGCCCTAGTTCATAAGGGCCGTAAGACGCGTTCGGGTCCTCGCCGTTTTCCAGCAGAATTTTTATCTTTTCAATGTCTTTCCGGTTTACCGCTTCGATAAGTTCTTTCCCGCTCACTTTTTCCGCCTTTTTTCAATCGTTCTTATTTATCCTCTCGACCGATCTTACTATATAACTCGGCCGGTTCTGGACCTCGGTCAAAAGCATCGTGAGATATTTTCCGAGAATGCCCAGGACCAGAAATATTCCTGAAAAGCCGCAGGACAGGAAAAGCGAGAGCGTCGTCCAGCCGGTTACGACCGTTTTTAACGTCAGATAGATCACTATGGCGTAAAAACCGATCCCGAGCGAAAGCATGAAGAAAATCGTCGAAAGTATTATCGAGATCTTCATTCCGAGATCGGAAAAAGCGAAGATGACGTCGGCGGCCAGCGATACCCTTTCGGATAACGATCGTTTGGCCCGCGCAGCCGTTTTAACCGGCGTATATTTAACGCTCGCGCAAGGAAAGCCTGAATATCTGTATAAAGCCTTTCGGTAGCGGGTCTTTTCGCGAAGGTCGAGGACGCGGTTAAGCGCCCGGCGCGAAACTATTTTCAGATTTTCGGTCGTGAGTTCGAGGTTGAGATAGGACACTTTTTTCAAAAAAGCGTAAAATAATTTCGACGTCGTTTTCTGGGGTCCGTCCGGGTAAGCGCCGACGATGTCGAATCCGTTCGCGGCTTTATCGTATATTTCATTAAGTGTTTCAAAAGTATAATCCATGTCGGCGGAATCAAACTCGAAGACATAGTCTCCGATGGACATTTCTGTCCCGGCGAGCATGGCCGGTTCCAGCCCGTGATGCCAGGCGAGGTTTAATATTATCACGCTTTCCGATTTTAATATGCTCTTGTTTTTATCGATGATCTCGACCGTGCGGTCGGCGGAGCGGTCATTGACGAGTATTATCTCGTAATGCTCGAATTTTTCGAAAAGGTATCCGTCCAGGTTTTTTAAAAACTCAAGGACATTTTCTTCGTCGTTGTAAAGATACGCGACAGCGGATATGAATTTTTTTTCTTTCATGTCAATTCTCCGTCCAGATCATAGATCGTGTTGATTTTACCGGAAAGCACCGATATAAAACCCGGCGTCCCGGAAAACTTTTTGATGAGCGTCGGGCGCGAATCGTCGATCTCGGAAACTTTCAATATGGGTTTGATCGCAAAGAGCGACCTTTCGTATTTAAGATTTATCGACGGCAGCAGATATTTTTTAGCCAGCTGGTTCATATGCGGCCAGGCCGTTTCAGGCCGAGCCGGGCATGAATTACAGTTTTGAAGATGCGCCGGGGTGCAGGTTTTGTTGACGCTCTGACAGATGAACCGGGGCAGGAAATCGTTCGATGTCATATGCGGCGTAAATGTTACGGCGCTTAAGGAATGTGAGCCGCCCAGGCCGAACGGCATTACGGAAAAAAAAGGCCCGTCCATGACCGTTATGCCGGTGTTTTTTATAGCATCCGATACGCCGCAGAGAATTATCTCGCATATCTCGTATTTTATTTTGAATTTTTCAAACCCGAAAATATCTATGAGCTGATTTATGGAGGCGTATGACGCGTTTAAAACGTTATGCGCCGCAAATTCTTCGCCGCTCGCGAATTTAAGCCTGTAGGCGTCGTTTTCGACTTCGGCGCTTTCCAGATTATAATTATAATAAAAAGAAACGTTATCGAACGCCGAGATCTTTTCGACGAACCAGTCTCTTATTTTGATCGCGTCGAGAGCGTATTCGCGGGTTTCGAAAGCCTGTTCGACGAGGCCGCCCTCGAAATATTTTTTCGGGCTTATCTCCTCGCATGCGATCTTCGCGTTTCCGCAGAACCTTTTAAACTCCGCCCCCGATGAAAGCGAAAAAGCCTTCGAGATCGCGTAAATTTTTGTGAAGGCCGAATTTATGGCGAAATCAAAATCACGCACGAATCGTTCGAAATATCCGGCGGATTTTATGGCTGTCGAAAAGCTTCTGGGGTAGTGATAGCCGTTATGGACCCGGGCCTGGTTCACGAAGGACGCGCGTGAAAAAGGTTTCGCATCGCAATCGACGACCGCGACCCTCATTTTCTTTTCGCCCAGCAGCTTCGCCGCGTAAAGGCCGTAAATTCCGGCGCCAAGTATAATATAGTCGAATTTTTTATTCACGCGCCTATTATATGCAATATTTCAAAAATATTCAAGCATATATTGGTGTGTATATAAAGCCTGAAAAAAATTTCGTCCTTTGATACTTTATTGAATTCATGGGCGGGAGGCCGCGCGCTGATGTTTACGGGGTCCGGAGTTCTTCGGGGTTATATTTTTCGAAATACAGATCCAGCAGTATCTTTAAAAGTTTAAAATTTCCGCCGAGTGCGCTTATCTTCGTCGGAACGGCACCGCTGGCGGGATATTCCCGAATGACCGGCGTTTCTTTTACGCGAAACCCGAGTTTCGCCGCGGCGACGGAAAGATACGCCAGAAGCTCATAAGTTTCAAATATTTCACGAAAAGGCTGAACGCGTGGATCCAGCAGGAATTTTTTCGAATAAGCCCGGTAACCGTTGGTGGTGTCGGTATATTTGAATCCGGCGAGCCATGAAATGACCGGAATATGAATAAGCTTGACCGCCAGAGCTCTTATCATCGGTGTGTTGAGGGCCCGTCCGCCCTCGATATAGCGCGAACCCTGAACAAAGTCATAGTCTTCGTCAAGCGCTTTTAAAAAATCAGATATGGCTTCCACGTTATCCTTGTTGTTGCCGTCGACGGTCACGATGCCTTCATAGCCCTTTAAAAGCGAGTAAGAATAGCCCATGCGAAGCTGTGCGCCGAGTTTTCCCGGTCCTTTTTTAACCAGCAGCGTTTTGACGCCGGCCTTTTTTAAAATGTCGAATGAAAGCGAACCGTCGCTGCTTCCGCCGTCGCAGATAATTATGTCGGCCGCTTCGTTCACGCCCGCAGCCTTCATTCGCGCAAGCTCTTTTTGAATGCGTCCGCCTTCGTTTATAACGGGAACGCACACGGCGTATCTGTTTTTTCGGGGCGCGAGCGCGAACGCTTCATAGCCCGGAATTTGCCATCTCGTATTATCGATATTCATTTTGCGGTTCGACCATCCTTATGCTTTCTATTAAAAAAATTACAGTTAAAGTTTTAATCTTCATTTATAAAATATAGCGCCGGCGGCTTTTCGGTGATCATGCTCAATTATTTTTTGCGTTTCCGGCTTCCGGTCCGTCGTTGTTATTATTTTCGCGAAAACGAACCGGCATTATTTTTTCTAAAATATATGCAATAAATACGAATGCTATAAGATTGAACGGCATCGCGAAAGTTATCTCGTTGAGGCCGAAATGATAGCGCATATGTCCGCGCGCGAAAATCGCCCACGACGCCGAACTTAAAAACGCGAAGGCGGTTACTATCGCCATATTTTTAAGCAGGCCCGGCGCGAATTTTTCCTTCATGTCCCGCGCAATGGCGAAAATTATAATAATAGCCATTATCAGGGCTATATAGCTGAAAAATAATGACGCCGGCTGAAAAAGATACTTTATGAATATCGAAACATCGTTCGCAAGCGAAAAAGAATTGCCGTAAACGTCCCCGACCGTTCTCGCCGCCGCGCTCAAAGTAGCCGCTGAAACGGCAGCTTTTAATGATCCGTAATAGGTTATTCCCTGCCATAAATGAAGAGAGAACGCCGCGCAAAAACCGGCGCATCCTGAAACGAAAGTTTTGGCCATTTTTGAAAAAACGGTTTTTACGCCTGAGTTGTTTTTAAGTTCGTAATATAGCACCGGCACCGTCGCGCCGAGAGTTATATTCGTCAGATATTCGTAACCGCAGAGGCTTTTGACCGCTACAAGCGCGCATATAACGGAATAAAAAATGCCCATGCGGCCGTTTTCTTTAAATTTTTCATAATAACACCATGAAAAAACAAACGGCGCGAATATGGTGAATAAGGCCCAGTAAAGGTTAGACGCAAGCGCCGCCGGCCACGGCGAGAATATAAGCAGAACGAATACCGCCGTTGATACGAAGTTTCCGAACTCTTTTTTCGTCTTGACTATGAAAGCCGAGAACAGCAGAGCGAGAAGAAACGCGAAGACCGTTTCGCATAAATAAAAATACCCGTCCAAAAGCTTTTTATTCGATGGCGCGGCGGCCGCGACGGTCTTATATTGAAGAGCGAACTGAGCCGGATAAACGAGGTCTTCGCGGTCATAGACCACCATGAAGCCGCCTTTATGGAATATCCCCCGGTCCGCGGCGAGATAAACCGAATTTTTAACCATTTTATCGGAACATATATCGAAAGTTCTAATGAACAGCGAATGCTGACCATAAATAAAAAAACAGCACAGAAAAAGAAGCGCCGCCGCGTGTATTATATTTTTATCGAATGAGCGCCGGACCCCGAGAAAGAACATCAGAAATATCAGACACGGAAAAACGGTGTAGAGCAGGTTTTTTAACAAAGCCGGAAAGGTGAAGAAGAAGCGCGCCGCCGGAGCGAAGTGGCCGTAAAAAATATAGGTTGCCAGAAATAAAAGCGTCATATATATGAAAAGCCTTTTTTCATTTCCGGTTTCTTTTAAACGAAAAACCGCTCCGAGTATGAATAGCGGGAAAACCGTGAACAGAAAGCTTTTGAATAAAATGCCGTAAAAACCTGGCCAGTTGATCACTTTATAGTCTATCTCGAAAAAAGCCGGAATATTCGTTTTTGCTGATACTATTTCGGCCGGGATAATTTCAAGAGTGACCGTGTCGCTGTCAGATGAAAATGTCGTTTGCGCAACGGCCATCTTCCATTCTTCAGCCTTCACGACGCGGCATTTTTTAAAAATTTCTTCTTTTTTGAAGGCATAATTCTCTCCGTTTATCCCGACGGTTATCACTTCGATCTTTTCAAGCAGCGGTTTTTTAAACGACATCCAAATATTTTTGACATAGTTGTTTATCGTCCAGCGGGCGTCGTTTATCTGAAAATTGTGTCCTATTTTAAAAACGAGATCTTTCGGCGTGACGCAATAAACGCTTATCGCACCTGTGTCTTTTCGCGAAACACCTTCGACGCCTATATTCACCGGGTATGAGACGCGCGCGTAAAAAACGAAAATGAACGCGTTAAAAAGCCATAATATAACTATCAGCGAGACAGCCGCGATGATGCTGGCGGCGGAATATCCTTTGTTGTTTTGGTTGTTATCCATATATATCCCGGACAAATGAGAGTGCTTTTTCTATAGTTGCGAGCCTTTCCGCGGCGTCCGGTTTTTTCATTTCTATCGAGATCCATCCGGCGTAATTACTTTTCTTCAGCGCATTCGAGATCTTTTCGTGCATCTGGATGCTTGCGTCTTTCGGAACAGGATCGAGTCCCGGCTCGCTTATATGGATATGAGCCGCCCTTCGCGCTAAAATGCCTGCCGAACGGGCCGGGTCTTCGCCGTTCATAATTAACGCGCCGGTGTCAACGTGAAGCGCGAAGCCTGAATTATTGACTTTTTTGACGAAGGCCGCGGCTTCGTCAGTGGTGTTTATAAAATCGGTGCCATATACGGCCGGATTCGGTTCGATGCAGATACTGGTTCCATGCCTGGCCGCGAATACCGCTAGTTCTCTGAAAAAAAACAGCGCGGTCATATCCGCCAGTGATCTTTCCATGCCGCCTGTGTCGCGGTTTTTAGGCGAACCGAAAACGAGCGCCGGAATTCCGAGCCGCTGCGCGAATAATATTACATTTTTTAAATATTCTAAAGTTTGAATTCTTGTTTCAGCCGGGCCGAAAATTTTAAGGTCCGGCCTTCCGAATAAAAGCGCCTGCATTGCTACGGGCTGGATGCCGAAAGCCGAAAGCCAGGTTAAAAAAACGGCGATATCGGATGAGGGCGCTTCGAAAGGGTTTTCGAAAACGCGTCCCGGAGCGACCTCCAGGCCGGTGAAACCGTATCTGCGCATGAGAGCGTAAACGGCTTCGTCCTCGCTCTTATCCCAGGCAATATTTGAGATTGCTAACTTCATAAAAACTTCCTGAAAATGGATCCTGAATTTTTAAAATAGAGTTTAACCTGTTCGATCACTTCCCGCTTTTCATACATATAACCTTTGCTTCCGCCGTAAAGATGCGCATGAATGGTTTTCATGTCATAATTAAAGGGCGGTTTAGGCGTTATATTATCAAATTCGAAGCCCAGGCACTCGCGCGCGAGCTCGGCTGCCGCGATCGGTTCGGTCGCGAAATTTATAAGTTTGAGGCCGTGTTCGAGAGCTTTTTTAATATCGGCCCAGAGGTTGTCGAGTCCGTAAAATTGAAATCTGCTGTCTTTATGGGTGAATGAAAGGCTCGTGAAACCGAGTTTCTTTAATATATTTTCGAGCCGCGCCGTTTTGCCGTCAGAAAGCTTTTCCGTTTCGTCCTTTCCGGCTTCGGGATCAAACTTATAATTAAGATCCGGGCCCTGCCGGTAGTTGGCTTTCAGAACCGCCGCTTCGTCATCCGAATCGCATTTTGAGCACAGTTCCTCGAATTTTGCCTTCATAATTATTTTAGGGGCCGTATGCGAAAGATCATATATGAAATTTTTCTTGAGGCCGCGTCCGAAAAGCGCCGGCAGTCTTACGATGAGGCAATTATCAAAATTGCCGCGCGCGAAATGTTCGAGATAATAGCGGTTCCTGCCGTATGGCTCCGACCGTTCTGGAAAGACGGGTGTTTCTTCGTCTACGCCGGCGGTCCTGTCATAAACGTCGACCGTCGATATCAGAACGAGCCTTTCCGCCGAAACTTCCCGGAGGCAATCGATCAGCGCGTTCAAATTCATAATGTCTGAAGCCGGATCGGCGTTTATAAGCCATTTCTCGGCCCGCGCTCCCGCGCAGACAAGGGTGCCGAATTTTTTGCCTTTTATATCGGATATGTTCGAGGAATTGTACGAAAAATCAAAACCGGCCTGCCGGGCCAGATTGCCGCCGACAAAACCGGTATGTCCAATGATCGCGTCCGCCATTTTTTTCTCCGTGAAATTAAAGATTTATCATCTGGATTTAATGAACTGCAGGTATTTTTTGATGAAATTATCGAGGTCGCCGTCCATCACCGGCGAAACGTTTCCTGTTTCGTGCAATGTCCTGTGGTCTTTTATAAGATTGTACGGGTGGAAAACGTAAGATCTGATCTGCGATCCGAAAGCGATATCCCGCTTGAAGCCGTTCAGGCGGTCTATTTCATCCTGGCGTTTCTGGACCTGAAGTTCGGCGAGTTTCGCCTTTAATATTTTCATGGCGACGGCCTTGTTCGAATATTGAGAGCGTTCGTTCTGGCACTGGACGATTATGTTCGTAGGGATATGCGTTATGCGCACGGCCGAGTCCGTGACGTTGACGTGCTGGCCGCCTGCTCCTGAAGACCGGTAAGTGTCGATCCGGAGGTCTTTATCCTCTATGATTATTTCTTCGTCGTCCTCTATCTGAGGGAGCACGTCGACAGAGGCGAAACTTGTATGGCGCCTGTGGTTGGCGTCGAACGGCGATATCCTGACGAGGCGGTGGACGCCTTTTTCGGATTTAAGGTAGCCGTAAACGTAGAGCCCGTTCACCATTATCGTGACGCTCTTTATTCCCGCCTCTTCGCCGGGGAGCTGATCGATTATCGTGTATTTGAATTTATGATCTTCCATCCAGCGCAGGTACATTCGCATTAGCATCTGGGCCCAGTCCTGCGACTCGACGCCGCCGGCTCCGGGGTGTATGGCGACTATCGCTGAATTGGCGTCGAATTTTTCGTCGAGCAGAAGCGACATTTCAAATTTCGCGAGCGTTTCGGCCGTTTTTTTCATGGATTCCACGAGGTCAGGCAGTAGAGAATCGTCGTTCTCAGCCTGTAAAAGCTCGTAAGTGACCTTCACGTTCTCGTATGAGGAAGTTATTTCTTCATAGAGCGTAAGCCTTGGTTTGAGCTGGTTGAGTTCTTTCATTGTTTTCGACGAGTTTTCCTTGCTGGACCAGAAGTCCGGCCTCGCAACCTGCTCCTCGAGTTTTTCGATGGCGGCCCTGGATTCTTCCGCCTTGAAAACCCGTCCCACGTCGGAATAGACCTGAGCCAGATTCGCCAGGTCCATCTTTATTTCGTTCATGTTTTCGAGTTTTGTCGCAAGTATGGAGTCGTTCATGATTATCACCGCTTTTAAGGTTAATGGATTATATCATGTATGATTTAAATTGTCAATTTTTTCGAACCAACTTCTTTCTTGACTTTTTATGTTTTATCAAATATATTTATCCGGCGTGATAATATATCAAATTTTTTAAAAAAGCGGCTGTGAGATGTTGGATTTCAAAAAAATAATTTCCGCGATTTCCCATATCGGCGTTGATAAAACGCCGGAACGGTACGCCGGCGAGATCCTCGAAACCCTCTGCATCGAGTTTGGATTTTGTTCGGCGGCCGCGTTCTTGAACTTGTCCGGCGACGGCAGAAATAAGTTCAGATCCGCGCACCACAATATTCCGGGATTTTCAAGGCATGATATCGAACCGGTTCTGGACCAGCTTCTTTCAGGCCCGGCGTCGGAAGCTTTAAAAACCGCGTCCATAAAGACGGTTCGATCCCGAGCGGCCGGCGTCGACCCGAAATGGTGTGAAATCACAGGGGACGCCGACGTTAAAACCTTCGTCTGGGTGCCGCTTATCTGCGAAGATGAGCCTTACGGTCTTTTAACGTTATGCGCCGTTGAAGGCGACGCCCTTTCGAAGGAAGCGTTCGATGTTCTTGAAGCCGCGGCATCCGTTATATCACGCCTTGTTCTGTGCAGCCTCCGCGCCCACGGATATGCCGAAAATCCTTCTTTTTTTTACGAGACGGCGGCGCAGATAAAATTCATCTCCGACCTTATGGAAAATTCAGGCCAGCCTTTCGCCGCAAGCTTCGCCGACGGCCGCCTGATAATTTCAAACGGCGCTTTCGCGGACCTTATCGGGTATTCACAGCAGGAAATGAAAGAACTGTCACGGATAGATATCACGCCCTTCAAATATATCAAGTCTTCTTTAGAGACGGTAAAAAATATCGATAAAAACAAAAATTTATTTATTTATGAAAAAGAATTCGCGAAAAAAGACGGGACCACCGTGCCAGTTGAAATTTCAGCGCATCCGATATATTTCAGGGAAACTTCCGAACTTTGCTACCTGGCTTTCGTAAGGGATATAAGCGACCGGAAAAGATCCGAATGTGAGAGTTTAAATAACACTCGAAACCTCGAAAAACTTGTCGCAGAGAGAACACGCGAGATCGCCGCTTCCAACGATGCGCTCCGCAACATGCTTTTTGCCGAGAGGGTCGCCGCCGACATTTTTAATCGTTTTATCGATCTGGAGCCGGAAAAATTCGACGCTGAACTTTCGGCAACGCTGCGTGACATGGGCCGGTTTTTCGGCGTCGATCGCTGCAAGATGCTTCTTTTTTCAAACGATTTTAAATATATCGATAATTCCTATGAATGGTGCGATGAAGGCGTAACGCGCGTCGATAACCGCGTGCTTACTGAAAACCTCGAAGTTTTGATACCCGTGATAAAAAAACTTCGGGCGCGGGAGATCGTGAACATAACGGATGCGGATAATTCGAACTCTATCATAGACTCGTCTTTCTGGAAACTTCTTAGAATTAAGTCCATAATATGTTTCCCTCTTTTTGTGAGTTCCGGGTTCGGCGGCGTTTTCGTCCTGGATACGGAAAAAGAAGTCCGTCAGTGGACCGATAAACAGATTTCATCGATGAAGCTCATAATCGGCGCTTTTGAAGGCGTCATAGTCCATTTCAAAGCCCGGCGTTCGCTTGAGGAAAGCCGCGAAATATTCAGGACCTTCATGAATAATTTTACCGAGCCGGCTTTTATAAAAGATATCGACGCCAGTTATGTTTTCGTGAACAAAGCTTTTGAAGTGATAGCGGGCAAGCCTGAAACCGAGATACTCGGTAAAACCAGCTCGGACATTTTCGGAACGGAATATGGTTTGAAATTCGTAAATCAGGATCAGAAAATGCTCCATGACGACCTGTACGAAGACGTCGAGTTTGAATCAAATATAATATTGCCGGACGGCAGCAGAAAAAAACATCTGGTCAGAAAATTTGTGATATCGAGGTCTGACTCGCCGCCTCTTATCGGCGGCATAGCATTTGACATATCGGAGCGGAAAAAAATCGAGGAACTTTTAACTTATCAGACCGAATTTCTTCAATCACTCATCGACGCCCTGCCGCACCCTATAATGTTTCAGCACGTTTATGGCCAGTATATCGGATGCAACGCCGCTTTTGAAAATTTCTTCGGCCTGGTGAAACACGATATCCTCACGAAAAATCCTCTCAGGATCATCTCTGGAAAAGAGCTTGAACAATATAATGCATCGACGGCGAAACTTCTTGCCCGGGGCGGAAATTCGACCGGAGAATACCGCGTGGAAAGCCCTGGCGGCGCCGTTCATTACGCGGCGCTCTATCAGAACAGTTTTTTAAACCCCGACGGAAAGATAGGCGGCATAGTTTCCATTATAATCGATATGACGGAACGGAAAAAAATGGAGAACTGCCTTTATAAAAGCGAGCAGCGTTACCGCAATCTCATAGAATTCGCTCATGAGGGATACTGGATGATCGATACGGCCGATAAAACCGTTTTCGTCAATAAACGCATGTGCGAGATACTTGGATATAATGAAAAAGAGTTTTACGGAAAACATCCCGGAAAATTTACGGACAAAACCAACGCTGAAATAGCGCTTTCGATTATTTCAAAGGTTCACGAGGGCATAAAGAGCGCAACTTCCCTGGAATTCATCCATAAAAACGGCAACAGGGTTTTCACTTTTTTAAACGCGTCCCCGGTTTATGATGATGACGGCTTTTTTATAGGCTCTTTTGCGTTGGTCAACGATATGACGCGGCAGAAACTGCTTGAAAATGAGGTCGACATAACGAAAAAGGAACTGCTTAAAAATTACTCCTTTTATGACGTCGCCGGGAAAAGCCAGGCTATGACAAATATATTCGAATCTTTGCATGTAGTTGCGGACGCCGACTGCAATATTTTGATCGAAGGCCCTTCCGGGACCGGAAAAAATCTCATAGCCAAGGTCATTCATACTATTTCGAAAAGAAAAAAAATGCCGTTCGTCGTCGTCAACTGCGGAACTCTTCCTGAAAGCCTTCTGGAATCAGAATTGTTCGGTTACTCCAGGGGCGCTTTTACCGGCGCCGACAGGGATAAGCCGGGTAAATTCGCCGCGGCGTCCGGCGGAATGATATTTCTCGACGAGATCGGGGAAATGCCTCTTAACCTCCAGGTAAAACTGCTTCGCGTACTGGAAGATAAATGTTATGAGCCGATCGGTTCCAATAAGACCGTCAAAGCGGACGTTAAAATAATCGCCGCGACCAACCGCGACCTGCAAACGCTCGTAAACGAAGTCAAATTCAGGTATGACCTTTATTATCGGCTTAAAATAGTCAATTTTACCATACCGCCCCTGAAGGACAGGCCTGAAGATATTGAGGTATTGCTCGAACATTTCATCAGGCTTTTAAACGATAAGTATAATAAAAACATAAACGGAGTCTCAACCGAAGTTTTCCGTCTGTTAAAAGCCTACGATTTTCCGGGAAATATCCGTGAACTTAAAAATATCATAGAACGCGCATTTATTTTTTGCAACGGTGCATTGATAGAACTGCAACATCTCGCGCCTGAATATCAGACGATCTCAAAAAAATATGAGAACTCTGAAATTAGATATGCAGGGGCGCCTCGTAATACCGAACCGTATCCCGAAAGCCCGGTTGGTGATCAAAATTCAACTGCGGAAACGGCTGAGAGTGAAAAAGAAAAAATAATCGAAACCATAAGCCGTTGTGGTAACAACAAAAGCCTTGCAGCGAAAACTCTGGGTATTGATAAAACTACTCTCTGGCGAAAAATGAAAAAATACGGATTGCGGCATCTGCTGGAAGCGCCTTTGTCAAAAGAAAAAAAGACTGAAGCTAAAGTTGATGATGCAACGCTTTCGCCTGAAGAAGAAACCGAAAGGGCGGAAATAATAGATGCAGTTAAAAAAGCGCGCGGTAATAAAGCCGAAGCGTCGCGAATTCTTAATATTGACAGAACAACGCTGTGGCGCAAA
The DNA here is from genome assembly GCA_964551445.1 of uncultured bacterium. GTDB lineage: Bacteria > Muiribacteriota > UBA9980 > UBA9980 > UBA9980 > DAOPXV01. The sequence goes on along the minus strand of CAZKCG010000044.1, from coordinate 24,607 downwards.
ATGAAAAAATACAACATTGCATAAAACGTTGCGCTGGCATTGCGTATAAATTTGTGGTTTTAAAATTTGAAATGTTGCGCAATGATGCTTTTTGTATTTTCTTTCCTTTTTGGTCAGGCTGCCTCGATCTTCTGAAATTCTTTTCAAACCAAACTATAATTTTTGCAGCGGTTTTAATTGGCGGGTCCGTTCCGCGAATAATTTTTGGCATGCAAATTGCACTTTGAAACGGCAAAGAAAACCGTTCAGCAAAAACAAAGATCCCGTATTTTGAAATATTAGCTTTGAACCATACGCTCCGGGGATGGAAACCCCTGAAAAAGCCGACATTAGTTAATATGACTACCCATTCTGCTTAAACCGATTTTCTTTAAAATTATCGTGGTTATTCAATAGTAAAGGTTTCAAAATCTCTTTTGTTAAAAATTGTATTTTTCGGGTCAATAAATATTCTAACCTAAACCATAAATAAAATTCGCGATCAACAATAAATGTTACAGTTCATAAATCTGGCGCATTCTAAATTAAAGCGCTCGAATGGTTTTACTTTGCCCGAAAACTTGTGTTCGTCATTAAAAAAATATGAAACCGTATTTTAAATAAAATTTGAGGAGGAGTTTTTATGAACATTACCATCAGGATGAAGCTTATTGCGGGGTTTTTATTCGTTTCTATGATAGGCGTCTTTATAGGTTACATAAGTATCGCGAGCATTGAAATGCTTTCGGACGGACAGGTTAAGATGTATGATAAAATAACCGTTCCGTTGACCCAGATCGGCAACGCCGAAACGCTTTTCAACAAAATAAGAATGAAGGTCAGGGACGCCGTTTTAAGCAGCAAGGACCCGCAGGTGACGGCCGCCAATCTCGAGATGGTAAAAAAACTTGAAAAACAGTTGACGGATGAAACAGCCGAGTTTGCTAAAACCCTTTTGACCGAAGACGGCAAAAAGATCCTCGACATCTTTAATGAATCGTTCAAAGATTATATGGTTGTGGCGTTTAGCGTGACGGATCTTGCGATGGCGGGAAAAACCGATGAAGCCTACGCGAAAATGAGGGAGCAGCATGTCGTCGACGTCAGTAAAAAAGCTGATGAAGCGCTTAAAGCCACGGTCGAAATAAAAAAGAAGATAGGAAAACTTGTAATGGATGAAAACACCGCAGCCGGCCACAAGGCTCAATTTCAAATGACGGCCGCTATGATAACCGGTTTTTTAATGTCAATATTTTTGGGGTTGTTCATATCTTCCGGCATCAGCAAAGTGATCAAACAGATCATGGATGAATGTGGAACCCTTTCCGTCGCGGTCGTTAACGGAAAACTGGACAAGCGTTGCGACGCCGAAAAAACCAACTTCGAATTCCGCGCGATAACTACTGGAATTAACAATGTAATGGACGCTTTCATGAGGCCGCTGAACGTGACGGCGGAATATGTGGACAGGATATCGAAAGGCGATATCCCGCCTAAGATAACCGATGTTTATCATGGCGATTTCAATGAAATAAAGGTCAACCTGAACCAGTGCATAGATTCCGTGAACGCCTTGATAGCGGAAGCCAACCATTTATCGGACGCGGCGCTTGCAGGCGATTTCTCGACGCGCGCAGACGAATCGAAACACAGCGGCGATTTCAGGAAGGTCATAAAAGGAATGAACGAGACCGTCAACGCTTTTACAGGCCCTCTGGTAAAAACGGTTGAACATCTCGAGAATTTATCGAACGGAATAGTCGACGAGACGATAACGCGTGATTATAATGGCGAATTCAACCGCCTGAAAGTAAGCTTCAATAAATGTTTCGCGGCGGTAAATCTTTTGATAGCCGATTCGAAGGCTCTCGCCAAAGCCGCCGTTGAAGGCAAGCTCAATACCAGGGCTGACGCGTCTAAACATACCGGCGATTTCGAAAAGATAGTGACCGGATTTAACGATACGCTTGACGCTGTAATTAAACCGGTTCAGGAAGGCGTGAAATGTCTCGAGGAAATGTCACATGGAAATCTCGCGGTTGAAATGACGGGTGATTATATGGGCGATCACGCTGTTTTAAAGAACGCATTGAATTCTACCATAGATTCGATCAATGAGATTTTAACGCAGGTCCTGGTATCGGTCGAGCACGTCAACACCGGCGCGAAACACGTGGCCGAAGGCAGCCAGTCGCTTTCGCAGGCGGCTACCGAACAGGCCAGTTCGCTCGAAGAGATAAGCGCTTCGCTTCAAGAGATCAACACCCAGACGAGCCTTAACGCGGATAACGCGACGCACGCCAACCAGCTTTCGTCTCAGATGAGGGGCGCAGCCGAGACCGGAAACGTGAAGATGAAGCAGATGCTTTCGGCTATGAGCGAGATAAATGAATCCGCGATGAGCATTTCAAAGATAATAAAAGCGATAGACGAAATAGCCTTCCAGACGAACCTGCTCGCTTTGAACGCGGCGGTCGAGGCCGCCCGCGCCGGGAAACACGGAAAGGGTTTCACCGTGGTCGCGGAAGAGGTCAGAAACCTCGCTCAGAGAAGCGCGAAAGCGGCGAAAGAAACCGCCGAGATGATAGAAAATTCGATCAAAAAAACCGAGATCGGAACGGGTATCGCCGACCAGACGTCGAAGTCGCTCCAGGAAATAGTCGATAACGTCACAAAAACTACCGACATCATAGGTGAAATAGCTTCTGCGTCGAAGGAACAGTCGCTGGGTATCGGCCAGATAAATCAGGGTATCGGCCAGATCGACAGGGCTACTCAACAGAATACCGCGACGGCTGAGGAATCCGCAGCTGCGTCGGAAGAACTTTCAAGCCAGGCGGTCGAACTCAGGACCATGCTTTCAAAATTCAGGCTTAAAAATAACGACGTCCGCGTCAACGCGTATGTTCCGGAAAAGGAAACGATACCCGCAAAGGCCCTCAAAACCAGCCGCTCGAATATCTTTAGCGAATCTAAAAAAGTGCTGCAATTCGCGGGAGCCAGGGTCAACCCGAAAGATGTCATATCTCTTGACGATAGAGAATTCGGCAAATTCTAACTTGAATTTTTCATTCAGGACGGTTATCAGCCGTCCTGAATGAAACATGGCGGCCGGTCAAAATAAAGTGAAAAACGCTTTTACGGAGAAGAAAAATTATGAAATGTAAAATTATCAGAACAATGATAATATCAAACGGCGATATGGAATGCCCGGATTTGGAGCGAAGCCTGGCTGCTTTAAAAATGGCGTCTTTTGAAACGGCCGTTTTGTCTTCTGCGCCGGAAGGTTTAAAAACTCTTGAAAAAAAATACTTTGATCTTATCATTTTTTTCTTTTCCGGGGACTTTAAACGGGATATCGAATCGCTATTCCTTCTGAAACGCGCGGCCAGGCCGGCTCCGTTAATAGCCGTAGCGGAATGCGAGTTCGGCGGCGAAGAAGTGGGCGCGCTTGAGAAAGTTTCGGACGACTATCTCTTGAAAGGGCATTTTGACGACGAATGCCTTTCCGCTTCGGTGTTCTACGCGCTTAATAAAAGCGCGTTTGCCGGCTCCGCGATCGATGAGGCCGCGCTTTACTCGGTCGAAAAACTTTCCCGCTCCGGAAAAACAAGGCGGGAAAGTGGTGACGACGCGGTTGGCGGCGCATCCGACGCGGTTGGCGGCGCGTTCGTTGAAGCAGGTGCGGCGTATGTCGCGCATGAAATGAGAAATCCGCTCAATGGAATAATGGGCTTTATTGATATGCTCGCGATGACCGAACTTGACCAGACGCAGAAAACCTATGTCGCCCATCTTGGCGAGGCATCGCGGATGCTTTTTTCGTTCCTGAACGCAACGCTTGACCTTTCAAAGGTAAGGGACGGGAAAATGACCATCGAAAAAATTGAATGCGATCTGCGCGGCCTTGTCGTTAAAATATGCGATATTGAAGGGCCGGCGGCGGCCCGGAAAGGGCTCGGGATTTCGGCGGTCTTTGATGAAAGGCTCTATTTCAGCGTTCTGGCGGATCCCGCCCGGATTTCACAGGTGCTTTTAAATCTTGTCGGCAATTCTTTGAAATTCACTGAAAATGGCGGGGTTAAAATATCGGTCCTGGTGGAAGAGCAGCCTTTGGCGTTTAACGCCGCCGGCGATCATGCCGCCGTGAAATTCATCGTTTCGGATACGGGGCCGGGAATTGCTCCGGATGCCGTTGAAAAAATTTTCGAGCCATACCGCCAGGCGGACGCTTCCGTATATAGAAATCATGGCGGTTCAGGGCTCGGCTTATACATATCGGACATGCTTGTGAAACTAATGGGCGGGGAACGCATATTCGTCGAAAGCGTAAAAGGACGCGGAAGCGAATTTTCATTTACGCTGCGCCTGAAAAAAATATTGAAAAAAGAAAACCGTTTGAACGATACAGGCAAAATCGAAAAAATTAAATTCGAAAATGTCGGGAAAGCTGAAAAAAAGATGAAAATACTTTTCGCCGAGGATAATTTTTATAACGCGGAATTGATAATGGAGCTTCTTAAAAAAGAGGGGCATTCGGTCACCTGCGTCGAAAACGGACTTAAGCTGTTAGAGGCGGCCTGCGGCGAAAAATTCGGGCTGATCATAATGGACATAAACATGCCGCTTATGAACGGGTTCGAGGCTGCCCGCGAGATAAGAAGGCGCGGGATACAAACGCCCATCGTGGCGATAAGCGGAAGCGTGGAGCCCGGAGAGGCCGGCGAAAAATTATACGCCGGGGCCGGCATCGATAAGCATCTGCAGAAACCGGTAAGCATTAGAACCTTATCTTCGCTGATAGGCCTTTACGCGGCAGAGCAAAAGTCCCCGTCGGCGGTATGCATCGGTGCGCCTTCAGGCTATTGCGGTTTCGGCGTCGATCAGACCGTGTTTGGCTGCTGCGCGGTAATGAATAATGCGGGCGGGAATCAGGCGATTGCGAATAACTTTGTCAATTCGTTCATCAAGCATTATTCCCGAAATTTTTCGGATCTGAAAAAAGCGTTCGAGAACGGCAATACCGAAAAAATAAAATTCCACGCCCATAAGCTGAAGGGGTCGGCCTTTAACGGCGGCGCCGGGAGCCTCGCGAAGCTTCTGAACGATATCGAGACGGATAAGACTTCGGGCGTTATCTGGCGTTTCGAAGCTGTAATATCCGATCTGGAACGCGGGTATGAAAAGTATAAGGCGGAGGTCGCAAAATTTTCCGGCTGCTGTTTAAAGTTCCGCGCCGCGTGATTTGATAAAAACTTTTTTTTATTGTATAATCGGCGCATGGATTTTTTTTCGCGTTATAAAAATATTTTATTGATACTTCTGCTCGTTTTTTTCGTGCGTTTCGTAAATATAGGCGCGCCGCTTTTAGGGCCTCAGGACTGGCGCCAGTGCGATACGGCGGCCATAGCGCGTAACTTTTATGAGAACGGAATGAGTTTTTTCTACCCGCAGGTGGACTGGGCCGGCGAGAAACCCGGATATGTCGAGATGGAATTTCCGCTGTATCCTTATATGGCGGCCGCGTTTTACAAACTTTTCGGAGTTCATGAATTCTTCGGAAGGCTTATATCTATTATCGCGTCCGTTTTCGCCGCCCTGTTTCTTTATCTTCTGACGAAGGAAACGATAGACGAAACCGCCGCCCGCTATGCCTCGGTTTTTTTCGCGATACTTCCTCTGACCGCTTTTTATACGAGCTCGTTTCAGCCGGAGGCGCTTTTCATAATGTGCTCTCTGGCCGGCATTTATTATCTGCTGCGCTGGACGGCGTCGGATATGCCCGCCCATTTTTTCGTCTCGGCGGCGTTCATATCGCTTTCCTGCCTTCTTAAAATAACCAATCTTTATATGTGCATTCCGGTTTTTTATATTTTCTGGCTCAAATTTAGAGGCGCGGCTCCTCTTAAGCCTTCCTTCTGGCTCTACGGCGCGATCGTCCTTCTGCCGGCGGGCCTGTGGTATCATCACGCGCATAACATATTCCTGGAATACGGGACCACTTTCGGGATATGGGACCACGGAACCGGGAAATGGCTCAACCTGGATTTTTTAAAGCCGTATTTCTTTAAAAACGTGTTTTTCTTTTCCCTTTTTATAAAACATTTCGCCGTATTCGGGTTTCCCGTTTTTATAGCGGGCCTCTTCATGAAGCGCATGAACGAGCGCGAAAGGCTTTTCGATCTCTGGCTTTTCGGCGTCGTGATATATCTTGTCGTGGTCGCGAGGGGGAACGCGCTCCATGAATATTACCAGCTGCCGGTCGCGCTTCTCGGAGCGGTCTATATGGGTAAATTTTTCGCGCGCCATAACGGCGGAAAAAAGATCACCGGCGTATATTTTTTTCTGATCATCGCCATGAGCGCTATGATATACGCCGTTTATATTCCGCTTCAATCATCTTCCGGCTCGGATATCTTTAATTTCGCTTCCGTCATATCGGAAAAGCTTCCGGATAAAAAGCTTGTGATCCATGTAGAGACCAATGAGCCGCGCTGGGTATTTCCGGGATGCCGGCCCGTACTTTTATACCACGCTCATAAAAAAGGCTGGGTGGTATCGGCCTCGGAAATAAACGACAAATATCTGGCTGAAAAAAAAGCGCTTGGCGCCGGCTATATTTTAGGCGCGCGGGAATATTTCGACACCCCTGACAGGATGGCGTTTTTAAAATTACTGCTGGACGGCGGGCGTGAAATTATATATAATGACGAAAAAAATTTTATTGTCAGGCTTTGACTAAGTGAGCCTGGCCGCGAACTTCCGGATGCGTGGAGAACGAACAAACCAGTTCATGAAATTTAGTGTTTCGCTATATCGTACGCTGAAAGCCTTCAGGGCTTTCCCGAATCGACCGGAAAAAGTTTTATCGAAGTAAACAAAAAGGTAAATTTTTATTATGGATATTAAAAAATATTTCAGCGGGATCTTTTTAATATTGTTTCTCGCTTTTTTGTTCCGTATCGTAAACGCCGGAGCGCCGGTAATTGGCGTCCATGAATGGCGTCAGTGCGACACCGCGGCCATTGCGCGTAACTTTTATGAGAACGGCATGGATTTGTTCCATCCTCAGATAGACTGGGCCGGAAATTCAGGCGGATTCGTCGAATCGGAGTTTCAGATATATCCTTTCGCGACGGCCCTGCTGTATAAGGTCTTCGGGTTCCATGAATTTTTGGGCAGGCTGCTTTCGATAATTATTTCCATCGCGGGCGCCTTTTACTTTTTCCTTCTCGTCCGTGAAATATTCGGCGAAAAGCCGGCTTTATGGGCCGCCGGCGTTTACTGCATTCTTCCGCTCAATATTTTCTATTCGACCTCCATTCAGCCGGAAGCCTCGTTTATGGCCGCGTCGATCGCGGGCATGTATTATCTTATGAAATGGTCATCTTCTGAAAGCGTCCGGCATCTCGCTTGTTCCGGCGTTCTAATATCGGCCGCGTGCCTTTTGAAACTTACCAATCTCTATCTGGGACTACCGGTACTTTATGTCTTCATAAAAAAATACGGCTCATCGTTGTGGAAAAAATGGCCAGTGTGGCTTTACGCGGCGCTTGTTCTGGTTCCGGTCATGTTATGGTATCACCACGCGCACGGCATTTTTCTTGAATACGGGAACACTTTCGGCATCTGGGATTATAAAAGTGGAAAATGGCTCAACCTGGAATTTCTTCAATTCCGCTTCTGGAACAAGATATTCTTTTTTTCCATATTCATAAAACATTTCGCGGTTTTCGGCCTTCCGCTTTTTATCGCGGGTTACTCCATGAAAAGGCTTGACGATAAAGAGATGTTTTTTGAACTGTGGCTTCTCGCCTTTTTCATTTTCGTCTTCATAGCGGCTCGCGGGCACATGCTCCATGAATATTACCAGCTGCCCCTTACCGCGATAGGTTCCGCATATATCGGAAAGTTTCTCGCGCAAAAATTCGAGACCGGTAATCTCGTTAAAATATATTTTGCCGCGATGATCGTCTTTTCGATATCCATATATTCGTATTATGTAATACTGCAGTCGCCGTCTGATTCATTTGAAATGAAATTTTCCGCTATTATTAAAGAAAAGATAAAAGACGCCCGCCCTCTGATTTTTATCTCGCAGAACCTGCCGGACCCTTACTTTCCCGACTGCGATCCCGTCCTTTTATATCACGCGCACATGAAAGGCTGGACAACTTCGGCTAAAAAATTCGACCACACTTACCTGGCCGGAAAAATCAAGCAGGGGGCCGCCTATGCTGCCGGAAAACACTCTTTCTTTAAAGGCGCTGACGGCGAAGCTAAATTAAGGATGCTTTTATCGGGAGTGTATCAAAAGCTTTACGATGACGGCGAAAAATTCCTTGTATGCCTCCAGGGTCCGCACGTCATGAAGTAAAAAAATGGTTCATTTTAGTTGAAAGTTAAGAGTGGAGAGTGTAGAACTAAAGGATTTTTTGACGATAGAGACAGTCTATTCTGTGTTTCAAGCATTGTTTTATTTGTAAAGGCTCGCGAAGCGAGTAAGTCCATAACTCTTCACTCTCCGTTCTCCGCTCTTCACTAAAGAAGCTTATTTATAAGCGGGTATTAATTCATAACAAGTTCCGAATTTTTCATAGATGAGATTGTCGTATTTCGCGTAACGCGATTCCGTTTCGGATATGACGTGGGCATTTATGTTTTTTAAAAGCCCCTTCTTTTGAAGCCCCTCGAAAATATTTTTAGATAAGAACAGATTCACGCCGGCGCAAACGACGGGCCGGTAATCGCGGTAAAATCTTTCGTCCTCGAAGATCCGGCTTGAATATGTCCAGACGGCGTGCGTTTTTATAACGCCAGGTTTTTCTTTTTCGAAGACATACTCTCCGAAAGCCTTGTAACCGTTGCGGGCAAGATACGCGTTACATAAAAGCGCGGTGTCTATCACTCTTAAATTTTTTGAATAAAGCAGGAATCCGCCCATGTCCGGCCCGGCGTAGGTCAGTTTTTCAATTTTGGCCGAATCCATTAACTTTTCCGCGCTTTCCCACACGGTCTTAAAACCTCTCACCTGCATCTGTTCTCCGGCTAATTTTACGAAGAAGAATGTGTTTAGGTAACAAAAAAAAGCGGCGAATAAAAAAACCGGTATAAGATTTCCCGCGTTCAAGGGTTTTTCTTTTCTATCGAACACGCCCGCGAAATAAATTATTAGAAACGGCATAACAGGCATGAACATTCGGCCCTTCGGCCCCCAGTTCGTTCCGATGACGATGTTAAAAACCAGTCCGGATAAAACGAAAAGAAGCGTTTGGTCCCAATGCATGCGGTTCTTGAATTTTATATCTGCTTTTCTTCCCGAAAATGAGAACCGGTCGAACGCGAACGCGGCCCAGATCATCTGAAGGCCGTCTAAAAAAATATATAGCGCGGGGAGCGCATGAAATCCAAGGTATTCAAGGTTGTTTTCGAAAACCGGCGTATAGGGTGCGTTTCTTTTGGCTATCATGGGGTTGGTCAAAATTTCGGAAAAATAATCGTAGTGCCAGAAATTATAGCCTGTAAAAACGGCGAGCCAGATGTATGGGTAGCTTTTTTTGAAAAACTTAGCGCCGTTCGCGTAAAGATCGATCATAAGAAAAGGCGCCAGATACCAGGCGGCCTCGTGCCTTGCCAGAATGAAAAGCGAGGAAGATATCAAAAAAATATAATATGCCTTCGGGCTTTCTTCCATTTTTTCAAAAGATGCGAAGGACGAAAGCAGAAGGAAAGCGTAAAGCGGAGTTTCCATTCCGTTTATGGATTCGAAAAGCGACGCGCTGGAAAATAAAAATGAGAAAAGCCCGAGAAAAATTATAAAAACATTCTTAACTCTTCGCTTTAAAAGCTGATATAGCAGAAAAGCGGTTAGAACATTAAACATGAGCGCCAGTGTTTTACTTAAAAAAAGCGCCGCGTTTTCAGAGGCCCCGGCCTTGAAAAAAATGAAGTTGACGATCATCCACAAAAACGACGAGTAACCCTCCACACGGTCGGAATAGATCGACGGCCTTATATCGCCGGTGAGCGCCAGTGTTTTAGAAAAAGCGATGGTTATAGCGCTGTCGTCCCATGTGAATTCGAACCGCGACATTACGATCGCCATAAAAAGCGAGAAGAAAAGCAGGAGCATGAAATTTTCTCTGGTTGAACATATTTTCATTTTGACATCTTAAAACTATACTGAACTAAGAGCCGTTCCAGCGGTCGGCCCGGGCCGCGGAAAGATCAAAACGCTGTCGCGTGATCGTTCCGGCGATAATCTTATCAAAAATACCGCTAATAATCAACGGTTTTAATTTGACACGGTTTTAATTTTCAGCCGTTTTAATTCGACTGAGAAAAACAGACCGGACATTTCAACTTGGGTATAAACCTCAATATTTAACTTAACAATAACTTAAACAAGGCGTAAAGATAATTTGTTGTAAATTTGACCGACTTATGATAAAATAAAAAACGAAGTTAATTTTAAAAAACCACGAATATTTTTCAGATTTAGTTAGGAGATAGTAATGTCATATTTCAGTTCCTCTGAGATCCTCGAGACCATATCCATGGTCCAGATGGAGCATTTCGATATAAGGACCGTAACGATGGGGATGTCGCTTAAAGACTGCGCCCATCCCGATATAAACATATGCGCCGGAAAGGTCTATAAAAAAGTCATGGATTATGCCAGAAACCTTGTCGCCACCGCGAACGAGGTCGAAATAAAATACGGTATCCCGATAATAAATAAAAGGATATCGGTAACTCCTATATCCGTCGTAGGCGAGGCCTGCGAGGCGACCAATTATACTCCGATCGCGAAAGCTCTCGACCGCGCGGCGCATGATCTGGGCATAAATTTTATCGGCGGGTTCTCCGCTCAAGTTGAAAAAGGCTTCAGCAAAGGCGATCTCAATCTCATAAATTCGATACCGGAAGCGCTTTCGACCACCGAACGCGTCTGCGGCTCCGTAAATGTCGCATCCACCAAGGCCGGCATAAACATGGACGCCGTGCTTAAAATGAGCGAGATAATACTTGAATGCGCCAGAAGAACTGGCGACCGCGATTCCGTCGCGTGCGCCAAACTCGTCGTATTCTGCAATGTCCCCCAGGACAACCCTTTCATGGCCGGCGCTTTTCACGGCGTCTCCGAGGGCGAATGCGTCATTAACATAGGCATATCGGGCCCCGGCGTCGTGCGAAACGCCGTCGCTATGATGAAAAAGGACGCATCTTTCGATGAGCTGGCCGAAACCATCAAAAAAACAGCTTTTAAAATAACCAGGATCGGCGAAATGATCGGCCGCGACGTCGCCAAAAAATTGAACCTGCCTTTCGGCATAGTCGATATCTCCCTTGCTCCGACCCCCGCCGACGGCGATTCCGTCGCCAACATAATCGAAGAGATGGGCATCGAAGTTTGCGGAACGCACGGAACCATATGCGCTCTGGCGCTATTAAACGACGCGGTTAAAAAAGGCGGCGTGATGGCTACTTCGCATGTCGGCGGATTGTCCGGCGCTTTCATCCCGGTTTCCGAGGACGCCGGAATGATAAAATCCGTCAAGGAGGGTGAGCTTTCGCTCGAACGCCTGATCGCCATGACGGCCGTTTGTTCGGTCGGCCTCGATATGGTCGCGATCCCCGGCGACGTGACGGTGGAATCGCTTGCCGCCATAATAGCGGACGAAATGGCCATCGGAATGATAAACTCCAAAACAACGGCATGCAGGCTTATTCCAGCCTTCGGTAAAGAGGTCGGCGACAGCATCAACTATGGGGGCCTCCTCGGCGAAGCTCCGATAATGAATATTTCAAGACGCCAGTCCACGCTTTTTTCAAGGCGCGGCGGCAGGATACCGGCGCCCCTGGCAAGCCTTACAAACTAAAATTTTATTAATTGAAGGTGATCCCTTTGTTAATGTGGGACAAGATATCAAAATTTCTCGGCCATCTGGCAAACACGAAATTCGCTTCGCCGAACCGCTCGAATGAATATTTCGAATTCACTGAATTTATGCCGCCTAATACGTCCCAGCGCCGCACGCATTTAAGGCTCGACCTTTTTCTGCCTATAAATTTCTGGCGCATCGTAAAAAAAGCGGGAGCGCCTCAGCTTACTGACGAGGCGATCATGAAGGGCGATTTCGAAAGGATACAGACCTGCGGAGGTATGGGGCTTAATCTTTCCGGTTCGGGGGTTTTGATAATATCGGCTGAAAAATTCGAAAAAGACGATTACGTCGAGATCAATGACAGGATATTCGGAAAACAGATGTGCATATATGGACGGATCACCCGCACGGCGATGACCGATTTCGATAATTCGCTTATATGCGAATTCGGCGTCAGGTTTCTAAAGATCAGCGATATAGATCGTGATTTTATAGTAAGAGCGATATTTGATAAAATTAGCCTGCTCAGGCGGATAAATGAAGAAAACCCCGAAAATTATTGATTTTTCAGAGGGCGATGATGTTTAATATTTTTAGTTTTATTACTCCGTATTTAAGCCCGGGTTCTTTTGACACCAATAAGATATTACTGGTGGTCTTATCGACCTGCCTTTTCCTTTATCTTGTGATATGGGCCATAAAATACGCGATGTTCAAGGTCCGCCTTAAACATTTCGAGGTCGCCATGATAAGATTTCCGAACTATGCCGACGTCCGTTATAAAATAGCGGAGATCTATTATAATTACGGCGAATATGAACTCGCGGAACGCTATTACAGGGAAACCCTTTCCATCTATCCGTACAACACGGCGGCCAAAATAAAACTCGCCATGCTTCTTATCGAATACAGGGGGAACGTCCCTGAAGCCTTTAAACTGCTGGCCGAGATCCGTTTCGCCGCGGACGTCGAGCACCGCGCGGCGGTCGTGATCGATAATTACTTAAAGGGCAAAAAACTTTATGATAAATTCAGAGCCGCGCACTCCCAGGCAGCAGCAAAGTCAAATTAGCGTCAGAAAAAGCCTCAAAATAAGATTCATATTTTTTGTGACCATTCTGACCTTTATAACCATGTCACTGGTCGCGGTATTTTCAATAAACCGCGAGCGGCGCATAATAATCGAAAATGTCCTTCAAAAAACCAATCTCGCGGCAAGGACGATCGCGAAGGTCGCATCCGGTATCGATCCGGCCTCTATCGAAGAAGTTCGCGGTCTTTGCGCGATAATTACGGGTGATGCCGATATCTTTTCAATCTACATTAAAAAGATAGGCGGTTTTTTCGATGAATCTAGAAAAAATGCCATACTCCTTACGGTCTCATCCGGTCCTGGGGAAACCGTCGTTCTGGAAGGGCCTGAAAAAAATGACGTGCTTTTGTTAGACGATATCTTCCAGATGAAATATTATTTCAAACTCGGCGGAAGTTTTAAACTCTACAGACAATTTCGTTTTAAAGACGGCACCAACGGCGAGGTCTGGCTTAACGTGCTTTTAGCCTCCACTCAGACGGAGATAAATCTTATGCTTCGCCAGCACGTGATCCTGACCGCCTTCGTGACCTTTTTCGGCGGCCTTATCTCGCTTATCATGACGCAGTTCGTCCTCACTCCGCTGAATTTTCTGATAAAATCGACTCGCGACATAGCCGCCGGCGTGTACGACTCGCGTGTTCCGATAACCGGTTCCGACGAGGTCTCCTATCTTTCGTCAGTTTTCAACGAAATGCTCGATCATCTCGAGCAAAAGGAAGAATTTGAAAGAAGGATGCAGAACCTCGATAAGCTTGTGACCGTCGGCCAGCTCGCCGCAGGTATCGCTCACGAGGTCAAAAATCCCCTCACTTCGATCCGAAGCCTGGTCGAACTTTTAAAGGACGACGCGAAAGGCGACGCCGAAAATTTAAAGGTCATAAGCGTTATTCTCTCGGAGGTCGATCGCCTCAACAATGTGACCAATGAGTTCGTTTCGCTCTCGCGTCCGAGAGAGCGCCGTAAATATTCGTTTTTTGATATGAACACCGTTATTCGCAATACTATAATGCTTATGGGATCTCAGCTGAAAAAGAACGAGATATCCATATTCACCAATATGAACGCGAAGATCCATATTTACGGCGATCACGATGAAATGGCTCAGGTTTTTTTAAATCTTATATTAAATTCGATGCAGGCGCTTGAAGCTAAAAAAGAGAACAGAATTATCATTATAAACACATCTGACGCTTCGGACCACGGTTATATCGAGATCATCGACAACGGGTGCGGAATATCGGCCGAGAACGTTCCGAAAGTATTCATGCCGTTCTTTACCGATAAAAAAACCGGAACGGGCCTGGGCTTATCTATCGTTAAAAGGATACTCGATGAAATGAAGGCGGATGTCTCGATCGAAAGCCAGCCGGGGGCCGGAACGGCTTTTAAGATACGCGTGCCCATTAAAAGCGATTATTCCAAAAGCGAAGATCGTAAAAGCTGAAAAAGAAAATAAAGAAAGGTGAATATATTATATGGCGGTCAGTAAGAACGGCGGCAGGATATTGATAATAGACGATGAGGAGAGCATACTCTTCTCGCTTTCGACGCTTTTGACGCGCGAAAGATACAACTGCGATACCGCGAATTCAGGCGACGCCGGCCTTAAAAAATTCCGCGACAACCGCTTCGAATACGAGCTGGTCATAACCGATCTGATGATGCCCGGAACCGACGGTATGCAGGTTTTAAAAACCATTAAAGAGCTCCGTCCCCAGACCTGCGTCGTAATGCTCACCGCGCACGGGAACGCCGAAAATGCGGTTCAGGCAATGAAATTCGGCGCTTATGACTATGTCTCGAAACCTTATGAGAACGAAAAGATCAAAATAATAGCCCGCCACATATTCGAAAAGATAAATCTGGACCGCGAGAACGTTATTCTCAAACACCAGCTCAAAGGCCATCACCAGCTAATCGGCACTTCCGAGAACATGGTCATGGTGCGCGAAAAAATATCGAAGGTGAGCGGGACCGACGTGACTGTTTTAATAACGGGCGAATCCGGAACCGGAAAGGAACTCATCGCCCGCGAGATCCATCAGCAGAGCGGCAGGTACGCAAAAAATTTCGTGACATTAAATTGCGCCGCGATCCCGGCCGATCTTCTTGAAAACGAGCTTTTTGGCCATGAAAAAGGCGCATACACCGGCGCGCACAGCGAGCTGAAAGGGAAATTCGAACTCGCCGACGGCGGTTCTCTTTTTTTAGACGAGATAGGCGATATGCCGATGCAGATACAGGCCAAGGTTTTAAGGGCGATCCAGGAACAGGTCATCGAGCGCCTCGGCGGCACGGTCCCGATAAAGGTCAATGTAAGGATAATTGCGGCCACGAATAAAAACCTGGAAGAAGAAATAACCCGGAAAAACTTCCGCGAGGACCTCTATTACCGTCTCAACGTTATAAACCTGACGCTCCCCGCGCTTCGTGAACGCCGCGATGATATAATACTGCTTGTAAAACATTTTATTTCCATCTTCAGCGAAAAACTTTCAAGGCCGGAACCCAAAATAACCCACGGCGCTCTGACCATGCTCTCTGAATACGGCTGGCCGGGAAACGTCAGGCAGCTTCAAAATACCATAGAAAGGCTTCTCGTGCTTTGCGATAAAACCGAGATCAGCGAGCGGTCTATCATTGAAACGGCCGATCTGAAGGGAATGAAATTTGAAGAGCCGCCCGCCGGGACGGCAGCTGCTCCCGCCGGCGATCTTCAAAGCGTTTGTGACTGGGATGGAACGGCCGGAAATGTTTCCGTTTCTAACTATCGCGTGGAAAAAATTGAGCAAATGTCCTTTTATGAGGCTCAGAAAGTGGTCAATGAAAAATTCGAGATCGACTATATTACCCGCGCGCTCAAAAGAAACGGCGGCAACATAAAAAAAACGGCCGAAAGCATTGGTATCGACCGCTCCCAGCTTCATGCGAAGATCAAAAACCTTGGAATAGATGTAGATCTGATAAAAGAAAAATAAGTGTTGTGAAAAACCGACACTGTGGGGAAAAAATAACATCGTGAAAGGGCTGATTTTTGAAAAGTGTAGTGAAAAAAATACAGTCGCTGTTTTAAATTTTTTTTTTCCGGTTAAACCGCTGTTTTTAAACTTGGCACGCTAATTGCACTTAAAGTTTGCGGCCAAGGAGAGTAACATGAAATCAGAAAAAATCGGCAGAACACAAAAAAATACCGATTTTACTTCCCGGATGGCGGCATTCACAACAGGAATTCTTGAACCGCTGAAAAACGAGGAAGGCCAGGGGTTGACAGAATACGCTCTCATAGTAGGAGTTATTGCTCTCGTTTGCATAGCGGCCATCTCATCGGTCGGCAGTAATATTTTCGACGCGTTCTTCGTGAAGATACAGGGCTGGCTCTCAAGTATTTAAAAAGTTTTCTTATCCAGTATAAAAACGAAAATATTAACCAAAATTTGAAGGAGTGATAGTTATGACAAAATTCTTTATGAACGAAGACGGACAGGGTATGGTTGAGTATGGTTTGATATTGGGCCTCATCGCTATCGTAGTTATCGCCGCTCTTTCGGCTACCGGAACCTCGCTCACAGGCCTTTTCAACAAAGCTTCCAACGCGATCAAGTCGTAATTTTATCGCCAAACTTTGATTTAACTTGTTGATTTATCAACAGTAAATAAAAACAAAACCTATAAGGAGGAGTTAATAATGACAAAATTTTTTATGAATGAAGACGGACAGGGTATGGTTGAGTATGGTTTGATATTGGGCCTCATCGCTATCGTAGTTATCGCCGCTCTCTCAGCTACAGGCACATCGCTTACCGGCCTTTTCAACAAAGCTTCGAACGCGATCAAGTCATAGTATCTGCTAATCCGTCAATTTCCTGACGAAATAAAAAACACTATTGTTCTTACTCGAAAAAGTATCAACGATAGTGTTTTTTGACTTTTAAAATCATATTTGACGCTATTGAAAGAAGATTTTTACGATGCTGAGTTTTAAAACCTTTACATACTTTTATATATCGCTCATATTCTTTCTGCAGCTTCTGTATAACGGCGGCCTCGTAGATTTTACGGGTGTTCCGGCGATGTTTTCCGTGTCCCTGCTATATATCGCCGCGCTTTTTTTCTTTCCGAAATGGCCCGCCGAACCCGAAAGCCGTTCCATAATAAAGATAAGCCTTATAAATCTTATAATTCTCGCGGCCGTAACGGTCGGATCGGAATGCGTCCCGGTCGGATTCGTTGAAATTTCTAAATATTTGTGTTCATTCCTTCTATTTATGATCTTATATTCATCGATAGCTTCGCGCGATGATTTCCGCGAGTTCATAAAGATCTTCATGGGTTTCATAGAGGTTTACATAATTTCGTCCATGGCGTTTTTCTTCTATAGCAAGTATGTTCTTGGGACCTTTTTTACCGGCATCTGTTTCACCCTGGTCTATCCTTATTATCATGCGACGATGGTCATAGCAGCGGTTCCTTTCGCCCTCTTTCTATATTACGGCTCTAAAACTAAAGCCGAAAAGGCTCACTATCTGCTTTTTTTCATGATACTGTGCCTGAACGTTTCTCTGACGAGCTCGCGCGTGGCGCAGCTCAACCTTTTCATAACCGTGATGTTTCTTGCCCTGCGGTTTATAAAGATCCCCGAAACGGGCGGCGCGGCGAAAAAGATCATAATAGCCTATTTATTGATGACCATTTTCGGGGCCGCTTTCACTACCGACGCGTTCGTCCGGATCACAAGGTCCTTCACCGCTGATGAAAATTATGATATGCAGGCCGAGGACGGCCGTTTTCAAATTTACCGGGCCGCGGTCCAGACCATACTCGACCATCCTTTCAAGGGGGTCGGCCCGGGCCAGACCTCGCTTTTTATTCCAAGATACAGGGCGACCACCCAGAGCCTCGTCGACTGCCACAACATAATATTGAACAGGCTTTGCGAGGGCGGGATCGTATATTTCCTTTTTTCATCATTCGCTTTTTTATATATAATTTTTGTGACCTTCAGATATTCGCGCCGCGCAATTTCGTCTAACGACACAGCCGGGGCGCTTCTTTCGTCGGCCGCGCTTATTTCCTTTTTTTCGCTTTCTTTCCAGGGGCTTTCGATGCCTCACAACTTTCTCACCGTTCTTATTTATTTTGAATACATAGCCGCCGCCGCGTGCGCGATAGCTTTAAAGACAGGCGCGGAAGCGTTCCGGACGGGAAATTCCGGCCGCGCGGCTGTTGAGGCCGAAAATTCGCCGGCCGCGGCAAAAAGTGTCATCGACTTTGAATTCGAAAAGATAACTTTCCGCTATGTTTCCGTCTTTTCGTTTTTAACGGTCCTGCTTTTATGTTTCATAATTTTTTCCGACGATATAAACGCTTTTCCGCAGTGGTATCTTAATTTATCATTCGCTTTGATATTTTTCATAATATTTTTAAGGTTCAATCCGGCGAATATTCGGACCGTTCTTTCCAACGCCCGCGAGGATCTGGCCGCTAAATCATTGATCGCGGCGCTTATGGCTGTTTTTCTTTTTTTTATTTTCAAGGTTTTCACATCCGGTTTTTACTGTGAAGAGGGTATCGGGGCCATCTCCGAAAATAACAGGCGCGGCGCTATCTTCTGCCTTGAAAAAAGCCTGTCGGCGTATCCGAACATGGCTGCGGCGCTTCATTTATCGTCGCTTTATCACTCGGCCGGAAGATACGACGAAGCGTATAAGCTCATAACCGAATATAATAACCTTCTGCCTTATGAACTCATAGGGCTTAATAACCTCGCGGCCTGCCAGCTCAAGCTCGCAAAATACGGCGAATGTTATGACACTCTTCTGCGGCTCGATTCGTACACGGCTCAGAATAAAGGCGCGGCTGCCCTCGCGGCGTTTCTTATAACCCGCGGCGGAAGAACGAATGAGGGAATAAAAAAATTCGCGGCGGCCGCGATCGATAATCCAAGGTTTTCAGCCAGCAGGTTCTTGTGTGAACGCATCCTTAAAATTCCCGCCCGGCGCGACATTTTTATCCGCGATCTGATATCGCTTGTTAAAACAAACCTTGAAAAAAATAAAAAGATAATCTATATCCCTTCCTACAACATTTCCGCGGTCTGTTACAACCTTTACTGCCGCGGTGTCGCGAAGGTTTTTCCGGAGGCCCTTAAAGAGTTTTCGGGATATGACGCTTCCCGGTTCATTAAGAATTATTATACGGGATTTCTCATGCCTGGCGCGTTTGTTTTTGACGGCGGCATCAATTTTTCCGGCGCGGGAAATTTTTTATACGATCACATAGTCTCCCGAAGGGTAATATATAACGCATTTTTTAAAACCGGGCAGCGCGCCGATAAAAAAAAACCACTGGAGCCTCATTTCGCGCTTAAAAGATGGATGTCGCCCGAATGCGCTATAGACGCGTACGGATTGAACGAGGAAACGCCTGACCTGCCGGCCTATTTAATAACCGCGTCCTATATTTTTATGGATGAGAACTCGTTAATATCTAAAATAACCGAGTTTTATGACCTGTTTTATATTGCCCGAAATTGATAATTGTGTTATAATGTGATACTGGAGTGGTTAATGCAGAATTTGATCGACATCATACTTTTTATTATATTATTTATATCTCTCTTCACCGACCTGAAAAGCGGCAAGATCTATAATTGGGTCACAATGCCGGCTATGGCGGGCGGCTTGTTGTTAAATTTTATGATCGCCGGCCCATCGGGTGCTTATGCGGGATTACTCAACAGTTGTTACGGCATATTAGTTGCACTCATAGTTTTCGTGTTTCCATATCTTATCGGCGCGCTCGGAGGCGGCGACGTAAAACTTCTTATGGCGATAGGCGCATTGAAAGGCCACATATTTTTATTCTATTCCATATTAGCTATAGGCGTCGTGAGCTTTTTTCTATCATTGCTGGTTTTCGGGCTTGATATGATGAAAAGCTATAAACTGAGCGGGATATTAAATATGTTCGTCATTTATTTCAACAATAACGTAATGGTTTCGAACGAAGAATTAAAACCGATGCTGAAAAAGAACCTTAAATTTGGCGTTTCAATAACTTTGGGAACGATAATTGCTTATATTTATTTGTTGTACAGATAATTTTTTAATTGTGTAAATACTTTTTCGAGGTGATGAAGATGCTGATGCATAAATTTTTGAAAAACAGGAAACGGAGTTTCGGTCAGTCTATGGTCGAATTCGCTCTTGTTCTGCCTATTCTGGTCATATTTTTCGTGGGCACTATCGAGATAGGCCTTATAGTTAACGATTATCTCGCTCTCAACAGGGCTGTTGCGGATGCCTGCAGGTACGGCTCGACACTTGTGGGATATTCCTCCGCCGAGGTATTGATCGTCGGAAAATTATTGGACGGCCTCGGTGAAAATATTAAAAAACCAAATCTCAAAATAGTATCAAAAACCGGCACAAAGTATGGTCCATACACGAAAGGTACAACCGGCACGCTATTGTCCGGTTCCACTCCCGTCACGACCTTTGCCGAATATCTTTTTTTTCGCAAATTCGTCACGCCTGACGTTTTTTCGACCGCGACCACAATAGCTCCCACAAGCTTTAGCGCTTCTTTTGTGACGATCAGCGTCGAATACCAGCATGACGTTATTATTCCTTACGCGAGCCTTATCGGTTCGCCACAATTCGCCATTACTTCCACTAACACATGGCCTATAAATGCGATTTATCCGAATCAGATGGCGCCCGGCCCCGGCGGCGTGAGCCAGTTCCAATTGTCCGGCGCAATGCCTATAGCCGTCACCGAGAATTATTGCGTGCTTACCGGTAGCCCCGTTACTATCAAGGGCGACTGGCTTTTAGCGGGCGGTTTCGGGTGGCTGGATATCGGCGTTGAATATGGCGCCGGCGGCAACAACGCGGGGCCGAACGAACTTGCGGCGTGGATCTCCAATCCCGACAGCGCGCCCAACAAGATAACTCCGCCCGAGAATGTTTATTCGATGACGGGCCAGAAGAACGCTTCGGGTGTTAGAGACGCCCTGGCGTCTCTGCTGGGCCAGGAAATTTTAGTTCCTATTTACGATACTACCGGCGGCACCGGAAACAACGCTTATTATCACATAATAGGCTTCGCTGTGTTTCGTTTGAACAGCGTAACTGATTACCCCGATATCAACGCAACCTATCTTAGAAGAATTATTTAATTTAACGCAAAACCGCCCGCATAAGGAGAAGCGCAGATGATTAATTATATAAGAAACCGCAATAACAATAAAAAAGCGCAGTCGATAGTCGAATTTGCTCTTGTATTCCCGATCCTTATAATGATGATAATGGGGATGTTCGAGTTCGGTTTCCTCTTGAAAAATTATCTCGGAATGAACTTCGCCCTTGGAAAAGCAACGAAAGAAGCCGTGCTCTGCCGCGGCCAGTTGGGCGCCGATCTGAAAGTTATAAAAGAGCTTTTAAAAGGCGCCTTTTTGATAGATACCACTTGTATGAAGATCATCGGCCCGGGCAACGCGCTTTATGGCCCCTATAAACTCAATGGTGAAAGCGTCTGCGATGTAAATGACAATGTCATTACCAATATAGGTCAGGAAATTTTTTATTATAACGATATGACGACTCCAAATAATCCGGCCGACGACACTATCGTCGATCCTTCGGCTTTCACCGGTACCGGATACGCGAAAATATCCGTCATGTATACCCATACCATGCTTTGCGCGCAGATCTTAGGCGCGGATATGGCGGGTACCTTCATTCTTAAATTGACGGCTCAGAGCAGGATGGCTCCGCAATAATTCCTGGAATTTTTATTATTTATAAATAAAGGGGGAAACTTTATGGGTATGTTCGGACGCAGCATAAATTTCCGCGGCCTAAGAAATATCGGTTCGGTATTGATAATCGTAGCGATGGGAATAGTGGCCTTTTGCGGAGTGGCCGCCATAGTAATAGACGTTTCGAGGGTCTACATGACTTCGGAACGCGTCCAGGAAGCTACCGAGGCCGCCGGAATGGCCGCGGCGAAGGAGCTCGCCAATTACGCCGGACAGACCACCCTTTCCTCCACTCAGGAAGCCGCCGTCAGGGCCAAAGCGATGTCGTATGCCACCCAGAACAACCTTCAGATAGGCACGACCGATGTGGTAATAGCCGGCGGAAGGGTTTTCATCAACGGAAAAAGAAATATCGAATATACTTTCGCGAAGGTCATAGGTTTTACTTCTCAGGATGTTTACGCCCGCACGGCAATACAGGTCGGGCCGGACGGAAAAGCCGCCGTCATCCAGCAGGCCCGCTATAACGTAATGCCCTGGGGCATGCCGCATAAGACCTTATCCGAACCATACGACGTTTCAAACAAGATCGTGAATATGGATCCGGCGGGGCCTTATAGCGACCTGACCGCGTTCGTTCCCGGAAATGAATACGTGTTAAAGCTCGGCACCGGCGCCATCACAAGCACTTCTTCCGTTCCGCCCACCACTCAGGTTCTCATCCCGATGGGAATGGAAAACGGCGTGTGCGATCAGTGGGTCATCGGCTATAAAAGGGCGTACGGTCTCGCGGTATGGCTCGCCGCACACGGATATCCCGTAAAGTGGCTGCTGGGTTATCGCGGCGGCTCATTTATGTTCAACTACGATGAAGCGCTCCTCGAACAGCTGGGTGCTCTAAAACTTTCAGGCAGCGGCCTATTCGGTGATTATGGCGTTTTGACGCAGTCGACTCTCTTTCCCTGGGTGCGTTATAAAATATATACCGATGTCACCGCGATCTATTCACAGACCACCGCGATCATCAACATAACAAAGGCCCCGACGATCGCCGTATACAGCACGACCGTCGATTACGGCGACGGCGTTCTCATGAGCATTGACCCTGTTACGCGCGTATTGGACGAAGCCGGAATACCGTTCACCAACATATACGATACCGAAGTATTGGCCGGCGACCTTGCAAATTATGACTGGCTTCATTTGCACCATGAAAATTTCACGGGCGGCACCGCGAGCCAGACCGCCGTTCCCATGATCTCCGCTTACGATAATAACGCGCCCGCTAATTCAGGCGGCGTAGGCACGACCGTTTACGTAAAAGACGTCGAGGGGTTCAGTTCGGGTTTTAATAACATTAAAATTTATTTTGACGGCCAGCAGATGAGTTTGGCTAAAACAGCGCTTTATTCCTGTACCGTGGCCGCGGACAACTTGTCTGTGAACGCTAATGATTCCGGGCATTTCGAAGTTTATTTCACCGTGCCTTCGAGGCCCAATGGCGTCTATCCGATATATGCTCAATATATGGATGAACAGACCAATATCGTTAACTATACCGTTACCGGTTCGACCGTCAATCCCACTATAACGGCCGTAAATAACGCCGATAACGGCACCAACTTAAGGGTCGGGAATCTAGTCAGAGTGGCCGGCACTTCCTTCGGCCCCAGCCAGCCGGGGATCATTATAAAATTCGATAACATCGGCCAGTCCATAACTAAAACCGGTACTTATGCCGGCTGCGCCGTTGCGGATAACATGATAACGGCCGACGCCAGCGGAAACTTCGAGGTTACATTTCCCACGCCCAATATGCCGGGCGGCACCTACGAGGTTGTGGCCCAGATAGGCGGCTCATATTCGAACAGGCCGAATGTGCTCATAGTCATACCAACCATTCAGATAACCGATAAGATAGCGATCTCCGACCAGGGGCCGGCGAACGGCAATCTTTATGTCACCGGAAGCTGGTTCGATGCGAATCAGACCGGAATATGGGTGAAATTTAATTCAGCCACCATGTTTTTAACCGACAGCGGCGCCTACGGCGGCGATAGCGTTTCCGGTTCCGCCGCCACCGCCGACGCCAGTGGAAATTTTGGCGCTTATTTAACCATACCGGCCGATACAGCCTCCGGGACTTATGAGGTCAAGGCCGGCACGAGTTATGTAACGACGGCTCCGAGGGCCTACACGGTCACCACCGGCCCGGCTACGGCCGAGATCGCCGTTGTCGGATCCACTTCCGTCGCCTGGGGAAGCACGATCAATTGTAATGCCGGATATTTCGGAGTTTCTACCGGAAATATCAAACTGAAGATCGATTCTATAGAAGTCACCGTTACAAATACCGCTATGTATGGCGACGACGCGGTCGCCGGGGATAATAAAACCATAACCGCCAACGCCGATGGAAAATTCGACGTAAGTTTTGCCGTTCCATCGAGCCTGCCCGTCGGCACATATAATTTACAGGCGTATGTAAACGGTATCGCAACCGGAAACATAGTAGTACTGACAGTTTCCGCTAATGCAATACTTGCCATAGTCGATACCACGCTGCCTTACGACAATGGTCCTTATAACGAACCGGTCACAGTCACGGCGGCCGGGTTTCCTCCGAACGCGACCGGACTGCATGTTTATTTCAATAACACCATAATGAACGTAAGTCATGCCGGTGGTTATACAGGCACCGACACGATATCCGGCGGTAATACCATAACCGCAGATTCCAGCGGTTCGTTCACGGCTATCTTCGATACGCCTTTATTACTGACGCCTTATACATTTTACATAAAGGCCGCGAATACGAGTTATTCGACCGACAACTATCCTTATAACCTTACGACCAGCCCAGCGTTTTATACTGCAGTGAAC